>NZ_SBKP01000020.1 GCF_004122115.1 Sphingobium fluviale
GCCCAGCAGGCAAAACCCAAAAAGGAGAAAGCACTATCTTGACCCACAGGAATTAATCGAAACATAATCACAAGACGGGTCACTTCTCAGTGAAAACACCGGGTCAACTCTCAATGAAAATCAACAGTCTATCCAGAAAAAGATGTCGTTAGTTTTGATTGCGTGAAGCCGGCTGAACTCCGCCAGCGCGTCCAGCGCTACATCCATGGCGACTGCAGAGTCGCAGATCTCGACCGGATCTTTTTGGGTTTGCGCGACCACTGCTACGGACTTGCCACCATTCGAGAGATTGGCGACTTCGTCGCGCATCGCAATCAGCGGGAAAAAGGGCCAGTAACCGACAAGATCAGAGACATCCAGCTTAGCCTGGAGTCCTGGCTCAAACAGGGCGAAGGCCGTTTTCCTGACCTAGCAACGGCCAAACGGATCAGTGCAGCCAACCTACGGACAGCCACTGATGCGCAACTGGATGCACGTCTGAATCTAAGGCGCGAAGTAGTGAAATCCGCTCTCAACCAAGCCATCAAAAAGATGCAGAGTGATCGCTTCGAGAAGCTGACACAGCGGGAGCGAGCGGTCTTCAACTACCTCTCGGCCGCATTCATCTGGAACCCGGCGTTTACAGATGAACAAGTGACCGAAGATTTAGCGGCCCTACTCATCAAGTGCGGGGCCCTGTTGGAGGAAGAACGTCACGCATTTGATGCGAACCAAGCCTTCCTTGCGCTATATGTCACAGCATTGATGCACGATTCGACGGTGGTCATGGATGGCGGCTCACGGTTCGAGCTTGTCGCAGGCTTTGCCAACGATGAGAACCGGATCGAGGTAAAGGCGCGCATCGAGCTTGCGGGTTTTAGCAAATCTGTCATCGCTCCAGTCTGTGTGTTCTGGACCAAGCTGATCGGCACAGAGCACTGTTCAGACGATCTTGCCGCAGCGCCCGGTGATTGGAGTGGAGCGATAGAGATTGATCCCTCGGGTCGCCTTGCACGCATCGTCCGAACGTGATCGCTATTCCATGATCAGAGACTTAGTTGGCGTCGTGCATCAACGCTTCGGATGCGGGCCTCCGGCCTGTGGGTTTGGAAACCAGCTGTGCCCTGCCCTCTGCGCCAACAGTGTTCGTTCGAAATTTTCGAGACTCTCCAAGTAAATTTGCTCACATCGTCCCAGAATTCTGCGATTGAATCAGAGAGTTAACGGAGATGGTCCATACGCTGCTTTATGCACTGAGCGCTCGGTATCGATGTCTTGGTTAGGTCAAGGTTCGGTGCGACATGTCCGGAATCCGCCTACATATTTCGGACATGAATAAATGGACATTGTCCGAAATCCTGCTACATATTTCGGACATGAGCGATGTGCCATCCGGTCTGAAAGCACAAATTCTCGATCGTATCGGCCGGGGAGCACAGGGTGCTGTCTGGACACCGTCCGATTTCCTCGATCTCGCCGGGCGTGATGCCGTCGACAAGACGCTCCAGCGCTTGGTCAAAGGGAGCGATCTGCGCCGGATCGACCGAGGACTCTATGACAAGCCGTGCTTCAACTGCCTGACACAAAACGACAGCGCCCCCGATCCTCGGGCGGTCATCGATGCCGTCGCGCGCCGTGACCAGATTCGTGTACTGGTCGATGGCATGACGGCGGCAAACGATCTCGGCTTCACCAATGCCGTGCCCGCGAAGATCGTTGTGCATAGCGAGGCGCGCCCGAAGTCGATCAAGCTCGACAATCTCACGATAACCTTCAAGCAGACCGCGGCCAGCAAGCTGTTCTGGGCCGGGCGCCCCGCCATGCGCATCGTCCAGGCGCTGCACTGGCTGCGCGACACCATGTCCGGCGGCGAAACCGACCAATGGCGCGGCCGGCTATCATCCCTGCTGGCCGACACCAGGCACGGCGCTGTGCTCAGGGCCGATCTTGCTGATGGCCTGACCACGCTTCCAGCCTGGATGCAGGATATGCTGCGGCCGCTCGTGAGCAGCGAGATACCTCTGGCATGAATGCCGCTTTTGACGAAATCCTGCGCGCAGACGCACGAACACGCAGCGGGCTGTTCATCGCCACGGCTCAACGCCTCGGAACGACGCCGCAGAATGTCGAGAAGGACTTCTGGGTTTGCTGGACGCTGGATGCGCTGTTCAACGGATTGGGCGCGGGACCGCGCCTGCTCTTCAAAGGCGGCACCTCGCTCTCCAAGGCATTTGGGTTGATCGAGCGATTTTCCGAAGACGTCGACGTGACCGTCTTCCGCGACGATCTGGGCCAAGCGGCATCGATCGAGGAACTTGCGGCGCTCAGCGGCAAGAAGCGCCAAGCTGCTCTCGACGCGATACGCAGCGCCTGCGAGGCTTACATAAACGGGCCACTGGCCGAACGACTGGCCGATATCTGCGCCGAAACCTGCGCGCGCGCAGGATTTGGAAAGGATGCCATTCGCGTCGAGCCTGATGCGTACGACGGCCAAACGCTCATGCTGGTCTATGCGAGCGTGACGCCGACCGATGCCTATATCGCCAAGTCGGTGAAAATCGAATCCGGAGCCAAGTCGGCGCTCGACCCGCATTCACGCCGGACGATCACGCCCTATGTCGATGCCGATGTCCCGGATATTGACCTCGCTGTGCCCAACGTGACCGTGGTCGATGCCGAGCGGACATTCTGGGACAAAGTGGTCATCGTTCACGGGCTGCGCCGGTGGTATGAAATACGCGACCAACTGCGCGGCAACGGCCAGCGAATTTCGCGTCACTATTACGACCTTTATCGCCTGATCCACTCCGAGACTGGCAAGGCCGCGACGGCAAATCTGGAGCTTGGCGAAGACTGCGTTGTTCACGCCCGCATGTTCTTCAACCGGCCCGACTTCGACCTGGCGTCCGCACGCGTCCCGACATTCGCGTTATGCCCGGAAGGCGCCATGATCGATCAACTGCGACAGGACTATCAGGCAATGAGCGGAATGATCTTTGGCGATCCGCCTCGGTTCGATGATGTGATCGAGGCCATTGCCGAGCTTCAAAATTCGTTAAACGCTGCCGCATGAAGGGGTTTCTCAAAGGATTGTTCGGCGGTGGCCGTGAAGTGGAACGGGCAGCTCAACCCGGTCGCGCCGTACCCCTGGAAATCGAGCCATTCGGCCACGGGCTTGTCAGCATTCCCAGCCTCGACTTCTTCGGCCCACATGCCGCATCGCCCAATGGCCGGTTTCATCTCATCTGGCAGGACCGAAACCCGGAAGGCACTATCAGCGGCCATCGCTATGAAGGCCACGGATCCTGGTCCTTGTTGAGCGGCAATGGAAATAGGCTGGCTACGGGCCGTCTCGAAAGGCCGCAGCATGGTCATGTCGCAGACACTGGCACGTTCATCCTGAGCGACTGGATGTTCGGCGATGGCTTGAGCGGCAGGCTCGTCGCCTTCCGCGCCGATGGTCACAAACTCGTCGAGCGTGAGTTCTCGGCCAACCTGGCAAGCAGCGACGTCTCCGCCGATGGCCGCTTTGCAATCTGCCAGACCGCCAATGCACCAGGCAGCGCTGACAGTTGCCGCTATTTCCTGTTCGATCTCGACCAGGGCTGCGAGATCGCGAACTGGGAGCAGGAAACAGGCTGGAGCGAAGACTATGCGTTCGATCCGGCCAACCGCCGCGTCTATTTGATCGGCAAAGAAGGTGAGCGCTTCGGCTATGATTTCGGCGGAGCAATGATCGATCGCGAGGGCTGGCAGCGCAATCGCATAGCGACCGGCGACATCCGGATCATACGGTCAATCTCGGACGCTGCTGCTGGCGAGCTTTCGCAGGAACAGCGGACTGCCATATTTGCCGGGCTCGACGTTGCGGAAGCTAGCGCAGAGGTCTGGCGGCAGGCGCAAGCCCTTCGCCTGCGCGGCGAGTTGCACGAGCACGCCGGAGAAACCGAGGCAGCGATCGCCGCTTATGACAAGGCGCTTTCAATAGATCCTCAGGTAGGCGTCTCCAGGAAACTGGCAAAACTGCAGCGAACTGCCGTGCCGAAGAACTCGGCGCGCGCGACAGTCAGGATTGGGAAATTCGAGCAGCAAGTCCAACGCTTCGGCATCGAGCATGAAGTTATCCACCTCGAGCGGGGGGCTGGAAAGGAATGGCGCCTGCGCCGGGACGATACGATGAAGCCGGTGGAACTGGCGGCGCTCGATCACTATGCGGCAGATGGGTGGAGCGGTGCCGCAGCCGAGGGCGGGCTAATCCTTACCTTGATAAAGGCAGCATCGTTCAATCCCCTTCCCCAGCGCCATGCCGACACATTCATTGAGGCACTCTATGCCCAGAATGTCGCTTTTCCCGAGGACCGCCTCGATAATGAACAGCTTCTCGGGACATTGGGCAACGCTTCGCGCAGGCAGGTCGAGAGCAACTGGGCGATCATTGCGGCAACCGCGGGTCATAGCCCGGCATATTATCCGGCGGTCAGACGCGAACATGTCCTCGGCCTTTTCGACTGCCTCGGCACTAAGCGGTTGCGCGAGATTGCCGAGCGGTTCGCCCAGGCCCCTTATGATCTGCGTGCTGGTTGGCCGGATTTGACGCTGTGGCGTGAGGGCGAAATTCGATTTGTCGAGGTTAAGGCTCCTGGAGACTCGATGCACGCAAGTCAGGCTCGGCTGATTTCCAAGATCCTCGTGTCGCTTGGATTCAGAACCGGTCTTGCCGAGATCCGGCCAGGCTGACCGGATAGACTTGCGGTTGGCCGCATCCAGCGATCACCGAGACGGCAAATGACGCCGAGGGCGGTGAAGCTGAACCATGGCGATAAAGCGGGCTCCTAGGCCAGAACTAGCCCCAAGTAGGGCTGAAGTTGAAGTATGCCCCTCCCCTGCCCCGGCGTTATGTCTGCGTTTGTTTATAGTGCGCGATCAAGATCATGATCGTGTCTGGGATTGATCGATTCAGCTCGTCGCAAAGCGCATTGAGCGCCGCCTGCTCGCTTGGCTTCATCCGAAAGTTTATCGCCTTGGTCCTGGTTTCCAGGTCCCCTCGCCTCCTGGGGCGCCCTCCCCTGCCCGTGTCTGGCGCAATATTGGCAACCGGAATTGTGGCTGGCAGCGAGTCTTCAATTGGCTTAGGGGCAAAGGCGGAAAGCGTATCAGTCAATGACGGCTTCGAGTCAGCCGATTTGGGCGCCTGTGTCCGCGCAAAGGGATCGGGCGGCGTTGGACGTTCTCCCATGGCCTATTTCCTTTCTTCTGCTTCGGAGGCCTTGATGTCTTCGATTGCCTGGTGCAGTATCTCTGCCGCATATGCCCTGGGCTTTTGGGCGTTGGCTACGCCTTGCTCTGCCACTTCTTCGAGCGTCAGTCCGTAAAGGTCCATCGCGGCATAAGCATCGTACTGACGCAGCTCGGCGTCGAAGACCGGCGCCTTGTTGCGCGTGGCGTTGACGACATGGCGTTCGTTCTTCGACATGATCAGCGGGTTGGTCATCGTAAAGAGGATGCGATGCGGAATGGGCCGCCCTCCCCTCATCTCGACGATCGCTTCCATATCGACATCGAGCAGATTGGCGGTCGCCGCGGCGTCGAGCGACGTTGCTTTTTGCGGAATGATCCACATGTCGGATAGCGATGCGGCCCATTGCATGCGCTGTGAGCGCATGCCGGCAGGATCGACGATCACGAACGGATATTTGGCGGCGGCATCCTTGATATGGGCGCGAATATCGATGTCGCGATTGAGGTTGGAGGCATCGATCACCGTAATCCCGTCCTTGGCCTGCCATTTCTGGTACCAATTATAGGCGCTCAGCTGGTCATCGGCGTCGATGATGCAGACTTCGGACCCTGCCGAGCGGATTTCTGAGGCAAGCGCGAGAACGGTGGTGGTTTTGCCGCAACCGCCCTTCGATGATCCCACGGTGATGACTGGCATAGGAGACTCGCTTTGCATTTGTAACGTGACATGTAACGCGCTTCCGCCTCGGAAAGACAAAGCACATTGCCGTTCGATAGTGCAAGGTAACGTGATAGCGCAAGCGAAAACGCACTATAAAAAGCGTTGCAACGCGAAAGCGCTAGACAATGCGAAGCGCATTGCAAGGCGATAGGTAACGCACAATGTAAAGCGCTTACACTCGGAAAGTCGCAGCTAATCGTCAAAACGATCCAATGTCGCCGGCTCCTCATCGACCGAATAGGACCGAAGCCAGGGCGCTTGTGCCCACCCAAGCCGAAAGCGCTCCACATGTCCATAAGCCGGGGCAGGGGGGCTGTGCCGCGCAAAGCCCGCGGCCACTAGCTGTCTCAACATCTTCCGCGCGCCAGGCTCAGAACAGTCCAGCAACTTGCCAAGCAGGGCAGGGGCCAATTCCCCGATTCCAGCCAGATAGGCATAGGCCAAACCAAGTCGGGAATGGTGTCTAAGCCCGGAAAACTCGGCTTCAAAGGCTCTTTGCCCATGGATAGCACCCAAAATTGCCTCTGAGAGCGTATGGGCAGACCCAGCAAGGGCCGAGCGTAAAGCGCGATCGCGCCATGATCTCGACCGATCAAAGCGCAGCATTTCACGCAGGAAGAGGGCGGGGAAGGGGGGTGACGCTTTAGTGCCCCCCAGGACCTTCATATGGAAAGCGCCGGCGAGGTTTAGCGCCCAGCAAATATCGCGGTCGTCCAGTTCTTCAAGCTTCTGACACCGATCGATCAGCAAGGCGCTACGACCTGTAGGATCCAGATCGACCGGAAGTCGCTGCAGCTGGTCGCAGACCTCAAGGAGCCTTTGCTGCTTCTCTTCAAATTCGCTCACATAGATGAGGCGTTCAGGGCCTGATAGGGCAGGGGAGTGCGCCCGAACCGCCGCGACGGCCGATCGAAGCGGTGCCCATTCGGCCAGCTCATCGACCAGCGCCGCGAACAGACGCAGTTCATAGCCATTGTCGAGACTAAAGAGAGTGCGGCCGTGGCCTATTCCGCAATCAACCCGGTATTGTGCCCAGAGCTTCGACAGCAGCCGGTAGGCCAGGATGGCGGTGACATTGTCGCGGGACGTCTCTGGTAAAAGTGTGAGAAACGAAAGGCTTGCACCGGCATGGCCGAGCATGAAAATGGCAAGGGCAGGGCTTGTCGAGTCGGTGATGGCGATCATCCCTTGCACAATTCCGGCTCCTCGCAGGTCGAGCGCGATGAATTTGGAAAAACCTAACTAGCCCATTGGGTTTGCTCCGTCTAGAGCCTTTCAGCCACTTTCCGTAATAATATGTTACGGAAACTATATTATCTCGACAATCGCGACTTTGGCGGGCAAAACGCTGTCTATGAGCACGCACTCCGACATTGACGCCGCACAGTCTCCTTCACGCGCGTCACAGACGGAGGAGGGTGTCGTGATCGAGCTGGCGGGTGCTGCGCAGCTGCCGGTGCGGGGGAAGGGTAGGGCAAAGCCCGTCAGCGTCGATCGTCTGGCTGCGATGGTATCCGAGGTGCTCCCGGAGAATTTTGGCGGGGTCAGTCTGATCGGTTTTGAAACCGCATGGGAAGCTATGGCCGCAGAAACCCGCCGCGCGCTCACCGATGATCTGAGCTGCTACATAACTTGGTGCCGGGAAGAGAAGCGGCAGGCTCTTCCGGCTGAACCCGAAGATCTGGTGCGCTATCTGCGCTGGCTCGAGCAGGGCAGGGGGTACAAGCCAGCAACACTTACCCGCCGCATCGCCAGCATAGCGCGTATTCATCGGATGTTGGCACTGTGCTCGCGCGAAAGCCTGCCCACGCGCGCAGCAATGGTCGCCGACGCTTTGAAAGCCGCGCGTCGGCGCAAAGGCGCGCAGCAACGGCAAGCAGTAGGGATAAGGCTCGGAACAGCGATGAACCCGCAGGACGAGGTTCGAGGCGTGACGCTGGCGATGCTGTTCTCGGTGTGTGGGTCTGATCTGCAGGGCCTGCGCGACGGCGCACTTATCGCCGTTGCTTTTGAAACCGGCCTGCGCGTCAGCGAGCTGGCCGCAATCCAGATCCATGATCTTGATCCGCAATCCGATGGGCGCGGCATACTCGCCATAGGTAAGACCAAGACCGACCAGGAAGGGGAGGGGCGCTATGCCTGGTTGTCGATCGATACAATGCGCCGGATCGGCAGGTGGCTCGAGGCGTCGCAGTTTAATGGAGGGCCATTGTTCCGCCGTGTGGGCGTGGACCGGCGCCAAGGACGGCCTGCACGGGCACCACAGGAGTATTTTAGCATTCCGGGCCATACGCGCTATTGGCGCGAACGGTTGCAGGGCAGCCCCGCCGAGCCGCCCCGGACTCGCTATGCGATCGGCGACGGGCCGCTAACCCGACAAGGTATAAACGCGATCTACAAGCGTCTCGCGCGCGCCGCCATCGATGCCGAGTTGGTCGAAGAGGAGCCGGGCAGGGAAGGGGACCTGCTCCGCACAATCAGCACGCATTCGATGCGGGTCGGGCTCACGCAGGATTTGTTTGCGAGCGGCGAGGATGGTGCAGGGGTCTGTCAGGCGATTGGTTGGAAGTCGGTATCGACGGCGCTGCGCTATGTCCGCAAACAATCAGTCAAGGGTGGCGCCGTATCGCGGGTGTTTGATGAGTTGAGAAAATGACGAATGATTGTGGGCGTGTAGATACCCAGAACGACCCGCGCGCTGTCGCGAAGGCGTGGTTGACCGTTTTGTGCGGTTAGCAACGACCGACAAGGCCATCACCCAAGTTCACCAGTTCCCCACACCCCCGCGAACTGAAACGAGGCGCACTGCGGATTTTGGCGCTTGAGCGCTTCATCGTTTCCGGATTGACGTCACTTCGCCGGCATTGCCGGTCACCGTGAGGTCGAAATCGACCTTGTCGCCAACAGCAATGCCCGCGAACAGTTCCGGCTTGGCCGTAAAGCCCATCGTCATGGCGGGCCATTTGACGGCCGGTATCGGCTCATGGGCGAGGGTTATTTTGCTAGATGCAGGATCGATCGCAGTGACAGTCCCAGTGCCTTTGGCCATTTTTGCCTCAGCGGGCATCGCCACATCTCCCATCGCATCCGGCGAGGCCACCTCTTTGGGCGCGTGCGGCTGCTTGCCGCAACCAGACAGCAGGATTGGCGCGGCCATCAGGGCGGCAATTGTCAGTCGTTTCTTCACTTTGCTTCTCCTTGGTGTTGAACTTGCGTTTTCTGTCGCCGCATCAGCAGATATGCGGCAGGAATGATCAGCATTGAGAGCAGGGGCGCGGTCAACATCCCGCCGATCATGGGGGCAGCAATCCGGCTCATCACTTCGGAGCCGGTGCCGGTACCGATCAAGATCGGGAACAGACCGGCGAGGATCACCGCCACTGTCATCGCTTTGGGCCGCACGCGCAGCAGCGCGCCTTCGCGGACCGCCGCTTCGACGTCTTCCGGTCTGTGTTCGGCCAGCGCATGTTTGAGGTAGATCAGCATCACCACACCGAACTCGGCGGCAACGCCGGCAAGTGCGATAAAGCCGACGCCTGTTGCGACTGACTGGTTGTAGCCGAGCAGGTAGAGCAGCCAGACGCCGCCGGTCAACGCGAACGGCAATGTCGCCATGATGAGTGCGGCTTCATCCCAGCGGCGAAAGGTCGCATAGAGCAGGACGAAGATGATGAGCAGGGTCGCGGGCACAACGATCTTCAACCGCTGCGTTGCGCGTTCGAGAAACTCGAACTGGCCTGTATAGGCGATGCTGATGCCTGGCGGCAGTTTGACTTTCTCGGCAACCACCCTTTGAAGATCGCCAACGATCTCGGTTAGGGCTCGACCCCTGCCATCGATATAGACCCACGTGGCAGGCCGACCATTCTCGCTCCGAAGCATAGGTGGGCCATTGGTGATGCGGACATCCGCCACCGTTCCAAGCGTAATTTGCGCGCGTGAGGGTGTCAGAACGGGAAGATTGACAAGTTCGTCCAGACTGTCGCGGATTTCACGGGGGTAACGGACATTGATCGGATAGCGCGCCAGTCCTTCGACCGTCTGGCCGACGACTTCGCCGCCAATCGCGCCCGACACGATGGTCTGCACATCAGCTATATTCATACCGTAACGTGCGGCGGCGGCGCGGTTGATGCTGACATCGATATAGCGCCCGCCGGTCAGCCGTTCGGCCAATGCCGAGCTGATTCCGGGTACCGTCCTTGCCACACCCTCGATCTCTGCGGCAACGTGATCGATTTCATCGAGGTTTGCGCCTGACACCTTGATCCCGATCGGGCTTTTGATCCCTGTCGCGAGCATATCGATCCGGTTGCGGATCGGCGGTATCCAAAAATTGGCTAGGCCTGGGACTCTGACCGTGCGGTCGAGTTCGTCGATCAGCTTGTCTTGCGTCATGCCCGGGCGCCATTCGCCTTTTGGTTTGAAGCGGATGGTGGTCTCGAACATTTCGAGCGGCGCAGGGTCAGTCGCAGTATCGGCACGGCCGGCTTTGCCGAACACGCTTTCCACCTCCGGCACGGTCTTGATGAGCCGGTCGGTTTGCTGGAGCAGCATCGACGCCTTGGCGGTCGATATTCCTGGCAGCGCCGAAGGCATGTAGAGCAGATCGCCCTCGTTCATCTGCGGCATAAACTCGCCGCCGGTCTGGCTGATCGGCCATAGGCTCGATGCGAAGACGAGGCCGGCGATAAGCAAAGCCTGCTTTGGCTTGGCCAGCACCCAATCGAGTGCGGGTCTGTAGATATGGGTGAGGAACCGGTTGATTGGGTTTGCCTCTTCGGCGGGAATCCGTCCCCGGATCAGCCACCCCATCAGCACCGGTACCAAGGTAATCGAGAGCAATGCAGCCGCTGCCATCGCATAGGTCTTGGTGAAGGCGAGCGGGGCGAACAGTCGCCCCTCCTGACCTTGCAGCGAGAAAATCGGGATGAACGAGAAGGTTATGATCAGCAAACTCAGGAACAGTGCCGGACCAACCTCGGCGGCGGCATCGGTGATGACCCGCCAGCGTTCAGTGCCTTTAAGCTCCTTCTCGGGGTTGTCATGCGCCCAGCGTTCGAGATGTTTATGGGCATTTTCGATCATCACCACCGCCGCATCGACCATCGCACCGATGGCGATCGCGATGCCGCCGAGCGAGAGGATATTGGCGTTGAGTCCCTGCAGCCGCATGACGATGAAGGCGATCAAGATGCCAAGCGGCAGCGTCAGGATTGCAACGAGCGCAGAGCGCGCGTGCCACAGGAACAGCACGCAAACGAGAGCGACAATCGCAAATTCTTCGAGAAGTTTGGAGGTGAGGTTCTCGACCGCGCGATCTATCAGGCCCGAACGGTCATAGACTGTCACAATCTCGACGCCTTTGGGCAGACCGGCTTTCAATTCGGTCAATTTTTCGCGGACGCCGTCGATGACTTCGCGGGCATTTTTGCCTTGGCGCATGACGATGACGCCGCCTGCCACTTCGCCTTCGCCGTTGAGTTCGGCAATCCCGCGCCGCATGTCGGGGCCGATTTGCACCGTGGCAACATCTCCGACGGTGACAGGGATGCCGCCCGCTGCGCTGCGTAGCGGCACAGCACGAAAGTCATCGAGTGTTTTCAGATAGCCGGTGGCACGCACGACATATTCGGCTTCGGCCATCTCGACGACTGCACCGCCGGTTTCCTGATTGGCGCGTTTGAGGGCGTCGGATACTTCGCTTGCAGTCACGCCGTAGGAGGCCAGTTTCTGGGGATCGACTATCACCTGATATTGTTTGACCATCCCGCCGATGCTGGCGACCTCGGCGACGCCAGGGACGGACTTGAGTTCGAAACGCAGAAACCAGTCCTGTATGCTGCGGAGTTGCGCCAGATCATGCCGGCCCGTTTTGTCCACCAGCGCATATTCGTAAATCCAGCCCACGCCGGTGGCGTCGGGACCAAGCGAGGCGGTCGCTCCTTCCGGCAATCGCCCCTGCACTTGGCTGA
The DNA here is from genome assembly GCF_004122115.1 of Sphingobium fluviale. Classification (GTDB taxonomy): domain Bacteria; phylum Pseudomonadota; class Alphaproteobacteria; order Sphingomonadales; family Sphingomonadaceae; genus Sphingobium; species Sphingobium fluviale. Next base: position 11,914 of record NZ_SBKP01000020.1, read on the forward strand.
GATATTCCAGTACCCGGCTGCGTGCCCAATATAAGTCCGTGCCGTCCTCAAACAGCACATAGACAAAGCTGTCGCCGACGAAGGAATAGCCGCGAACGACACGCGCACCGGGAACCGAAAGCATAGTGGTCGTCAGCGGATAGGTGACCTGGTTCTCGACAATCTGCGGCGCCTGGCCGGGATAGGTCGTGCGAATGATGACCTGCACATCGGAGAGATCAGGCAGCGCATCGACCGGCGTTGTTCGCACCGCGCCGACCCCGATAACGGCCAGGACAAGGGCTGCGATCACGACCAGCCCACGCGCCTTCACCGACCAGCGGATGATGGCCTCAATCATTTGGCACCGCCGAGCGGACGAACCATGATGCCGGTCAGGCTGGCTTCGGAATCGAGCAGGAATTGCCCCGATGCGACAACTTTCTCGCCGACCGCAAGCCCTTCCAATATCTCGGTCTGCCCACTGCCCTCCCAGCCGGTGCGTACTTCGGCGGGGTGATAGCGGCCATCGCCCTTTGCCAACATTACAATCGTCCGTGTGCCGGTGCGGATCACCGCTTCGCTGGGCACGAGCAGTGCTTGCCTTGCATCTCCGCCAAGCGCGACGCTTGCAAACATTCCGGGTCGAAGACGACCGCTGCGATTTGTAAGCTCGATACGGACGGTGAGTGTGCGGCTATCGGCTTGTGCGGTCGGCAGAATGGCGATGATCCGCCCGCCAAATGTTTCGCCTGGAAACGCGGTAAGCGTCGCGGTGGCATTTTGTCCGATGCTGACTGCGCCTGCCTGTGCTTCCGGCACCGCAGCGTTAAGCCAGACGGTACCGAGCCCAGTTACTTGGGCGAGCGTCTGGCCTTGGCCAAGCGTCACACCAACGCGTGCGTCCAGCGTCTGGATCACACCTGAAATCGGTGACGATATGGTCATAGTGCCATTGGTGCGCCCCGTTCGTTCGACGCTGGCGATCAACCCATCGGACATACCCATTAGCCGCAACCTCTGACGCGCGGCGGCCGTCAGGTCGGGTCGTCCCAGTCGCTTGACGCTCAAAAACTCGGTTTGTGCACCGCCCCATTCGGGTAGTTGTACATCTGCGATCGGTGCGCCCGCGCGCACCACATCGCCGGGCGCGCGCGCATAGACGCGTGTGACAAATCCACCCGCGCGCGACTGGACAATTGCAACATCGCGCTGGTTGAAATCGACCGTGCCGGTGACATTGAGCGTGGCGGCCAGATTTCCCATTTGGGCTGCAACAATCCGGATCCCCAAATTCTGCATCACCGTAGGATCAATGCTGACCCCAGATACGGCGCCCGATGCTCCGGTGGCGTCATCCGCATATTTGGGTTCGAGTTGCATATCCATGAACGGAGATTTGCCGGGCTTGTCGAACTTCTGGTTCGGAAACATCGGATCATAATAATAGAGAACCTTGCGCCCCTCCGCGCTCGTTGAGGCTGTTGCGGGAACGTCTCCGCGCTGTCCCAGATAATATCCGCCGCCTCCTGCAACCAAAGTTGCAGCCAATATTCCGGCACGCCAACGTGCCGCACTTTGTGTCGCATCCGTCATGGCTGCTCTCCTGAATATGTCATGTTGATGCGCACCGCGTCGCGGGCGACTTCGGCCTCGCGGTCGAGCAAATCGACCTCGGCCTCGGCAACTCTGAGCGTGGCCAGCAAAGCCGTTCCCAAATCGACGGTGCCAGCGCCGTAGCTGTCAAAGTCAAGCTTTGCTCGCTTTCGGGCGAGCGGCACCAGATTGTCCCGTGCATTCTCCAGACGTGCTTGGCGTTCATTATATTCGGCCAAATCGCCTTCCAGCTCCGCAATCACTTCGCGTTCGCCAGCAAGTCTGTCGAAGCGAGCACGTTCAGCCTCGAGCGCGCGCGCTGCAATCCTGGGATCTTGGCGCTTGCGACCAAAGAGCGGCAGATCAATCGACACACCGACCGAAACAAGATCGCCGAAGCGCGGCTCGCGGCGACCATAAGAAGCGCTGACTTTCCAGTCGGGCGTCTTGTCGGCGCGGGCGAGCCGGGTTTCGGCGTCCATCGCTGCGGTCTGTGCATCTAGCGTGCGCAGACTTGGCAGATCATTGACGCCTGCGAGTAGCGCGGCCCGATTGACTGTCAGCTCCGGCGGCGTGCCGAGAATCGAAGGATTGGGATCCCCTGTGTAGCGGGCGAGCCTCGCACGCGCTTTGGCAATCTGGGCTACCAAGGCGCTACGACGGTCAGCCACTTGCGCGCGCAATTGTTCAGGCTCGAAGGCTTGTGAAGGGCGCGCGCTCCCCGATGCCAGTCGTGCTGACACTGTCGCCTGTAGATCGGAAAGGCTTTCATCGAGCAGCTTCAGCTGCTCAAGTCTGCGCACGCTGTAATAGAGATCGATCCAGGCAAGCGCGGTTTCGAGCCGGACGTTGCGAGCTTCCACCGACACCTCAGCCTCGGCGAGACCGATCTCCGCGCTCGCCCGCTCAGCCCGCGCACGGCGTTTGGCGGGATTGATGAACTGCTGGCTGACACCAATTGTAGTCATCGTGAAATCGTCGCGGTTGAAGCGTCCCGCATCCGGTCCTGTTACAGGAAAATCGCGGATCCCAATATCCAGCGTCGGATCGGGCAACCGGTCAGCCGCGATCGCGGCCGACTGTGCCGCTCTGACGCCTGCCTCACGCCCGTTCAGGCTGGGCGCTTCGTTTTGCGCGCGCTGGAGCGCGGCGTCGAACGTCAGCGGCTCGGCACGGAGCGCCGCTGGTAACAGCAGCAAGAGTCCTGCACCCAAAGATTTGTGCATGAATATCCCCCTTAATCTTGAGTGGCGAACGGAGCCGCCCCGGCCTACGCCTGAAGCGCAGACCGGGACGAAATCCGTCAGCCTTTGGAGGAAGAAGCGCCCTTGCCGGGCGTCATCATGCAATCGGCAGGGGCGACCTTCATCATGTCGCAATCGCAATTGGCCATCTTGGCCTGGTCATCCTTAACCCAGACGCGGACACGCGCAGGCAGGTTGGACTTGCTCGGTCCATGGGTCGGGCGCGACTTCCATTCCCAATGGCCCGGTCCGCGATCGTTTGCGGCTTGAACCGATACAGAAGCAAATGCCGCAAGCGTTGCGGCGATTGTCAGTAGAATTTTCATGCTAAATATCCTTGATTGAACTAGTTCGAGACGCACTGCGGACATGCTGGTCCGTCGTGCGCCGCTGGGGTTCAGCCAAGGCGGGAAGGTGGATGTGGTTCCGGACTGGTTTCACGCCCGACAAGTGGCGCGACTGGCATTTGTAGCGGCGTCGTTAGACACATTTCGGCCGGGTGGGTGCTCAGCAGCGGAGGAATTAGCGCAACCGGGACTGCACATCCCATTTTGGCGATACAGTCTGGCGTCATGCCCTCACATGGCTCGTCGGGCTGAGGATTTTGCTGTGCAGAGCCCATCATTTCGGCACAGTCCGCACTCATCTGCAATGACGTACTAAACTGTTCGGTCATTGTAGAAGGCATCGCCCGCGCAAACGCGGCTTCCTGGGCCAAAAGGCCCATCATCGCTCCTACGAGCATCAGCATGGAAAGCCACCGCTTCATAGCATTTCACTAGGCTCCAGAAACCCATTAGTCAATTCGTTTGCAGGGCGTGAGAGGTTACAGCAACAATCTCTCAGCGCTTCCGCTTTTTCGTGCGTGCAAACCCGCCACTCCGCGCCGCCGGTAAACGCGAAGCCGAGATTTTCAGGCCGTTGTCGCCGTCATGAAGATAGCCTTCCAATTGTCGCGACAGCCAGGAGCGTGCAATTCTTGCAAGCAGTCCTGTCGCGACTACGCGTCGGGTCACACGCTTTCCTGTGCCGCTTTCGAGCAGGGTAATTGTTTCTTCGATTTCGAGCAGCAAGGGGATGCGGATACGCTATCCTATCGCATGGGGCAGGTCATATAAGACCAGGCGAGCTGGTCCGCTGGCGCTAGGCCATGTTGTGAGGAGCTCCTTGAACATGATTCGCAGTTCGGCGTTCAATTCCGCGCTGCCCTTGAATGCAATCATTGGGTTCCATTCGGAAACCCCGTCCAACCGCGCGAGGATCGGCCACAATATAACCGCCGACACGGGAAGGTCTTGGACGGTCTCTCTAACTAGCATGGAGCGCGATCACTTCGGCAACCGGAGCGCATGAACAGCTTATTTGTCATCATTCTGGCCATCGAGCGTTGAAAGGGGACGGGAGATTGCCCGGATTGCTTTCATACCGCTGCCAAAGCGTGCAATTTGTTCGCGGTGGGAGGCAAGCTCCGCATAGGGAAGATAGGCTATTTTGAGATCCGCGATGCGGCTGAATGCCGGTCGCGCAAGCTGTGCCCGCACATCTTTTTCGCGGGCATCCGGGGCAACCAGAAAGAGCTCGGCGACATTCTCGATATCGCCGCCACTCAGCGCCAGGTCGAGCATCCGGACGATACCCGAATAGATGGAAGTCGAATGCTCAACTTCGAACGCCGCTACGACGCGCGGCGAATCTGGCGCTATCCATAAAACGTCGATGAGGCGCACGGCATCTGCACCCGGCGCAATTGCGATTTCCGGCGGAAGATGCTCGAGACAATTTTTTCCCAGCGGAATGCCGTCATGGATCCGTCCTCGGTCGTTCGCGGCAATCCATATGCGATAGCCAAGCGCATGCCCAAGGTCGCGCAACCATGCCTGTACTTCGCTATGGGTGCGGTCATCATCGTTCCGCGCCAATTGCGCCTTGCCGAGCTGGTGCGCTTCGGCGCGGACCGCATCGAGGCGGTTGATCCAGTCGTCTGAGCTTTCGTCCGATGGTGAGGGGGAGGGGTAACGTCCTGAACCAATGTCGAATAAAAGCCCGCCAATAGCACCTAGATCATTGGAGAGAAGGTCGCGATATTCGTCGTTCAGGTCGAGGATGCCGCTGCGCATGGCGAGAAACTGTTCCCAGCTCCCAAGCTTGACCTTCGACGAAGTAAGAGCGTTGTAGCCGTTGACGATGGCCGTGTTGAACGGCGGGATCAACGTCGGATGAAGAAAATAGAGCAAATTGGCGACTGCTGGCCCCAGACCTTTGATCTTGAGGCTGTCGATCGCCCGGATATGGGCAATAACGTCTTCGGCCGTATCACAGCAGACACAATTGTGGAGCAGGCGCCCGAAGGCGCGCTGGTTAACGGGATGCTCGTAAATGTCGGGAATACGGAGCTTGGGCTTCCAGAGGAAAGCATGGTCGGCGCCTTTGAAGATCTGACGCTGCTCGGCGATCGAATGCACGACCGTCTCAAGCGATGACCCGCGATAGGCAACGCCAAATGACCCGGCCTCGATTTCGGCCACAACTTGCTGGATGCCTCGGCGGATCGAACGGAAATTCTTGATACGTTCGTCCCAGAGGAACCAGCTTTGGTAGGTGGCGCCTGGATCATCGCGCCAGCGCTCGATCATCTGGCGGATGAGCGAGGATCGATCGACCATCTGCATCAGTTGGCTGGTGCCTTGGGCTTGCGCGACGAACTATGGGTCGAGACAATTTGCCAAGCCTGCCCGTTCCATTTCAGCACGGTGCTGGCAACGCCGAGCCGGTCGATCGCTTCACCCGATTGCAGCACAATCCGGTATGTGTAGGTCTCTGTCGCGAGTGCAATAGGACCTTCCAACCTGATGTCGGCCTTGTAGTTGCCGAAGGCAAAGGATTTGAACTCTTTGAGTTCGGGGCCCAAATGATGGTCGCGATAGGTATTGAAATTGCCCTCGACCTTTCCTGACTCGATGACAATGGCGTCGGGCGAGAAGAGTTTTTCAACATCCGTAATATCGAGGCGCTCAATCGCGGCTTTATAGGCTGACAGAACGGCCGCAGCGCCGTCGCGGTCAGGCTGCTCAGCGCTAGCCAGTGTTGACATCAAAAGACATGTTGCAGCCACAGCGCACCTTGCAGCCTTGATCGTCATTCGCATATTCAATCTCCCCCAGGGTTGTAATTTTGTTGGTAAGCTCAATGTGCCTTGCCCGAATGATCATGGCCATGCGATCCGTGAAACAGATGCATGAGCGGGCAGAGCAACAATATGGCGTAAGGCAGAATACCGAGCGCATGCGCCCAATGCTCGCGCAACAGATAGAAGAGAATGATGACGGCAAGCGATGCGGTCGCGAGCATGAAGGCACGTCTCAAAAACATTCAGATCTCGACGCGTTTCAGCCGCAGCGCATTGCCGATCACGCTGACCGACGACAGCGCCATGGCGGCTGCAGCGATAATAGGGGACAGGAGCAGGCCAAAGACCGGATAGAGCACCCCAGCGGCAATCGGGATGCCTGCAACATTATAGGCGAATGCAAAAAACAGATTCTGTCGAATGTTGCGCATCGTCGCTCTGCTAAGATGCCTAGCGCGCACGATTCCGGTCAGATCGCCCTTCAGGAGGGTCACGCCGGCGCTTTCAATCGCGACGTCGGTGCCGGACCCCATGGCCACGCCCACATCGGCCGTTGCCAGCGCTGGCGCATCGTTGACGCCGTCGCCGGCCATCGCGACGATCCGGCCTTCAGAACGCAATCTCTGCACGACAGCGCTTTTCTGGTCGGGCATGACATCCGCCTCGATGTCGGCAATGCCAAGACGGCGTCCGATTGCTTCGGCTGTGATCCGGTTGTCGCCGGTCAGCATGATGACGTGGACGCCCGCGCGCGCCAGATCCTTTAGCGCCTGCGGGGTCGTCGCTTTGACAGGATCCGCAATGGCAATGACGCCGGCGATGCCGCCATCAATTCCAACAAATATCGCCGTTGCGCCGTCGGCGCGCATTGCGTCGGCGCGGGTACCTAGTACTCCGGTCGGTACGCCGAGCTCCTCGAAGAATCCGGCTTTGCCGACCAAGACGGCGCTGCCGTCGACCATGCCGCTTATGCCCTTGCCAACCGGCTGGTCGACATTGAGGGGCTCACTCAAGGCCAGTCCCTTGTCCAGAGCGGCCTTGACCACGGCCTTTGCGAGCGGATGTTCGCTCATGCGCTCAAGACTGGCCGCAATCCGCAGCAATTCATCTTCTGTGTGACCGTCGGTAATTTCGATGCCGACAACGGCGGGTTTGCCCTCGGTAAGCGTGCCCGTTTTGTCGACGACGAGCGTGTCGACTTTTTCCATCCGTTCGAGGGCTTCGGCATTTTTGATCAAGATGCCGGCCTGCGCGCCCCGTCCGACGCCGACCATGATCGACATTGGTGTGGCGAGCCCCAATGCGCAGGGGCAGGCAATGATCAGGACCGCGACCGCGGCGATCAGACCATAACCCATCGCTGGCGGCGGACCAAATAGCGACCAGATAACGAAGGCGGCGATCGCAACAAGAATCACCGCTGGAACAAACCAGGCGGCAACGGTGTCAGCGAGCCGCTGGATCGGAGCCCGACTTCGCTGGGCATCGGCAACCATCTGGACAATGCGCGCCAGCATCGTGTCGCGCCCGATCTTCTCGGCGGCCATCAGCAATGCTCCCGACTGGTTGATCGTACCTCCGATCAACGCTGCTCCTAAAGCTTTTGCGACAGGCATCGACTCGCCGGTAACCATCGATTCATCGACGCTGCCATGTCCCTCAAGGACGATTCCGTCGACCGGGACTTTTTCGCCAGGGCGGACCCGAAGTGTATCGCCGACCTGGATTTCCGCAAGAGCAACCTCTTCGTCGGTCCCATCAGCGCGGACTCGACGGGCCAGCTTCGGAGACAGATCAAGCAATGCCCGGATGGCACCGCTTGTTGTTTCACGGGCGCGCAGTTCGAGCACCTGGCCCAGAAGGACGAGAACGGTAATGACAGCCGCCGCCTCGAAATAAACAGCAACCGATCCATCGGCGGCGCGAAAGGCAGCAGGGAAGATTTGCGGCGCCGATACCGCAACCATGCTGTAAGTCCATGCAACGCCGGTCCCCATGGCAATCAGGGTGAACATGTTGAGGCTTCGCGTCTTAAGCGAATTCCAGGCGCGCTCGAAAAATGGCCAGCCCGCCCAAAGAACCACGGGTGTCGCTAGGGCCATCTGGATCAGATTGCCCGTCTGGCGCTCGAGCCATTGGTGCAGACCCGTCAGGTGACCTCCCATCTCAAGACCGAGCACGGGTAGAGTAAGGATGAGACCGATCCAGAATCGTCGCAGCATGTCGCGATATTCTTCGCTTGGGCCGGTATCGGCCGTCGGCATCAAGGGCTCAAGAGCCATGCCGCAAATGGGGCAGCTCCCTGGTCCGGATTTCTGGATCTCGGGGTGCATCGGGCAGGTCCAGATCGCACCGTCCTGGAAGTCGCTGGGTAGGGACGTGTCGCTGTTCAGATAGTGCCCGGGATCGGCGTTAAATTTGCTCAAACAACCAGAGCTGCAGAAATAATGAAATTTTTCCGCATGCGCCGCGACATGTTGGGTGATGGCAGGGTCGACGTCCATGCCGCAGACGGGATCCTTGACGCGTTGCCCACTACGCTCTTTATTGTGCTGATGGCCGTACTGGGTCGCTGCAGGGATCGTCATAGCGCGCGGCCCGCATCAATGGAACACAATTCTCGCCGCGCGGGGGGCTGGGTCAATCGCTGGGCAGGGCGACTGACAGATTTTGGGCTGGGACCCAAACGCCCTAGGCTGGTGGTGCAAATGGGGGGGCGAGATGACATGAATTTTCTCCATCTTCTTTTCCCGCCCCCACAGCCCGCAGACGGGGCGACCCGACGGGCAAGCCGAGCGAGGGGGGAGGTCGCTGGCCTTTACTCTAAATACGCACCGCAGCACGTTATCCCTCATGGTCAGGGCAGCAGTTTTTCAAACCGCCGCAAACCGGGCAGACTTCGAGGTTCGCGAAGTCGGAAATTCCCGTTGAAGATGACAGTACCGCTCTTGGCATGCGCGCCTTTCACAGCTCCAAAAGCTGTCAGGAATTGCCCTTGGTTAGGTTCCAAAACAGGGCGAGGAGCGTCCCACCGAGCGCACCGGAAAGTACTGCTGAAACGACCCCGAAACCAAGCGTTACCAATGATGTCGGATCGCCGGGGGTGAAGAGTGAAATCAACATATGCGTCGATGGGAACAGGTTCAGCGCCCCCGCCAACCAGCAAAGAACAAAGAAGGTTGTTGTGGACAATGCGCCAGTCAGCGCCGCGCGGCTTATTGCCAGTCTAGATTGGGAAATGGCTGATGTTTTGGTTGCTATTTGTGCTTGGGCGTCCGTCATGGTATTTTCCTTTCAAATCCTATCTTTAGATGCGTTGTCGCAGCTTGGGCGTTGAGGTTTAGCTTTGGACCAAGGTCTAGGGTCAAGCCAAATTGTTGGCGGGTGAGCCAGCCCGGCTGTGCCTATCGAAGCCCCATCAAAAATCGACAACATCGCAAGCAAAAGTGGTTTTGGGGCGGGGTGCGCTCTTTGTGGTCCGGCTTCACTCCCGCCCCATGCCTTTCTTCGGTGCGACCCGAAGGGCAAGGAGTCATGCGGATATAGGACGCATCCGCGGTTCATTCTGTGTGCTGTCCGGCTTTTATGCCCTTGAGGATGGAGATTGAGCCCGTGACGGTGTTGAATTGCGCCGGTTCTTCGATTTCCGCAAAACCGGCTTGCACCATCAGCGGAACGAGCACCCCATCCGCATTGGGCTGTGTATCGGAAACGCCGTCAAGCCGTTGGATGGTTGAACTGAAAAGCGTGCGCATCAGCCATGAACGTTGCTCGCCATAGTCGGCGATGAAGAGCATGCCATCCGCGTCTAGGGTCGAATGGATTTCCTGAAGAAGGCGCAATTTTTCGTCAAGCGGAACTTGATGGAGGACAAGGCACAAGGTGGCTTTTGTCGGCTTGGGCCAGCCCGATACGGCGTCTTTCGAGAAATGAGCAACTTTGAAGACCGGAGAAGTACCTGCGCGTACAGCCTTGGCTTGTGCAATGTCGATTGCCGCCTCGTCCGGGTCGATGCCGTAATAGCGCATAGCAGGATTTTGCCTCGCAAGAAGCGTGGCGAGGCTGCCAGTGCCCGCACCAATATCAAGAATAACATCGTCGTCTTGCGGTGAAAGGAGTTCGACAAGCCTGTTGCGCCAGAGCGCCTCGCGTGTGGTCAGCGCGACGCCAAGATCGTAAAGCGGCGTCAGCAAATGGTGGCCTGCAGCGGGCGTATAGGTTGCCCCCGGATTGTTTTCATATTGGCTCATTCCGTCAGTCCGGTTGCGGCCTTCGCGGTCGTCGAAGTGACCGGGGTCGTGGGCCGAAAGGGTTCGAGCAACTGCGCGAAATAGGCTGTCGGATAATCGGATCGACCATCGATCCCGACTGCACCTGCCCGGACATTGTCGCTGCTCCGAAATTGCGCTGTCCCCAACAGGACATCCCAGACCGTGAGGAACAGGCCGAAATTGACATCACCTTCGGTCTCCGAGGCACGATGGTGGTGGCGATGGACTGGTGCTACCGCCCAGAGATAGGCGAGGGGCCCCACGCGCATGTCGACATTCGAATGCTGGAGCTGCAGCTGGATCGCGACCGCAAATGCTCCGACCAGAGCGACATCTTGTGGAATGCCCATCAAGAGCCATGGCAAGGTTCCAACCGAAATCTCGATCAGCTGGTGGACGGGATGTTTGAGCAGTCCGTTGAACCCGTATAGTCGGCGAACCGAATGATGGACGGCATGAAAGCGCCAGAGCAGAGGCACCCTGTGGCTGGCAAAATGGGCAGAGCTGATACCGGCGTCCAAAAGAACGATTGCGAGCAGCACTTCGGCCCAGAAAGGCAGGCTCGTCGGCCAAATCGAGCGCCATGGAACCAAGCTTGCGAAAAAGGGCAGTAGAAGCACCAATAGGATAATTGATCCCTCGTTGACCAAGCCATGCGCTACGTCACGCGAGGCGTCACCATGGCTGCGGTTCCAAGCGGGCTCGAATGGCGCAATGCGCTCGGCTATGAGCGACGCGGTGATGGCTACAAGCAACAATGCGACAAGCATAAGTGGGGACGCACCGCTCGATACAAGCAGGGCGGCTCCGCCGACAAAGCCAAGAAAATAGAAGGGGGCATAAATGATGCGAAACAGCGACATCCAGGGACTCCGGCAGAATATAGGCGATATCAATGGCCTTTTTTCTCTCTCCCGGTCTTGAACGATTCGCTGGTAAAGCTCAGTCGCTCACCGAAATGTCGAGTCCGTTCAGCCCAGAGGCCGGTGTAACTCCGAACCATTCGACAAGCCGGCGGGTAAAATGTGCTTGGTCGGAGAAGCCCCCGGTAGCGGCCGCATCTGCCAGATTGCGCGATTGACGAAGCGCATCGATCGCGCGTTGCAGCTGTAGCCATTGCAGCAATTTTGAAGGAGGCACGCCGAAGTCACGAACTGCAATCTCGCGTACTCGTGCTGGCGATAGTCCGATCATCCCGGCAAGCGCGGTCGTGCTGGTGTCAGCATCGCTTTCGGCAAGACCGGCGCGCAATCTTCTGTCGATGATGCGCGAGCCGACAAGACCGAGAAAGTCGGCTATCCACTGTCTTGCTTGCTTACCATCCTGTATCGCAAGCAGCGCTGACGCATCGTCTCGGTTGAGGCGAGTGCAGACAGTCTGAGCGGCTAGGCTATTTCTTCCCCGAAACATCGGATCCACATAGATTGTCCGGACCGCGATCCCGGCTGGGGCGAGACAATGTAATGTCCCAGCCGGAATGAGCAATGCGTCGCCTTGCCTTAGCCGTAATGGGCTTGATCCACCGATTTCGCACTCATCATCCAGCGCAAGACTGATTTGGTGGGCGACATGGCGGTGCGCGCGGTTGTCGCCAATCCGTGCATCGAGCCAGGCCCAGCCCATACCAAGGGTCATTGCCCCCGACCAGGGCGAGCCTTTGCCGTTCACGACATCGCCGCGCTTGCTGTCGGTTCGAGCGTGCCAAGCCATGCGACCGCGCCCAGAACTAAAATGCCCGCCGCTGCTTCAAGCAAAAGGCTGGCTCGCAGCGCTGCAACGGCCTTCGCTATATCGCCGTCGGACAGCGCTATAGCAAGACCAGGCGTCAGCCGCCAACGGTTTTGGGCCGCCAGAAGCATCATCATTCCAACCAGCAGCAGCTTCACAATCAGCAACCAGCCATAGGTGCTATCGAAAAGGGCCGTGATGTTGGAGATGCCGACCAGGATCTGACCATTGATCAGGCCCGTCACGACAATCACCGCCACAGAAATCGTTCCGATTCGGGCAAAGCTGTCGAGCGCCCGATGTGCAACATTCGGGCGGTCTCCCCAAAGTCCGTCATCTGGCGCCCGCAACATTTTGAGAAAAGCGGCAATGCCGCCGAGCCAGATGGCGGCGGCAATCATGTGCAACATGTCGCTCACTTTGTGGATGCCGCCGACCATGCCCTCGGTCGCCCCAGCATGTCCGGTCCACACCAGCGTCGCAAGCGCCGCCGTACTTGTTCCAAGAATGGCGACCAGCCGAGCTTCGTCGGAGCGCTTGATTAGGATCGCGGCGAACAGACATGCAATGAGCGCAACTACGCGCACGACCCAAGCTGCACCAATTGGCGTTTCGACAATGATCGAGCGGCTTGTTTGCCAATCGACTTCGGCAATCGAACTGCCCATCATCGCGGCAACAAGCGCGAGAAAGCCAAGCAGCGACAATAGAATTGCCGCAACCGCCCAGAAAATGAGCACTCTTCGGGTCGCCAATATGGCCCCGTCGCATCGCTCACCCTTGCGAAGGGCGTACAGCGGAAACGCGGCGAAACCTACAAGCAGCATCAGGCTCAGATACAATCCGAGCCTGATCGCGATCATTCCCCAATCGGTGTCCACGTCTTATTTAACCGTGAAGCTGAATTCGCTGCCCATCCGGTGCGTGTCCGCTCCGGCCGCTGACCATGAAACTTTATATGTCCCCGGAACGAGCGCTTTTTTGGGCATCAGCATCATCGATTTGCCGTCTTTGCCCATCATCGAGGTGAAGGCGATTTTCATGGGTGGGTGGTCCTTCATTCCCGGCATACCGGTCATGACCAGCTCAGCTTTAACCGTCGCTGCCATTAGTTTTTCATTGAACATAAGGGTAATCGACTTTGCCTTGTCCTTCGAAACCGTGGCATTGGCCGCGGGTGTCGACGACAGGAGTTTCGCGTGCGCGAGTGCCGCACCCGGTGCTGCAACCATGGCTAGCGCGGCAAGAATAAGGGGCATAAGTGTCTTTTGCATGAAAATTCTCCAAAAAATTGTGCGTCATGATAGATACGCATGCAATGGTGCCACCCCTCATATGACCCGAGGTTGAGGGGTTTTAGTCGCAAGCGCGTATATTAAGGGAGATGCCAACTTGGATGAGGACGTAATGGACAACTTATTGATGCAGATGAAGCGTAGTCCGCAAGCTGGCATGCTTGATGGACTGGACGACCGGGTGATGACAGCGCTTGCTATGCGACAACGCGAAACGCGCGAATCACGGAAGTTCATTGCCTTGGCTGCCGTCGTGTCGCTTGGCGGAGGCGCCTTTGCCGGGATCGCCATGGGTGAACCTGCGGTTGCCGTGCAGCCTTTGTCACCCTTTGCTCCGGCCGCTATGTTGTCGCCTTCGTCCTTGTTGGACGCGCGCTGATATGCGTTCGCGGCAGTTGCTGCTTCTGGCGCTCGTGGCTTTTGTGTCGGCTGCTTGCGGTGTCTTTGTCGGACGGGCTGTTGCTGATCGTCCTCGCGCAACCGAAACCGAGCTTCATGCTTTACTCCACGACGACCTGAAACTGACGAGCCAACAGCAGGTAAAACTAGACCAGGAGGAGGCGCGGTTTGCGGTCCGCCGCAAGGCTCTTGAACTCGAGATGCGCGCGGCCAATGCGCGGCTGGCAGAGGCGATTGACGAAGAACATGGATATGGGCCTAAGGTCACGGCTGCGATCGACAACAGCCACATCATGATGGGTGAACTACAAAAGGAGACGCTGGAACATCTGTTTGCCATGCGTGCAATCCTGAATCCCGAGCAAGCAAAGATGTTCGACAGAACTGTGGTCAAAGCCCTGACCGCCGATGCGCGGTGACGCTGGAACTATCGCAATGTGACGACCGGGAACTGGCAAGCCTGGCGGTTGCAGGTCAGCAACAGGCATTCAAGGAGCTGGTGGGACGCCATAAAGGTGCCGTTTTCCGCCTGATCCGGAATAATGTTGGCGACACCGATGAAGCACTCGAGCTCGTTCAGGAGAGTTTCGTCTCGGCTTTCTCGGCGATCAATCGCTATGATCCGGCACGCCCGTTCCAGGTCTGGATCTCACGCATTGCTCTCAACAAGTGTCGCGATTGGTCCCGAAGGCGTGCAGTGCGGTCCTTTTTCTGGCTGGCCAAGCCGATCGAAGCCGATGACATATTGGAGAGCGATGCACCAGGGCCGGACCGCGAAGCCGAGAGCAGATCCGAACTCAAGCTCGTTCAAAAGGCAATGATGGACATGCCAACACCGCTTCGCGAAGTCCTAACGCTCCGCACGATCGAAGAGCTCAGCCAGGCCGAAACTGCCGCCATTTTGGGGATCAGTGAAAAGGCGGTCGAAACAAGGCTATATCGTGCTCGAACAAGGTTAAAAGAAGTGCTGGGCGAGGCTGAACAGTTGCTTGGGTAATTTCCCCGCGAGAAGAATGGGATGCGCGATTATATCATGGCTGTCGATGTGAAGCCGGTACACTCTTCATGTCCCGGGCGCGAGAAAGGCAGGCTTCTTAGCGTTCCGCCGGTGAATCGCATAATTGGTGTAACGGAATAGGCCTGCGCCGATAGGAAGGCTGCTGTGGCATGGCTGCCTGAGCCTTCGGGTTTCTAGTTTATTTCGACCAGAAGAAGAAGTCGAGGCAAGGGGTGTACCGCTGGGCTGCGTATGGAGTTAGGTAAGGCATTTGCTCATGGAGCCAATATGAACATCAATCGACGACATTTTGTAAGCGGAACGATGGGAAGCGGCGCTGCTCTGGCGCTGGCTGGCTGGATGCCCGCTTGGGCACAACCTGTATCCTCAGGCATTATTGCTCCCCTTCCTACAGTGTCGGGCACCGATATCAGTTTGCGCATTGCGCGCCAGACAATGCGCGTCGATGGCAAGGTCAGTCGGGCTATTGGCATTAACGGGACGGTTCCAGCACCTTTGATCAGGCTTCGCGAAGGGCAGAATGTCCGGCTTTCGGTGACGAACGATCTCGATGAAGACTCCTCAATTCATTGGCACGGTCTGATACTGCCTTTCCATATGGACGGGGTGCCGGGCGTCAGTTTTCCTGGCATCAAGCCGCGTTCGACCTTCGTTTATGAATTCCCGGTGGTTCAATCCGGTACCTATTGGTATCACAGTCATTCAGGGCTTCAGGAGCAACTTGGCCATTATGGCCCCATCGTCATCGATCCAAAAGGAACCGATCCAATCGGCTATGACCGTGAGCATGTTGTCGTGCTCTCCGATCACAGCGAGATCTCACCGGAGGCCATCTTTCGCAAGTTGAAGGTCAATCCAGGCCATTTCAACATGCAGCGTCAGACATTGGGCGGATTGCTTG
Source organism: Sphingobium fluviale (assembly GCF_004122115.1). GTDB lineage: Bacteria > Pseudomonadota > Alphaproteobacteria > Sphingomonadales > Sphingomonadaceae > Sphingobium > Sphingobium fluviale. The sequence goes on from NZ_SBKP01000020.1 coordinate 27,472, forward strand.
CCGGTAAGGATCAGCCTCTTAAGGATCGGCTGGAGTGGGGTGCGATGCGCATGGACCCAACCGATGTCGCCGATGTCAATGGATCGACCTATAATTTCCTTGTGAACGGCTATGGTCCCAAAGACAATTGGACGGCGCTTTTTGAACCCGGCGAGCGGGTGCGCCTTCGCATCATCAATGCGGCAGCGATGACGATCTTCAACGTTCGCATCCCCGGGTTGCGTATGACGATCGTGCAAGCGGACGGATTGAACGTCCGTCCCGTCGAGGTCGACGAGTTCCAGATGGGCGTTGCTGAAACCTATGATGTGATTGTTACGCCGACCGACGACCGCGCCTATACGCTGGTGGCCGAAGCAAATGACCGTTCGGGATTGGGCCGCGCAACACTCGCGCCGCGTGCCGGGATGGCGGCAGAAGTTCCCGCCTTGCGGGAGCGGCCGCTGGCAACCATGAAAGACATGGGCATGGGGGACATGGACATGTCCGGAGGCGGTGCGATGGAAGGGATGGACCCGACGTCCGTAGGTGCAGCACCCGTGCCAGATTGTTCGCCCGAACATGCCAAAATGGGTCATTGCACCCCTGCCGATGCGGCGGCAGCGCCAGTTGATCATAGTGCGATGGGGCATGGTGCCGCGGGCATGAGCCATAGCATGCGCGATTTCAGCGTTGCCCCGCAGGTCAAGCGCGATCCAAGCGTGCAGACAATTTCGCCTATGCCGGTGGATCGTATGGGCGAGCCTGGACAGGGCCTCGAAAATGCCGGTCACAAGGTGCTCACCTATCATGACCTCGTCGCGCTCGACAAAAACCCTGACGTGCGCGCCCCCGAACGCTCGCTCGACATACACCTTACGGGCAATATGGAGCGCTTCATGTGGTCGTTCGACGGCATCAAGATGTCGGACTATCACGAACCCATTCCCTTCCTCGAGGGTGAGCGGGTTCGCGTCAATCTCATCAACGATTCTATGATGAGCCATCCCATCCACCTGCATGGGCATTTTTTCGAACTGGTCACGGGCAAAGGGGACTATGCCCCGAGGAAGCATACTGTGCTCGTTCAACCGGGCGGCAAGGCAAGCTTTGATTTTACCGCCGATGCGCTTGGCGACTGGGCCTTCCACTGCCATCTTCTCTACCATATGCATGCAGGGATGATGCGCGTTGTCAGTGTGCGCCCGCGGGGAGAAGCAGCATGAGCTTGACCCGTATCATGTTGGTCGCGACCGCGGCACTGGCCTTCACCATGCCCTTGCAGGCCCAATCGATGCAAGGCATGGATCATTCCTCAATGCCTGCGGCCAAACCCAAAAAGCCGGACGCAAAGCCAAAGCAGCCCGTGGCGCAAAAGCCTGCCGCACAGCCGGCCTCCGATCCTATGCAAAAAATGGATCATCGTAGTATGCCGGAAATGGCCGCGCCAATGGAGGGGCAAAGTACCACATCCGACTGTCCGCCCGAGCACGCCAAAATGGGGCATTGCACCCCGGCTGATGAAGGCATGTCTGGTATGACGATGCCAGGTTCGCCCATGGCTGAGCCTGCGGTCGATCCCGATTGTCCGCCCGAACACGCACAGATGGGCCATTGCACGCCCAAATCAATGCCAAAACTGTCTTCGGCAGCGGGTGCTGCGAGCGGCACGGATCTGGAACCCGGCGATGCACCGGCCCCGGCGCCGCCATCTGACTGGTATGCTGATCGCATCTTCCCCGGCGAGGAGATGGCGAAATCGCGCGAGGAGATGATGAAGGAAAGCGGGGGCTCGACCTTCCGTTATCTCTCTTTCGATCTGGCTGAGTTTGTCGTCCACAAAGGCAAGGAGAGTTATCGCTGGGACGGCGAGGCGTGGTTCGGCGGTGACATCAACCGCTTTGTGTTCAAATATGAAGGTGAAGGAGAATTTGGCGGACCGCTCGACGATCTGGAACTCTTCGGGCTCTATTCGCGTGCGATATCACCCTATTGGAATTTGCAGGCCGGTGTCCGCTACGATGTCAAACCCGATCCGTCGCGGACTTACGCGGTTATTGGCGTCGAAGGCCTGGCACCCTACTGGTTTGAGATCACAGCAGCGGCCTTTGTTTCGAACAAGGGCGAAGTCCGGGGCCGCATTGAAGGCTATTACGACCAACGCATCACGCAGAAGCTGATATTTCAGCCGCGGTTCGAAGCAAATCTGTCCGCACAAACCATTCGCGAACTTGGCGTTGGTGCCGGTCTCAACAATCTCGAATTGGGCGCGCGCCTTCGCTACGAAATCAAAAAAGAGTTCGCACCCTATATCGGTTTTGAGTGGGTCCGCCAATTTGGCGAATCGGCGCGTTTCACCAGAGCGAGCGGCGGGCAGGTATCCGATCCGCACTTCGTAATGGGTGTGCGGGTCTGGTTTTGAAGCGCCCCGGCGTCATGTGGCGATCCTTGCGATGGTTGGGATGCGAATTGTCTGGGCAAGGGATGCCGCGAAATGGAAGGAATAGGGAAATGAGACGGCCAACAGCGATTTTCGGAGCCGCCTTATTGTCCGGTGTACTTGCTGCTTGCGGCACTCAAGAGGCTCATGACAAAAATACACCGGAGGTAAACACGCAGGTCAATACGGAGGCTGTGCCTGCCAAAGATCCCGTGCCCCAACCCGCAGCGGCGGACAAAAAGGCCGTCGCTCCAGACGACGGCGTTCCGGCGGTAGTTCCCGCGCGCCGCGCCGAGACGGTGACCGTGCGAGACAAAGCGAAGCCGGCCAAACCTGCTGCCAAGACAGAAACCGGCCCCAAAACTCCCGCGGCCCGCGAAACCGCGGCGCCTGCCGAACGAACCCCTGATCCGCATGCCGGACATGATATGAAAGGCACGCAACCTTGAATGAAATAGACCATCACGACCGCCGAACCATGAACCATCGTCCCCTTCGTTCGTCGCTCCGCAGCTGATGGCACTCAGGACGCGCTTCCATCTCGCCGCGAGCCGCATCCACAAATGGCTGGCGTTAGTTATCGGCGCGCAGCTGCTGATCTGGTTCGCCAGCGGCGCAATCATGAGCTTCCTGCCGATCGACAAGGTGCGCGGTGAACATCTTGTTGACCGCGAGACTATCGTTGCAATTCCTGGCGGCGCCGTTTTTGCCGATCCGCAGCGGATCGTGGCCCAAGCCGGTGCACCCGTCGAGGCAATGACCTGGCGCATGCTCGATGGTCGACCTATTGCCGAGGTGGCAACCAAGCGAGGTATCAAGCTCTTTGATGCCGTGACCGGCAGGCCCGTTCCTCCAGTTGATTCAAAACTCGCAACGCGGATTGCCGAAGCAGCCTGGAAATCCGCGAAAAAACCCAAGGCAGAGGCAAGCCTGATCAAGCAGGAAAGCCCCGAATATCGAGCTGCGCTTCCTGCTTGGCGGATCGCGTTCGCCGACCCCGACAATACCAGCATATTCGTTGCCGCTGACACTGGCAGGATCACTGCCGTGCGTACCGGCACATGGCGGCTCTATGACTTCTTCTGGAGCCTTCACATCATGGACTGGAAGAATCATGAGAACTTCAACTCATGGTGGCTGCTCGCTTTCGCGGTCGGCGGACTGCTGCTTGGATTGGCGGGCACGGCCTTGCTCGTGATGCGCTGGCCTTTCAGGCGGAAGAAACGCACCGCATGAAGCTTTTGAGCGTCATTTTGCTTGCCTTGGCCATCCTGCTACGCGCCGACCCCTCATGCGCGGCGACGGCGGCAAGTTCGACAATTTCGACAAGCTTCAGCTGCGATGATATGGCCAAGGATGTAGTGCCCGGAGACCAGCACGAACCGACGGCCGAGGCGAGGCTCTGCCACGCTTGCGCCTTTCCAGTCGCGGGACTTGGCCCGCAGACCGTGCTCCGGAATTGGGCCGAGCTGCCGCACACACTAGGAGTGGTGCAGCCATCTGCTGGCCATGTTCCCGAGCCGCCGGTACCGCCGCCGCGCGCCGCCCACGCAAGACCAGGAATCAACATTTTAATTGGAGTGAGATCATGAAAATCAAATATCTTATCGGCGCGTTTGCGCTCAGCATGTCCAGTGCTGCCTTTGCCACCGAACCGGCACCCGCGCCCAAGAAGGAGTGCTGTTGCTGCAAGAAGGACGAGCAGGGCAAGATGGCCTGCTGCAAGGACAAGGCTGAAAAAGCCGAAGATAATCACAAAGGCCACGACATGGGCGGTATGGATCACAAGTGAACAACCTTGGCGGGAGGCTGGTGACAGCCTCCCGCATTCCGAATTAAAAGGAGTTTTTCATGCGAAAGCTATTTTTGGCCTTAGCCCTTGTTGCGACGCCGGCGTTCGCCGCGTCCGAAATGGTTATGCACCGCGACCCCGGCTGCGGTTGCTGTATGAAGTGGGCAGCTCAGGTCAAAGCGGCGCTTGGCCGATCGGTCAAGGTGGTCGATAATGTAAATCGGGCTGCACTTCAGAAGAGGCTCGGCATAACCTCGTCGCTGCAATCGTGCCACACGGCGTTCATCGACGGGATTGCTTTTGAAGGTCATGTTCCGATCGCTGACATCAAGCGCGTTCTCGCGGCAAAGCCCAAGGGCGTGAGCGGTCTCGCTGTCGGCGGAATGCCACTGGGATCGCCCGGAATGGAAGTGCCGGGGCAAAAACCCCAATCCTATATCGTCTATTCTTTCGGATCGGCAGGTCAAAAGATTTACGCCCGGCACTGATTGGGTTTGCGCCTCAGTTTGGGCTGGGGGGCTCTTTATGCCCCCCAAAACCCATGCGCATGGCAGAGAGCAGCTGATTGCCGAACCTGGCGTCTGTTCGGGATTCGAACCGGGCGAATAGGGCAGCTGCGAGAGAGGGTGCCGGAATGCGATTTTCGATCGCTTCGTGCAGCATCCAGCGACCCTCACCTGAATCCTCGATCCTTCCCGAAAAGGCCGAAAGCTGCGGATCATTGAGCAGAGCTTCAGCGGCAAGATCGACCAGCCATGAGGAAATGACGCTCGAACGGCGCCAGGCTTCCGCAATTTCATCGAGTTTCAGCTCAAATTTCTCGTTCGCCAGCCTGGACGGTGCAGCCGCCGCTGCCAGAAATTCGAAACCTTCGGCGATCGACTGCATCATGCCATATTCAATGCCGTTGTGGACCATCTTCACGAAATGGCCCGACCCGCAAGGACCGGTTCTGACGAATCCCGGACGATTGCCATGCGGTTCCTTGCCATTGGGTGCAAGCTCTGCCGGGGCCAGACTGGCGAAAATCGGATCAACTAAGTCGGCCGCTTCAGCTGGCCCTCCCACCATCAGGCAGAAGCCGCGGTCCAGCCCATGTACCCCGCCTGAGGTTCCGACATCAAGAAATGCGATTCCGCGCTTCTCAAGCATGGCGGCACGTCTGGCTGCGTCCTTCCAATAGGAGTTGCCGCCATCGATCAGCACATCGCCTGGGGAAAGCAATTCGGACAGGGCAACAAGCGCCTCATCGGTAGGCTCGCCAGCCGGGAGCATGAGCCAGATGCAACGCGGCGCTTCCAACTGGCTGACAAGGTGGGCGAGCGAAGTCGCTCCTTGAGCACCCGCTTGGACAAGCAAGTCGATTGGCCCCGGGCTTCGATTGTAAACATGAAGTCGATGACCATTTCTGAGCAGCCGAAGCGCGATAGCCTGGCCCATCCGACCCAATCCATAGATTCCAAAGCTCGCCATCTCTCTATCCCTTCATTCAATTGGTTTGCGCGCCGGTTCGGTACCCAGGCGCATCTCTTCGACCGCCTTGGCGAGGACATCGCCCAAGGCAATCGCATTGGTGTCATGCGCGACCGTGTCGGTGCTGAGGATCTGGACCGATCGATCATCGAAGACATCCTCGACCTTGCAATCAAACAGCGCATGGACGACAATGCAGCAGCTGGTTTCGAAGCCCGCATGGTTGAGTGCGCGCACAGCTTCCACAAGCGTTTGGCCCGACGAGCCGATATCATCGACAATGACGGGTCGGCGGTGCGCGAAGGGTTCGATGTCTGGCAGGGTGACGCTGACCCTGCGATCTCCGGTACGGGATTTGCTCAAGACGAAGTGCGGGGCACCAATTTGCTGGGCGACACTGCTCACCCATTGTTCGCTCTCAATGTCCGGACCGACGATCACAGGGTCAGTGACGTTCGCCTTTATCCAGCGCGCGATCGACGGGGCGGATTGGACGACCCGGGAGCGAATCGAATAGATCGCATCGAGCGACGCATAGCGGTGAAGGTGGGGGTCGACGGTGACGAACCAGTCGAACGCGTTCGACAGCAGACGCGCAAATGTCCGCGCACTGATCGCCTCGCCTGATCTGAAGCGCCGGTCCTGACGCATATAGGCCAGATAGGGCGCAACCAGAGCCACTTCGCTCGCCCCCAGGTCCCGGGCCGCATCGGCGGCCAGCAGCAGCGGCATGACGAGTTCGTTGGGCCGCGCGAGCGTGCACAGCAGGATGACCGGGCGTTTAGCGACTCCGCAGGCAAAGCGCAGATAGGTTTCGCCGTCAGGAAACTGGTGCATCTCCAGCATACCAATTTCGGCATCGATGGCGCCGGCAATGCCGGCAGCGAGGTGCTCGTTTCCCGGTAGCGGGATGAGAATGGGCGAGTTCATGGCTCTTCGATTCCGAATATTGCGCCAGCTCCGGCATAGAATTGCATGGCATAGTCAAGCTCGCCGCGGCTTTCTGCGTGAACGGTGCACAGCGCGGAGCCGGCTTCAACTGCGTCTCCGAGCCGGTAGTGTAGTTCGACGCCTGCCGCCTTCGCCGCCGGTGCACCGGCGAGCTTGGCGAGCTGGGCCAGGCGGCGGTTATCGATGGAGCCCAGCGTTCCGGCATGCGGGGCAAGCACTACCTGCCTATGGCTCGGCACCGGCGGCTCGCGCAATCCGCCCTGTGCCGCGCAAATTGCCTGGAATTTGGCCCAGGCTCGCCCGCTTTCGAGAACATCTCGGGCGAGCATCGCTCCGCTGCCTTGGGGCGCGAACTCGGCGAGCTCAAGCAGCGCACCGGCCAGGTCGCATGCGCGAGTGGCAAGGTCGGCGGGCGGGTCGCGCTGCTGCAACACCGCCAACACATCTCGGGCTTCGAGCGCTGGCCCAATGCCGCCGCCAATGGGCTGGTCTCCGCGGCCCAGAAGGATACGGATCTTGACACCGAATGCGGCGGCAACCGCCTCGAGCCAATAGCTCAATTCATCAGCGGCCTGGGCGGTCCTGACCTTTGCCGTCGGACCGACCGGCATATCGATGACCAGGTGCGTGGCACCTGCCGCAATTTTCTTTGATAGCACAGATGCGACCAGCTGGCCTGAGGAATCGAGGTCAAGAATGCGTTCGACCCCGATGATGATATCATCGGCTGGACTGAGGTCGACGGCTCCCCCCCAGACCAGGCAGCCGTTCTGCCGCGCAACCACGTCGCGGATTTGTTCGATGTCGAGATCGACCGGTGCAAGCGTTTCCATCGTGTCGGCGGTGCCGGCCGGAGAGGTAATGGCCCGCGACGACGTTTTCGGCATGACCAAACCCAAGGCGGCGACGATAGAGACAATGATCGGTGTTGTCCGATTTCCGGGTAGTCCGCCGACGCTGTGCTTGTCGACGATAACCGGCTGATGCCAGGTCAGCATCTTGCCCGCGCCGATCATCGCCTGCGTGAGCGCGATCATTTCATCGAGGTCGAGGGGAAAGGCCGAACAGGCGGTCACGAACGAGGCGAGATGGACATCGCTGTACCTCCCGGCGACAAGGTCAGACATGATACTTGTAAAGTCGGCTTGGGCGAGTCGGTTGCCGTAGATGCGCTTGCGCAAGGCGCTGAGCGACGGCACCGGCTGCGGATGTCGAACATTGACAGGCTCACCGCCGCTGAGACCGAGCCTGGTCCAGGCTTCATCGGAAAGTCCGATCTCGCCCTCGGCCACCAGATCGTTTGTCGATCGCATCAATCGGGCAACGATCTGGCGATCACCTGCTTCGACAAGAATCGTAGTGCGCGCCGTCAATCCCTCGGCCCGGCATATGGCGCAGTCTTCGGGCATCACCGCAATCGGCTCGGCCGACCCCGCAATCAGCCCCAATTTCCGAGCTTTGAGGCCATGTCCGGTTGGACCATGGGGAATGGCACCGGTCTGGCCCGGCTCCGCTTGTCGGCTCATTGGCAACCCTCGTCGGGATGAGCGGGAGTGTGGCAATGCGGGGCCTGCGCGCAAAGGCTTTGGACATGGCGGGCAGTGGCGCGAGCAAGCCGATTTTCGCCTGGAGCCGGGCGATCGCTATCCCTCATCCCGGCCTCCTGGTTGATTGTTCTTCGCGCGATTGTTGGGGCGTGCAACGGGTTGGGCCCGTGCCGCTATGGCTGTTTCCTGCCAAGGCCAATGGCCGTTGATCTCAACCCCGAGCGAAACGCTCAAAAATGTTCGGACGAGAATAAGGCCGGCAAGGACAAGAAGATCATCGAGGCTGGGATTGATGACGAGCGACTTTAATATGTCGCCAGCCACCAGAAACTCGAGACCAAGCAGAATGCTGCGGCCCAAAACGGCTCGGACAGGCTGGTAAGCGGCCTGAATGCCGCAGGCGCGCACGCGCGACACGAACAGGAAAATGGCGGCAACAGCGCCTGCCAATATGGGGTGACTACACGAAAGTGACGTATCTGCACGGAAAGGGCGAACGGATAGCGAACGTCACGCGGCAAGTAGGGAGTTGACGGCGCGCAGCGGTCGCAAGGCGTCCGGATCGGGTTGATCTTCAACATTCCAGCTATAGTCACCGGTCAGCGAGATATGCTCCCAGCCCAATGGCGCGATGTGGCGTGCGATTTCGTCGGCTGTGCCGATGTCCGCCAGCGCCATTTCGAGATAGCGAGTGTTCCACAAGATGATGGCGGCGACGAGCAGGTTGAGGCCGGAGGCGCGATAGGTCTGGTTCTCGAACCGACGATCGCGCAGTTCGCCGAGCTGGTTGAAGAAGAGCGCGCGGGCGAGCGCGTTGCGGGCTTCGCCTTTGTTGAGGCCCGCCTGGGTGCGCCGGCGCAGGTCGATGTCGCGCAGCCAGTCGAGCATGAAAATGGAGCGTTCGAGGCGGCCCAGCTCGCGTAGTGCGAGGGCCAGTCCGTTCTGTCGCGGATAGGCGGACAAGCGGCGCAGCATTGCCGAAGCAGTGACGGTGCCGGTGCGGATCGACGTGGCGAACCGCAGCAGTTCGTCCCAATGCGCCGCGACATGACCCAATGCGATCGGTTCGGCCGTCATGCCGGGAAGCAAGGGGCCGGATTCTTGGCCGGGAAGGAGGTGTAAACGACGCTCCTTGATGTCGCGCAGGCGCGGCGCGAAGCGGTAGCCGAAGAAGGGCATGAGGCCGAACACATGGTCCGATGCCCCGCCCGTATCGGTGTAGTGCTCCTCGATCGTCAGGCCGGTCTGGTGATACAGCAAGCCATCCAGCACATAGGGCGCTTCGCCAGCGGTCGCCGCGATCACCCGACTTGCGAAGGGGTCATATCGATCCGAGACATGGGTGTAGAAGGCAACGCCTGGTTCGTTGCCGCTGCGCGCGTTGATGTCGCCGATCGCGGCCCCACGGCCCCCGGCATGAAATTGCTGTCCGTCGCTCGACGAAGTGGTGCCGTCTCCCCACAGCGCGGCGAGCGGCATGGCGCGATGGGCGTCGATCAGCCTTCCCAACGCTTCGCCATAGGCGGCTTCGCTGATGTGCCAGTCGTGAAGATGGGCGAGCTGACGCAGACTTGCGCCCCGGCAGGTTTCCGCCATGCGTGTGAGGCCGAGATTGATGCCATCGGCGAGGATGACCGTGAGCAGCGCATTGCGATCGTCGGCTTCCCGGCCCGAACGACGATGGATGAAGCATTCGCTGAACCCGGTCCAGGCATCGACCTCCAGCAGAAGATCGGTGATCTTCACGCGCGGCAGTCGATCATAGGCGGCGCGACGGGCAATCTCGGTGGCGGGCGGTGTTGCCGCCTTCAGCGGCGAGATGATGAGACCGTTTTCGTCAAGCTTAACCTGGGGCAGCTCCCCTTGCCGTGCAAGGACCGTTACCTGCTCGATCGCCGTGTCGAGCCTGGTGCGCCGTTCCTCGATATGGCGCTCGAAATCCGTTTCGATGGCGAGCGGCAACGGCCCCTTCTCGCGCAGCGCCGCAAAGGTCGCCGGCGGTATGAGATAGCTGTCGAAATCGCGAAACTGCCGGCTTCCCGCGACCCATATATCCCCGGCTCGCAACCGCTCGCGTAGTTGCGACAAGGCGCATAGTTCATAAGCGGCACGATCAACGATGCCATCCCGCAGGACGAACGGGCGCCATGCGGGCGGCACAAAGCGTAGCGGCACGCGATCAGGCAAGCGCCGTTTGCCGGTCCGATATAGCTCCGCGATGATGGCCAGCGCTGACAGGAGCCCCTGAACCGCGCCGGCGCCGCGAAACTCGAAGGCGTTGAGAAAAGCGCCGACAAAGAGCTTCACCGTCCGATGCCGCTCGATCAATTCGGCGGTGCGATCGACGGTTTCCGGTCGCCCGAGCACTTCGGCCTGCTCGACGGCCACGGCGAAGTGCTGCCAGTCCAGCGCCTCGATCTGCGCCAGAGAATCCACGCCCTTGCTGCGCGCGTCGATGAGGAGGCGGCAAGACCCCGTGAGCGTCCGGAGGTGGCCTTGCAACTCGCGCACCGTCTTGAGGGCTTTGTCGCGGGTCCGGTTCTCGGCGCGGCGCGCCATGCTGCCCAACAGCTTGTCGAACATCGTCAGGGTGGCGTCGGTCAGGCTTTCCTCAAGCCGGATGCCGGTTGCCGCCAGCGTCGCATGGCGGCGCAGGGCATTGAGTTCGCCAAGGTGCTGGGGTGTGATGCGGCTGCCTTCGTCCGCCAGCCTGTCAAAAGTCAAAGCCGGGATCATGTCGGCACGGGCGCGATCGAGGCCCAGCGCGCGGATATAGGCGAGCCGTTCGATCAGGCGCAGGATGTTGCGCGCTGCCGGCGATTGTGGCGCATTGCGCATCCAGGATAGCCATGTCGCGACCTGCCCCGGTCGTCGGGCCAGCAAATCGTCCAGGCCCTGAAGGGTGTCAGGCAGCAGGCCATTCGTGAGCACTTCATAGGTAAGCTGTTCGGCTTGCTGGCGCGCCCGCCGCAGCACCGCTTCGAGAATCGACGGAGAAGGCAGGAGGATCTGCAGGCGCCGGAGTTCATCGACGATGACGTCTGCCATCTGGCCGGGGTGTATGATGGTCTGCGCGATTGGGACCGAGAAGGCGACAACTTCACGGAAAGCGTTGCGGTCAAAAATCCTGAACCCGTGCGATCGTCGGATTTCGACGAGATGCTCGCGACGGGTCTGGTCCCGATGGGCATAATCCGCGAAGGCTGCCGGCGCGACGCCGAGTTGCTGCGCCACATAGGCGAGCACAGGAGCGGGCGGGACTTCGCCCGCTTCCAGCGCACGGCCAGGCCATCTCATATATAGCATGAGCATCGCATAGCCGAGCCGGGTGGCATCGCCGCGACGGCGGCCGACAATTTCCAGGTCGTCGCTGGTCAGCGTATAATGACGCGCGATCTCGCGCTCATCGAGCGGCGCGCCATAATGCCTCGCCCAGATTTCCAGGCTCACCAGTCGCCGTCTCGCCAAGCATCATCTCCTTCGCTTTGCGTGTCCGTCAGACGGTCCTCTGGCGGCCAACAGGAATATGTCCGTTAACTCTGGACCTGTAACGGCGATTCGGACAAGATCGCATAATGACGGGAAAACGGACAGGATCGGGCATCATGTGGCGCTGATCGGCTATGCGCGCGTCTCGACCGCAGACCAGAAGCTGTCGCTCCAGCTTGACGCGCTGAACACTGCCGGGTGCGACCGTATATTCGACGATCACGCATCCGGGGCAAAAGCCGATCGGCCTGGCCTAACCGAAGCGCTCGCCTATTTGCGCCCCGGCGACACGCTGGTGGTCTGGAAACTCGACCGCCTCGGCCGCTCGATGAGCCACCTGATCGAGAAGGTCGGCGAGCTTGCGGCGCGCGGCATCGGGTTCCGCTCACTCACCGAGAATATCGACACCACCACTTCGGGCGGCATGCTGGTGTTCAACATCTTCGGCTCGCTGGCCCAATTCGAGCGTGACCTGATCCGTGAACGCACTCATGCCGGCCTCAAGGCCGCACGCGAGCGGGGCAACAAGGGTGGTCGCCGGCCTGTCGTTACCCCCGACAAACTACGTAAAGCGCGGGCGCATATCGCAGCGGGCCTCACTGTTCGTGAGGCGGCGGCCCGGCTCAAGATCGGCAAAACCGCCCTATACAAGGCTCTGGAAAACGCGTGAAACCGCTGGCGATCAAGAACTCGTGGGTGCTGGTCACAGGGGCTTCGACCGGTTTGGGCAGAGCGTCCGCCCTCCGCTTGGCGGCATCGTACCAGGCCAAGCCCCTGATTGTTGGACGAAGGCTCGACAACTTGCGGGAGCTACAGACCGAAATTGACGAGCGGTTCAATGTGCCGTGCGAGATTATAGTGGCTGATCAACGTGAAATCGAGGGCAGGGAGAAAATCGCGGCTAAGGTTGCAGAATTGCAAGTAACAGCCGCTTTGTTGGTTGCCGGAATGACGAGCGTTGGTTCATTTGATGCAGGCCGTGCCGACACTTATGCCGAGGTAATTGAAACAAACATACTCGGTTTCACGGATTTGCTGGCTCGCCTGATTGCGATTTTCAGGGAGCAGCCGTTTGAATCCTCAGTAATCGCCGTGTCGAGCCTGGCGGGCGAAACATCCGTGCCCTTCCAAGCGGTCTACGGCGCGTCGAAAGCCTATGTGAGCACCCTCATGCGAGCGCTTTCCGTGGAGCTTGCCGGGACGGGAGTGAGTGTTGGGTCTTTTGCACCCGGTGGAATCGACACAGACATGGCTGCCCTCAGCGATTTGAAGTGGGGGAGGTTGGGTTTGATGGACGTTGACCGGTGCGCGGCCCATGCAGTCCACGCTCTGGTTTATCGGCAATCCTTCGCCATACCGGGGATGGGCAACCAGCTCACATATTTGGCGAGCAGGGTTCTACCTCGATCGTTGGTCAATCGGATTGCCGCCCTCCCATATCGGCGCCCGTAGGGCGGCACCACATAAAAGGGGCAGGAAAGCCTGCGAATAGCATCTGCTGGCATCGTACCGGATTTGTTCGCCCTTAGCGTGCAGATACGTCACTTTCGTGTAGTCACCCCAATATCGTCAGCGTCCCGGCAAGTTCGAGAGACAGCACCGCGAAACGGACGAGCGTGTCGAGCGCGGCGTTTGCAGGCTCAATGATGGTCATACCATCCGACCTTGCGAATATTGTTCCAGCTGTCGGTGGTATGACAGGCGACGCATTGATTGACGGAAGCGCGCTCTTTGGCCACGCGTTGCGACACCATTTCAAAGTGCATCATCAAGTGACTTGGCGGTGCCTTGTGACATTCGGCGCATTGCCGTGAATTGACCGACGGGTGACGAAATTCGGCAATTTTCCAGTCCGTCAGCGTGTGACAGCTCTTGCAGTCCTTGCCGAATAGGCCCTGATGCGGATCGCGCGCCGCGTGACAGCTTGCGCACGATAGAGCATTGCTGGTCTTGGATGGAGTGCTCATCGGACGTGCATCCGCTGTTACGGTCGGGCCTTGCCAGAGCTTGGGGTCGAGCAACGCCAAATGATCCATGCGTGTGAGGCTCGCGCCGCCGTCATGTTCGACATGGCAGGTTGTGCATTGCTTCGCGTTGGCGTGAAACCGGGTCGATGCCTTGGTGCCAAAGTCCGTTCCGACATGGCAGGCAATGCATTTGACCGGCTCGGCCCCCTTGTGCGGGGTATGGCAGGTTTCGCAATCCGCCTTCAAGGAAGCATGTTGGAAGGACAGCGGGCCAGGATCGACCAGTGCTGTCCAGCCCTTGACGGCACTGCTCCCGCCACCATGGGTCATGAGCGGCACAACGATGACCAGCAACACCAGGGCCAGTGCATAGACGGCGTAGAGGAGCCGCATGCTGTTGATTTTCATTGAGAGTTGACCCGGTGTTTTCACTGAGAAGTGACCCGTCTTGTGATTATGTTTCGATTAATTCCTGTGGGTCAAGATAGTGCTTTCTCCTTTTTGGGTTTTGCCTGCTGGG
>NZ_SBKP01000021.1 GCF_004122115.1 Sphingobium fluviale
AAGCGCGATACAAGCGTGCTCGCCTGGCTCGACACGCTTTGAAATAATGTGAAGGAACGTTTGCAGGAAACCCCAGAACTCGGCCAATCTGGCCGCGCTCCTTCACATTATCGACACCTCGCGATTACTCAAGCTTCTGAAGGATGACGATCGCGCCATTTTGACAGCTGCCGCCAAGGCTGAGGAGGCGTCGACCCTGCTGTTGAAGCTTGGCGGAAGGGTCATGCCCGAACAGTTTGACGACGCGTCAGACGACGCTGCGCTTGCGGCCTGAGGGAGGATGCCATGGGCCGATCAGTCAGCTATCCCAGCGGCGCAATCGTCGCCTTCACAGTGCTTGAGGTCGAAGCCGAGGACGACTGGGAATTCGAATACGATTGGCTGCTTGACGAACTGCGCGAGCGAGCCGGCCGAGCTTTCCCGTCGCTGATCCCGCATGACGGTTGGCGCGGCCGGGAGGACCGGATCCTTATGCGCAATGCCTATGCGGATTTCGGCGCATCGGTCTACGGCGGGCTAGTGGCCGTCTGGATCGTCGAACGCGATGACGGCGCCTATTGGGACGCCGATTGGCGCACGGCCCGCTCACCGCGGGCACAGCGCTGGCTGTCCCAGATCGCATCCCGCTTCGATGACGTGTTCGGCGACTATGACTGTCTCGGGCATATGTCGAACGGAGAGGGTGTCTACACCAAGCGAGCGGCTTGAGCCGAGCCGGGGCGGTGCATGCATGAGGCATAGGGCGTGCCCCTGCCAATGGCTGTTCCGACCGCCCATGGCCTGGCGCCATGCGAGAGAGGCCCTGGGCCAGCCGCCAGTCTTGCGCAACCCGGCGTGGCCGGGCCCGTGTTGGCCTTTGCCCTTCGGGCTCAAGGCCTGCCCGCGCCAGCCCGCCCGCGCGGGTTCCCCCTGACGGGTGCGCAACCCTGCCTGAATGCTGGCCCTGACGGGCTCTCGCTGGCGCAGCCATGAACGGGTGCGTCGGCCTCACGTCAGTCAGGAGGACATCCCATGCACACGTCATTCGCCGACCAACTCGCCGGGCTCGATCTTGCCGGCTTCTCGATTGGACCCGCTCCCGTATCGACCAGCGATTTCCCGGTCCGGGAGGCTGTCGTCCAAACCCTCGAAGCGGTCTGGTCCGATCTCTTCGCCATGGTGTCGGGGACCGCTCTTGAAGCCGACGCCGAGGATCTCGGCTGGGCCTTCGTCAACATCTTTCACCGCTCGGCGGAACGCAAATCGACTGCCCTCGACCGCGCGACCGATGAGGTCCGCGCGCTGATTGCGACGGCTGACGGATCCGAGGTCCACACCCATGAACTCGAGACCCAGGTCGAGCGGGCGCAATGCGCTGAAAGCGCGATGCTGGCGCTCGAAGAGATGCGCGAGGTCGCAGCAGGCCTCTACCTCAACGAGTTTGGTTCCTCCTGGAAGCCCGTCTCCAGTTCTCGCTTCAACCACAGTGCAATGCTGACGTCCGCGCTCGTCGAAGGCCGGGATTTCCTGCGCGCCCGCGCCGAGGCAAAACGCCGTGCGGCCGTGCCCGAAGGAACCCCGGTCGTGTTCGCTGGCGGGCGCACCCGTCATGCTACCGAAGACGAGGCGCTGACCTTCGGCAACAATGTCTGGGCCACGCTCGACAAGGTCCGCGAGCGCATGCCGGACATGGTCTTGATCCATGGCGGCGATACCAAGGGCGTCGACCGCCTGGCATCGAGCTGGGCCGAACGTCGCGGCATTCCGCAGGTGACGTTCTCGCTCGACATGCGGCTGGGCGCCCGTGCCGGCTTCAAGCGCAACGAGCGGATGCTCTCGCTCGATCCGCGCTACGTCATTGCCTTTCCGGGCAATGGCGTACTCGAACGCTTGGTGATCGAGGCCAAGGCTCGGCGGATCACCGTTGTCGATCGCCGCGGCCCCCTCGGCACCAATCCGAAGAACACTTCGGCCAGGACCGATTGAGACCCTGTCGGTCTTCGCGCCAGCGCCGGATCGGCGCTGGCGTCGTCCGTCAGAGGAAAGGCGGGCGCCTGTCGCTTGGAGCCAGCGAATGGTCGTTGGCTCCTTTCTACAGGAGGCATTCCATGATCGATATCGAAGCCGTGATGGCCGACTTTGCCGTTCGCCAGGCCGAGCGGCAGACCCAGGTGGTTGAAGAGATTCAGCAGCTCAAGACCGTCATTCTCCCGCGCTTGCAGGAAGCCGGCATCGCCCGCGTCGAGATCCGCTTTGACGGTTGCGGCGACAGCGGTGCTATCGAGGAATGTGTCTGCCTCGATGCAGCAGGTGCGGCGATGGCGTGCCCTGATGTTACGCTGCAGGTAGGCGAAGCACATACGACGGATGGTGCCGGTTCCGAGCAGCTGCCGTCGCTTGGGCAAGCTCTCGAGCAGCTGACCTATCTGGCGCTCGAACGTCACCACCCTGGCTGGGAGATCAACGACGGTGCCTGCGGCGAACTCGTGATCGATGTGGCTGAAGCGACCTTCGTGCTCGACTGCAGCCTGCGCTTCACCGCGACCGATGATCACTCGACCGAGCTCTAGGAGATCTGGCATGGCCCACTGCTACTACCACGCCCTCTCGTCGGTCCGGAAATGGGGCGGCACGGTGGATGACTATCTCCCGCTGCACCAGTGGTTCGACGAGTCCAAGGCAATCCTGGCAGACCCCCGACATCGCGCGCTGCGGCACCATGCCGAGGGGATATTCATGCTGGAGGCGATCTTCGGCGAGACCCTCGTCAATGCCGATGGCCGGGTCGTTCCGGTGCGTTTGATCGGCGAGCAGCACGTGCGCGAAGACTTGGGCTCGATCCCCTCCTTTGCGGACTGGGCACGCTTGATCACGCCGCAGGCCTGGATGCTGCGAGGCAACCCTCTGGACGGCGCTGAAGGGGTGACGATCGATATGCCTGTCCTCGGCGAAGCAGTTGCGTCCAGCACCAGGCCACCTGCTGGAGGAGCGGTCCGTACCGTGATCTAGGAAAGGGTTCTCCGGTGGAGGGCTGGCGGGGGAATGATCCGACCAAGACCGGAGGGAAACGAGGCAGGGCAAACCTGTTCAAGGCATCCGGCTCCACCCGGCTTCGATACAAACCTGTCCCTGAATCACCCCCCGTCGAGACGCGCAACCCGGATCAGGTCCGGCCGAGTTGCCGGGCTGTGCCCGGCTGCCCGCACCACCCGAACCAGTTCCGGGTTCCCCTCCGGTGCGCTTCGCCGCGGGGCGCTTCTGCTCGGGTTTGCAGCCGGGATGGACCCGGAATGCTCGATCAGGAGAAATACCATGACCAATCTCGTTATCCTCGTTGGCCGCATCGCTCGCGACCCCGAAACCCGCACCACCCAGGGTGGAACCAGCATCACCTCGATCTCGGTCGTCACCGACCGTCCCGCCCGCAAGGATGGCAAGACCTACAAGGACGAGAACGGCTACACCGCCAAGGACAGCGAATTCCACCGGATCACCTGCTTCAACGGCCTGGGCCAGAACGTCGCCAAGTTCTGCACCAAGGGCCAGCTCGTGACGGTCGAAGGGCGCATCCACTACACCCAGTGGGAAGACCAGTCCGGTACCAAGCGCTACGGCTGCGAGATCATCGCCGACAAGGTCGACTTCCTTACCAAGGGCCGCTCCGGCAGCAACGAGGGTGCCCCAGACATCGACGAGGACTGAATGTCCTTACCCCACGACAAGGCCCCGGTGGCAGATGCTATCGGGGCCTTTTCTTTTGCTCGGGGGCTATGCGGCGGCGCGGGGCATCGAACCCCTTGCCGCCGCTGGTTGGGGCTACGCAGGGGCGATCCGCTTCAGCGTTTCCTCGATCCCGAGCGCCATTGATGCGCGGACAATCTGGCGCAGCTGGGCCGGTTCGATTGTCTCGGCGCCGCACTCGATAAGAATGTGGCCGAGGACAATCGCAGCCTCGTCGCGAAGCTTTGCTTCCTTGGCCGCCAGTTCGTCGCGCTGTTCCCGGAGCTTCTTCAAGGCATCGACCGGATTGTTCTTGCGGGGCATGTCAGTCCTTTCCGCCCCCTTGTTTCGTGGTCCCTCGATAGCTCCTTTGCCACCGCGCCCAGGGTGTAGGAAAATGAGAAAAGCGGCGCCCGAATACAGCCGTCCCCTGCAACCGAGAGGGTAGAGAGGCTGGCTCACGGATTGCCCAGCATGATGTCCGTCCACATGCCGCCTCAAGGACGGCAGGGCCCCACCATTTTGCCGGAGAAGGGATGAATCCCTCCCCCGACAAAATCGTTTCCCCCACCGCCGCTGACGCGGCCGCGCGAGCGCGCGGTCCCTGACCCGTCATGCGCACGAACATCGCACTTCCCCCTGTCGTTCGAGACAACCTCAGGAGGATCTTCATGGCTTATTCTGCACCTTGCACCGCTTCATCCCGCAGCTACTTCGAGGCCCTGGAACTCGCCGAACGCAGGGCACTGCACAGCTACTTCGATCAGCACATCGTGGCAGACGACGAGTTCGGATACATCGCGCTCGATGAAGGTGACTACTGCGCCCTGCCGGCACACCTGGCGACGCGTGTCGTCCACACCATTCACGGGTCGATGCTGGATGAATTCTGACGCCGAAAAGGGTGGGAGCCGGGAGCGGTTCCTGCCCTTTTATTTTGCTCGCAGTTGGTTCGATCGCGCTCGGGATCAGTTGCGACGAGCAGAGTGCGGGCATCGGCGCCCGCACGCGCTTTGGCTCCGCGCTATCGAGCGCCCTTCAATCCCTCCAGCATGTCCAGCGAAGTGACCGGATCACCCTACCGCAGCTTGGTAGACTGAGCACACCGTACGCAGTGACACTGCTGGATTTAGTATAGGTATATCAGTGTGATACGCTGAAGTTTCGGGCTGGTGTTAAACCAATTTGAGCGTGATGCATGCCTTGGATTCGCGATTTACGGGCAAATTGGGGCTACCTAACTCTCTGAATTGGTGCCAGTTTATCGCAATTGACGCGCCAATGTTCCTGATTTATTCTCATCGCTGTCTTCCGCAAGATCGAACCAGGTTCGCAAGGGTCAATTGGACCCCAGAACATGGATCGGCATCTCAGTCTTCAGACATACGTACCCCGCCCACTTGCTGACTGGATTAAGGGCAAAGCCCGGGACCAGCAGGTCTCCGTCAGCATCGTCATTCGCGATCAGCTGGTCGATGCCTGGCAGCGTGAAAACGAAGCGCGAAAGCGGCCTGGGGCCCTCGACCCGGTACGGCAAAACCTGTTCATCACGGTAGCCCTCGAAGCGCTCCTGGCCAGCCATACTGATGGCTCGTTGCGGCAGCGTACGCACGAGGCTTACAATCGCAGGCTCGCCCGGCTCGGGCTCAGCGCCTCCGCACCCGAGGGAGGCAGCGATGAAGCGTAATCTCCTCAACTTCACGCGCGGCAGCCAGCTCCTCGGTCACTTCGGTTTCATGTTTGCGGCAGGGCTCAAAGGGCCGCTCTTGGTGACTTTCATTGTCACCGCCTGGCTCTCCTATTGGGAGGTGGCTTCGGCGCTCACCGATCACCAAATCTACCTTGCATGGATGCATCTCTATGCTTCGGGCTACGCCTTCATGGAGTTCGATCCCGGCAAGCTGGTGGAGCTGAAGCTGGCCGGTGGCGGCACCGTCCGCTTGCCCTTCAATGTCGTTCGCGACTTTCCCCCAATGCGTGAGGCCGTAGCTGCGCTCGGCACCGCCATCCGGCGCGGCATGGGCCTTTCTGCGCTCATCCTCGTCCCTGCCTTTATCGCCTTTTGGTGGTTCGCTGAACGGTTTGGCGGCAAGTCCAAGGAGCGCAAGCACGAGCGCGGCGCGATGCTTGTCACCCTTGACGAGCTCGAGGCAGAAATCGACCGGCACAACAGTACCGAGCGTGCCCGCGAACTGCAAGCCGCGCTCGGCTGGAAATGGCGGCTGGCAGGCGCTGCAGCGACCGAAGAGGCAGGCTTTTACAGCCCGGCTCATCTCGCCGGCGTGTCCTGGCCATGGCGCCTTGAGCAGAGCCATACGATGCTGATCGGCACAACCGGCACCGGCAAGACCGTGGCCCTGAGCCAGCTCCTCGCCGAGGCCCGGGCGCGTGGGCAACGCGCGGTGGTTTTCGATCTCACCGGGGCGTTCATCGAGGCCTTTTACGACCCCGAGCGCGACATCATCCTGAACCCGCTCGATGCCCGCTGCCCGACCTGGAGCGTTTTTCATGACTGCACCAGCGAGGGCGAATTCCACGCAGCGGCCGAAGCCCTCGTTCCGCACGACGGTGGCGGCTCGGAGCAGTTCTGGGTGCTCGCCGCCCGCATGCTCTTCGTCGAGATGTGCCTGCATCTCCAGCGCACCGGGCAGGCTACCAACCACGCGCTCGCGACTAGGCTAATGACCGCCGATCTTGCGCAGGTCCACAAGCTCATGCGCGGCACCATGGCTGACCCGCTTACCGCTCCCGAAGCGGCGCGCATGGCGGAGTCGATCCGGGCCGTGTTCAACGCCAATGCCAAGGCGCTCAAGTTGCTGCCCAACAATAGCCCGCGCTTCTCGGTGCGGGACTGGACGCGAGGCATCTCCGCTCCGGGATCGATCCTGTTCCTCTCGGCGCGCTATGTCGACATGTCGATCTGTTCGCAGCTGCTCACCTTGTGGCTCGACACCGCGATGAACACGCTGATGACCATGGAGCGCACCCCGGATCTCCGAATCTGGTTCCTGGTCGACGAACTGGGAGCATTGCACCGGCTGCCCGCGCTGGAAAAAGGGCTCCAGACCGCACGCAATTTCGGAGGAGCGATTGTCACTGGCGTCCATGCCTTTGCCAAGCTCAAGGAAGTCTACGGCGAGAACATGGCGATGACCCTATCCTCGCTGGCTCGAAGCAAACTGATCCTTGCCACGGCCGACCGGGAGACGGCGACCTGGTGCTCCGACTTCATCGGACATCGGCAGGTGCGCGACATGGAGGAAGGGTACAGCTACGGCTACAACAATGCTCGCGACGCCGTCAGCCTGACTCCTCGGCGACAGATCGAACCACTGCTCCTTCCCGACCAGTTCATGAACCTGCCGCGGCTCTCCGGCTACCTCAAGTTCCCCGACGGATTCCCGGCCGCTCCGGTCACCCTCGTGCCGCGCCGTTTGCCCCGGTTGGCCGAAGGGTTCATTGCGCGAGCCTCCGAACCTGGCCCCCAACGGACTGCCCCGGATGAGGGAGCTGCAGCGGGCACCTCTTCTCCTGCATCGCGATCCGAACCCGCCGAAGGTGCGCCAGCCGCGAATGACGATGGCGCCGGCAAGCCGGTCGTCCCCCGGCAACTGAAGCTCGACCTGCAGACCGTGAGGCCCACGCCCGACGAGGCAAGCCAGAAGGGTGAGGAACAGTCCCGCACCCTGCCTACCCGTGACGCGCGGGGAGCGCTCCACGAAGGCAAGGCTGAGATAGCCACCGAAGCCACCGCGGTGGGCGGAACTGCCGTGACACTGCCGCCGGGACCGCTTCTCTCTGGCAGGAGTGAAGCAACCGACGGAGCGCAGCTGTCCAGTGATGAGAAGGCGCTGATGCGAGGAGACAAGCCCGGTTCGAGCGACTTCAAGTCGCAGCCGATCGAGCGGCCGCAAGAGCGAGACCATCCTCGCGTAAGGGCGGAACGAGACTTGCTCGAAGGCGGCATCGAGAGCGGCGAACAGGACTTCTACGAACCCGATCTTTGAGAGCCGCAAAGCAAGGGGGCACCTTGCTTGAAGGAACAGGATCCATGCTTTCGGTCGCCAATGTCCGGTCAGCCTCCGGCGCGGCCAGCTATTTTGCTGCCGACAACTACTACGCAAGCGCGGACGCCGACCGATCGGGTCAATGGGTGGGATCAGGCGCCGCGGCGCTGGGCCTTTCCGGAGAAGTTGATGCCGTAGTCTTCGACAAGCTCCTCAAAGGTGAACTCCCCGACGGAACCAGGGTCGGCCACGAAAACCAGCACCGTGCCGGAACCGATCTCACTTTCTCACTGCCGAAGAGTTGGTCGGTTCTCGCGCTCGTTGGCGGCGATAAGCGGATCATCGAAGCCTATCGCGAAGCGGTCATCGAGACGCTGCGATGGGCCGAAAAGAACGCGGCCGAAACGCGCCTCGTTGAAAGCGGGAAAGTGCGCACGGTTCAGACCGGCAACCTCACCGTGGCGCTGTTCCAGCACGATACGAACAGGAACCAGGAGCCCAATCTCCACTTCCACGCCGTAGTCGCCAACGCCACGAAAGGTGCCGATGGCAAATGGCGAACATTGAAGAACGACCGGCTCTGGTCGCTCAACACGCTGCTCAACAGCATGACGATGGCGCGCTTCCGCCTTTCGGTTGAAAAGCTCGGCTATGCGGTAGGCCCCGTTGGCAAACACGGTAATTTCGAGGCGGCAGGCTTTACCCGCGAGCATGTCATGGCCTTCTCCACGCGGCGCCAGCAAGTGCTCGACGCGCGGCGTGGCCCCGGGCTTGAAGCTGGCAAGATTGCGGCCCTCGACACTCGCAGCGCCAAGCAGGCAGTCGCAGATCGGGGCGCACTTTTGTCGAGCTGGCAAGACCATGCCCAGGCCGCAGGCCTCGCCCTGCCGGCTATGGTTGAACAGGCGCAGACCATCGCAAATCCAGCATCTCGCACCCCCGCATCCGGCACCAGCCTGATCGAGCGCGGCAAGGCGTGGCTTCGGGATTTTGCCGAGCGGATCAAGGGCAATCCTGCCGATCCGCTAATCCCGGCTCACGTCCTCAAACAGGACCGCGAAACCATTGCCGCCGCCCAGGCAACGGCCTCTGCCGTACGCCACCTCTCGCAGCGCGAAGCAGCCTTTCCGCGTGAGGCGCTGTACAAAGCAGCACTGGACTTTGGGCTGCCCACAACGATCGCGGCCGTCGAAACGCGGGTCAATGCGCTGGTGCGTTCGGGCGATCTCGTTCCAGGGTCAGGAGAGCACAAGGGCTGGCTAACCTCGCGCGATGCGCTTGCTAGTGAGCATCGCATTCTCGCTGCCGTCGAAGCCGGGAGGGATGCTGTCGCTCCCATTCTCGACAGCAATGAAGCGGGTGCACGGGTCAAGGCCGTTGCTGCCATCAATCACGGTATTGACCTCAACGCGGGCCAGGAAACAGCTGCGCGCCTGATCCTGTCGTCGACCCACCGGACGATCGCCATTCAGGGTGTAGCAGGTGCCGGTAAGAGCAGTGTCATGAAGCCCGTGGCACAGATCCTCGGCGAGGAAGGCAAGGAGATCATCGGGCTCGCGGTTCAGAACACCCTGGTGCAGATGCTGGAGCGCGATACCGGCATCACGTCGATGACTTTGGCTCGGCTACTCAAGAGCTGGGCGCCGCTCTTGGAAGATCCCGGCAATGCCGGTCTTCAGGCTGAAGCAAAGGAGGCGCTCGGCGACCGGGTGCTGGTCCTCGACGAAGCTTCGATGGTCTCGAACCACGACAAGGAACGCCTCGTGACGCTGGGCAACCTTGCCGGCGTCCGGCGGCTTGTTCTTGTTGGCGACGCGCGCCAGCTCGGTGCGGTCGACGCGGGCAAACCCTTCGATCTCGTCCAGAAGGCGGGCATTGCGCGCGCAGACATGACCACCAACCTCCGGGGCCGGGATCCGCAGCTGCGTCTCGCACAGGCCGCTGCTCAATCGGGCGATGTCCATACCGCCCTCGGTCATCTCGAAGGCTCGACGATCGAGACAGCGGGGGACAGCGCATTGGTCGCTGCCGAGCAATGGTTAGCGCTACCTGCAGAACCATGAACCACCAGGCTTTGACGAACCACTAAATCGCCCAGATCTGCCCATGGACTATGCGTCCACCACGCCATCAGTTTGAGTTGACACGTGTGGCGGAGGTGGTCGTTTTCCGTGTCCCGAAGATGCTACTCCCAGTCTGCGGATTTCAGGCGAAGGCTATTCGCGTTCTCTGAGACGGCTCGTTTTATGCTGTCGCTCGCACCATCCGGAAACTCCGCAGAGATTTCGACCGTCAGCCGGACGTTTGCATTAGGATCGGACGCCAGCAATGCGATTATCTCATCCGCGAGATTGACCAAGTGCATCTTGGCGGTCGCAGGCGGAATTTCAGCGGTCCCATAGAAAACCTTTGGCTTTACCGAGGCAGGCTGAGGCGTCGCTGTCGGTATTCCCGGTTCGGAAGATGGCGGAGCACCCGCTGGGGGAGCACCGGTAACGGAAGTGGTTGCCGGCTCTGCGGGTGAGGCCGGCTCCGCCGGACGGTTGGCCTCCTCGTATGATTTCGCCGCGTCAGGGTCGATCAGCAGCAACGTATCGTCAAAAACGGCCTCCCCGCCACCAAACGAGAATCCTTCGTACTTGCCTTCGCGCTCTCCGTAAGCGGTCGCAAAAAAGTCGCGGCTTGCTGAGCCTGATCGTATCGCCTGGGACTCAGGGAACTGGCGGACATAGGCGACAAGCTCGTCGATAAGCACAACGCACGGTGAATATCGCTCTAGAAGCTCACGCAGCACTTCCTTGCCCGGAGAAGTTCCGGCGGCATCGGACTCGGCGACAAGCGCAAAGCCTTCAGCGCCGCCAAGCTGCCATGCAAGCTCACCCCAGAGGGTCCTTACGGCTTGACCGCTATACATGCGCGACTGGCTCGGTCCGCGATCGGTGCCATCGATGACGGCAACGCGCGCCTGAGGCACGTCCATCAAACCCGCGCGGTCAACAAGCGCGGGAATTCCGGAGAGCTCGGCAAGAGCGCATTTACGGGTGGCAAGATGATAGACCGCGAGCATAGTGTGGGTCTTGCCGCCGCCGAATGCCGTCTGAAGCTGGACGACCGGCTCGCCACCCTTGCCAGCAAGGCGCTGGGCGACCTGCGTGAGCAGCATCGCCATGCCTTCAGTGATGAACGTACGCTCGTAGAACGCGACAGCGTCCTGATATTCGTGGCTGGCTTTGCATGACTTCACAGCCGTAATGTCAGCTGCGAACTCTGACTGCTGGAACGTTCCTTCCAGCACGTCTCGGTGAGGGACTGCAACCTCTCTCCACGGTTTCATCGAAGATCCCTCATTCAAACAGATCAGATTGCTGCGCCTTGGCTGCTGTGTCCGATGCAGGACGCGCCGACCGATCCAAAGCCTGGAATCGAGGTGTTCACCGTTAACACGGCAGGAAGTTCTGTCGGCAGTGAGATCGAACGGGTTTGCACTGACAACGAGTTGGTCATCTCGACTTGGTCGCCAATCCACCTCCGCGGAAAGCTGAGAGAACTCTACTGGAACGGCGGAGCTTGGTCTGCGAATGCTGCCGCGTTCTTGGAAGACACACTTCGCTACCTGTACATGCCTCGCTTCCGCAATCGAGACGTGCTTACTCACTCGTAGACACGCTCAGCGGTTAAGCAGGGACTGTCGCCCGTCAGGCAATCCTCGCGCACGAAGCGGCAGCTGCCGTTGGCCTCGAGCTCGCTGCAATCATTGCCGGCGATCCTGGCCGAACAGGTGTAATTGCGCTGCCAGGCCCAGCAGGGCTGGGTCACCGACACGCCGTCGACGATCCGGGTGACGGGATCGCTGTCGGTGCAGACCTCGCTGTCGAGCGAGCAATTGCTATCGCCCGCAAGACCCGAGCATTGGCTCTCGTTGCGCTGGGTCGTCACCACGGTTTCGGTGGTCGTGGTGTAAGGCGTCGCACCATCAACCGGCGCGGTACAGCTCACCAGGTCGACATGCAGGTCGCCATAGGAACAGCCCCAGTAAATTCCGAAATAGGGATCGCACAGGTTGATCGGCCAGGACTGCGTGACCGTGCACTGCGGCGCCGGATAATGATTGCAGGCGTAGATGCTGGCGGGATCGACCCCGCTGCCGCCAACGCAATAGTAGCCGTAAATGTCGCGCGGGGTTGCGCTGGCCTCCAGCGTGATTGGACAGGATGCGGACTTCTGCTCGGCCGTATAGCCGGTGTTGCAGGTCGCCATGTACGTGCCGACCGAGCCAGTGCCCGGCGGCAGCGGCACGCAATTGCCCTTCGAGCCGGAGACCGACATGCCGCTGGTGTAGTCGAGCGGGGTCTTGCTGATCTCACCCGAGCGCGCGAGGATGCTCTTGATCTCCTGGGGTGAGAAGCGCGCCCGATTGTTCATCGAATCCTCAATCGCGCGGATGGCAGTGTTGCTGGCAGCTGCACTGCGCGCAGCGCCCTCGATCCGGTCCGGATGGGCGGCCAGATCTTCCAGACTCTGCGTCCCGGCGGGGTTGAAACCAGGCACGCGCGAGGCGTCGGGTGCAGTAGTGGCTGCACTCTTCACCTGGTCGATCACGGCATTGCCGAACGCCTTGCCGTCGGCCTTCGCATCAGCAGTCGTCTGCCTTGATTGTGACTGGGCCGAGACGGACTGAGCGGCGCCCGCGCACAGGAGACCGGCGCAGAGTAGCGTCAGGATCGTTCTCATTGATCGGCTCCTGCTTCGAGGCGGGTCAGATGAAGGCGCGCCAGCGCAGCGCCCGGGCCAGCACCGTCTTTGAAGGTTTCGAGGGCCTGTCCGACAGTCACATTGCCGGTCAGCCGGTCGTGGGGCGGCGGGACGTCCTGGCAATCGAAGCCATCGCAAGGTGAGAAGTCGCTCCCCACCATGACAAAGCTCGGCGCTGCCTCGATGCGAAAGGCGCGGAACAGGCGCGGGTCGATTCCGAGCGCCTGCGGGGCATCTTCGCCTTGCCAGATCTCGGCCAGGAGCGCCTTGAACCGCTTTGAATCGCCAGATGGGAAGCCCCGCAGCACGGTCACGCCGCCGGCGCGGCCCATGTCGCGCACCAAGGCCTTCAAGGCCTCGGGCGGCATCGACAGACTGGCAAAGGCGATGAAGCGCGGGCTTTCGCCAAGCGGCGCTTTTTCCGCCTCGGCGCGCTCGCGAACCATCGCATCGAAATCGAAGACATCCGTGCTCTTCGCCGTGGGCGGCAGGTTGTCCGCGTAGCGCGCGCCAGCTGCCTGCGCCCGATCCTGGGTCTGGAGTGCATCATCGTGCACGGCTTCGGCCCGTTCGCGGACCGTCGCCGCCAGGGCGGCTGCGTCCTCGGCGTGCTCTGCCGAGCGGGCGCGAATAGCGTCGAGGTCGATGCCGTCGGGGGCACTCTGGGCGAGCGCGAGGCCCGCGAGCGGGAGAGCCAGTCCCAGCGGAATGAGAAGGAGTTTCCGGTTCATAGCGCGCAGCAGTTCCGCTTGCGCCAGACGAGGTAGCCCATGTCCTCGCCGATCGCGGGGATGACCTGTCCAGCCGATTGAAAGGTGGTGGCGGCGCCGATCGGGGGGCAGGCATAGCGCCCCTTGGTCGCCGGGTTCGGATTGGTGGCTTGGAAGCGGTATTGCTGCTTGCGCATCACCGGCATCAGGTACTTGCCGCAGAGCCCCTTGCTGCCCATCGTGCCCCAGGCGACGAGCTCGCGGTGGAGCTTGTAGGCAAAGCGCGAGAGCACGAGCCGCGAAGCCTGGACATGCCCGATCGAGGCCGAGACATTGCCGTTCATCGGGTACATCGAGCCCTGGCAGCCCGCGCACCAGAACATCTCGTCAACCGGCAGGTGGACCGTCGAGGACACACAATCGGCCGCGCAGGCGGCGAGCGCGAGCGGGTTGGCGAAAAGGACCGCCTCGGGATTGATGATCGCGGTGAGTTCGCTGTCCTGCCAGAGCGGATCGATCTCTGAGATGTAGAGAATGTCGATCGAGCCCGATTCCAGGCACAGGAAATCGGTGACGATCTCCATCCAGTAGATCAGCGGATAGGCGTACCAGTGGACATGCCAGCTCGAGTAGTTCTGGCTCGCCCCGCCGATCGCCGACGGCCCCTTGATCGAGCGAAACCCGATATCGAAGCCCGGATCGAGCTTCATCCCGCCCAGATTGACGAAGCACCAGGGCTTCATGCTGACGTCAGCAAGCCGGACCGGCTCCCAGAATCCCATGGCGATGCCGGGGCGCAAACCGCACAGGCATAGCGGCAGAGTCGGGTTGGAGGGATCAGGACGGCTCGACGGCCAGATCTTGAGGCCCCCTACCGAGATCGGAAACAGGCACGACCAGCAGATGTCGGTAATCGGGTTGACGAAGCTACCGGTGCAGCGGCCCGGACCCGCATCGGCACTGGCTGGACTGGCCAGCGCCAGACCGAGGCTTGCGAGCATGACCGCAGCCAGACGACGAAGATGTGTCATGGGCGGGCTCCTTGGCGAAGCGGAAGAACGATCTCGCTGACTTCGAGCGCGCGGCCTCGCTGACGCACCCGCGCCGGCACCGCCCCGATCCCGAAGTGGCGAATGAGTTTGCCGCCCTGGTCGAAGTAAAAGCGTCGCTGCCGAGCCTTCATCAGCTCGAGCGGCGCACCCTTGGTCAAAATGAGTTTCGCAGCTCCCGACTGGCTCAGCGCCCAGCTGAGCTGATCGGGATCGTCGCCGTCGAAGAACAGGAGCTCTGCGCGCAGGGGTACGCGGTCGAGCGGGTTCACCCTCGTGCCGCGTGCATGAATGAGCTCGCCCTTGGGCCCTCGAATATCGGTCTCGAGCGCAATGGTCGGGTCAAAGCTCCAGCGACGGGCGGCGCTCGCGCGGACCAATCCGGAGACCGGCTCGGGCCGATTGACCCGGGCCGTGGTGCGCCGCTGCAGTTCCTGGTTCAGCCGCTCCGTCTCGCCCGACTTTTCCATCGCGGTCAGCCGCGTATGGATCTGCTCGAGGAGATCTCGCTCGATCACCAGGAAGACCGCGCCGTGCTGACCATAGTCACGGGCCTCGGCCGCAGGGACGCAGGCAAGGCAGAGCGGAAGGATCAGTGTACGCCTCACAGGATCGCCCTCCCGCTGCCAAGAATGTGGCCACGGCAGGCAAAGCCCACTTCGGCATAGCGGCTGTCGAAGCCGCGCGGGTGGTCGCTCCCGACATAGTAGCAACCGCGCGGGATAACCCCTTCGGGGCCGGGGCTGAGTGTCAACCCGAGACGGGTGCGCGCGAGGCGCGCCCCGACCTTGCGTCCGTTGACCAGGACCTCGGCGCCCTCGTGGCTCACCACATCGCCCGGCAGGCCGATCACGCGCTTGCCGAAGAGATGCGGCCCCTTCCCGAAATGCCTCTCCAGCATCGCCGAGGCTGGCGGCTCAAAGAAGATCAGGCTGCCGCGTGCGATCGGCGCCGATTTGTCTAGCCAGAAGGCCCAGTTCGGCAGGCTCGGGCTCGCATTGATGAGGAAAGCATGATCCTCACCGAAAGCGGCAATCGGCGCCCAGGCAAACGGAAGGGCGACAATCCCCGTGAGGAGCAAGGGACGCCGGACGCGGCGCAGCGTGCGGGCGACAAGATCCGTCATGGCCGCTTCTCCCGGCCAAGCTTGGCGGCAACGCGCTGCTCGAGTTCAGCCGTGGCATCGGGCACGTTACTGCTGAGGACCGCTTCGGCGACCAGCACCACCCGGCCATTGCTGCCCATCTCGCGCACCGCAGCCTCGGCGGCCTGGAGGTAAGCCAGCGTTCGTGCCTGCCCATCCTCGGGCGCCTTCCCGCTGCGCGCTTCGGCATCGACGAAGCGCGCGATCGTTTCGGAGAGGCGCACGGTGACGATCTGCTCGCGGGGACGCGCTACTTCGCGGCTGACCCAGGCACCCCAAAGAAGGAGGCAGACCGCAAGGAGAACCGCGCCCAGACGCAGCACCAGTGTGCGATTAAAGGGCTGTAATAGGGTCGTGTCAGCCATTGTCGGTCTCCTGGGAAGCAGGCGGAGCGAGCGTCTTTTCGAGGCGCTTCAAAAACCGCGGTGCGCGCGCCAGCAGGACGCCGAGCGAGGTCGCGAGGAACACGCCCTGGAGGTCCTGCGAGAAGGCGATCCGCCGGATTGCGTCCGCATCGCGGTAGTGGTCGGCAAGATTGGCGAGCTGCGTGAACAGGAGCCCGAGGTCCCAGCCCGCGAGGAACAGGAACGCAAAGAGCGGCAGGCCGAGCACAATCAGCAGGGTCGAGACGGCAAAGCGCGACGCTTCGATGAGGACGAAACATGTCCCCTGCAGAAACGGCAGCAAACGCGGCTGCGGCGACCACACCCCGATGTGGTCGAAGGGCGTCTGGTGGAAGGCCATCAGCGCTCTCCCTGGCTGAGGCCCGCAACCTTGCGGATCGCATCGGCAAGCGGCATGCCGCGCGCCTCGAGCGCCTGGATCGCGGCGTAGGTGTCGGGATCGGACGAGAAGATCGTCGCCGAGAGCGGGTCGAGCACCAGACGGCCGATGGCCTCGGTCTCAGGCCCCTTGATGAAGATCTCGGAATACTCCGCGCCCGAGCGCTTCAGCGACCGGATCAGGGTCTCGGTGCGATCGTCCATGTCGAGCCGGGCGCTCTGCCGGAAATCGGCAATCGTCTCGGCCTTCTGCTGGAGGATCAGCATCCAGTCGCTGTTTTCGAGTGCCGCGCGCGCGCCGTCAGACTTGTAGTAGTCGTTCAGGGACTGGGTGGCGGTCGCAAGCGCGCCGCCATATTTGCGCGCGGTGCGAGCATAAGTCTCGACGAATTCGCCCATCGAGCCGCCCCGCAGCATTGACCAGGCCTCGTCGATCAGCAGCAGCTTACGCGTTGCTCGCGACGTGCGCGTCATGGCCTGGCCGGTCATGAACATGATCGCCGAGAGGACCACGCTCCTGAGTTCCTCGCGGCTCGCAAGGTCGCTCATCTCGAAGACGGTGAAATCATCGTCGAGCGCGAAGCTGGCCTGCCCTGAAAAGAACCCGCCATAGCTGCCGCCCCGGCAGTAGGGCGCGATCGCGGTCGCAAGATTGACGCCGAGCTCGCCGCCGCCCTGTTCGAGGGCCGCCGCGATATCGTCGATGCCGCCGCCGCTGCCGAGCGTGTCCCAGACCGTCGTCACCGCTCGGTCGATGAGGCCGCGCTCGGTATCGCTCGGCTTGTCATCGTGCCGCGCCATCTGGCCGATGATCGCCTTGATCATCGCGAAGCAATCGAGCCGGTAGTCTTCATCGCCCGCCGCCCGGGCATCGTCGACCATCGAGAAGGGATTGAGCGAGAAGCCCGCCGCCAGCGTGAACTCGACGAACCGGCCGCCCTGAAGCTTCACCGAATGCTCGAACGAACGGCCATCGTCGATCACGACGACCTTGGCGCCCGCGCCGCGAAGGGCCGCGCAAAGCTCCTGGAGCAGGACCGACTTGCCCGACCCCGACTTGCCGCAGATGGCGATGTTATGGTTGCCGGCCCCATTCTCGAACGGCGACCACCAGAAGGGCTGGCCGCGGCGACCGACCAGCAGGAGATGGGGCACGGCGCGACCGAGATATTCGCCCTGCATCGGCGCGATATTGGCCGCCGTGGTCGAAAGCATGGTGCGCATGCGCTTCAGGCGCAGCATGTCGTCGGCCAGCCCATCGGCGAGGCTTAAGGGGAAGGCTGCAACCAGGCCCTGGAGCTGGAGAAAGCGCTCGTCGGCGAGATCCCAGCCTGCCGCCTTGAAGATCGCCTTGATGACGCGTTCATGCGCGTCGCCCTGGCCGAGCGGCGAATAGCTGGTGAGCCCGTAGAACAGCTTCACCAGCTTCTTGCCGGCCTGCAGTTCGTTTTGGACGTGCCGCCACTCGGCAGACTGGTCGGCAAGCTTGGGCAGGAAACGCGCACTCTTGGTCTGGCTCAGGCTCGTGGTGCGCATGAACTTGTAGCCGGCGCGCGCCGAGGCGGCTTCCTGGTCGGGATAGACCAGACACAGCATGGTCGCGGTGGGGCAAGGAAAACGCAGCTTGTCGGTGAACATGTCGCCGATGAGGCGCGCACATTCCCAAGGCGCCCAGCGTTCGGGGAACGCGCGCACGGCAAAATGGCGCAGATCGAAGCTATCGGGCAGGCATTCGCCGACTTCGGGATGGCCCGCGCGGTCGCGGCCGATCTCGCGGAACCGCTCGGTTCGCAGCACCATGCGGTCGTCTTCAACCTCGATCTCGATGTCGCTGCGGATCGCCTGGGCGTCGATCTGCTCGAGCGGATTCCAGCTTTCGCGCTCGGGTTCGCGGGCCGTGGTCGGCGAGGTCAGTTCGTCGATCAGCCCGATCAGCGCCGAGGGCCGCAGCGCATGGGCTTCAAGGCCGAGCGAATGAATGAGACCCAGGAGCCCCTCGCGGCATTCGGCGAGTTCGGCATCGGCGACATGCGCGCTTTCTGGCACGCCCAAAGAGACGATCAGACGGCTGCTGCGGACATGGAAGGGCGCGTGCGCCGACCCGCTCTCCCAGACGAGATCGTAGAACCGGGCGATCCGCTCCCGCGCGATCGCTTCGTAAATCCCGCCCTGCTCGTAGCGGGGTGCGAACCACGGCGAGACGACCTGCCCAATGCGGGGGCTCGCGAAATTGAGCACCTGGAGGCAGGCGCCCTGGGGCAGCCCTTCAGAGAAGAACTGACCTAGGATCTCGCCAGTGCGCTCATCAGCGCCGATGAGCGGCGTCACCTCGAGAATGAAGCCCTTGGAGCGGGCATTACGGTAAAGCCCGGCGCTCTCGTCGAAGACCCGGTACGGGAGCCAGTCCGAGAACATGTCGAGGCCGAAGCTCATGCGCGGCTTTTCCGCCGAGGCCGTGTCCGCAAACAGCGAGCCCATCAGCGCATCGCGCGCGCTGGCAAGCGAGAGAGTCATGGTTTTTGACCTTCCTGAGAAGCGGGCTCCTCATGGTGTGCATCAGGGTGGGGGACCCGGGCCGGGAGGGAGGCAGTCCCGGGTCCCCCGGCCGGCGCGTGCTGCAAGGGGGCAGTCAGCACGTCCGGCACGGCGGTGGTGGTAGGATCGGCAGGAAGATCGGCCGGGGGACCGACCGGGCGCGGCGGCTCCGCCGCGCTCTCGGGATGACGAGCGGCGCTCACTGCACGGGCGAGTGCCCGAGCGACTTCGCGGCGGCTCGCCGGATCCTGAAACTGGCTGGCCGCGCTCGTCGGCAGCGGCACCTCGACGACCCGCGCTTCATGCGTCCGCCCATCTGCGTCGCGATAGGCCGCGAGCACGACGCGCAGCCGTCCTTTGGATATCTCCGGCTGGATGCGGGCCGATGGCTGCCTCATCGCTTCGGGCGTTTTGCCGGAAGCCTGGGTGGCCGCTTCATCGATCACCGAAGTCGGCGCGCAATTGCCCTCCGGTGCCCGGCACGAGAAGCTCCCTTTGACGTTGCCGCCGAGCACCGTGCAGCCGCTGGTGATGACAACGAGGGCAGCGAGCGCCGCAAGACGCAGCGGTGCGAGTGAATGTCTGTCGGAGCGGTGCATCACTGGCCTCCCTTGTTCGGGGTGAGGCCAAGGAAGCGGCGGATCTCGCTCGCCGGGCGATAGCCCTGCAGAACCGCGCCATCGCTCGCCCGCACCAGCACCGGGGTGCCGTTGAAGCCATTCGTTTTGGCGAAAGCCTCGTTTGCATCGAGGCCCTTGGGCTTGCAGCCCGGTCGCGCCTTCGGCGCCTCACCGGCATAGGCGGCATGGAGCGCGGCGGCCGGATCGGACGCGCAGAGGACGGCCTCAGACAGCGCCCGGCTCTTGGCGCCGAAGATCGAGATCGGCCGTTCCTCGACCTGGACGTTCGCCTTCGTGAGTTCGCCGGTCAGCCGCTGGCAGTAGCCGCAGTGGAAGTCCGAAAAGACCACCACCTTGGGACCTGCCGGATTGCCCCAGCGCACGGCGCCATCGGCGGGGAGCTTGGCGAGATCGACCTTGGTCGGGACCGCGTTCGCCGGCTCTTCGTCCTGCGCCTTGCTCTCGGCGCCCGCGCGCGCTGCGCCGGCGGCGATGAGGTCAGGGTTGAGCTCGAGCAGGCGCGCTGCCGTCACATCTCGGCGCGTCTCCATATCGTAGAGCCGCCCCACCAGGAGGTAGCGGGCAGACGCATCGACGTAGAACAGCGTGCTCCCCGACACGACCTCGCACAGCCCGCCGAAGCCCTCGCAAGTGAGTGCGTCGATCGGCGTCTTGGGAAGGCGTGCCTTGAGTGCAGCGCGCACGGCGCTCGAGGTGTCGCTCGCCTGGGCCGGCGCAGACGTCACCGCCGCGAGACCGAGGCTGACGACGGCGAAGGCCGTCGTGAGGGCAAGCGCTGCCGTTGCGGCGCGGGCTTTGAAACCCGGCCGGAAATCCGTGTAATTCATTTCGTGTTGCTCCTGACGTGAACGCCGTCGAGAAAGACGATCTCGACCTCGATGCCGGTCGGCATCTCGACGACGGGTTGGTATTGTTCGGCGCGTTCGATGAGGTACTTGCTCACCGTATCGGCGGCCTCGCCGGCGCCCTGGCCGATGCCGCCCGTGACAATGTCGGTCGGCGAAAGTGCCTGCCGCTTGCCATCGGCCCCGATCTGACCGGTGAAGATGCCGTTGGCATTGGCAGAGAAGCCCCGGCCAAAGCCGCCGACGATGCCGGCAAGGAGGGCTTGGCCAACCAGACTGCCTTCGCGGCTGACGACACGGCCACGCACGCCCGACTTGCCGGCAAAGCTGATGAAGCCTTTGACCTCGCTCACCGCATAGCGGCCGCCCGGCTGCGCGCAGGTCATGCGCGCCAGCTTCACATAGACTTTCTCGCTGCTGAGATCGCCGCGGGCCGCGCCGTTGACGAGGCAGCCGGTGATGTCGGTCGTCAGCACCTTGCCGCCGCGCATGACCGAGCGTGCCGGGCCGGTAATCCGCAGCACCACTGGGAGCGGATCGGTCTGGCTGGCGACACCGGTCGAGGCGTCGACCCCGACAATGACCCGCGCCGGCGCATAGCTGTTGGGCGGCAGGTAATCGGGGCTGTCCTGCAGCAGGAGCTGCGGGGCGGCGGTGTCGCCGGCCGGCTTCTTGGGTCCGGCACCGCCGGTCTCGAAGCTCATCAGGCTGACCTTGGCATCCGCTGACGGGCCATCGGCGGCCTGCCGATTTGCACCGGGCGCCGGGTTGCCAGCACCCGGAGTGACACCAGGGCCATAGGCTGGGGGCGGCATGACCGGTGCAGCCGATGCGCGCGAGGTCTGGTCGAGCTGTACCTTCAAGGCCGCGTTCTCTGCCGAGATCGCATCGATCGCGTGCTGACCGTCGGTGCGCATCTGCGCATTTTCGGCCTTGAGCGCGGCGAGCTGCTGCTCGAGCTCGGGGCGCGAAACCTGGCCTTCCTTGAGCGCCTTGATCTCGCGGTCCTGGGCATCGGCCCGGTTGCCGTAGGTCGCGACAAACTCGCGTTCGGACAGGTTGCGGTTGACGAGCCCGCCGGTGTCGATCGTCACCGCTTCGCCGGAATCACCCGAGCCTTTGTCGTTGTCGCCGCTGAACAGGAACGTCGCGCCGCCAACGAGGGCGATGGCGCCGACACCAATGAGCAAAGCCTTCTGCCGCTGGGCAATCTGGCGATTGAGGTTACGGCGTCCGACTTCGCGCCGGCTCTCAGGGGTGGCGGCCACCTGGCCGTTGTCGGCTGCGGTTTCACCGCCTGACCGTTCGGTTTCTTGTGCCATTACTCGAGCCCTCCCTTGCGGAAGACAAGGAAGGCGCTGGTCGTCTCGCCAGGGCGCAGCGCATCGCGGCCATAGGCAAAGGCGATGGTTCCGGCCGGACCCTCCCGGTCGGCCGCAAGGTCAAGCGGCTCCTTGCCGAGGTTGCGTAAGACCAGGCGCTGCCCGACGAGCTCGGCACCGGAGTATTCCGCGACCAGCTGGACTTCGATCCCACCGGTCTTGCGGGGGAGCCCCAGTTCGGCGCGAGCCGAAAAGCCGGGAAGGACCGCATCCCCTGCCATGGCCTCGATCAGGCGGATCGCCGCCTCGTCGGGACCTGCCGCCTGCTCCCAGTCTTCGGCCTCGTGGGTCTTCAGCGCAGGGTTGGTGACGAAGATCTGGCTCGCCTCTTGGGCAGCCGTCCGGCACGCGAACTTGTAGACGTAGCCCGCCTTGCTCGTGGCAAAGAAGCCCACCCGGTCGGCGGCAAACTGCGGCGGGACCGAAATGTAAATGTCGCCGCGGACCGGCTCATGGGTCACAGTGAAATCGTTGTAGGGATATGCGCTGGCGATCTTCGAGACGTTGGCAAAGCCATCGTCGATGAGCGCAATGCGGGTCAGCTCGCCGCGCGAGAGCACGCAGTCGATCTTGGCGTTGTCGGCCGCTTCGACGAATTGGTCGGCAAAGGCCGGGGACACGCTGAACGCGAGGGCGCACAGGGCGGCGCCAAGCGCGGTCGTGGGGGTAAGATAGCTCATGGCCGTCTTCAGTCCTTCTGGCTTTGGTCTTGCAGCTGCTCGAAGCCGGTGAGCCCAAGGGCGAGGCCGTGCCGGCTCCAGCGGAACCGGAAGCTGCGATCGTTGCTGGCGATCACCTGCGCGCCGACGAAGGTCTTGAGCGTGCCGGTGACGGTCGAAGTGAGGGCGGCCGGGTCGACCTCCATCTTGCGGATGACGAAGACCTGGCTGATGTCCGAGCCGCGCTGCTCGTCGACGATCTTGACGAGCTCGGCCTTGAGGCGGCCGTGAGCGGCCGGATCGGCGAGCTTCAGGATCTCGGCCATCCAGTAGTCGAGGCCTTGCGGGCTCCGATTGAGCAGCATCAGCGCAGTGTCGCGGGTGACGAGCTCGAGGTAGTGCGCGTCCGGTCCGGCGCTGGAGAGCGAGAGCCGTTCGCTGGTCACCGGGACCAGCACAACCTCCCGGTCCCGGGTTGCCGCTGCCCCCACGCTAAGCAGCGTGGTGACAGCCAGACCGCCGGCGACCAGAGCCAGCCAATTGCGCTGGCGCAGGTATTTCTGGGCCTCTTCGTATGCGAATTCTGCGCGCATCGCTTGTCTCCCTCAGCCGGCCAGGAGGCGGCAATGGGAGGGCGGCGTGGCCTTCAGCCCGAGGAAACCCCCGGGCATGTACCAGTAGGCAGCATGCACCAGCGCCGAGCCCGCGTTTCCGGATTTCGCCTTCCGCAAGACGAACCAGGCCGCAAAGGCGAGAGCGATCCCGATGAAGATGTGCTGCGCCAGGATCCCCCAGGCAAAGGGGATCAACAGCCCCGCGAACTCGTCGATGGTCCAGAAGCCGATGAGCTCCGGATCGTCGAGCCGTTGGGGAACGAGGTACTTGTCGGCCATGATGCCGCCCTCCCGCCGTGACCGGATCCGCTGATCAGATGACCGCGGTCACGACCGAGGTGACGATCGGCACGCCGGTGCCGACGCCGATGCCGACGCCCACCGGGACGGCGATCTGGCCGAGCGTGAAGCGACCCGAAGCGAGGCCGATGAGGCCACCCGCGAGGCTGAGCACGGTGATGATCTTGCCGCCCGAGCCCTCGAGAAAATCGGTGAACTTCACGAGAGCGGGATCGAAGGTGGTGTCGGCGCCGGCATAAGCCGCGCCGGCACCGGCGAGCGCCACCAGCGCGGGCAGGATGTAGTCCTTGAGCTGGGTACGCCGGGGAAGCTGGAGAGGGGTATTCATGAGGCAGGGCCTTTCGAGGATTGAAGGAACAGCAAGCGGCGAACCGTTCGCTGTCTGTTCTTCGTGATCCCTCGATGGGCCTGTAGGAAATCGCGACCGTCGTTCGAGGCCTGCCGACTAAGCAAAAAGCGACATCCACCGGTGTGTGAGCCGGGAATCGCGCTGCCTTGATCTCTTTGAGCGCCGATCTGGCCGAAGATCGCGCGAACCGGGCCGGAGTCTGCGCCGAAGCGGTCGGTCTCTGCGCGAATCGCTGAGCGCGACTGATTCGCGCCTTCCTCAATGTTCCTTTTATGTTCTTTTCGTTTTCCTACAGCCTTCCTCTTCCGATAGCCGGTGAGTCGATCATTCAAGCCAGAGGAGAAACAGCAATGATCGACATGGGCGTACTTGGTGAAAGCCAGACCCGGCGCGACCTCGCGCACCTTCTGCACACGGCGGTCGAACGGAGCGGTCGCAACCGCTGCGAAATCGCGCGTGAGGCAGACCTTCATAAAGACGCGCTACGCCGGACGCTGTGCGGCGAACGAAGCCCGAGCCTTGGCGAAGCGCTGCGCATCCTCGCCTCATCCGGCATGGCGCCGCACGCTCACCTGCTGCTGTTCTTGGGGGCCGGCGGCGACCAGGCAACCCGGTGGCTTCAGACCGACATCGCCCAATTCTTCGAGGAACTGGTCGGCGAACTTCCCTCCGCGCTCGAGCGCGTCCTTGGCAACCAGGTCCATGACGTGAAGCCCCGTTGGGCCAAGGGAACAGCCCACCGGGTGGCGAGGCTTCTTTCCGACCACATCGACGAGCTCGAACGCAAGGATGCACTGCTGGGTGAAGGCGGTACGGGCTTCGGAGGGCGTCATGGCTGAAACAGAACCATTGGCTTCAACTGAGCAACGCCGAATCACCCGTCTCATCCGGCTAAAGGAGGTCCAACATCGCGTCGGTCTCGGCCGATCCACGATCTACCGGTGGATGGCTGAAGGGAAGTTCCCGAAACCGGTTCAGCTGGGTGGATATGCCGTCGCGTGGGCGCAAGAGGACATCGACGATTGGATCTGCAATAAACGCGAAATCTGATTCTGAAGGCCCCCATGTCACTGACGATATTCAAGGA
This sequence comes from Sphingobium fluviale, assembly GCF_004122115.1. GTDB lineage: Bacteria > Pseudomonadota > Alphaproteobacteria > Sphingomonadales > Sphingomonadaceae > Sphingobium > Sphingobium fluviale. The sequence goes on from NZ_SBKP01000021.1 coordinate 24,556, forward strand.
ATTCGCTCCGGTGCTCGCCCAGCTCAGCGATGCCGAAATCAACCATCCGCAATCTGATCCAAAATTGCAGATGGCTGGCGAACGCATCGGCGCGCGCCATGTAGAGATGATTTACGCTCCTTTCGATCACATCAACCCGTCGGCCCGCGTCGTTATCATTGGTATGATACCGGGCCGGTTTCAGGCCACCAATGCACTGCGCGCTGCGCGAACTGCATTGGTGCAAGGTCGACCAATCGAAGAGGCGGCGGCTGCCGCCAAGACTTTTGCCAGCTTCTCGGGCGAACCCATGCGGACCAACCTCATCCGCATGCTCGACGCCATCGGCCTTGCGAAATGGCTGGGACTGCCCTCCGCGGCCGCGCTATGGTCCGAACGGAATGACCTGGTCCACTTTACCTCGGCTCTTCGCTATCCGGTTTTCGTCGACGGACAGAATTGGTCTGGCACGCCCGATATGGTGAAGACACCAACTCTGCGTCATTGGTTGGAAGCTTACACTGGTCAGGAACTGCGCGCCTTGCCTGACGCTATCCTCGTGCCCCTTGGTCCAAAAGTTGCTACGGCGATGCAGGCCTTGGCGGCTCAAGGCCTACTCGACGAACGGCGCATCTTGGTCGGTCGCCGCATCCCAGCGGGGCCAATGCCGAGAGAATTGCCTACTTCTTGGGCGACAAAGCAGCAGAGCGCTGCTCAGCCAAGACCAACACCGCCACGATTTCGCAGGCCAAGGTTGACCTGCAGGCTCGAGTTCGCGCTTTCACCAATGCCTGAGCATGCCATCAGTGCGATCGCTCACAAAAAACGTTATAATACTGACGCTTCATTCGGGCCGGATGAGACCCGCACGGCACGCCAACCGATCTTGCCGGTCTTGCCGGTCTTGCCGGTCTTGCCGGTCTTTTCCGCGCGTCTAACCGCAAGGCAAGAAACGTCGTATTTTTGCCCTGTAGCGAAAATCACTGCCAAATCAGGCGGTACGAAAATGTCATCCCGGGGAGTGCGGATGAAGGCGAAGGACTTGCCTTCGTGACGCTCCAATCGCCCCGACATTGTTTCGCACAAGCCCGGCAATTCGACAGCTTGTGAGGACCGCCAGTCCAACGGTGGACCGTCGGGTTCTGCGCGCCCCACTTCCAAAGTTGTCCCTGCTACGAGGTCGGCAATCTGGGGGAACCTGGCGTGTTTCAGCGCAATTCCCGAATTTACGCCCGTGGCAATATAGCTGAGCGCCTTGTCCTTGTTAACGTGATCAACGACCCCTTGGACATAGGTAAGGCTCTTGCGATCCAAACTGCGAAGAAGTGCCGTTGCCGCCGAACTCGCATCGGGCAAATCTTGCATGCTGCCATCGCCATTGATGCGCGAAAACCACTCGCTGCTTGCTGACTGCTGCAGTTCCTGGGGGATCTTGTACCCTGACTGTTCGCGGTATTTAAGCGCAAGCGATGTTTGGCGGGCAGCTTCGGCGTAGCGCTTTGCCAACGCAAGTCGATGGGCGAGATGGATGCGAATTTTCGCCACCTCTTGCTCTTCTCTTGCGAGTTGAGTGGCGTACACAAAACAGATCAACGCATCGTCGGGCCGTGACTTCTCGAGTATCTCGCCGAGCAAGGCCCAGGTCTAAGCGGCGCGGGACTGGCGCCGTAAGACCGGTGCCAAGCGCTTGATCGCAAGTTCATCTTCTCCGCGAGCCAGGTGAGCTTTGCTCTGGTAGTAATTTAGCCACTGATCGCTGGGATTTTCGACTAATGATTTGTCGAGAATGCCCAATCCCCAGTCAATCAACTCGGAAGACGATTGACCATCGGCAAGACGTGCTGCAGCTTCTCTGCAGATCGCACGTCGGAAGCGCTGTTCCAGGCTGTCGATTGTTTTGCCTTTGTCATTGACGAACGGCTGCCGATCATCATCGGAAAAATCATCTGTCCCGGCCCAACGCGCAAATCCGAGAAACTCGCGCCAGTCCTTCGAAACCTTGCCCGCCAGACGCAGCATCTGGGAAAAGGCGGTATCGCGTCGCAGAAGGTCTGCGAACTTGACAAATTCCCGCATGGATGGCGTGAATTGGTTGTTCAATTCAGTGGCGGACAAATGACCTGTCTCGTAGCGCCCCACCACATCCTTCATCTGGTCATAGAGCACCCAGGCGTATGCGCGCAGAAACCAGACATCGCGAGCATTCGCTTCGTAATTTTGTCTGGCCACATCCAATGCCTCGGATGAACGCCCCTGCTTTCGCAGTTTAAAGATTGTGTCGGATGTCATGGGTTGGTCGCTGCATCCGCTGACATCAGCCTCTGCACATCCTCGTAAAGCCCTTTGGTGCGGCCCGGACCGCCAACTTCCTGCGCGGCCGTCCAGGTCGACTTGCTGTTGAACGAAAAGTCGATATCCCCGCGTCGTGAAGCATCGGCAAAACTGACACGCAGACGATATGGAGATAATTCAACGCCGGTGCGTGCGATAGGCGACCCAGCCAGCGCACGGTCCATCAAGTCGAGGAACTTTTGGATGAATGCGTCCGGCCGGATGGCATCTTTCTTCCCGGCCACCTCGCCGAGAATGTCCAGCGCCTCACCGGCAAGGAGGCGGTCTGACACCGACCCTGGAGCCTCCGGGCTTGTCGCCAAAGATCGGCGATCCGGTAATCAATCATCCCCAAACCATCGTCGGTGAGACGCAAAAGTTGCAGTCGCAGGAAGCACGCCAGTTCGAGAATTTTGCGCTCACCGCGCATCCGCCTGAGCGTCGCGGGCTTGCGGTACAACATCGATCGCGCCTGAGCTTTCAGCATTCCGGTCGACAAGCCGAGGTCCAGCTTGTCGGCACCAAGCTTTTCAAGAAATCGATCTTCGCGATATGGTCGGCGAGGCCTTTGGTCTTACGAGAGGATGGGCCGTCTCGAAGCCATTCGAGCCGCGTTTTGCCGGTTGTTATCGTCTCCGACAGTCCCGGCAGCCAGGCCTTCGTCTGCTCCGCTCCGACTGCGGTCATGACGCCGGCCAACAGCCCCGCATCATGGTGGCGCCGGGCGGCTATTGCCGAACTCCTCAGTCGCCGCGAGGGAAGTTGGATATAGCGATGGTCAGCGATCCATGCACGCGCAGCTCGTTCTAAGTCGTCCGCCAGGAATTTGTCGCCGGCCTCGCGTCGCAGATGGCCGTTTAGCGCGCGTTCGCCATGTTCGGTGAGGTCGCGCAAACCCAGAGCCCGCTTGGCCACCTCCTGGTGCTCAAAAAGGGTGCGCCGTCGACGATACAGCGCACGGATCGAAGCCAGGTGCGGCGGCGCAATTTCGAGTTCAGCGCCCAAATGAGCCAGCACACGCGTTGGAATCATCTCAACGGAATTGAGCGGCGTTCCGGCGAGCCGCAGGAAACCGATCTGCAGCGCCACGCCCAACCTGTACAATGGACGACGTCGGCGGTTGACAGTTCGCCGCTCATCCTCGGCGAACGAGAAGAAATGCGCAATTTCAGAATCGGTCAAGTCGTCTGGAAACCGGTCCCCACCAAGATATTGTCGAAGTGGTGCGCCCACGACTCGATCCTCCTTAGGATGAGCCTACACACCGCAGGCAAAAGGTCGTAAAATCTGGCGGCCAATAAATATCAATGGCTTACTGATTTCTATCGATGTTAAATCTTATATTTCTGCAACTTGCTTAGTGGCACTTTTTGCACAATGGCTACGAGAACCCATATTTGCGCCTCCGAAAAATTTGATCTCTTCATCACACACTCCGTATCCTGGACCTCCGTTCATAACTGGAATTTTCCAGCTCCGAACGGTCCAAGATTCCGGGTGCAGGTCAGCCGGCGGTGAACGCGCGGTAATCGCTGGCAATTACTAAGAATGAGTCTGTGCCTGCCTCAATCCGGTCCGGAACCGATCGGTCGCTTCGACCAGTTCGCTGACGCCACCGACTGCCTCGACAGGTTGCTCACAGCTTTTCCGGTTCTGCAGGAGCGTCAAAGCTTGCCCGTCAGTTCCGGGACCAGGGTGAACAGGTCGCCCACGAGGCCGATGTCGGCGACTTGGAAGATCGGGGCGTCCTCGTCCTTGTTGATGGCGATGATGGTCTTGGAGTCCTTCATGCCGGCCAAGTGCTGGATCGCGCCCGAGATGCCGACGGCGATGTAGACTTCGGGGGCCACGATCTTGCCGGTCTGGCCGACCTGGTAGTCGTTGGGCACGTAGCCTGCATCGACCGCCGCGCGGCTCGCGCCGATGCCAGCGCCGAGCTTGTCGGCGAGCGGGGTGATGATCTGTTCGAAGGTGGCCGCATCCTTCAGCGCGCGGCCGCCCGAGACGATGATCTTGGCGCTGGTCAGTTCGGGGCGCTCGCTCTTGGCGATCTCGGCGCTGACGAAGCTGCTGAGGCCGCTGTCGGCGGTGGCGCTGACGGTCTCGACGCTGGCATTGCCCCCGCTGGTGGCGGCCTTGGCAAAGGCGGTGCCGCGCACGGTGATGACGAGCTTGGCGTCGCTGGACTCGACCGTGGCGATGGCGTTGCCGGCGTAGATCGGGCGGGTGAAGGTCCTGGGCCCCTCGACCGAGAGGATGTCCGAGATCTGCATGACATCGAGCAATGCTGCGACGCGCGGCGCGACGTTCTTGCCCGTGGTGGTGGCAGGCGCAACGAAGGCGTCGTAATCCGCCATCAGGCCTGCGACGAGCGGGGCGACGTTCTCCGCCAGCGCATTGTCGAGGCTGGCGTCGTCGGCCTTGAGCACCTTGGCCACGCCCGCGATCTGCGCGGCGGCCTGTGCGGCACCATCGCAGTTGGCGCCGGCGACCAGCGCGGTCACTTCGCCAAGCTGGCCCGCAGCGGTGACGGCGGCGAGCGTGGCGTCCTTGACGCTGGCGTTGTCGTGTTCGACCAGAACGAGAACCTTGGTCATCGTATCATTCCTTTCAACCCAACCCCGTTCGTGTCGAGCGAAGTCGAGACACTGCGAGCGTGGCTCGACTTCGCTCGAGCCGAAAGGAGGTGGTGAGTGTTCAGGCTACGCCCAATTCCTTGAGCTTGGCAACCAGCGCATCGACGTCGGGCACCTTGATCCCGGCGCTGCGCACCGGCGGTTCGGTGACCTTGAGCGTCCTGAGGCGCGGTGCGATGTCGACGCCGTAGTCGGCAGGCGTCTTGTTCGCGAGCGGCTTGGACTTGGCCTTCATGATGTTGGGCAGCGAGGCATAGCGCGGCTCGTTCAAACGCAGGTCGGTGGTGACCACGGCGGGCAGAGCCAGCTTCACCGTCTGCAGACCGCCGTCGATCTCGCGCTTGACCACCACGGCATCGCCCTCGACCGAGACCTCGTTGGCGAAGGTCCCCTGCGGGCGGCCGAGCAGCGCGGCGACCATCTGGCCGACCTGGTTGCTGTCATCGTCGATCGCCTGCTTGCCCGTGATGATCAGGCCGGGGGCTTCCTCGTCGGCAATCCCCTTGATGATCTTGGCCACCGCCAGCGGCTCGACCTCGACGCCGTCATCGACCTGCACCAGGATCGCCCGGTCCGCGCCCATCGCCAGCGCCGTGCGCAGCGTCTCCTGCGATTTCGCAACGCCCACCGACACCGCCACGATCTCGGTCACCACGCCCTTCTCCTTCAGGCGTATCGCTTCCTCGACCGCGATCTCGTCAAACGGGTTCATGCTCATCTTCACGTTCGCAAGATCAACCCCCGTGCCATCCGCCTTCACCCGAGGCTTCACGTTGTAGTCGATCACGCGCTTCACGCAGACCAGGGCTTGCATGGGCAAACATCTCCGACGGCAAGGATGTCTATCGACCACGGATGGGTTCGTTCAAAGGAATGGGAGACAGCGGAACCCAAGTTCGCCGATGAATTTCCTCAATAGTAATAAAAAGACCGAGGAGCTATCGGCATCGACATTGTTGGCAAATGATACTGGCAATTATCTGGTTCAGAAAATCGCAGTTCAAAGAAGCCGTAGGTTGATGAAGACGCCGTAGCTACCTCGGTAAGGGTGGAACTTTACTTACGAAAAAATGCCTGAACCACGCCTCAGAACTTATAGGAGAGATCCACGCCGAACCGGCGCAGCGCGCCGCCTGCGATAAAGTCGCCCCCGAATTCCGGCGCGATCACAACGTCTTCAACGTAGTGCTTGTTGAAAAGGTTGGTAGAAAATGCCGAAATCGAAAAACTGCCGACATCGACGCCCAGCCTTGCGTTGACCGTCGCGAAAGTATCGCGTGTGGAATTGTCGTAAGTAGCCGGTAAGCCGAAGATCGTGGGTGTGGTATTTCGCTGAACCGTGTGAAATGGCGTCGGACCGACAACCCTGAAGTCGACACGGCCGACAAGATTGACAAGATCCGTGACGGGGGCGTTCATCTGAACGCCCCCGTTGATCGAAAAGTCAGGCGTCGCAGGAGATTTGTTTCCTACCGTATAAGGGCGGCCGGAATTCTTCTTGATTTCGCTCTTTGTATAATTCCCGTTGACAAACATCTTGAAAATTGGGGAGATCCTGTAGTCAATCGATCCTTCTATTCCGTAGATTTTCACCTTGTCGATGTTCGAGGTGCTGCGCAGCAAGCCGAAATCACCCACGAAGAATTCAAAGAACTGCATATTCTTGACGTTGGTCAGGAAGCTTGCCACCTCGAAGTTGAGGCCGTTGAACGGACGTCCCTTCACCCCAATCTCAAACGCGCTGTTGGTTTCCTTCTTGATCAGGTCCGGAACCGAGATTCCCGCGCTGATGCCCACGGGCGGTGGTGGATTGAAGTAGCCGTTGATGATCGCCTCGGTGCCTGCCGGATTGAAGCCGCCAGCCTTGAAGCCGATGCCCCAGTTCCCGAAGATCGTGAGATCATTGTTCGGCTTGTAGGTGATCGTTATCTTCGGCTGGAGTTGCTTGAAGGTTGAAGAAATCGGCGCGATCACCCCAGATGGGTTGTATGCCGGATCAAGGCCGGGGTTGAGGAAATAGTTCGAGGGAGTCGTCGCGGTTCCAATCGGATACCCGGTACGCGGATTGCCAACCCAGCGCGTGCGAGCATTTACCGGAACATTGTTGATACGGTCACGCGCTTCGATATCATAGCGTAGCGCGACACCGAGGCGCAGCTTGTCGGTAGCGTCCCAGTCTCCGGCCGCAAATGCGGCATAAACATTGGTCCGATAGTTGTCATCTGTCAGGTTTTCGGTCGGGAAGCGGGGGTCCATCGTAAAGCACTGACGCGTCCCGCCAAGTCCCGTGTCAAGCGTCAGGTTCACACAAACCCGCCTGTCGATGAAGATGTAGCTTCCACCCAGCTGCCAGTTGAAGGAAGAGCCTTCCCCACCCATGAGCCGGATTTCGGAAATTACGTCTGTCTGCGTACGGCGATTGCCCTGGATGCCGTCGCAAGTGGAAGGCGAATAGGGCATCGCAAAGCCGAATGCCGCATTGTATTTCGTGAACGGTGCCTGGTTGACAACCCCTGCGGTGGCCGCACGGCTGCGGAGGCAGGTCGGTTCATTGTTGAAGAAGCCGAACGCGCCGCTGGTCCCACCGGCAATGTATTCGTTCTTGTTGTTGTTATATGCGACAACACCGATCAGCGAACCGAAGTCGAAATTCTGTCGCAGCCTCATCGATGCGCCATAAGTCCGCTGCCAGTGCTTGGCCTCGGTGTCATCGGTAAAGATGAACTTGTGATCGCTGACCTTTGCGTTGAATATCGGATCGTTGAACGCCTGGGCGAGCGTAGGAATCTGGAAAACCGCATTGAAGCTCAGTGCGCCGCCGTGGCTCCTGCCATAGTTGGCCTTCAGGTCGATTTCGGTATCGTCCGAAGGTGCCAGCAGGATTCGCCCGAAGAGGTTCAGCTTGTTGTAGCTGTCTACCGATGCCGGATTGCCGCGATAACCATAGACGCTCTGATGCAAATCCGATCCGACAAACGTGTTGCGATAATAGCCGTCCGACTTGGTCCACTCACCGTTAAGTACGAACCCGACACTGTCGGTGATGGGGCCGCTCAACAGTCCGGACATGAGGTACGTATTGTCGTTCGCGACACGCCCCTTGATCTGCCCGGACAATTCCGGCGTAGGCTTTTTGGTGGTGATCACGATTGCACCGGCCGACGCATTGCGCCCGTAGATCGCGCCTTGCGGACCCTTGAGGATTTCCACCTGTGCAAGCGCACCCTGGGGCTCGTTGGTCGAGGCGATACTCGTCTTGAGCACGCCATCGACCACCAAGGCAATGTTGTTCTCCGCATCGCGGGGGCTGTTCAGGCCTCTGATGTTGATCGACACGTCGGATGGATCGGTCGTCGCGGTTTGAATGGTGACACCCGATGTCAGGTTCACGAAATCGACCGCGACGCGTGCCTTGGTGTTTTCGATCGTGTCTGCGGACAGCACGGCCACCGACGCCGGGACATTCTTCAAGGATTCGTTCTGCTGCCGTGCGGTAACAATGATTTCCTCGACTTCGCTTCCGGATGAAGTCTGTTCAGCCTGGGCATCATTACTGCTCGCAACAGCCTGTGCGCTCACATTCCCAGGGATCAGCGCCAAGGCCCACGTACAGCCACACATGAGACGCGATATTGTTTTCAAATTCATTTTGCCCTCTCCCTTGCTTACCAAGCTCGGCTGTGCGCGCCGTTACAGTTGCGCATAGGTGTCCAGATGCAGACTTGGTTTCCCGTTGGGGGTAAAGCCGAAGAGGCGCATGAGTCTTGGAGATCCTTGCGAACAAGGATTGAACAATCCTGCGAGGGTGCACCAAGAAGGCTTGCCCCAATCACCCTGCATTCCGCTCAAGAAGCATCAAGGCTGCCGGCGCAGAAGGCACGCTTCTTGTCGAGCCGGAAGGGGCCACGATCCGACGGGGAACAAGCCCAATGGGGGGACACCCTTCCGGTTGCGCCCGATGGGTGGCTAGCCCGTCTTATTCACCGGCGGGGGCCTGAAGGGTTGGCGGGAGTGGCATAAGCCTCTGATCTGAATTAGGAACTGGGTGTCTACGCCGACCCTGCTGCAGGGCAGAAAATGCCACAGGCCACACCCGCCATGAAAGACGTTATCTCAACCTCATTCCGATTCCCAGCGGTCGGCGGGAAGAAGATCACAGCCGCGTTTGATGGTGGCCGACTAACCTCGGACGGCGGCGTTCTGCTGCTTGCGCAGGCCGAGCGCGCGATGGGGCTCTGCCGGCGGCTTGCGAGTTGCATCGCCGACCCGCGTGACCCGACGCGGGTGATCCATCGCCTCGATGACATCCTACGTGCCCGGGTGTTCGCGATCGCGTGCGGCTATGAAGATGCCGATGATCTCGACGCCCTGCGCGACGATCCGGGCTTCCGCCTGGCGCTGGGCAAGTTGCCGGGATCGGGCGCGGGGCTTGCCAGCCAACCGACGATGAGCCGCTGGGAGAATGCTCCGACCACACGTGAGCTGGCCAGGATGATGGCTGAGATGATCGGCGTCTACTGCGCCAGCTATCCGGCTCCACCGGCGGCGGTGACGCTGGACCTCGATGATACCTGCGATGTCGTGCACGGCTATCAGCAGTTGTCCTTCTGGAACGGGCATCACGGTGAGCGCTGCTTCCTGCCGATCCATGTGTACGACACCGCGACCGGTCGTCCGGTCGCGATTCTGCTGCGCACCGGCAAGACGCCGTCGGGCGCCGAAGTTGCCGGCCACATCCGGCGCCTGGTGCGTCATATCCGCCGGTACTGGCCGGAAACGCACATCACCTTCTGCGGCGACGGGCATTATGGCCGCCCCGAAGTCAAGGCCTTCTGCGAGGCCCACCGCGTCGATTACGTGTTCGGCTTGCCGACCAATGGTAAGCGGATTTTATCCCCCACATTTTACTAATAGAATCAGCTGCTAAGTTACGCCGTTCATTTGGGGAGGTGTAATTAGCGATGGACGAGGAAGCTGCATTCGAAAGTGGATGCGAAGTTAGCGA
>NZ_SBKP01000022.1 GCF_004122115.1 Sphingobium fluviale
TCAATAACGCCATGTCCAACACTCCAATATCCCCTGATCACCAAAGACAGGGAAGCGTTCAAACATGGGTCACTTCTCAGTGGAAATTACTCCCCACACCGGGTCAACTCTCAATGAAAATCAACATGCAGGGGCTACGACGTATTTTTTCTCGTCGTAACATTAGCCTTTTTATTCAGATCGTTTGGCGACAGACCAAAAGTACGTTTGAATGTCCGCGACAGGTGCGCGGAATCTGCAAATCCTGCGATATGCGCCGCACGCGTCAAAGAATTGTCGCTGGCAAGACTTTCGATAGCACGTTGCAGTTTTCTCCACAAAAGGTAGCTTTTTAGCGGCATGCCGATCTGAGCGCGGAACAGATGTCGGAAGCGGCCCATCGAGAGGCCTGCTGCACGCGCTACCTGTTCCAGGGGAACACTCAAGTCGTCTGCAGCATCGATCTCTTCCAGCGATCTTTCAATACGCGGATCCATCGTGGGTAGCGCCGCTTGATCCGATTGGAGCGGCCAGATCAACTGTGCGAGTTCGACGCCAAACTCAGTCGTTCTTGAAGCTGGGTCGCTGGCGAGCGCTTGTTCAAGCGCCTTTGATTGATCTGATGGAAGATTGAGCAGCTCCACCCCACCCGTACCCAGCTTCTCGTTGCCATTTCTAACAAGGCTGGGATCAATATAGAGAATCTTCGCAGTCTGGCTGGGTGCAGACAGACGATGGCTTATGTTCGAGCCGATCACCAGAATGCCCTCTGCATTCAGTATTTGTCCCTGCGTTTCGATTTGAAGCGCCTTGGCAAAAGGAAAACAAATCTGAACGGCATAATGCTGGTGAAACTCGGTATGACCGACGGGTCCATCATAATAGACCCACCCCAAACCGATGGTAATATCTCCCGCCCAATTGATCATTTGTCGTTCTTAGGAATCCCGAATTATTGCTCCAGCCGGCATCAGCAAAAAACCGGACCACGCGGATGTCTCATGATGTCCCAATCAGTGCATGGTCGCAATGTAAAACCAATTGATCATCCATTCCGGACGGCTTCCTACAAGTACCTTGAGGGCGCCGGGCAGTCAGAGAAACAGAGCGCAAGGGTGGAGATTGCTGCGGTTGCGGACTTCGGGTCATTGCGGCATGTACCGGCTTGCCGCAACTTGTCTCAAACGTATGAATTTCCGCCGGAGGCGCGGCAGGGGCAGCGCAGCACCTCCGGCGTGGCCACTCGTTCCAGCACATTCGGGGTCTCGCTCGCGGGAGACAACTTCCTTCGAACATGCGGGTTGGCCAATCTCAAGCATGCAATGCATCTTCGTCATCACAGGGAACGGCTTCGGTCTAAATCGTCGAATGATGGATGCCAAACCTGGTCTCAAGCATGGTGGCAATTGCGACCCGTTTTGCAATAGACGCCGCATCCGACGTCAGGACCACATCCGGGGTCAGGCTGGCATCGCCAACAGCAACCGACCAGACATGAAGGTCATGCGCCGCGCTTCCAACTCCAGCCCCCATGGTCATGCTCTCCTGAGGGCAGATTGAACGGCTGTTGGTGACGCCTGGAAAGTCCAGAACAGCAGAAGTGCGTTGATGGTGACCAAAATTGTTGCGCCGGTATCTGCCAGAATGGCAGTCCACAAATTGGTGATTCCAAAGACCGCGAGCACCAAGAAGACGAGCTTTAGGCCGATCGCGATCACAATGTTCACGAGGATCGTCCGCCGCGCTTTTCGTGCGAGGCGGATCGCATCGGGTATGCCGGTCAGTCGATCTTTCAGCAGACCGACATCGGCCGTCTCGATAGCGACATCGGTTCCGCCGCCCATGGCAAGCCCCAGTGTTGCGGTTGCAAGCGCCGGGGCGTCGTTCACTCCGTCGCCAACCATGAGTATTGGCTGCTCCGCTTTGAGCTGGTTGATCCGCTCAAGCTTATCAGCGGGCATGAGTTCGCCAAAGGCCTCCATGCCCAGCGGTTCGGCGACCGAGCTCGCCGTGCGCTGGTTGTCGCCGCTCAGCATCAGAGTCCGGATGCCAAGTGCTGCCAACGCCCGGATTGCGGGGCCCGCGTCGTCGCGCGGTTCATCACGGCACGCGATAAACCCGCGTATTGTGCTGTCGACGACCAACACTGCGACGGTCTTGCCGTCCTTTTCCAATTCTCGGATGCTGGCTGCCTTAGCACCTTCCAAGGCTGCAGTCGCGCGTGGGCTCAGTAGTTCGACACGCAACGTGCCGACCATGCCTTCAACGCCCTCGCCTTGGCGGATGGACACGTCCGAGGCAGCAGGAACGTCTATGCCCCGTTTTGCCGCTTCGGCAACAATGGCACGGGCAACCGGATGGGCAAGCCCGGTTTCGAGCGCTGCTGCGAGCGAAAGCACGTCCCCCACAACATCGGTGACCACAGGATGCCCCATGGTGATCGTGCCGGTCTTGTCGAACGCCGCGATGCGAATGTGCGCAAGCGCTTCGAGGGCCGCGCCGCTCTTGATCAAAATGCCGTTGCGCGCAGCGGTTGCAATCCCTGTTGCGATGGCCGCCGGCGTCGAAAGGACCAATGCGCACGGACAGGCTATGAGCAGCACTGTGAGCGCGCGGTAAAGCCAGACCGCCCAGTCGCCGCCGGCGAGCAGCGGTGGAAGCAAGGCGACCAATGCCGCAATGAGGATCGCAGCCGGGGTGTAGTAAGCGCTGAAATTGTCGATAAACCTGGCAGTGGGCGAGGTGCTCTCCTGGGCGTCTTCGACCAGCTTGCCGATGCGGGCCACAATGCTGTTTGTGGCATCCTTTGTGACCGAAATCCTGAGATTGCCGTCGCCGTTGATACTCCCGGCGAACACGGGGTCTCCGATGCCCTTGGCAACGGGTCGCGATTCCCCCGTTATCGCCGCTTCGTTCATTTCCGAGCGTCCGTCGATGATCGTTCCGTCCGCCGGAATGCGGTCGCCGCCCGCGACCAATATGGTCATGCCAACGCCCAGTGTCGCAACCGGCACTTCGACCCGCGCGCCATCGCGCTCGATGATGGCAGTCGATGGCAGCAGTTCAGCAAGCGCCGTCAAACCCGAGCGAGCGCGGGCGGCTGCAAACCCTTCGAGCAACTCACCCAGCGAAAACAGCGCAACAACGACCACTGCCTCGGCCCCGGCATTGATCGGAAGTGCCCCGATCACTGCGATGGTGACCAGCGTTTCGATGCTGAAAGGCGAGCCGCGTCGGGCCTTGCCGAGCGCCGTTCGCGCAAACGGCAAAACCGAGACTAGCGCGCCAATCCCGAAGGCCAGACGCGCATAGTCGGGAAAGATCCAGGCAATACCGTAAGCAAGGGCCGCACACGCGCAAGCGAGCAGAAACACATTACGTCCTTCGCGATCGCCGGCGTGATGCTTTGCGGAATCGGTCGTGAGGCCAGCAGGCTTCGCTAAGGGAGTTTCGGCAATGTCGGCCATCAATGCTCTGCCTGTCCGACGGCCGCCTTGACAGCATTTACCGGGCAACGATGGAATATCCGCGCGACACCCCTGTAGTTTCGAGTTGTAAGCCGGTCGGGTGTGCGTTCCTCCACCGTCAGCCGTTTCAGCTCATTCGCCATCATCATGTCGGGAAACGGCATGTGGCTGTGCGTATAGGCAATGGCATTGCCTTCGTCCTTCCAAAGTCCGGTCGCAGACGGGCCTTTGTCAGGAAGCGTCACCTCGGCATAATAGCCGTCGGCGAGAAACACCCATGCTGGCCCGCTCTCGCAATTCTTGGTTTCACCCAAACTCCAGACGCCGGGCATATATGCCGGTTCTGGCGCAGCGGCCTGGGCAGGCAAGGCCAGCGCAACCGTCAGCAATAGGGTTAGATTTCGCAAATTGTCTCTCCTTCTATTTTGCTGGAAGTTCGCTGCCGAGCGCGTCGACGTCGGAATACTCGCCGGTCTCGTGATGCTTGTGCTTTCCCTTGAGCAGCAATTGGCTGATCGCAGGCAAGACGAAGAGCGTAAGGATGGTCGAGGTGATCAGGCCGCCAATCACCACAATCGCCAGCGGCTTTTGCACCTCCGCGCCCTGTCCGGTCGCAAGCGCCATCGGGACGAAGCCGATGGCGGGCACGATCCCGGTCATCAGCACCGCCCGGAAGCGTTCGAGCGAGCCTTCGACAATCGCCTGTGCGACCGTCAGCCCCTCCGCGATCCGCTGGGTGATCGCGGTCATCACGACAAGGCCGTTCAACACCCCGACCCCCGCCAGCACGATGAAGCCGACCGCCGCCGATACCGAAAAGGGCAAGCCCGCCAGCGCCAGGGCAAACACGCCGCCTGCCAGCCCCAAGGGAATCGCCGAGTAGACCGCGATTGCGGGCCGGAAGCCGCGCAGGGCGACGAACAGGATGCCGAAGATCGCTGCGAAGACGATGGGGATGACTAGCGACAGGCGCTGCGACGCGGCTTGCAGATTCTCGAACTGCCCGCCCCATTCGATCGAGCTGCCCGGCGGCAGCTTCACCTGGGCAGCAACCTTGCTCTGCGCTTCGGCGATGAAACTCCCCAGATCATTGCCGCGTACATTGGCCTGGACGACGACGCGCCGTCTGCCATTGTCGCGGCTGACCTGGTTGACCCCTTCGGAAAAGCCGAAGCTGGCGACTGCGCTCAGCGGCACCGAAGCGCCTTCCTGTGGAAGCATCACCGGCAGCGCCCCCACCGCGTCCAGATCGTCGCGCCCCGCATTGGGCAGGCGCACGACAATGTCGAAGCGCCGGTCGCCCTCGAACACGATCCCCGCCTCGCGTCCGCCAAGCGCCGCTGCCACGGTATCGGTCACGTCCTCCAAGGTCAGGCCGTAACGCGCGATGGCGTCGCGGTCGAACTTGACGTCGAGCTGCGGGAAGCCTTCGGTCTGCTCGACCTTGACATCCGCCGCGCCGGGAACGGTTTTGAGGATCGAAGCGACCTTGGCTCCGAGCGCGCTCATTTCCTCCAGATCGTCACCATAGAGTTTGATCGCGATGTCGCCCCGCACGCCCGCGATCAGTTCGTTGAACCGCAGCTCGATTGGTTGGCTGATCTCGAAGGCGCTGCCGACCAGCGGCTTGAGCTTGGCTTCGAGCCGTTCGATCACCTGTTCCTTGCTGTCCACACCGTCGGGCCATTGGTCCTTGGGCTTGAGGATGACAAACGAGTCCGAGATATTGGCGGGCATCGGATCGGTGCCGACCTCTGCCGTCCCGGTTTTCGAGAACATATAGGCGACTTCGGGCAGCGTCACCGCCGCCTTCTCGATCTGACGCTGCAAGGCGAGCGATTGATTGAGCGAGGTCGAAGGAATGCGGATGCCCTGAAGCGCGATGTCGCCCTCGTCGAGCTGCGGGATGAACTCGCGGCCCAGCATGAGGAACACCAGCCCGGCCAGTACGAAGGCCCCGACGCCCGCGCCGATCCACGGCCAGGGCCGCGACACCGCCTTGGTGAGCAAGGGCTGGTACCGCTCCTTCGCCACCGCGACCGCCTTGACCTCCTTCTCGGCAACTTCGCCGCGAATGAGCAAAGCCACCATTGCCGGAACGAAGGTCAGCGACAGGATGAAGGCTCCCGCCAGCGCGAGCATGACCGTGATCGCCATCGGCGAGAACATCTTGCCCTCGACCCCGGTGAACGTCAGCAATGGCGCGAAAACGAGGAAAATAATCGCCTGCCCGAAGATCGTCGGGCGCACCATTTCGCGCGAAGCCTCGAACACCTCATGCAGCCGTTCGGTAAGGTTCAGAACCCGGCCTTCGTGATGCTGGCGCTCGGCCAGGCGTCGCAGACAGTTCTCGATGATGATGATCGACCCGTCGACGATGAGCCCGAAGTCGAGCGCGCCAAGGCTCATCAGATTGCCCGATGTGCCGGTGGCGTTCATGCCCATCGCCATCATCAGGAACGAGAGCGGGATGACAAGCGTCGCGATAATTGCGGCGCGAATGTTGCCCAAGAGCCAGAACAGCACCGCGATGACCAGCAATGCGCCTTCGAGCAGATTCTTCTCGACCGTCCAGATCGTCGCATTGACCAGCTTGGAACGGTCGAGCACGGTCTTGATCTTGATCCCCGGCGGCATCGACATGGCGATTTCATCGAGCCGCTCGGCAACCGCGTTGGCGACGATCCGGCTGTTGCCGCCGGCAATCATCAACGCCGTGCCGACCACGACTTCGTTGCCATTTTCCGACGCTGCGCCCGTGCGCAGATCGCCGCCGATGCGGACATTGGCGATATCGCGAACCGCCACGGGAACGCCGCCGCGCGTCGCAACCGTTGCCTGGCCCACTTCGTCGAGCGTGCGGATGCGGCCATCGGCCTTGACCAGAAACGCCTCGCCGCCGCGTTCGACGAAGTTCGCGCCGACCGAGATGTTGGCCTTCTCGAGCGCCTCGGCGAGTTCGGAAAAGGAGATGTGATAGCTGGCGAGCTTGGCCGGGTCCGGCTCGACGACGAACTGCTTTTCATAGCCGCCGATGCTGTCGATCCCGGCAACCCCTTCGACCGAGCGAAGCTGCGGCCGGATTACCCAATCCTGCACGGTCCGCAGATAGGCGAGCTTCGACACCTCGTCGGTCAGCAGCTTGCCGTCGGTGGTCAGATAGCTGCCATCGGGCTGAAAGCCGGGCTTGCCCGCGATCTTGGGGTTCGCCTTGGTGCCTGCGGGTTCGTATTCGACGACATACATCAGCACTTCGCCAAGCCCGGTTGTCACCGGCCCCATTTGCGGCTCGACGCCATCGGGCAGGCTTTCCTTGGCCTGCGTCAGCCGCTCGGCGACCTGCTGGCGCGCGAAATAGAGATCGGTGTGTTCCTCGAACACGACCGTCACCTGGCTGAAGCCGTTTCGCGAGATCGAGCGCGAGCTTTCCAACCCCGGAATCCCCGCCATCGCGGTTTCGACCGGGAAGGTGACGAGCCGCTCCATGTCGAGCGGCCCTAAAGCCGGGGCGACGGTGTTTATCTGTACCTGCTTGTTGGTGATGTCAGGAACGGCGTCGATCGGCAGCTTGAACAGCTGGCTCGCACCGAAGGCTGCGACGATGAGCGTGACAACGACCACGCCCCAGCGGAAGCGGATTGCCGCGTCGAGAAGTTTTTCGATCATCTCAATGCTCCGCCTCGCCCTTGCCGAGTTCGGCTTTGAGGAGGAATGCGCCCTTGGTCGCGACAACGGCACCGGGTTTCAGGCCCGCGACGATCTCGACACGGCCTGCGCTGCGCTGCCCGACCGTCACATTCGTCGCCTGAAAGCCCTTCGTCGTTTTCACAAACACAACGTCCCTGCCCTCGACCGACTGCATCGCCTCTTCGGCAATGCCGATGCCGGCGTTAACTGCACTATTGCGCGGTGTGATCCGCACGCGGAGCCCTTGCCCGGGGGTGAGCTGCCCCACACCATCGGGAATCAATATGAGGGTCGCCGCCTTGCTGTCGGGGTCGAGGCTCGGAGTCGCCGCGCGGACGGTTGCGGTGATCGTGTCGCCGCCAAGCAGTTCGATCACAGCCTTGTCGCCCGGCTGAACGCGCCGGGCATCGGCGGGAAGAACAGATGCGTTAATCTGAATCTTGCGCGGATCGGCCACCCGGAACAGCTCGGTGCCCGCCGTGACATAGCTTCCAAGCGTTGCATCGGCCTTGGTGATCCGCCCCGAGATCATGCTGGTGACCGCGAGAAACCGTCCATCGCCGGTAATCTTGGCAGCACCCGCCGCCGACTGGGTGCGCCGCGCTTCGGCCTCGGCTTCGGCCAGCACAGCCTGTGCTGCTTCCAGATCTTGCCGTGCCGTGACGCGCGCGTCGAACAGCTTTTTCTCCCGCGCATAAGCCGAGCGGGCGGCAATGAGCCGGGCCGAAGCAGCACTGCGTTCGGCAGCAACAGCAGACGCATCTCTGCTTTCGAGATAGGCAACCGTCTCGCCCGTGCTGACACTGTCGCCGAGGCGCTTGACGATTCTGGTCAAGGCACCGTCGCCGCGCGCGGTCAGCACCGCCTCGCCATCTGGAGCGGCGGCAACGACGCCCTGCGCGATGATCTCTATGCCGAGCCCGCCCGCTTGCGTCGCCTCTGTTGCGATCCCCGCTGCCTTCGCGCGCGCGTCGTCCATCTCGACAAAGCCTTCAGGGCCATGGCTTTCTTCTTCACCATGTTCGCCCTCTTCGGCTTCAGTACCAGCGGTGGTTGTGGGCGCTAGAATGGTCCGGCCGAGCATGACTCCGCCACTGCCAAGCAGAAGCGCAGCGATGGCGGCTCCTGCGATCAATTTGTTCTTGTTGCTATCGGTTTCCATTGAAAATTCCTTCACTGTGCGTTCGCACGAGCGAGCGCCGCAAGCGCTCGCGCACGATCCAGTTGTGCTTCGATGAGATTGCGCCGGGCCGAATTGAGGGCTTCCTGCGCGTCGATCAGCTCGATCAGTGCGAATTTGCCAGCACGGTAGCCGATGTTGGCCAGCCGGGCTGCCTCCTCGGCTTGCGCTAAGCCGGGTCCGGACAGGGCGGCGACCCGCTCGTTGGCAGCGGAGACCATGAGTTCGGCATCGCGGCGATTGAAATTGGCCTCCAACCTCGTCTGGGCAAGAACAGCGCTGGCGGCGTCTGTCTCGGCGCGCGCGGCGGCAATATTACCCTGGTTGCGGTTGCGGAAGGGCAGCGGGATCGAAATCCCGGCGACAATGGCTGTCTCACCCCCTTCGCGAAACCGGCGGACACCGCCAGACGCCGTTACATTCGGAACCGCTTCTGCTTGGGCCAGGGAAACGCGCGCCTGGGCAGCTTCCCGCTCTGCAGTTGCCAGCCGCTCATCAAGGCTTGGGGTGTCAGCGGGCAGAGTCGGCGGCTGTTCGTCATTACCCGGTGCTGCGGTCAATTCGGGATCGCTGCTTCCGGTCAAGAGCGCCAATTTGCGTCGTGCCGAGACATATTCACCTGCGGCCCGCGCCAATTCGGCCTCGGCTTCGGCGAGAAGCGCGTCGGCGCGCAATTGGCGCAATGGCGGATCGCGCCCCGCATCGACTAACTCCTTTGCCACGCGTGATAATTCGCGCGCGCGGTCGAGAGTTTCGCGGGCCAACGCGCCCCGCGCCTCGCTCGCCGCGAGGTCCGCATGTGCAATGCGAATGTCATAGTCTAGCGCGGCTACCTCTCGCACGAGCGCAAGTCTGAAGAAATCGAGTTCGGCGGCGGCAACCGCTTTGCGCGCACGCCTCTTGCCGCCAAGTTCGAACTCCTGGCTGACCGCCAGCGTCGTCTCGGTCTGTCGAAAGTTTCGATAGGGACCGGTGCCACTGAAGTTCTCGACTTCGAGGCCAAGCTCAGGGTTCGGCGACACTCCGGCTTGAAGTGCACGGCCCTCAGCCGCTTTGACTTCGGCTTCCGCTCGCGTGATGCGCGGTGATGCTGCGCGCCCCTGGCTTAACGCTTCACCGAGACTTATCGGCTCGGCGGCGGCGGGCGCTCCGATAGATATGAGCGTCCCCGCCAGCAAGGCGGTGCGCAAACGTATAAACATATGAAAACTCCTGAATCGTTATCATTAGCTGCGGACGCAATGCGTCCGCGCTGCAGCACGATTCAGGCAGAAGGAGGTTGTGTGGGGGGTGCCGTAGACCAGGAGTTGAGGCCTGTTTGCCTCTCGGGCAGGCATGGCCGACCCATCTTGAAGTACAGAGGCTGGGACATGTCTGCCGGATCGGCCAAATTCGCGGTGCAATGGCCATGTGCCATATGCCCTGCCACGCCACTGTGAGACTGACCTGACTCTTCGCTGTCGTGCGAATTACCCTCGCTTACAACTTGCGCCAAACCCGCGGCTTCCACAGCCGGGTTGGCGAGCAAGGGTGAACCGACGATGTCACACGCGAGCACCGACAGCATTATCACCAGACAGGATAGCCAACGAGCCATAGTAGGCCCTATATCGGTCGCAATCTGGCGTTGCAACAGTTTTTCTGGCAAGCTGCTGCAAATACGCACGCTTGTTGTCCTTATGTTATAATATGACCTGTTGCGATTGTCCATTATTCTTAATTTGTCTATTCATCGACTTCGTGATCTTCGAGATACCAGTTTTTTACTTCAGATTTTATTTATCACCGGCGCAATGGCACGCGCAAACAAAACGAACCACCCACTACGCGCGGTTGGTGGGTCATGTAGTAACTCTACTGATGGCGTCACGAAGATCATCAGGAATTGGCATGGTTTTGAACGCACTGACATTGGAGCGTCCGGTATTCCCAATTGGGATTCGTCCAGTGAGCGCGCCAAGCGGGGCAAGGGCGAGACGAGTCATCTGGCCTATGGCCTCCTTCGCATCGCGCGTTTCAAAGGCAAATTTCAGCATTGCCCAGTGATTGGCCACATGCAGCGGGAGATAGGGGTGCGAGAGAATGTGTGCGCGTTCAAGCGCTCCCCAGGCTTTCACTCTATCATCGCCAGCTTTGGCAGCGAGATAAGCAGCCATTTCTGCATTGATTAGCTCAACTACAGATGATTTCATGTCCTGCCTCCAAAACCCAGCCATCGCGGAACCTTCGCACGAAAAGCGTTATAAGCTGCCCCAAAACTGGCTTCCAGATGCACTTCTTCAATCCGCACCTGCCCGATACATGACAGGATGAAGATGATGATTGCCGCCCAAGCCCACCAAGAGCCCGCTACTATTGCGGCTGCTAGGCCGACCAGCATCATGCCAACGAAGATCGGATTGCGGCTGAAGCGGAACAGTCCGTGCGACACAAATTGCGGTGCATCGCCCTCGCGAACCCCAATGCGCCAAGCGCGTTCCATCTGTATTTGGGCAACGATCACCATTGCAGCCCCAGCAAGCGCGACAATTGCTGCGGGCAAGGTCACGGCCGTCGCTTCATTGTTTGAAGCCAAGAAACTGGCCGCAATGAGAATAGCGGTGCTTATCGCGAATGACAGCCCCGCAACGCGCTGAATGCCCTTTGCGTCGAGGAAGGCCAACGGGTGGTCACCTGTTTGTCGTCTGACTGATATGCCACGCCATATGGTCGCAGCGATAATCGCAATCATCGCGGCAAGCGGAATCGACTGGAGGATGGCCATCAGACGTACTCCGCCGAGCGTGAAATAGCCTTCAGCTCACCTGGTGTCTGTCGAAGCTCGCGGGTGCGTCGCGGAAATTCAATCCGCATAAGGATGATCCCTCTTGCGTCTCAGGTCCCAGTCAATGTTCATGTTGAGCCAAAGGCTCGCAACCGCGAGACCGCCCACTACGCTGCCCAAAGCAATCGCTAATAGAAAGCCAGCGCTGTCGAGTTGAACGGTCGCAAACTGCCAGAGCGTTGCTGGCACGAAGAAAATGAGCGCGGTAAATACCCCTGGCGAATATTCGCGAAAGAGCCGCCACGTTGTGAGATGAAAAACCGCGTTGGTGAAAAACACCCATTGTACCGCCACCGCCCAAATCGTCGATATTCGCGACGGGTTGACCGTGGCCGTCCAGCAAATGCCAATGGTGCTGGCAACCAGAAATATGTGCGAATAGACAAACCAAGCGCGGCTCGTCGCGCCAGAATGACGGGTCGCCCACTCTGGGAAGCGCCGCCATTCTTCGGCAATATGAAACAGGAAGATGATGGGCGTGATGAGGAACGTCATGCCGCCTTCACTTTCAACTCACCCAATGCCTGCCTCAGCACTTGCGCGCCGCCGGTCAGTGCAAGCCCCGCCATGATTGTTGCCACAATGAGGTCAGGCCAAGCGCTGCCTGTGCCAAACACGCCTAGAGCCGCAAGCATCACCGCGACATTGCCGATCGCGTCGTTGCGCGAGCAAATCCAGACCGAGCGCATATTCGCGTCGCCGGTGCGATAGCGGTAGAGCAACACGGTAACGCTGACATTGGCGCTAAGCGCCAGCGCGCCAATTGCGCCCATCGTCATCGCGTCGGGCGTGGTGCCATTCACAAAAGCAAGGATCGCGCTGCCGAAGACCCAGGCGGCAAAGCCGAGCATGAACAGCGATTTGAGCAATGCCGCCCGTGCCCGCCATGCCAGCGCCGCACCGACGACGGCCAGACTGACCGCATAATTGGCGGCATCGCCCAGAAAATCGAGCGCGTCGGCTTGAAGCGCACGGCTGTCCGCCGCAGCGCCCGCAACCATCTCGACGACAAACATAGCCGCATTGACGATGAGCGCGATCCAGAGAATGCGCCGCCAGCGCGGATTGGCATTGTCTGTCTCGCTCGCGCAGGCGCCCCTGCTGCAACCGTCTGCCATTCGATTTCCTTCTCGACAAAATCCCGAGTCGGACATCTATCTACACCCTGTAGCAACTACAGGGTCAAGCGCCTTCTAACGGGAAGCCGATCGTTCGCCATCTTGTCGCGAATTCGGGTTTGCAAATCTGTTTTGCCAGCACCCTGCACCCTGCTAAGCCCAACATGCGAATCATTCTTAACTAGAGAATCCCACTTGATGCACCTGCTCCGATATCAATATCCACCGATGTTTATTCGCGTAATCCATCGTTGGGGATGTGCCGTCCTAGTTTCGTTTCTGATTTTGTCGCAGCCGGCGCAAGCCAGCGACGTCGAAGTTCAGACGACGTGGCGCCTGCTCGACTATGTCGCCGTCGATTACGCAGAGGCAGTTTCGCAAGGGCGGGTGGTCAATGCTGCCGAATATGCCGAGATGGTCGAGTTCGCCGAACAGGTCGAAACCCGGCTCAAAAGCCTGCCAGCCAACGCCGTCAAGTCGGATCTGTTGAGGCGCGCTGGGGTCCTGCGCCGCGCGATTGCTAACAAGGCTTCGCCTACAACGATTGCCGCACAGTCGCGTGCGCTCGCCGCCAGTTTACTCGCGGCATACCCGGTGCCGCTTGCGCCCAAGTCTCCGCCTGACATTCAGCGAGGCGCGAAGCTTTACAGCCAGAATTGCGCGGCTTGCCACGGATCAAGCGGAGACGGAAAAGGTCCAAGCGCGGCGGGCCAAGAGCCGCCACCGATTGCGTTCACAGATGTCGCACGCGCGAACCAACGCAGCGTGTTCGGGCTCTATCAGGTCATTACGCAAGGCCTTGAAGGCACATCAATGGCGAGCTTCGATTCGCTGGATGACGCGGACCGCTGGGCGCTCGCCTTTTATGTCGGAAGCCTTGCCTATCCCGCGCAGTCCGCATCGAAGGGCGAACAGCTGTGGCGTGATGACAAGGCTGCGCGCGCGGCATTTCCGAATATGGAGGCATTCGTTGGCGCGACGCCTGCAGCTACTGCAATTGATTTGGGTCAAGCCAAAGCCGAGGCATTGACTGCATTCCTGCGACGTCAGCCCGAGGCGTTGACCGCACAGCGCGAAGGTTCGCTCAGCCTGGCTCGCGAGCGCCTCGATGCCAGCTTATTGGCATATGCAAAAGGCGATCGGAAAGCGGCATCCGATCTTGCACTATCCGCCTATCTCGACGGATTTGAGCCGGTCGAGGCCGTTCTCGCTGCTCGCGACGCGAACCTCATGGCGCAGATCGAAGCGGCAATGGGCAATCTGCGTGCGGCGATCGGCAATGATCGACCGCTGCCGGAAGTGCAGGCGGCAAATGACGCGGTCGATAGGCTGTTTGCAGAAGCCGAGACGGCGCTTTCGCCTGAGCAAGCGAGCGACACATCAAGCTTTTTCGGTGCATTTGGTATATTGCTGCGCGAAGGTCTTGAAGCATTGTTGATCGTGATTGCGATGATCGCGTTCCTGCGCAAGACCGAACGAACCGAAGTGATGGGCTATGTTCATGGCGGGTGGATCAGCGCGCTGACTGCTGGAGTGCTTACTTGGTTTGTCGCGGCCTATTTCATCGGCATCAGCGGCGCCTCGCGTGAGCTCACCGAAGGCTTCGGCTCGCTATTCGCGGCAATCATTCTGGTTTCAGTCGGCATCTGGATGCACGGCAAAAGCAACGCCGAGGTATGGCAGCGCTACATCAAGGAGAAGATGTCGGCGGCATTGTCACGCCGTTCGGGTTGGTTCCTGTTCGGGCTGGCGTTCCTGGTCGTCTATCGCGAGGTGTTTGAGACCATCTTATTCTACACCGCGCTATGGGCACAGGGGAACGGCACCGCGATGTTGGCCGGTGCCGGCATCGCAACCCTTTTCTTAGGGGCCATAGCCTGGGCTATGCTACGCTACAGCGCGCGCCTGCCGATCACCCAGTTCTTCTCGTGGAGCGCAATCCTGATTGCTGTGCTCGCCGTTATCCTGGCGGGCAAGGGCATAGCAGGTCTTCAGGAGGCGGGTATGATCGGCGTTGCACCGCGTCCCGGTGTGCCGCGGATCCCGACGCTCGGCCTCTTTCCGACGAACGAAACGCTGTTGGCGCAAATCGCGACTATCATCGTACTGGCTGCCGGATTCTGGTTCAACCGCGCGAGATCAAGCCGCCCCGCTTAAGCGCGCGCGCCAAGATCAGGGCTCTTGTATCTGGAATGGTGTGAATGCGGCTGCGTTCACGCAGATCGACAAAACCAGCGTCGGCAATCACGCTCGAGAGGATTCGGTCTGTCTTGGGCCGCGTGTCCGTGACACCGTCCCTCGACTGGATAATGGGTCATCAACTAGGCAATGTCATCGATTGTATCTGTTTGCCATAGTCGGCGGTATCGCCGGACTCTAGAGACGACGTGCTGCCCTGGTCATTCATCGACCACTACTTGCTTTCAATGATCCGACAATTCGCGCAGCGCATCGCGGATAATGTCATTGGCCGAATGCAGGAAGAGCAGCGCGATGATGCCCGCCACCGCAAGATCGGGCCAAGCCTGTCCGGTCCAGGCCACCAACGCCGCAGCTATGATTACGGCAACATTGGCAAGGGCGTCGTTGCGGGAAAATAGCCAGATCGCACGCGCGGTCGCATCGCCCTCATCACGGAAACGGCGAAGAACGAAAGCTGCAGATATGTTGACGGCAAGCGCCACGATGCCAAGACCGCCCATGATGTCGGCCTCAGGCGCAACCGCGTTGAAAGCACGCCAGATGGCCATGCCTATGACCCCGACGCCAAGCGCCGCGAGGAAAAACCCTTGGATCAACGCCGTTTTGCTCCGCGCGATGGCCGACCAGCCGAGCGCGATCAGGCCAACAAGCGTAATCGATCCGTCGCCAATGAAATCCAGCGAATCAGCCTTGAGTGCCTGCGACCCGGCAAGGAAGCCTCCGCCAAGCTCGATGACCCCGAAGCCCAGATTGAGCAGCACGACGATCCACAAGGCGCGACGATAAGCCGGATCAACACCCGCGCGTTTCGTGTCCGCTTCGCATCCGCAGTCACTCATGAAATTTTGCCCTTCTCATTGTCGAGTCGGACTTCTGTCTACACCCTATAGCAACTATAGGGTCAAGAGCCGCTTTGCGTCGAGTTCGCGCATGAAGGAGCACAGCAATCGGCTGCCTTACCGTCGAGTTGGACTGGGGGGCATGGAACGGTCCCGTAGGAGCAGAAGACGCAACAGTCACCTGGCTTGGGTTTCAACACGACCCCGCAGCCGCTGCAATCATAGAAATACCAACATGCGTCGGTTGGCATTGTCTCGACTTTGACCACGCCGCAGACTGGGCAGCGGAGCGCCGATTCAAATACCACCACCCGATCAGACATAAAAATGACCTGCCGCCAGCAGCAGCGCGCCGATGAACAAGCCAATGAGAAGCATGATCCGTACCCATGGCGGCGCGCAGTTACCGTCGGGCCCGCACTGCTGTGCCCTGCTCTGCATCCGCCACAAAAATACGGCCGAAATCGCAAGCAAGATGGTGCTAGCGGCCATGAGCAGGGCTTGGTGCGGACCTGTGAAGCCCGCGATCCCGCCGAGCCAAGCGGTGCCAATGCCCAAACTCGCCAATAGGATCGGCAAGGCACAACAGGCTGCAGCACCAAATGCTGCTGCGATACCGCCCAAAGTCGTCAAAATGGTGCTACGGCGCAGTGCCTTGTCTGATCCCGGCTGATCCTGAGCCATCACTGCATCCTTCTTGCCCATTGCTGCAAACCCTCTTACCATCTGTAGCAACTACAGACTCAAGAGGTTTTTTCGGGCAATGGCTGAACCAGGCTTTGCGATAGGCGAACTTTCGCGGCGGACCGGCTGCCATATCGAAACAATACGTTATTACGAACGGTGTGCTCTGATACCTGCCGCCGCACGGCGCGGACGTTATCGTCATTATTCGCAAGCCGATGCCGAAAGGTTGCGCTTCGTGCGACGCTCGCGCGAACTGGGCTTTTCGCTCGAAGAAATCAAAGCCCTCCTTGGCCTCGATGCCGCTCAGC
Source organism: Sphingobium fluviale (assembly GCF_004122115.1). Taxonomy (GTDB): domain Bacteria; phylum Pseudomonadota; class Alphaproteobacteria; order Sphingomonadales; family Sphingomonadaceae; genus Sphingobium; species Sphingobium fluviale. The sequence continues at coordinate 16,292 of NZ_SBKP01000022.1, forward strand.
CCGCCGCCTGCGGCGAGGCGCATCACATTGCCAAGGCCAATCTGACGGCGGTGCGCTCCAAGCTCGCTGATCTGAAAAAGATGGAAACCGTCCTTGCAGGTGCAGTTGCCGATTGCGAGTCACGCGCGTTCAGCGGGTGTCCGATATTGGACGCTTTGTCGGGGTCAACGCCCATCACGCTGGAGGTCAAACGGTGAAAATCGGCGAATTGGCAAACGCGACCGCAACCAAGGTCGAGACGGTGCGCTACTATGAAAAGATCGGTCTTCTACCACCGCCTGCCCGCACAGCGGCAAATTATCGCGCCTATGGCAGCGAGCATCTGGCGCGGCTCTCGTTCATCCGCCGCGCGCGCGATCTCGGCTTCACGCTTGAAGCCGTGCGGGAATTGCTGACCCTCTCCGATGACAAGTCGCAACCCTGTGAAGCGGTTGATGCAATCGCACGGACGCATCTCATAGATATCGACCGCAAGGTTGCCGACCTCACCGCGCTCAGGACCGAACTCGACAAGGTGATTGGGTCATGTCGTCACGGCACGGTTGCGGAATGCAAGATCGTCGAAACATTGGGCCCGCGCTGATCGAACGGGGCGCCCAGTGCATTCTTCGGCGCAGCGATCGGGCCTACCTAATCTGCAAAACAGGCCTTGATAGGAATTTTCAAATAGCGAACGCCATTGGCTTCGGCTTCCGGGAAGCGTCCTGCGCGGACATTGACTTGAATGGCTGGTAACAGCAGCTTGGGCACATCAAGTGTTGCGTCGCGCGCCTCGCGCATTGCGACAAACTCGTCTTCGCTGACGCCATCATGGACGTGCACGCTGGACCGTCGCTGTTCGCCTACCGTGGTTTCCCAAGCATAGTCCGTGCGCCCCGGTGCCTTGTAGTCATGGCACAGAAACAGCCGCGTTTCGTCAACCAGGCTCAGCACCCGCCGGATCGAGCGATAGAGCTGGCGCGCGTCGCCGCCGGGAAAATCCGCGTGGGCGGTGCCAAAATCGGGCATGAAGAGCGTGTCCCCGACGAAGGCAACGTCGCCGATTCGATAAGCAATGTCAGCAGGCGTGTGCCCGGGAACGTGCATCACTTCCACTGTGAGTCCACCGATCATGAATTGCTCACCGTCCGAAAACAGCCGGTCGAAATCCGACCCGTCTGACTTCAAAGCGTCAAACGCAAAGATCGGGCGAAAGATCTTTTGCACGTCACGAATATGCTCGCCAATTCCGATAACGGCACCGGTCTTGGCCTTGATATAGGGAGCAGCCGATAGATGATCGGCATGCGCATGTGTTTCCAGCGCCATCACAATCCGCCAGCCGTGTTCAGCCGCCGACGCGAGAATTCGCTCGGCGGATCGCACATCGGCCTGTCCACTTGCCAGATCGAAGTCGAGCACCGGATCGATCACGGCCGCATCTCCAGTCACTGGATCGGCAACCAGATAACTGATCGTGTTGGTCGCTTCGTCGAAAAACGCCTCGATGGAAGGCGATGCGGGCATGACAATCTCCATTTGTGGTTGACACTATATCAGTATATACTAATTAAGCAATGCCCAATGGATGCTGTGATGCTCAAATCCCCAATGGATCTCGCCACTTTTGAAGCGAAAGCGGAGTCGGTCGCCAACCTGCTCAAAGCTATGGCCAATAGCCGCCGTCTGATGTTGCTATGCAAGCTTGCCGAACATGGCGAAATGGCAGCAGGCGATCTCGCACGCGAGGTTGCCTTGTCGCAATCCGCGTGTTCGCAACATCTTGGCAAAATGCGGGACGAGGGTCTCGTCGCCTTCCGCCGGGAAAGCCAGACGCTTTGGTACCGGATTGCCGATCCGCACACCGAGATGCTGATGACCACCCTTTATCAACTTTATTGCAAGGACTGAGCCGATCACGATTCCTGCTTTATCTCCTGCCGAGGCGCGTCGCTTGATCGATGGCGGCGCGACCCTTGTCGATATCCGAGACGTAGAAGAACATGCGCGTGAGCATATTCCTGGCGCGCTCAATGTAACGCTAGACCGCCTATGCGAACTGCCCGCCGGGCCTTTGGTGTTTCACTGCCGCACCGGCATGCGCACCCAAAAAAATGCTCAAGCGCTCGGCGCGGCCCGAAGCGGCGCGCAGGTTCACATCCTCGCCGGTGGGATTGACGCGTGGCGATCCGCCGGACTGCCAACAAGTATCGACGCACGCCAGCCACTCGAAATCATGCGGCAAGTGCAAATTGCCGCTGGGGGCCTTGTTCTGATCGGCGTTTTGCTCGGTTTTCTAGTGTCGCCGTCATTTTTTGGCCTGTCGGCTCTTGTCGGTTCCGGACTGATCATGGCAGGTGCGACCGGATGGTGCGGCATGGCCAGTTTGCTGCAAGCAATGCCTTGGAACCACCGGACGCCGACGGCCTGATCGCCCAAGACGAATTGACTTAATCAGGGATTGGTGGGAAAATATTGACGTGAAACGCTGGCTGCCTTTGATTTTGCTTATCGGGGCGCTTCTTGGGCTCTTGAGTCAAGAGGTCGCTTTTGCGATGTCGTCATCAGATTTGATCACGCAGTCGCAGCCAGTGCAAGCTGAAACATTGGATTCCAGCGCGCATGCATCTGCTCCTGCCACAACAAGCTCCGACGAGCCGTGCAATTGGCCCACCATCGATTGCATTGCCAAAAAATGCTGCAGCGTTCCCTCGATCATTGTGCCGTCAGCCATGGGCGCGCCCAGCCATTCCAATCGCGACGGCACTCCTGGGATCGGACCGCTCGCCACTCTTGCGGGGCGAAGTTCCGCTCCAGATCTGCACCCCCCTTCCCTCCTTGGCTGAAATCAGCACACGCCCTCGATCCAACCATCGGGGTGTATTGTCAGATTCAATCAAGGAATTTCCTCATGAAAATGTTACTGCAGCTTGCAGCAATCGCAGCACTCGCAACCCCCACTTTCGCGGTCGCCAAGGAGCCCGCGTCGGGACATTGGGAATGGCGAAACCGCCCCGTTTCCGGACCCAATAAATCAAACCTTCCGCCGCGCGTTCGGGTTTGGGTCAAGCACAAAGAACCGGCCACCGATCGTTGCGATTGTTGCAATCAACAAGCAGAAACCAAAGACTGCAAGCCGTGCCAGGATTGTAAAGAACGTTCGGAGTCCTGTAGCTGCTAAATTTTCTCCCGGCCTCGGTGAGCCATTCGCCGGGGCCGGAAAGGCGAAATTGTCTCAATTGAGAAATAATACCCCATCCCAGTGACAGCACTCCCCCGTCAGAGTGCGCCCAGTGGTTTGAAGAACTGGTCAATATAGCCGTAGGACGATGAATATTGGCGCTTTACCCAATGGCTACGATAGGTTGAAAGTACCGTCTGCACAACGCATGAAGGGACATGATTGACGGGGCTCGGGATGCTGACCGGACCTCGCTTGGTGAGCGCAGGCAAATAGGCATTAGCAGGATTGGTTTGATGCTATTCACCGGCGGCCGGCAGCCAAAGGTCTCAGGTGGATATCGAATTTTCGACACCAACTGCGGGAAGCTTTTTCGCGCGGCCACGGCGTTGCCGTCGCCACATGATGAAGCCTGTGGAAACCCACAGGCTGACCGACAGGCCGATTATCGTGTAGATCACACCGCCGACGGGTCCAATAACGAAACCGCTATGGACTGGGAACAGCCAAGCCCGCACCCCGTCGCCTCCGCGGGTGAGGCCGGTGCGGTAGGTCCCGATCACCTTGCCCTCATAAGGATCGATCAGAACATCGGTGCGCTTCAGCCTCTCATCCATGAAGGCGAACCAGTAATCCTTTGCATGCGCACCCCAGGGGGCCATATGCGGACAAGTGCAGGTCGCCGACCTCCTTCCGCGCAAGCGCATATGCCTGATTGCCATCGATAGCAGCGGGCGGCATCTCGTGGCCTATATGGGCAGCTGCCTTCGCCATGTTGCTGGCGAATACTGATCGGCCAGAAGATTTCTCCGCCCAGGTTGTGAGGTTGAGCCACGTGCCCGTGCCTGCGACCGAGATGACGAATAGCCCTGCGAGAACACCGGCGGTGCGATGGATCCGCACGACCCCTTTGGCGTTCTTGCTCGTCTCGCGCGTTCGCCACCAGATCACAAGCCCGAGCAGGCTGAATATCACGACCCCAACGCCGAGAATGGTCAATATGATTTTGCCCGGCACGCCGAAAATCAACCATTTGTGGACAGTCGAGGCTAAGCCCACCCAGCCCGACATTGATGAGCCCTCCTGTATGATCCGCCCCTCGAACTGGTCGACAGTAATCATGTACGACATGTCGTGTTTGGTCGTGTCACGCCCGCCCATCACAACAACAGCCGTATTGGGCGATACCGCAGCGGTATACATCATGTGCGCGACCTGGAAGTCGGGCTTCTCTTTTGCGAGAAGCGCCATCACCTCGCCGGGGGACTTCGCCGTCCCACTCGCGCTCACCCTGAATTTTTCGGGTTGCGTCGCCTGAAACAGCCAGAAGCGTTGTTGCGAGATTTCTCCGGTAATACCTTGAATGACGAAGAAGATGCCAAGGGTGAGTGCGAAGCGCCTATGCCAACGTCTTAGCGTTAGTGTTGATACCGCCATCTTCCACTGTTCCAAATCAAAACTAGTCCGGAGAGCATGCAAGTCTAGCGTTTTCTGGAACAAAGAACTGGCTAAACCGCCTTGATCAGGATTGTCGGTTCTGCAGCGCCTCGCTCCAGTTCATGCCATTGGCAGCAGCAATACGTGCTATTTTGGCTGCTTCTGTGTAACCAAGCGATTGTGCAGCTTCGGTCGCACTTGCCGCACTTGACTCAAGTCTCTCGCGACACTGTTGGGCGTCGACCTGGATACCCTCTGCACAATTCACCCGAAACATGGTGATCGCCGCGCTGAGCAGGGTAACGGCCTCGTGGATCGAGAGGAAGATCAGTGGTTCGAACGCATTGAGCTGTAACTGCCCGGCCTCAGCTGCAAAAGTAATGCTCGTATCCAGGCCGAAGACCCGGAAGGCCACTTGGTTGAGAGCCTCGGGGATGACCGGGTTGATCTTCCCGGGCATGAGCGATGAGCCAGCCTGGCGTTCGGGAAGCAGCACCTCACCAAATCCTCCGCGAGGGCCGCTGGTTAACAGTCGCAGGTCATTTGCCAGTTTCGAAAGCTTGACGGCGAGTCTTTTCAGCAATCCGCTGTAAAGAACAAACGAGCCCATATCCCAGCTGGCCTCGTAGAGGTTATCCGCCGCTCTGACCGGAAGGTTGAACTCGGCGGCTACAGCGTCGACGATGTGGTCGCGATATCCCGGTTTTGCTCCGACGCCAGAGCCTATCGCCGTCCCACCAAGGTTGATTTCGAGAAACATATCGGGAAGCTCGGAAAGCCGCAGGACATCTTCGCGTAAAGTCGCTGCAAACGCGCCAAGTTCTGCCCCAACCGTCATCGGAACAGCATCTTGAAGCTGCGTTCGGCCGAGCTTGGGGATGTCGGAATACTCATCAGCCTTCCGGGCCAGGCTCTTCACCAGTTCGTCGAGCACGACAACAAGCCCTGCATTAAGGGCATAGGTTGCCAGCCGAACTGCGGAAGCATAGCAATCATTGGTCGACTGGCTGAGATTGACATGTCCGAGCGGATCGACAGTCGCATAGTCGCCCGGCTTCTTGCCTAGCAACAGGAGTGCGCGGTTCGCGATCACCTCATTCATGTTCATGTTCGTCGATGTGCCAGCTCCACCCTGGTATATGTCGACGACGAATTGCTCGGCAAATCGGCCTCGCGCAATTTCGGTACAAGCCTGCGAGATCGGCGCAGCCAATTCCTTCCTCAACAGCCCTCCGCCGCATTGACTCTGCAGGCGACTTTCTTGATCCGGGCAAGCGCTGAAAGGAGCTCGGGAAAATCACCAATTGTCGATCCGGAGATTGGAAAATTAGCCACGGCTCGAGCGCTATGGATACCATAAAGCGCGTGCGCCGGTACCGGAAATTCCCCAAGTGAATCGCTTTCCGTGCGGAACAACATTGCATCGCTATCAGAGGCCGACATGCGCCGGATCAGTCCCGGACGGCAAAGCTTGCGGAGACCTCTACTGCCGCACCAAGCGGCAAAGACGCAACGCCCAGTGCAACCCTTGCATGTCGTCCGCAGTCGCCGAGCACATCGACGATCAAGTCCGAGGCTCCGTTTATCACCTGCGGATGGGCTTCGAAATCGTCAACGGCGTTTACAAAACCGCCGAGCGTCAGGCAGCTTTCGATGCGGTCCAAATCGCCGTCGAGAGCGACTTTTGCTGCAGCCAGCAGCGCAATGCCGCATAAGCGCGCTGCTTCGACACCCTGCTCGACCGTCATATCGCCTCCAACCTTGCCCTTTACCAGACCCGAAGCCGTGCGGGGCAATTGCCCTGAAAGTGTCAGTACGCCGCGGTGGAAGGTCGCGGGCACATAGTTTGCAACGGTCGGCTGCATAGCGGGAAGTTCGATCCCGAGCGCAATCAGACGCTGTTGGATTTGGCTGCTCATACTGCTCCTTTTCGTCAATGTTTTAAAAGTTGGCTCAGGAACTGGCGCGCACGCTCAGTTGTTGGAGCCTCGAAAAAGCTCTGCGGATCGCGATCCTCGACGATGCTGCCTTCATCCATGAACAGCACCCGGTCGGCCACTTGCCGCGCGAATCCCATTTCGTGGGTTACACACACCATCGTGCGGCCTTCGTCGGCGAGCGCGACCATGACATCGAGAACTTCCTTGATCATCTCGGGATCAAGCGCCGACGTCGGCTCGTCGAACAACAGGATTTCCGGATCCATTGTGAGCGCGCGGGCTATCGCTGCCCGCTGCTGTTGTCCGCCTGACAACTGGCTCGGATATTTGTGCGCCTGATCGGCGATCCTGACCTTATCCAGAAAATGCAGTGCCCGCTCTTCAGCGATGGCAGTTGGCTGCCGAGCTACAAGGAGGGGCGCAAGCACACAATTTTGCAAAATTGTCTTGTGCGGGAAAAGGTTGAATTGCTGGAACACCATACCCACCCGTCTCAGCGCGGCGGCCGCGGCGGCCGATCGTTCGAGGATATTGACGCCCTCGATCTCCACCTTCCCCGACTCAGGTCGTTCGAGGAGATTCATGCACCGCGTAAGCGTTGATTTTCCTGATCCCGAAGGACCGCACAGCACGATCCGCTGGCCCCGGGATATCGCCAGATCGACATTGCGCAGCGCGTGATATTGGCCGTAATATTTATTTAGGCCAACAAGGCGGATCGCGAATTCGGTCATGACGATCGCCTGAGGGCTCGGACGCGAGCAAATGCGGCTTCCAAATCGGCAATGAGGTCGACGGCTGCTTCAAGACCGGCGTGGATACGAATGAGTGCCCCATCCTGCTCGCCATTTGGAAACGCTCGGATCGGCGCTGGCCAGGCGGGAACGGCGAGGCTTTCAAATCCGCCCCAGCTCGAGCCAAGCTGGAAGATATCCAGCCCATTGAAAAAGGCTCGGGTCTCTTCGTCACTGAGGGCATCGAGCTGGACGCCAAAAAGTCCCGTTGCACCGGTAAAGTCGCGCTTCCAGATGGCGTGACCCGGATCCTCGGCAAAGGCAGGATAACGGATGGCTTTCACTTCGGGTTGCTGCGCAAACCAGTTGACGAGCGTGCTTGCCGTTCGCTGATGCCGTTCGAGGCGCGCGTCCAAGGTGCGCAGGCCGCGCTGCACCAGATAACAATCGTCGGGACTGGCACAATTTCCCCAGCGTGCCGCGACATCCTTGAGTTGCCTGTATATTTCGTCGTTTGCCGCCGTCATTGAGCCAAGCAGACAGTCTGAATGACCCGAGAGATATTTCGTTGCCGATGCGATCGATACGTCCACGCCGTGACGGAGCGGTTTGAAATAGAGCGGGGTCGCCCATGTATTGTCGACCGCCGTCAAAATCCCCTTTGCGCGCGCCACCTCGGTAATTGCCGGGATGTCGATAAGGTCGAAGGTCTGAGAACCCGGCGTTTCCATGTAGATGAGCTTGGTGTTGGGTCGGCACAGACTGGCAATGCTGCCCGCAATGTCTGGTTTGAAATATTCAATCTCGACGCCAAAGCCCGATAGAATGTCAGAAAGAAATTTCCGGGCGGGACCATAAATACAGTCAGCAACGAGCAGATGGTCGCCCGCACCGACAAATGCCGATAGCGTGAGCGCTATCGCGCTGGTACCTGAGGAGGTAATAACAGTCGCCGCGCCGTGCTCGAGCTCGGCAATGGCCTCGGCGAGCGCATAGGTGCTTTTCGTGCCGTAAAGGCCATAAATCACGTCATCATATAGACCCTTGTGGCGATCCATATAGGCGTCGACCGTTTCATAGACGATGGTTGATGCCCTGTAGACGGGCGGATTGATCACCCCCGACTGGCTCGAGGGCCTGGGACCAGCATGGACCGTCCGGGTTGCTTCCTGCCACTCATCGGCGGGGCTTGGTGTTTTGGCTGGCGCATCGTCGCGCGCGCGATCATCGTTCATGACTGAGCTTTCGTTCGATTTTCATGGCAAGCCGGGACAATGCGAAGCAAATCGCAAAGAAAATCGTCCCGGAGAACAAATAGGCTTCGGCAAAATATGGTCGCCATTGCGCCTCGACATAGGAAAGGCGGGTCGTTTGGAGCAAGTCAAATACCCCAACGATCAGCACGAGCGTGGTGTTCTTGACCTCGCTGATCGAGGTGTTGACGAGCGCGGGCAGGCTGACCTTCAGCGCCTGCGGCAGCTCAATGTGCCGACGCGCCTGCCACTTGCTGAGACCAAGCGCCTGTGCAGCCTCAGACTGACCCACCGAGACAGAGATCAGTCCGCCCCTGATCGCTTCGGCCATATAGGCAGCTGTAAAGATGATGAGAGCCAGCTGAACGCGCGGCAGACTGTCGATCGAAAGCCAGTCGGGGACGAACAAGGGGAACATGACGGCCGCCAGAAACAGGACGCCGATGAGCGGAATGCCGCGCACCAGTTCGATCAGTCCGGTTGCCAGCCGCTTGACCAGCGGATTTGCCGATTGCCTTGCGAAGGCAAGAAGAACTGCCAGTGGAAAGGCGGCCAGTACAGCGATGCTGGCAAGCAGGAGAGTGACCGGAAGACCGCTCCATTTGTCCATCGGTACCGGAACCAACACCCCAAAACCGCCGCGCAGCACAAAGAGCGACGCCGCGATGCCCAAGACCCAGACGATGGCGAGACGGCGCCCCCACAATCGTGCCACAAAGGATAACCCAAGACATCCAAGCAGGAGCATGGTTGCCAGAGCCGCACGCCACTGTTCAGCTTCAGGATAGGTGCCAAAGAGAATGAGCGTCGCATTCTCCCGCAGGAACGGCCAACAGGTGCCATCAGCTGCGCGACAGGCCGCAGCACCTCCCGAGAAGGTCGCATCCGCGATGAGCCATATGATCGCTTTCCAGATCGCGGCCGACACGACAAGCAGCACAAACGCGCTCAAGATCGACTGTTTTGCTGAAGCAAACAGGTTTCGGCGCGCCCAACCCGACCATTTGGCAGGCAGCAAAATTGGCAGCTGCTCGGTCGCCCCAGCAACGATCTGGCGCCCAGCTTGGCCGGTCAGCGACCAGCCATAGCTGCGTGCATAACGGTCGGTTACAAATGCCAGAAGCAGCGACAGGCTCAAAAATGTCCCTACGATCAAAGCCACACCTTCGATCGCCTGTCCCGTCTGGCTGATCACGGTATCAACAACCGAGACAAATTCCGGATAGCCGATGGCGACGCCGAGCGAACTATTCTTTACCGTGTTGAGGTGCCAGCTCGTCATCGGCGGTATCGCTATGCGCAAAGCCTGGGGCAAGATGATCCGCCGCATTGTCTCGCCCGAACCAAGTCCGAGCGCCGCAGCAGCTTCGCGTTGCCCAAGTGGTACGGCAAGGATGGCAGCACGAAAAATCTCGGCGAGATAGGCAGCAGTGTAAATCGACAATCCGACGACGAGAGCCAGAAATTCGGTCGTCAGCGACAATCCACCACCAAAGCCGAAGCGCCCCGACAGGGGCCAGTCGACCTCGGCCCCCGACAACAACAGGACCGCGACAGCCACCACTGTACCAGCCAGCTGCGATAGCCCGCACCTTTCGCGGCCCAACCTGGTCCTGCGCAACGCCAACCAGACGAAAAGGCCGGCAGTGGCCGCCGCCAGAAGGGTTCCAGTCGATGCCAATGCAGGCAAGTGCAGTCCCCTATTGTCAAGCGCGAAGCTTCGACCTGAGTCTGGGATTGGTGGCGACAGGCTGAACAGCAGGATAGCATACCAAACAAACATCTGAAGGAGCAGCGGAATGTTCCGGATGACCTCGACATAGAGCCCGGCAAGCCGCGCCAGAAGCCAGTTAGGCGACAACCGGGCAAGGCAGATCGCCAGTCCCAGAAGGGTCGAGAAGATGATCCCGAGCGACGATATCAAGAGGGTGTTGAGAAGACCGACAAGAAGGGCTGCCGCAAAGCTGTCGCCGGGTCCATAGGGAACCAGCGTCTCGCCAATGGCGAAGCCGGCACGGTCACCCAGGAAGGCAAATCCCGTCCGGATATTCTTGCCGTCAAGATTGGCCGCAAGCGTGCCAAGCAAAAGGCAGAGCGCCAGCAGTGCCGCCGCCAGTACTGCCCATTGCAGCCCATTGGACCGTGCCCATGGTGTCCTAATGGTCATCGCATTGGCAGCGGATAGATCAATCCGCCATCCCGATAGAGTTTGTTTTGTCCGCGCTCGACACCCAGCGGCGTGATATGCCGTGCAAAAATCTCTCCATAGTTTCCAGTGGCGCTAATGGCTCGAAAACCCCAATCATCATCAAGCCCGAGCGACTTCCCAAAGCCCGGCAATCCACCCAGCATCTTGCGGATTTCGGGATCCGGAGAATCGCGACGCATGGCCGCGGCATTGGTTCGCGTTACGCCCATTTCCTCTGCGGCAACGAGCGCGTTCAAAACCCATTTGTTGATTTCATACCATTGCTCGTCATCGCTCCGCACCACAGGTCCGACAGGCTCCTTGGTCAAGCGTTCGCTCAGGACGGTATAGTCATCGGGGCGGTCGGTATCGGCAAGCCGGATAACCGTGAGCGTAAAGGCATCGGTCGTCATCGCATCGCATCGCCCGGCGAAGAAGGCGAGCTTTGCTTCTTCGGGATTTTCGAACACGATCGAACGAAAGCGGATCCGGTTGCGCTGGAAATAGTCCGCGGTGTTAAGCTCCGACGTCGTTCCTTTGGTAATGCAGATCGAGGCACCGTCGAGGTCGCGTGCTTTGGTCACTCCCAAACGTTTCGGAACGAGGAAACTCTGGCCATCATAATACATGATACCGACGAAATTGACGCCAAGATCAGTGTCACGCGTGAGCGTCCAGGTCGTAGTGCGCGACAGCAGATCGGCCTCGCCTGTCTGCACGATTGTGAATCGCTTGTTCGAAGCGACCGGCATAAACTTGACCTTGTCGGGGTCCCCAAGGACGGCGGCTGCGATCGCACGGCAATAGTCGACGAAGAAGCCTTGCCACTTCCCCTGCTTGTCGAGATAAGACATGCCAAGTTGGCCTGTATGGATAGCGCAATTGAGAGTGCCGCGAGCCTTGACCTTGGCAAGCGTCGATCCTGCAACCGATCTACCACCCTGGGGGGTTGGCTGCGAGGACCCGCAAGCTGAAAGCGCGAATGCAATCAAACCACAGCAAAAAAGTGCCTTCGCGCGGATCTGCACAAGCCTATTCATTTCCAGAACCTAACAGGCTAGACCGATTGGTAAAGGTTATAACCGGAGACCGACGATGAACCTTCGCCAGCTTGAGGCCTTTCGCGCGGTCATGTTGTCGGGATCTGTGACGCAGGCCGCACAATCGCTGCATTTGTCGCAACCGGCAGTGAGTAAACTGCTGTCTGATCTCGAACATCAGCTGGGATTTCGGCTGTTCGTCCGTTCGCGGGGAAGCAGCCTCACAATCACGCCCGAGGCCGATGCCTTCTTCTATGAAGTGGAGCGCAGCTTTTCGGGAATTGCAGTGCTCAAACGCGTCGCCGAAGACATCCGCAATATGGCAACGGGCACGTTGCGCATTGCGGCGCTGCCCGCGCTGGCCGTCAGTTTCCTGCCAAAGGTCATCGCTGCCTTTCGCGAGGCCCACCCTGGCGTCACGATTCAGTTGCAGACGCGAAGTTCGGCGACGGTTCGGCAGTGGATGGCGAACCAGCAATTCGACATTGGACTGGCAACGCCCGCTCGCGAATTGCCGGGCATCAGGATGGAGCGCTTCCTGCGCTGCGCCGGTGCGTGTGTCCTGCCGCACGGACATAAGCTTGCGGAAAAGCAGGTTATTGTTCCAACCGACCTGGAAGGCGAAGCCTTTATCTCGCTGGCGCTCGAGGATAGTGCCAGGCACCGTATCGACCGGATATTCGATGATGCCGGCGTCGGTCGGGAGATGGTGATCGAAACCCAATATGCGATGACAATATGTGCGCTCGTAATGCAAGGCTTGGGCTGCTCCATTCTCAACCCGGTGACGGCGGCAGATTACGCCGAGCGTGGTCTTATTGTGCGACGCTTTGCGCCCGAGGTGTTTTTTGAGTATATGATTTTCACGCCGCAGCTGCGTCCGGTCTCGCAAGTCGCGCTGGCATTTATCGAAATGCTCGAGCAACATCGAGACAGGATGTTCGAAGCGGAGTAGCAAGACTTCCAAGGAGCGACGGCGAAGGAGATCGCCGCCGCCCACCCCCTCAGAACTTTGCCGTGCCGCGAAGATACCAAAAGCCGCCATTAAAGCCGGTTGGAGCGAAGCGTAAATAGCGGATTCCGTTGTTGATTTGCGATTGCCGCGCCTCAAGATCGGGATAATTGTCGAACACATTCTCGCCACCGACAGCGATCTTGAATATATCATTGATTTTATAAGATGCCTCAATATCGACCAGCACTTCGGAACCACCTGTCTGGTCGGCAGCAAGATTGGCTCCATAGTCGGTCCACTTGCCGTAATAATTGGCGCGCGCAACAAACCCAAAACGGTCGCTCTCATAATTGAAGGCCGCGTTGCCTTTCCATTTGGGCACAAAGCCTTCCAGCTCAAGGAGGCGTTCGCGGTCCGCACTAATAACGGGCGACGCGCGCGTTACATCGGTTTTGGTATAATTGCCGTTGAACCCAAGCGTTGCCTTACCGCCGGCCAGATCGAAACCGATGGTTAGCATCGCGTCCAACCCTTGAGTTCGACTGTCGAATGAGTTTGTGAAGAAACTCACCTGTTGAAACGAGTCGCCCCCGGGAATGCCGAGCGCTGCAAGCTGCGCCCGCTGCGCTGCGGTCAGGTTGAAGTTGCCGGAAACCGCAATGCGATCCTCGACCTTGATGTTGAAATAGTCGAGAGTGAAGGTGATGCGGTTGCTCGGCTTGATGACGATTCCGCCCGCAAAATTGAACGACTTTTCCGGTTTCAACGGCGACGCGCCGAAGAATTGCGCAACCAGGTTATTCGGTGACACGATCCCTGCGGTCAACGGGGCACCGGTCACTGAGTCGATATTCGTCTGGACTTGCGAGGCGTTGGACTGGCCGGGTGTAGGCGCTCGAAAGCCGGTGTTGACCGATCCTCGCACCGCAAAGACATCGCTAAAGTCAAAACGCCCGCTGACCTTCCAGGTGAATTTCGAGCCAAAATCCGAATAATTCTCATATCGTCCGGCGAGCCCCATCTGGAAGGCCTCGGAAAGATTGCCCTCCAGCGATGTATAGGCCGCCCAGTTGCTGCGGCCGAACTCTCCTGCCTGGATCGGACTGAAGCCAGGAAATCCGTTTGAACCAACGGGCAGGCCAACCCGGTTGCCGGCATCAGGATCAATCAGCGACGCAAAAGGTCCCACCTGCCAGGAAGCCAAGTCGCCTACGGTAATTTCGTAGGTTTCGCGACGATATTCGAGACCGCCAGCCAGAGTCAGCGGATCGGCCGCCCCTATGTTGAGCGGATGGGTTAGATCAAGATTGAATGCGAGCTCACGCTGCTCAAGCTGACCTGGCTTGAACGAGGTTGGCGACCCGAGACCGAGTGACGGATTGACGGTGTTGTCGATCCGATAGGAAGCGTGGTTCTGACCATAGGAGGCACTTAGGTCGTAGGTTAACCCCGAACCGACTGCTCCCTTGATGCCAGCGGCCAGTGCCGCATCAGTGATCGTGGCACCAAAACTTGGCGTAAATCCGCCGGGAAAAAGCTGGCGAAAGCTGAACCGGGGACCGCCTGCGACAGTCGTAGTCGGAATGGACGTCGCAATAAATGTGGTGTTGGGGTTGCGATAAAAGAAAGAAGTTGTGCCCTTGCTCCAGCTATAATTGCCGAATGTGTAAAACTCCATATCATCAGCGAGCTCGAGCCCCGCATTGATGAAAATGCGGGCAGCCTCAGTATCGGGATTACCCCAACGCTGCGCCGGCACTGGAACGCCTTGAACGCCAGCGTTTATCAGCGCCTGCGCATCAGGGCGCTGGATACCGCGCGATGTGGTCGCGCTGTTTACATATTCGCCACTGATGTTGACAAAGCCGCCAGCTGTAAACGGTAGTCCAAGATTGCCCTGAACCAGAAAGTCTTCGCCATCCCCCTCATAATATTGTCCGTAGCGCGCGATAAGGATCCCGCCTTCGCGGTCCCGCCTCAGGCCGAAATTCAGGACGCCCGCAATCGCGTCCGAACCATATAGCGCAGAGGCTCCGTCACGCAGCACTTCGAGTTGCCCCACGGCAATCGACGGAATGGCTGCGAGGTCAGGCCCCTGCGAGCCTCGAATATAAGGTATGTTGGTGAACTGGACCGTTGCCCCGCGATGACGGCGCTTGCCATTGACCAGCACGAGCGTTTGATCGGGCGGGAGGCCGCGCAACGAGAATGGCCGGGTGAACACCGCTCCGTCATTGCTGACGAGCCGCTGGATATTGAGTGCAGGCACCTCCGCGCGCAACAGATCGTTCATGTCGGCCGCGCCCTTTTCGAGAAGCTCATCGCCAGTGATGATGTCGATGGGCAGCGCTGCGTCAGCCGCTTTGAGATCGTTACGGCGTGTGCCCGTCACGACAATGGCACCCTGCTCGTCTGCCGTCTCTTCCTCGTTCGCTGCTTCCTGCGCGACCGCCGGTGTCCAAACCAGTGCACTCGCAAGTGCGAACGCTGCGATCCCGCAACGGAATTTCCCTTGAGTTTGCATGGCCACCCCTTCCCTGTGATGCTGCGTCATATTTCCGTAACTTTATGGGACGGGGCATGAAGTGGCCATAACTAATGAAGCCTTATCCGAATAAACGAAAGGGTGATAACTTTTCGTTATATGTTGCGGCACGCTTTCGTCTCGTTTCGCTTGACACCGGACCATGGTCAAAGGTGCATTGGCAAGATCGCTGGACCCCAATGGGAAGCCAATATGAAAAGACTTATTGCCTTTGACCTCGACGGAACGCTCGCTGAAAGCAAATTGCCGATCGATGCAGAAATTGCCGCCTTGCTTGCAGAGCTTCTCGAGCGGGTGCGGGTAGCAATCATTTCCGGCGGCTGTTGATTTTCATTGAGAGTTGACCCGGTGTGGGGAGTAATTTCCACTGAGAAGTGACCCATGTTTGAACGCTTCCCTGTCTTTGGTGATCAGGGGATATTGGAGTGTTGGACATGGCGTTATTGA
>NZ_SBKP01000023.1 GCF_004122115.1 Sphingobium fluviale
ACTCTAACCCGGTCCCTTCACGACCAGCGGTTTTGCGATCCGTCCCCTTCCGTCCGGTCCGGGGTGGCCACCCCGGACCGGACATCGCATCCTGACCCGAACGGACCACAAAGTCATAAGACAAGCGGTTTCCGGGCCATAGAAGCCGCCGCGCGTGGAGACGATGAACAGCTTCTTGCCCTCCACGAGCCCAACCGACCCGGTCTCGGTATAACGGAAGGTCTTGCCCGCCACCGCAAGGCGATCGATCCAGGCCTTCAACTGGCTGGGGATCGTAAAATTGTACATCGGAGCGCCCACGACGACGGTGTCTGCGGCCAGGAACTCCTCGAGCACCTCGGAGCTAACCGAAAGGTCTTCCTCCAACGGCGCGCTGTGCTGTCCCGGTTCGGCAAACTGCGCCTGGAGATAGGCGGGAGAAAGATGGTGCAGCGGACTGCGTGCCAGGTCGCGATATACGACCGAGACGTCGAACGCTTCGGTCGCGTAGCGCCGGGTCAGCCGAGCGGTGAGCTGTCGGCTGACGGAGTTTCCCGAAGTAATGCTCGAATCGACGTGCAGGAGGCGCATTGATAATTCCCTTATTGCGGCTTCGATGTGTTCTATTGCCCGCATCTTCGTGCCAGTAGTGCGCGCCTGATCGACACAGCGTTGCCGCAGGAGCGACGCTGTCGCCTCCGTCAAAATCCGACGATATGGGTGATGCTGGTGTTTTGCGGGAGCGCCCGGTGGCGAAATCCCGAGCATGCGAACGAGCCGGCAAGGTGATCGATCAGCGCGCGAACCGAGGGAAGCATGCCGCGGCGGGTCGTGAAAAGCAGTTCGATCTTTTGCTCAACACCTTGCCAGGCGGGAAGCATCTGAACCAGCGTGCCACGCCTGAGTTCGGCCACGCACAACGGCTCGGGCAGAAGCGCGATGCCCAGTCCTGCGATCGCGGCGTCCCGCACAGTTTCCGCGTCGGCGCAGACAAGTTTCGGTGTGTGGTCAAAGGATTCCCGTTTCCCGTCCGGCCCAACCAGAGTCCAGCGCCTATGGTCTGGTCCAATGCCCGCAAGGGTCGCAAACCGGCCAAGATGCGCCACTATAGATGGCGCATCACGAGCAATCAGCGCCGGCGCACCCACGAGGCGCGTCGGCGTCGTGCCGAGCGTCCGAACAACCAGGGACTCCTCCGTTCGCGCCCCGGACCCGATACGCAGCGCAAGATCGATTCCGTCATCGATCAGGTTCAGGGGGCCGTCAGCGATCTGCAGGTCGACCCGGACATCGGGATAGGTCTCCATGAAACGGACCAGAGCCTGCGACGCAAAGGATTTGGCGAGGCCCAGAGGCCATGCGACGCGAATGCCACCCGTCACCTTGCCCAGCGAATGGGCGGCGGCCGTGTAGGCTTGGTCGGCATTGGCGAGGATCGCTTCGCTGCGGTGATAAACTTCCAGGCCGATGTCGGTGACCCGAAAACTCCTCGTGGACCGCTCAAGCAGCCTGCATGCCAAGGCGCGTTCCAGTGCTGCGACCCGCTTGCTCAGCCTGGTCTTCGCGATCCCGGTTGCGCGTTCGGCCGGAGCAAACCCGCCATGGCGGACGACATGGGCGAACAGAACGTAGTCGTCGAGTTTCGGCATGACCTAGGCGCACGCGCCGATTTTGAGCGGCACGCGGCAATCGACGCCGGAAAGTGAAAAGGTAGCCAAGGACATCGCGCTACTGCTCGCCTCCCGCGCATCGATAGGCCCGCAGGAAGGCTTCCACGGCAGCGGCCACCGCCTCTTCGGCCACGAACCAGGGCTGAGCTCCATATAAGAGCGGTTCTATGAACCCGGTCTCGAGCAGGCCTTTGAGGTGCGCCGCCGCGACGCGCGGGTCCGCCGGGCGCAGCACGCCCGTTTCCTGTAGGCGTGCGATATACTGGCTCATGGCGTCCCATCCGCCCTCGGCGCCCAGTTGGTAGAGGATGGCGCCCAGCCTGGAGTTTCCCCCTTCGGCAATGGCCGCGCGCAACATCGAGATCGTGTCGGGCGCTGTGAGCATCGCCAGAAGGGCGTTGCCGAAAGTGCGCAGCGCCAGTCCGACATCGGGCTCGGAGACATCGAGCAATGCGATGGTTTTCTCCGCCTGCTCTTCCATGGTCGCCATCATGACGGTGGCGAACAGCTCCTCCTTCGATTTGAAATAGCCGTAGAGCGTGCCCTTCGATCCACCGATCCGCGCGGAAATCATCGCCATGCTCGCATTGGCATAGCCGGTTTCGCGAAAGACTTCGGTCGCGACATCCAGGATCGCGTTGCGACGCGCGTCCGTCCTTACTCTCATCTGCCCTCTCTTTCTCGTACAGACTTGTACGGTTTTGGATTGACACGTGCAAGAGGGTGCACATAAATGACCGTCCTGTATGGTTTAGGGGCGAAACATGGTTCCATCGCATATCGGTGCACGGCACGGGATGACCGCGGGGATGGTCGCCCTTGCGACGGTTCTTGCGCTGAGCGGTTGCGCCACCCTGCCGCAGCCGCGCGACTTGCCACCGATCGCGTCGGTGGAAAACCTCGCCAGTTCCGCCAGCTTTTCAGCGCCTGAAGTCTCCTGGCCTTCGGACCGCTGGTGGGAGGGCTTCGGCGATCCCCAACTGAACACGCTGATTGCCGAGGGTCTGGTGGGTGCGACCGACCTGCGCGTCGCCGAAGCCCGGTTCGCTCGCGCCGAGGCGCTGGTTAGCGAGACGCGCAGCCGCTTGCTGCCGTCGCTAGGCGCGAATGCAGAAGCCGGCGCCACCAAGCAGAGCTACAATTATCTGATACCGGAAGCGTTTTCGCCCAAAGGTTGGCCCGACTACGGGCAGGCTACGCTCCGCCTCGATTGGGAGCTGGACTTCTGGGGACGGAATCGGGCGGCGCTTGCAGCGGCGCGATCCGACGCCAGGGCTGCCGGCGCGGAGGCTGCGGCTACCCGGCTCGCGGTGTCGGCCGGGGTCGCCAGCGCCTATGCCGATCTTGCCGCGCTCTATGCCGAGCACGATGCTGCCGAACACGCGCTCGAAGTGCGCCGCCGCACATTGGACCTGATGCAGGGTCGAAAGGTCGAGGGGCTGGAACATGATGGCGCGGTGGAGCGCGCCCGATCCGCGCTGGCGGCCGCCCAGGGCGATCTGGCCGCGCTGGACGAAGCGCTCACGCTCAACCGGAACCGGATCGCGGTGCTGATCGGGGCCGGTCCCGACCGGGGGCTGGTTATCGCGCGCCCGGCCGCAATGGTTTCCGGTAGCTTCGGCCTGCCGGTCAGCTTGCCTGCCGAACTGATCGGACGGCGTCCCGACATCATCGCGGCGCGGCTGCGGAGCGAAGCCGCCGCGAGCCGTATCAAGGAAGCACGCGCGGCCTTCTATCCCAACGTCAATCTGGCCGGCCTGATCGGCCTGCAAGCCCTCGGCATCGACAACGTGTTCAAATCGGGGTCCGAGTTCGGGACCGCCGGCCCGGCGCTCAGCTTGCCGATCTTCGATGGCGGGCGTTTGCGCAGCCGGCATCGTGCGGCAGAAACCGATTATCAGGCCGCCGTCGCCCAATATGACGGCGCGCTTGTCCAGGCGCTGCGCGAAGTGGCCGACGCCGCGGCCAGCCAGCGTGCGCTCGGCGAGCGGCTCGACCGGGCGGCCCAAGCCGAACGTGCGGCAGCGGCGGCGTGGACGGTGGCCAACAATCGCTATCGCGGCGGCCTTGCCACCTTCCTGGACGTGCTGGTCGCCGAAGACGCGCTCATCACGAGCCGGCGCACGCTCGCCTCCCTGAAAACCCGTGCTTTCGTCCTCGATGTCGCCCTCATCCGCGCGCTCGGCGGCGGCTACCGTTCTTGAAGGAAATCCGAGCCATGTCCGAGCCGACCCTCACCATCGACCATAACGCCCTCGCCGCCGGACCGGACAGTGCCGCGGATGACGCGGCACGCAAGGGCAAGCGCAAGCGGTTGTTCATCGGCCTTGCCGCCACCGTCGCCGTTCTGGGAGGCGGATATTATGCCTATGATGCGCTGATCGCGTCGCGCCACGTCGAAACCGACAACGCCTATGTCGGGGCGAATGTCGCACAGGTGACGCCGCTGATCGGCGGGCCGGTGCGCGACGTGCTGGTGGACGATGCCTTGCCCGTGAAGCGCGGGGACATACTGGTCAGGCTCGACGATACCGATGCGAAGCTTTCCCTGGCGCGGGCGGAGGCCGAACTGGCGCTGACCGAACGGCGTGTGCGCGGCCTTGCCGCCAACGACACCGGCCTCGGCGCGCAGATCGCGGCGCGCGCCGCTGACGAAACGCGCGCTGAAGCACAGCTTGCGGCCGCGAGGGCGGATCTCGACCGAGCGCGGATCGACCTGAGGCGGCGCGAGGCGCTAGCTGCCTCCGGCTCGGTCTCGGGCGAGGAACTCACTATCGCGCGCAACGCCCACAGCACCGCGCTCGCCAATCTCAAGGTCGCCGAGGCGGCCCGCGCCTCGGCAACCGCAAATCGCACCTCCGCAATCGGCAGCCGCGATGCGAACCGGGCGCTGATCGAGAACACCACCAACGCCACCAATCCCGAGGTGCTGGCCGCCCGCGCCGCCCGCGATCAGGCGCGTGTCGATCTGGATCGCACCGTCCTGCGTGCGCCGGTCGATGGGATCATCTCGCGCCGCCAGGTACAGGTCGGCCAGCGGGTGCAGCCCGGCGCCATGTTGATGATCGTGGTGCCGATCCACGCGACCTATGTGGACGCCAATTTCAAGGAAGGGCAGCTCCGGAAGGTCAAGCCCGGCCAGCGGGTCAAACTGACCTCCGATCTTTACGGCGGCAGCGTCCAATATGACGGCACGGTCGTCGGCTTCTCGGGCGGCACGGGCTCGGCGTTCGCGGTGGTGCCTGCGCAGAACGCGACGGGAAACTGGATCAAGGTTGTCCAGCGCCTGCCCGTGCGAATCAGGCTCGATCCCAAGCAGTTGCAGACGCATCCGCTGCGGGTGGGCCTGTCGATGACGGCCGACATCGACGTTTCCAACTGATCGGGCGGAGTTTCCTGCCAT
Organism: Sphingobium fluviale; assembly: GCF_004122115.1. GTDB lineage: Bacteria > Pseudomonadota > Alphaproteobacteria > Sphingomonadales > Sphingomonadaceae > Sphingobium > Sphingobium fluviale. The sequence goes on from NZ_SBKP01000023.1 coordinate 5,053, forward strand.
GGCCGACGCCGTGACCCGCAATAAAAGCTCTGTCGCCGGGCCATTGACCGGGACGAAACTGATCCTCGCCGCGATCCTGATCGGTATGGGCAATTTCCTGGTCGTGCTCGATACGACCATCGCCAATGTCTCGATCCCCCACATCGCCGGTTCGCTCGGCGTGTCGGTGACGCAGGCGACCTGGGTGATCACATCCTATGCGGTGGCCGAGGCGATCACCGTGCCGCTCAGCGGTTGGCTCGCGCGTCGCTTCGGTGGGCAGCGCGTCTTCATCAGCGCCTATTTGGCCTTCGCGGTGCTGTCGCTCCTTTGCGGCCTGTCGGGCACGCTCGGAATGTTGATCGCGGGGCGCGTGCTGCTCGGGCTCGCCGGCGGCATGATCATTCCCCTGTCGCAGACGCTGCTGCTGCGCATTTTTCCGCCCGAGAAAGCCGCCGTGGCCACGATCATCTGGGCGATGACGACCACCGTCGCCCCGATTGCCGGGCCTATCCTCGGCGGCACTTTGTCCGACAATGTTGGCTGGGAGTGGATCTTCTTCATCAACGTGCCGATCGCGGCCGCCGGGGGCTTGGGTTTGCTGTACCTGTTTCGCGGGCAGATCGAGACAGTCATCAAGGGCCACATCGATATGGTCGGCCTCGCCTTGCTGGTCATCTGGGTCGGCGCACTGCAGATCATGCTCGATGAGGGGCGCAATCACGACTGGTTCGCGGCAACGGAGATTCAGATCCTAGCCGTCATCGCTGCGATCGGCTTCGCCGCCTTCCTGATATGGGAACTCACCGAGAAGCACCCGATCATCAACCTGCGCATATTCAGGCATCGCGGTTTTGTCGCAAGCGCCATGACCTATCCGGTCGCATTCGGCGCCTTCTTCGCCACGGTCGTGCTCATACCCCTCTGGCTCCAGCAGAATATGGGCTACACCGCCACATGGGCGGGTTATGCGATTGCGTTCATTGGCATCTTCGCCGTCCTGACATCGCCCATCATCGGCAAGGCGGCCGAAAAGATCGACCCCCGCCTGATCGTTTCCATCGGCCTCATGGGGCTGGGTCTCATCTCCGTCTACCGCATGGGCTTCACGCCCGACATGACCTTTCTCCAGATGGCATGGCCGATGCTCATGACCGGGCCCTTCCTGATGATGTTCTTCATTCCCATGACGGGGATTTGCATGGCCAGCGTGGACCGGGAGGAGCAGGCGGACGCGGCCGGCATCTCCAATTTCATGCGGACTCTCGGAGGCGCGTTCGCCGCATCGCTTGTCCAGACAGGATGGACAAGCGCGGCGCGGCAGAACCAGACCGAGCTGGTCGGCGCCATGACGCAGGGCCAGGCCACGATCGATGGGATGATGGCGGATGGCATGTCGCACGAAAGGGCGACCGCCATGCTGTCCGGAATGGTCGAGGGCCAGAGTGTGATGCTGGCGACGCTCAACATGTTCGCGGCGATTGCCATGTGCTTCGCATTGGGCGCTGTCCTGATCTGGTTTGCTCCCAAACCCAAGGGACCAATCGACATGAGCGGGGGGCATTGATGCGCGAAATCCGCGTCTTCACCACGCGACGACCAGAATGCCTTGGTGGGATCATGAGCGAAAGGAGAGGACTGCCCATGATCCTGCCGCCTGTCTGCCGGCCATCATCCCCGCCCCCGATGCGGCCTCGCATGCCCCAGCTTGGCCGCGGCCGGCAGACAGGCCCCCTTTGCCGCTCGACGGGCATTCCGATCCGGTCCCCACTTGCTGCGGAGACTCTATGACCGATCCTCATGCCGACCATCTGAGCTACTATGAAACGCGGGCGCATCAGGAGCGCGCAGCAGCCGAGACCGCGGCGACGCCCGAGATCGCCTCGCGCCATCGCTTCCTTGCGGTCGAGTACGAAGCCGAGGTGCGACGAATCCTCAAGGGAAGAGAGGCGCTTCGACGGCAAGAGGATGCCGGGCGGAGCCCGCTGTGAGGAGATCCTGCCTGCAGGCGGTTGGTCGCATTGTTGGCCAGCCTTGGTTGTTCAACGACGGACAAGGTGTCGCAGCGGAAATGCGCGCCGTGACGCTGGCCGCTCGCTGCCGATTCAGCGTGCGGAAACGCGGAGAAAGCGTGGAAGGATGTGCGCAATGATCGGACTAATTGCCGCCCTGTCGGCGACCCTTGCGGTAGCGGCGGGCGCATTTGGCGCTCACGGTGCATCCGGTCCGCAGGAGGCCGAATGGCTGCGAACAGGTGGAATCTATCAGTTGATCCACGCAGTTGCCGCTCTGGCAATCATGGGACGAGCCCCGCGTGCCGCCGCGACCCTGCTCGGAGGCGGGTGCCTGTTTGCAGCCTCCCTCTATCTCATGGCCATCGGCGGACCCCGCTGGCTCGGCGCGGTGACGCCGGTTGGAGGCACGGTGCTGATCATAGGGTGGCTATGGGCAGCGTGGGTGCTCGCACGCAATCCCCTGAACAAATGAGTGCGAATAGCGGGCGCAATCAGCGCTGTGATCTTCTGCCGTGGCGTACATGATCTACCTAATGCGGATCGCGTCCCTCCGCTCGGGGAACATCGTCGACGACCTTCGACCGTTTCCACTGATAAACGGCAATGCCTTTGCCAATGCAGCTAGCACGACAGCGCCTCAAGACGCTGACCAGCACTGTCAATGTCCCCGCGGACATGGCTGCCGAAGTGTAACTGACGATCCCCGTCAAATTCTAAGCGGTGAGCGCTTTGGCAACGCTCACCGGCGCGAAAGATCGCCGACAGGTGTGCCACATGGCACACCCTACGCGGTAGGCAGCGCGCGCAATCGTCCGCCCACAGGAGTTAGACGTGGAAGAGCGAGCTGAAATCGACGTCCTGATTTGTGGAGCCCACGCCGCCGGATTGACGCTGGCGATCGATCTAGCGCGGCGCGGGCTGTCGTTCCGCATCATCGACCAGTTGGATTGTCCGTTCGGCGGCTCGCGCGGCAAAGGCATTCAGCCGCGCACGCAGGAAGTGTTCGAGGATCTCGGCATCATCGACCGGATCGTGGCGGCGGGCGGACTCTATCCTCCGATGCGCAACTACCGCGCCGATGGCAGCTACGCGGAAACGACGGTGTTCGAGGCGCGGCCTGCATCGGCCGACACGCCCTATCTGCTGGCGCTGATGATCCCGCAATTCCTGACCGAAGGGGTGATGCGCGAGCGGCTTGCCGAGCTGGGCCATGAAGTGACGTTCGGCACCGCGCTTGCGGGTTTCGAGCAGGACGACGCCAGCGTCATCGCGCGCCTCAAGCGCGGCGATGACGAAGAGCTGATCCACGCGCGCTACCTGATCGGCGCCGATGGCGGGCGCAGCTTCGTGCGCGGTGCGATCGGCATCGGCTTTCCCGGCAAGACACTGGGGGTGCGCGCGGTCGTCGCCGACGTGCGCTTGAGCGGTCTGACACGCGATGCCTGGCACCAGTTCAACGACGGCGACATGGAACGGCTCGTGGCGATCTGCCCGCTTGCCGGCACCGATCTGTTTCAGGTGCAAGCGCCGATCCCGTTGGAAGGCGAACCGGATCTCTCGGCCGAAGGGCTAGAACAGATGATCGCCGAGCGGACGGGGCGGCGCGATATCGAGCTGCGCTCGGTATCCTGGGCATCGGCCTGTGCGATGAACGCGCGTCTCGCCGATCGCTACCGCGCGGGCCGGATCTTCCTCGTCGGCGACGCCGCGCATATCCATCCGCCGACCGGGGGACAAGGGCTCAACACCAGCATTCAGGACGCCTATAATCTGGGCTGGAAGCTCGCCGCGGTCCTCGCCGGCGCGCCTGACGCGCTGCTCGATACCTATGAAGAGGAACGGCGTGCGGTCGCGGCCGACGTGCTGGGCCTGTCGACCCGCCTACTCGAAGGGCACCACCAGCAGGGCGGCGGCCTACGCGGACGCGACACGCACCAGCTCGATATCGGCTATGCGGGATCGGCGCTGTCGCACGATGCCGGTGCCCGAACGACAGGGCCGCTGGCGGGCGACCGGATGCCCGACGCGGCGTTGATCGGGGCGGCGGGACAGCCGCGCCGCCTGTTCGACGTGCTGACCGGGCCGCACTGGACGCTGCTCGTTTCCGAACCCGGCTATAGCCCCGCCGCGCCGCCGCGCGAAGGCGTGCGCGTGGTGACGATTGGCGACGGCGCGGAATTGCGCGATCCATCGGACCAGCTCGGTCTGGCCAGCGGCGGCGCGGTCCTCGTGCGGCCTGACGGCTATGTCGGCGCGACCTTCGATGTCGCTTGCCCCGACCGGATCGGGGACTATCTCGCGCGGGTTCTGCCGCCCGCGAACGTCTCGGGAAGTCATTAGCTCGCGGATGTGACGGGGCGGATAAACAGGATCGCGCCGCCCTGATCGCCGCATGCGCTGATGATGCCTTCAACCGCCATGTCATCGATATCGATTGTCACCGGCGCGCTCCCTCACATATGGCCGGGTCAGGCCAGCCCTAGCGCGCGATCATAATCCTGGCCGGGACCGATGATGCGATGGACGAAGATCCGATCGGGCTGCACCGAATAGAGGATGCCATAGCCTTTATAGGACCGGCGGCGGATGCCGTGATGCTCGTAACGCGGCACCAGCGGGAAGGCCCGTGGCATCCCGCCGATACGGGCGGCCGCTTCGCGCACCTCCGCGATGAAGGTCACGGATCGCGCGGGATTATCCTCGGCGATCCGCGTCCTGATCCCCTCCAGGTCGCGAACGGCTCGCGACGACAGCCGCACCAGCATCAGTGCTGCTTGCGATCGGCGGTATCGCGGAGGTTGGCAATGATCGCATCGCAGGCTTCATCGAGATCGTGCCCGCCACCGGCCTCCATCTCCTTCAGGCCCTCTTCGATCGAGGCATCAAGCTCCTTCAGCCAGCGTTCCTCGTCGACGACTTCGCTTTGATCGCGCCGGATCAGGTCGCGCACATAGTCGCTGACGCTGGCATAGTGGCCGCTGTCGATGCGCGACTGCACATAGTCGCGCATGGGATCGGGAAGAGAGACATTCATCGACGCCATAAAATCACCTCGCCAAATATAATGGCAAAAACTGCCATCGGTTTCAAGGCAGGCGCCGCACGCTATGCCTCGCCGACCTCATCCGGCCAGGTGAAAGTGACTTCCAGATCGCGGCCGAAGTGTATCGCCTCCGTCACGCGCTGCGAATTCTGGATGACACGATCCCAGAGCGCGCCGTGCTGGAGGCTGGGCGTCGGGATCATGAAATAGCCCATCAGCACGACCGACGCGGCATCGATCTGCTGGGTGCCGGTGACGATGAGAAACATCGGCATCGCGAAGCCGAGCGCCGTTTCAGTGTCGGCGACCTCGATCAGCGTGCCTTGGGGCATGCGTGGCGCGAAGACGACCGCCGGGAGGGGGTGACGCAGGCAAAGCCGGCCAAGACGCTCCACGGGGCTCTTGTAGGCGCATGTCGGCACGATCGCGAGGGGCGCGCAGTCGATGGCGGCGGCGCTGGGCGAGCGGCCCGTGTCGCGGTCCTCCAGATAGATGCTGCCCTGGATGTTTTCCTCGTCGCGCGCATAGGCATGGGCTTCGGCGGCGACCGCGTTCAGCACCGCGCGCGCCTCGGCCTCGGTGAGCGAGGGGACCGGGAACGCCTGCCACAGATCCTCGGCATAGTCCTGCTCCAGCAGGATCGCGCCCTCGCTCTCCAGCACGAGCCGGTTGGCTTCCGGCACGCCGATTGTCTCGGCCGTGCGCCAGAACATTTCCGCGGCGAGATTGTGGATCATGGATGGGTCGAAAGTCATGGGACGGGCTCGCCTGAAGGACGGAAAGGACGCGGAAAGGATGATGGGGCGCGCGGCTCGCGGGGTGCAACGGGTTTCGGACCGCTCACAGCCATTGGCCCTGCAGGACGCCGGCGAACTCGATTCCTAGCGTGACGGCGCCGGCGACCAGCGCGGCGATGAGGAACAGCGCGAGCCGTGCGGCGATGCCGTAGCGCGGCCCGCTGTCGCGGGTGACGGCGATGGCGGTGCCGATCGCGGCGGCGAGGATCAGCCCCGGCCCCAGCTCGTAGAGGATGAGGCCGGGAAGCCGATTGGGCAGCAGATAGGGAAAATTGCGGATGAGGCGGCCGATCGGCACCGCGCCGATCACGAGCGCGAGCGCCATGCCCCAGCGGCCGACGCGGATCGCTTGGGGAGAGCCGCGCTCGATCATATGCGTGCCGGACCCGGCACGCCGCGCCCGCCCGGATGGGCGGAAACCCGTGCGCGGGGTTCCGTGGAGCGCCGCCAGAGCGGCGCGCCGTAGAGCGCGGGCCGAAGGCAGGCCCGGACCCCTTGTGGCCTTTCTGGGTGCCTTCCTGGCGCTTCTGACGCCGTTTCCGGCCCTATCTTGGCTATCCCGGTTACACCTTGCCCGATCATCGCGCGATGGTGCCTGTGCTGCATCCCTTGGGCACCTGTGCCCTGCGCACCGCCAACTGGCGCATCGCTTCATAGTCGACGCCCCATAGTCCCGCCCGCTTCGCCGCTGCCTGCTGCATCAGCGCGACATAGGCTCCCCCTGAGAACACCCGGTAATCGACGGCATAGCCCTGAGCCACCAGCGTTGCCCCGACACTGGCCCGGTTCGCGGGAAAGCGGCACGCCAGATTGAGACGGCCCGAACTTTTCGCATCGGTGCGGCACTGGTTCTCCCGGCGCAGCGCATAGTCGAACATCGACACCGAACAGTCCAACCCGCCATCGCGGTTCGTCAGATCGCGCAAGGCCTGGCTCGCCATCGCCTTGAGCTGCGGCACATCGTCATCGGGCGCATCGATCCCGATAATCCGCACCCTTGCTGTGGGAAAATCGATCGTATCGCCGTCAATGATCGCCGGAGACGATGATGCCAGCCGGGTCCGCGAGGCTTCGACCAGCGATTCCCTATTTTGCGAAATCGCATAGAGCGCGACGACGACGAAGCTGATCCCCATCGTCCACCGCTGGAACGCCGTCGCGCCGGGAAACAGCTTCATAGCGACCGGATCTCGCGCAACAGGTCGTTCCAGTCGCCGGCATGGGGCGGCGGCTTGACCGCGAGCTGGCGGCCATTGGCCGTCAGGTGCGGGGTAGCGCGCGCGATCGCGCGCGCCGCCTCGCGCCCATGCTGGCTGTAGATAACGACGGTATGGACGCTCTCGGGGATCGTGATCGCCTGATAGCGCTCGATCCCCAGCACCGGCCAGACGAAGCGGCCCGGGCCGAGCATGTTCATGACGCTGGCGGCGTCCTCGACGCCTTCGGCGAGGCGCAGGATGCCGTCGAGCGGGATGCCGCCCCAGCGCACCGCGCCCGCGCCGGGATTGCCGAGCATCCGCTTGGGCTCCTCGACCGCCGCCTTGTCGCGGCCATCGGGGGTGAGGAAGGTGCGGTGGATGGCGACGACGCCGGCGTCTTCCTCGATCGGCACGATCAGCGCCGGGGCGAACGCCTTGGCGGCGCCGGCGCCGAGCTGGCAGCGCGGATCGAACCGCGCGTTGATGCCATCGGGGATGATGAGCCGCGTCTCGCGCAGATAGCGGTCGGCGAGCGTGCCGGTGAAGGGTTCGGCGTGCCGCCACACGGCGAGGGCGAGCTTGTTCAAGTCCCCCTTCCCCTCCTGGCGCTGGCCGGGATCGTGATCGGGGCTTGCGAGGATCTTGCCCGAGCGCAGCGCCGCCATGATCGCATCGGCGGTGCAGCCCGCGAAGCAATGGAAGAGGACCGCGCGCTCGCCGACGCGGATCGACAGGCTGGCCTTGCCGTCGGCATGCGCGGGACAGCGGCACATCGCGAAGTCGCCGGTCCATTTGCCGCCGAGCTGACGGACCACGCGGTCCGCGTCCGCCTCGATCGACGCCCTTTCTTGTCGCGCCATATCTGGATACCTCCTTTGAAGGACGCATAGGCTAGTGCGCGGCAAGAAAGAGCACCAGCGAAAAGCTATGAAATCACTTATGCAGGGGCGGCATGGAATTAGAGCTTATCTTGGAACGCGAACTGACCTCGATGCGGCCCCTGGGGGGCACGATTACCGATGTCCATGTTCACCAGCATGATACGGGCAAGTGGCTCATCAATGTTCGCGTGAGCTGGCGCGGCACGTCGATGTATCATGTCGGCCTCTACGACAAAAAGCGTATCCGATTGTATAAAAAGGCAGCTTCCGCGATCCGCCATATCATATTGGGATATGGCTATGACGGCGTGATCCATGTCCACCCTTATCCCGGTTCGAGGGACGAAGCGGCATTTTAGTGGGGCAGGACGAAACCTCCAATATGAACCTTTGTCGGATTCTGGGTAGGCAAACAACCTGGAGCAATTTAGCCTGATTTCACCAGTGGAGTGAAAACATGGCAAATCGCTTGTTTGCATCCCGCGCGGCAACCGTTTCCTTTGCACGCGCGAGCGCCCCGGCACAGCCGGGCCGGCGCGGCGCTGCACGGGCACTGGAAGCGCAATGACACTCCCCGCCGCGGTCATCATGGGGCTCGCGGCGCAATGCGCGCCGGATGTCGCGCCCGCCACGATCGCGGCGATCGTCCAGACCGAAAGCCAGGGCTTCGAATGGGCTATCAACGTCAACGGCCTCGGCCGCAAGATCGTGCCGACGAGCCTTGAAAACGCGATCGAGACCGCGCGCCATTATGTGGGCCAGGGCTATTCGGTCGATCTGGGCCTCGGCCAGATCAATTCGCGCAACATGAAGCGGCTCGGCCTCTCTTGGGAAACTGTGTTCGACCCATGCACGAACATCGCGGCTGCCGGCGGGGTGCTGTCGGGCAACTATCATAGCGTGCGCGCGGGGCTGCATCCCCAGCGCGCGCTGCGCATCGCGCTCTCCATGGCCTCTGTGCATTGTAGGGACACGGATTCACGGTAGGCATCGACGTCAGGGGTAGCGAACTATTTGCGCAGGTTCTCGATGCCAAGTTCGCGCCATATCCAAGTGAAGTCGTAGGTGGCCATCGGGTCGTTCGCGTCGAGTTGGCTGCTGCTGCGGTTTTCGAGATGCTTGAGCCACCCGGCTACTCGGTGCCGGCCTGCGGCAGTTTGAACGGCTGCGCGCGGGGTGATGTCGCCGAGCATGCCGACGGGTTCATCGAGCGTCGCGCGGTACTGACGGTCGAGCATGGCATGGATGAGCGGGGTTGCAACCTCTGGCGCAATGGCGGGTGCCGGTTCGGATGATGTCAGCCCCTCGGCCCGCGCCGCCATGGCCTGTTCGACCGTCTCAATCGTGGTCAGCGGCGAGCCGACCAACCCGGCGAGCGCATCGTTGATAAGCGCGGTGCCGCGTTTCGCTCGCTCGGCCGAGGTGACGGCGAGCATCAGGGCGCGGCCTTTCAATTCGACATTGCCGAGCACCGGGGTGCCGTCCGCCATCGTCACACCCCACGCCATGCGCCCGGTGCTTTTCGCTTTTCCGTTCGGTTTCTCGCCCAGCCAGTTCCAAAAGTGCGTGGTTTCCCGCTGAAGCGCAGGGACAGTATCAAGCCGCTCGCCGACCAGCGCCTGGGTCACGCCGCGTGCGAAGGGAAAGCGCACGCGGTGGAACATCACCTCCTCGCCATCAATGTTGTGCAGCGTGGGGATGGGCGCCGGTCCCATGGTCTTGGGAACGACATCGAACAGCCATGCCGTGCTGATGAGGGCCGGAAGTGCAGCCAGATCGTCGGCGTCTAGGTTCAACGCGGTGCGCGGGCTGCGCTTGCCCTTCGAGCGCCGTAGATCGGCGACGAGCGCCTCGGCCGCCTCCATCGTGAACGACAGCACGCCGCCCGACAGGAGGTGCTTGCCTCCGACCTGCACGACGCGGGCACCGATCCTGTCCCATTGCTTCAGCGTCTGCGAGGCGCTGCGCTCGGATACTCGAAGCGGCTCGCCGCCCCGGATCAGGTCGCGCACGAGGAAGCCGCTGCCGGGCTCGACCTCGCTGACCTCGTGGAGGCTCATCACTGACGATCGAAGGGCACGCAGGTAGATTTTGGTCGGGCCGCTCTCATTCCAGCCCCGGCGCCGAATATAGTCATCGACGATGTTCCGGTCGGGTTGGATGGTGCGCGTCAGCAGATCCTCGAACGCGCATCCCCACAACACGCCGGCCCAATGATCGCCGACGATGTCCGCCAGCTCGTCCGCTTCGAAGTCGAACTCCTCCATCGCCAGCCCGAGATGATCGCCGAGCGCCTCGCCCAGATGCTCGCCCCAGGCCGGCGAGGTGGCGAACTTCATGACGCCGGACAGATCGTGACCACGCTTCATGCCTGTTCCCTCTGCTGCTGACTGAATTGCTGGCGGTGCGCGGCGACGATGCGCGAGACGGTGGGTTCACTGACGCCGTAGAGCCGCGCCATCTCGGCACCGGACTTGCGGCCGGACGTGACGGACTCGGCGATTTCGCGGCGCTGCTTGTCGCCGAGCTTGGGCCGACGCCCGCCGATCCGTCCTTCTGCGCGAGCCTGGGCAAGGCCGGCGCTGGTACGCTCGCGGATCATGGCCCGCTCGAACTCGGCGAAGCTTCCCACCATCTGCATCATCATCCGCCCTGCCGCGGTGGTGGTGTCGATCGCCTCGGTCAGTGAGCGGAAGCCCGCGCCTGCCAGCTCGATCCGCTCCATGATGTGCAGCATATCCTTTAGGCTGCGCGACAGCCGGTCAAGCTTCCAGACGACGACGACGTCTCCGTCGCGCAACTGGCCGATCATCTCCAGAAGCTTGGGTCGGTCCCACCGCCCACCGCTGGCGGTCTCCTCGAACACCCGCTTGCAGCCGGCCGCATCGAGCGCGCGCCGCTGCGCGGCGTTCGACTGGTCGTCGCCCTTCGACACGCGGGCATAACCGATCAGATAGGGTTCGCGCGTCATCTGCGTCTCTTTCACAAACGGCCGTATCTGGAGGCGGAAACAGCATGCACCAATTTCCGCAGCCTTGGGTCTTTCACAATCCTCTTTCACTAAGCCAACAAAAGGCAAGAGGTTTTTGGAGGATGAAACATGCCCGCACGTATTCCGATGACCCAGCGGCAGCGCGCCGCGTTGCTTGCTTTGCCCGACAGCGAGGCGGCGGTGGTGCGACATCATGGCCTCGATGCCGAGGACCTTGCTGCGATCGGCTTCGCACGCACTCCGGCGACCCGCTTGAGCTATGCCCTGCAACTCTGCTGCCTGCGCTATCCGGGGCGACATCTGCGCACAGGCGAGCTGTTGCCTGCAATCATGCTCGACCACATCGCCGAACAGGTCGGAGTGGATGCAGGCGTCGTCGCCGACTTCGCGCGGCGAGCGCCGACCCGCTACGATCAGCTTGCCGCCATCAAGGCGCGCTTCGGATTCACCGATCTGAGCCGGCCAGCGCGCGGCATCATGATGACTTGGCTGGAAACCGAAGCCATGGCTATCGTGGACGGGCGCATTTTGCTTGATCGATTGCTGGACGAGCTGCGCACGCGACGCATCGTCATCCCTGGCATCAGCGTCGTTGAGCGGATGGCGGCCGAGGCGATGCTTCGGACGGAAACCGATCTGGTCGCCGCGGTCGATGCTAAACTCGATGCGGATATGCGTCAGCGTCTCGATATGCTGATCGATGAGAAGGTACATGACCGGCAGAGCCGCTTGTCCTGGCTGCGCGAACCAGAGCCCCGCGTCGCGTCAGCCTCGCTTGCCGAAATCCTCGAGAAGGTCGCGATAATCCATAGGACCGGTATTTCCAGCATTCCGGTCGATCCCCTGCACGAGCCCCGCCTGACGCAGTTCGCCCGCGAAGGCGTGCGATATACAGCCCAGGCTTTCCAACAGATGCGCGTCTCCCGCAGGCGGGTCATCCTGCTTGCAACGCTGCGCGAGATGGAGGCCACGCTTACCGACGCGGCGATCGCCATGTTCAGCGCCTTGATGGGACGCGCTCACCTTCGTGCTCGCAAACGCCTGGAGCAGAGGGTCGCGATTTCGGGACGCGAAGGCCGCGATCGGCTGATGCGGATCGCCACTGTGCTGGAAACAGTTAGCCAGGCAGCACGCGCCGGCGGAGATATCGGTGCGGCCCTCAGGGATATCGTGCCTCTCGACATGCTCGATGCTGATGCCGCAATCATCCGTCGTACCGCGGCACCTCACAGGGACGATGTGCTGAGCGAGATCGCAGCCGAATACCGGACCTTCAAGCGAACAGGGCCTCTATTCCTGCAAGCGCTCGATTTCCACGGTCGGGCCGGCACCGCGGCATTGCGCGACGCGATGGCGATCCTGTCGAATCTTGATGGCGACTGGCGCAAGCCCCTCCCTGCCGACGTTCCGCTCGGTCATGTCGAGCGGCGCTGGCACCGCCATGTCGTGGTCGCCGGCAAGATCGACCGGACGCACTGGGAGATGGCGACTTACGGCGCGCTCACCAATGCACTGGCCTCGGGTGATATCTGGGTGCCGAGGTCAAGGCTGCACAGGTCGCTGGACGTGCTGCTCGCGCCGTTATCCGGCGCAGCGCTGCAACCGCCGTTCTCGCTCGGTAATCCACACGCATGGCTCGATCAGCGCGCCGCGCAGCTCGACAGCGCCTTGCGCGACGTCGCCCACAATCTGGCCGGACGCGATGCTGCCCTGTTCGCTGGCGAGCGATTGCGATTTCCCAAGGAACTGAAGGACGATGATGCCAGGCACGACGAAGGACGGCGCCTGACGCTTGCCTGCTACGACATGCTGCCTGCCACGCGTATCACCGACGTGTTGTCGCAAGTCGAACGCTGGACCGGCTTCACCCGGCACTTCGGGCACGTCTCGACCGGGTTGCCGCCTGGCGATGAGCAGGCCTTCCTCGCCACTCTGATTGCCGAAGCGACCAATCTTGGGCTGTCGCGCATGGCCGAGGTATGCGGCGCAGGGTCACGCCGCGCGCTGCTGCGCATGCAGACATGGCACATGCGCGAGGAAACCTTTCGGGCGGCGCTCGCCTGTCTGACCGACGCCATCCACGCCGAGCCGATCGCCGCCTGGTTTGGGCAAGGACACCGGGCTTCCGCGGATGGCCAGGCCTTCTACCTGGGCGGGCCGGGCGAAGCCGGCGGAGCGGTCAACGCCCATTATGGTCGCGACCCAGTGGTCAAGATCTACACCACCATCACCGACCGCTACGCGCCGCTGCACCAGACGGTGATCGCCGGCACGGCAGGAGAAGCCATCCATGCGCTCGATGGGCTCCTCGGCCATGACAGCAACGCCGATCTGACCGCGCTGCACGTCGATGGAGGCGGCGTTTCCGACATCGTATTCGCGACGATGCATCTCCTCGGGCTCGATTTCGAGCCGCGCATTCCTCGCCTGTCCGACCGGCGCCTCTACGCTTTCGAACCCTCGAAGCGCTATGGCAGGCTTGCGCCACTGTTCGGTCACAGGCTCAACCGGGACCTGATCGTCAGCCACTGGCCCGATATTGAACGTGTCATTGGCGCGATCCGTCACCGCACCGTCACGCCATCGTTGATCCTGAAGAAGCTGTCCGCCTACCGCCAGCAGAACAGCCTCGCTGCGGCGCTGCGGGAGATCGGGCGGATCGAGCGCACGCTGTTCACGCTCCGCTGGTTCGAGGATCCGGCTCTGCGCCGTACCGTCACTGCCGAGTTGAACAAGGGCGAGGCCCGCAACAGCCTTGCCCGGGCGGTCGCCTTCCATCGGCTCGGCCGTTTTCGCGACCGTGGCCTGGAGAACCAGCAGACCCGAGCGGCCGCGCTCAACCTCGTCACCGCAGCGATTATCCTGTTCAACTGTCGCTATCTGGGGCGCGCCGTCGACGAAATGCGTCGTCGAGGAAGCCCCATCGATCCAGCTATGCTGTCCCGGCTCTCGCCGTTGGGTTGGGATCGCATCAATCTCACCGGCGATTATGTCTGGTCCGATCACCTCGATCTCGACGCCAACGGCCTCATGCCGCTGCTCATCAAACCGCTACCGTGAATCCGTGTCCTGATAATGCACAGGGGCCATCATCGTCAACAATGCCGGCATCGTTCCGCATGAGGCGCTCGCCGATGTGACGGTGGCGGATTGGCGCAGGACAATGGCAATCAACGTGGAAAGCGTGATGTTGATGTGCCGGTCGTTCTTCCCCTCGATGGCTGAGCGCAAATATGGTCGCGTCGTCAACCTATCGTCGGATCAGCTTGGCCTGACGCTGGGCGGTTTTGCGACATATATGGCCACGAAGGCGGCGATCATCGGCCTGACGCGTGCGCTGGCGAACGAATTTGGCGAGCAGGGGATCACGGTCAATTGCATCGCTCCCGGCCTGACCAAGACCGCGAGGACCGAGATTTACGGTCCCCTGTTCGATGAGTTGGCCAAGACTCAAGCCATCAAGCGCCATGAGGTGCCGGAGGATCTTGTCGGCGCTATGTCGTTCCTGACTTCGGACGATTCGTCATTCATCACGGGTCAAACGTTGATCGTTGACGGTGGTTTGATGAACGCTATTTAGCGCGGCGTTTGATATATGACCCACAGGATCGCGTCATGAAGCTTCTCGCCGAGGAGCGTTGGGCAGGCCGGACCGGTCGCCCGGACTAAGTGGCGCGACGCTGTCCGAGGGACCTCTGGCGCAACCGCAAGCGGGTGGCCGATTTTGGCACAGCGCGTCGATGCTCGTCGGTCACCCTTCGACGGCGTGGCTTCCTCCTCGCGCCTGCGCTGGGCCCAAATCGACTCCGTCTCGGTGGGTCAGATATACGGCGCGCTGCTCCAAGCAGACCCCACATCAAAATCGGGAAAACTAGTGAAGGCCGGGGCAGTACCCTTGTTCCCCTTGTACGTTCACCACCTATGTGGGTTCAGCGTAGGGAAGGAACGGTGTACTGACATAGGGCTTTTCAGGAAGCGGTGCGTGTTGGCGCCTTGCGTGTGAGGGCTGAAGATGCTGGCTGGGTGCCATGACTATGGAGCAGGAGAGATACCGTCGCCGTTGGTTGGTTTCGGAGAAGATGAACTGCTCAATGTCATCGAGGCCGCGTGGCGCGTCCTGAAGACCCTGCGCCCCAGATATAGCTGCCGCGCGTGCGACAAGATTGTCCAGGTGCCCGCGCTGCCCAAGCCGATTGCGCGCGGCAAGCTCAGCTTCCCGGCGCTCGCCCATATCGTGATGGCAAAGTGGGGATATCATCTTCCCATCTGCCGTCAGGAGCGTAAGCGGATTTTATCCCCCACATTTTACTAATAGAATCAGCTGCTAAGTTACGCCGTGGGGTTGTTGAAAAAGTGGCGCCGTTCTGATTCACTGTGTCGAGGCAGTGGGAGGTGGCATCATGCTTGGCTGCAAGGAGCGGGGTCAGCTTGAGCTTTTCATTACGGGATCACTTCGTCAGCTGATCCCGGACGATCATGTTCTGGCGCGGGTGGACCGGGTTCTCGATCTGAGATGGCTGCGCGACGAGGTCAGCGACCTTTACTGCGCTGACAATGGCCGTCCCGGTATCGATCCCGAGGTTGCGGTCCGGCTGATGCTCGCCGGGTTCCTGCTTGGTATCGTGTATGACCGCCGGCTGATGCGCGAGGCGCAGGTGAACCTGGCGATCCGCTGGTTTTGCGGTTTCGCGCTACATGAGCCGTTGCCGGATCATTCTTCGCTGACGCGCATTCGTCAACGCTGGGGAGCAGAGCGTTTCCGCCGTATTTTCGAGCGGACGGTGCAGGCTTGTATTGCCGCGAAGATTGCAACCGGCGAAGTCGTCCATATTGATGCCTCGCTGATCCGTGCCCATGTCAGCTGGGACTCGCTGGCTGTTCGCCATGTCGAGGCGGTCACCGAGGCGAACGACGAAACGCTTTTCGACAATCGCAAGAAGGGCAGGTCAAAGAAGGTTTGTGTCACCGATCCCGACGCGACCATGGCGACCAACGGCCGCAACCGCCGACTTGAACCGGCCTACAAACAGCACACCGCCGTGGACGATGTCGCCGGCGTCATCGTCGATGTCGAGGTTGCGACCGGTGAGGAGAACGAGGGTATGGCTGTGGTCGCACGGCTCGATGCCATCACCGCGACGACCGGCGCGGCGATGGCGGTTGCCACAATGGATGCCGGTTATGCCTATGCCAAAGTCTTCCGCGCGCTTGAAGATCGCGAGATCGAAGGCGTGGTTCCGGCCAAGGCCGAACCGCCGCCGGGCAAGGTCATTCCCACCCGTCGCTTCAAGTTCGATGCGCGCCACAACATCGCTCGCTGCCCTAGAGGCAAGATCCTGCACCCTAGGGGCAAGCTTCAGCGCGGAGCGTTTCAGCATTTTCATGCCAATGCCAAAGATTGCGCGGCATGCCCGCTCAAGGCGCGCTGCGTCAGCCCGTCGCGTTATGGCCGCGTGGTCGTGTTCAATGTCAATCACCCATCATTGCTACGGGCGCGGCGTAAACGGCTGCGGTGGGGTGAGCGAGAAGAACGGTTCTATCAGCGTCACCGTTGGCGGGTCGAAGGCGTCCATGGCGAAGCCAAAACCTGGCATGGTCTTGCGCGTGCCGTCCGGCGCGGTCTCGATAACATGCGCATCCAGGCATTCCTCACCGCCGCCCTGATTGCGCTGATTTACGTGGTTTTGAACACCCATACGCGCCGGAAACAGTTGCACAGCTTCGGTATCGTTTGATCGTGCGCCCCAGTCGCAAAACTCGTGGCATTGGCAGGCCATCCGTCGCAGATCGACGATAATGGGACTTTTTCAACAACCCCGCCGTTCATTTGGGGAGGTGTAATTAGCGATGGACGAGGAAGCTGCATTCGAAAGTGGATGCGAAGTTAGCGATGCTGTTCGGCCTGAGCCGATGGACGTCGTTCCGGAATCGGTGACGCGGCGGC
>NZ_SBKP01000024.1 GCF_004122115.1 Sphingobium fluviale
GCCCAGCAGGCAAAACCCAAAAAGGAGAAAGCACTATCTTGACCCACAGGAATTAATCGAAACATAATCACAAGACGGGTCACTTCTCAGTGAAAACACCGGGTCAACTCTCAATGAAAATCAACACCGCAAAGGCAAGTTGACGACGGTGCAGCGATATCTTGTTAATCCGCTTGTACGTGAGGCACTGGGCATTGACAGCAGCAACGTCAACGACATTAGCCGAAACCGAACCAAACCGGATTTTGACTTGCTGCTTCGGAAGTTTCTCGATGACCTTAGCAGCGGCAACGTGAACAGTCGTGCCAACAAAGATCAACACACTGCCTATGCTCGCGAACTGGGTGCGGTTCACGGTCAAAGCCATGAGCGCACGGAACCAGTCTCACTGGCACGTGCTACCGCATCTGGCAGCAAATCCGGCGCAAAGTCGAAACGACCCAAGAAGCGGAAACCCCGGCGGTTCGTACCTTATGAGCAGGAAGTGATGAACGCTTTGGAAGGACTTGGGGGAGATAAGCTACCTAACCTCTACAATTCCATCTGTTCGGTTTCACTCGATGCCCACACTCCACTGGTAGCAATCGGCGCATGGGCATTTTTGGAATCTTTGACAGCGAAGGCAGGGCGGAATGTCGGCACCGACTTTCCGTCATTTTTCAGTAAGACCCGCCTTCAAGGTTATGGCCTGTCCACCGGCAAAGGCGACAAGAGCCTCAATGAGGCATTACGGCGGGTATCAACCTCAGGCGATGTTACCAAGCATGACGGTAGCGCGGCGTTATTTAATGGCGAGCAACTGATTAATGATATGGAAACATTGAAGGATTTGATTGTGAAATGCGCTGATGAAGCTCTCTCAAAAAACCATAGCCGCGCTGTGGCCGAACCCACCAGAGTGTGATAGCGGACGACTATGGCATCACGTACATCATCCCCTCTTCGCTATCCAGGCGGCAAGTCCTGCCTGTATGATTTGACTGGTCACATTCTGCGTTTGAACAGGTTGGAACGCGCGCACTACGCCGAACCGTACGCTGGAGGTGGTGGATTAGCGTTGTCCCTGCTGTTTGGGGGACATGTCAGCGACATTCATCTTAACGACATTGATCGTACAATATGGGCTTTCTGGACTTCGATTCTCACCGAGACAAAAGCGTTTGTGGAGAAGATCGCTACGACGCCAGTAGATATGGATGAATGGCACAGCCAGCGGGAAATCTATCTCAATCAAGGCGATTATGACGATTTGACGGTCGGCTTCGCCACCTTTTTCCTTAACCGCACGAACCGATCCGGCATTATCAAGGGGGCAGGTGTCATCGGCGGGATGGAGCAGCAAGGGAACTACAAGATAGATTGCCGGTTTAATCGCGAAGAACTTATACGACGCGTAAATAGAATTTCTAAATATAAAAGTCGAATACACTTTTATAGATCAGATGCACTTCTATTTCTGGAAGATATGGAGCGGGATTTACCCACGAGATCATTTTTTTGCATTGATCCGCCTTACTACAATAAGGGGTCAAGTCTCTACACCAGCTTCTACAATCCGGCAGATCACCTCGCGGTCAGCCAAGCCGTATTAGGGCTAGATCGCCCTTGGATACTCACTTACGATAACACCCCTGAAATTTCTTATCTTTACAAAGCGCGACGCCAGTTCAGTTTTGATGTAAACTATTCGGTCCAAACTAAGCGGATCGGGACCGAACTACTCGTTGCGTCGAAGGGGTTGATACTACCTAACGCCGTACGCGAAAGACTCTTCCACCGCCCACAATATCGCAGCGCAGCCTAGTGACGGCAACTCAGCAGATCAGGTAACGGCAAAAACATAGCCTTTTCTGACCTAACGGCCCAAACTACCCAAGCAAGACCCAGCGGTTTGTCCTTGCGGGAGATGTGTTCGTCGAACGGGAAATGGCAGTGAAGGCTAAAGAGGGTGGTGCCGCTTAGGTGACTCGAACACCTGACATCCACATTACGAATGTGGCGCTCTACCAACTGAGCTAAAGCGGCTTAACCCTTATCCCGTCCTTACATCCTACGTTCCGCCTTGTAACCTTAGTCTGGATTCGGCGGGCGATCCAAACATTACGAATGCGATGCTCTACCAACTGAGCTAAAGCGGCGCAGCGGGCCGGGCGAGCCGGTGCTTGCAGCGGCGCGCATAACAGCAGCGGTGCGGGCTGGCAAGGTGGAACCGTGTGCGCCATCTGTCTTCGGCGCTTCGGCCCCAGGCGCCCCCACCCCGCTCCCGCCTCGTTTTAGCGTTTGTTAACCATAGCCGTGCGAATGTGCCACATTGAGCCAGACTATTGGTTTGGGGCAGGACAGGGTGTGCCAATGGACAGTTTACGCGGTCAGACCGACATCGAGAACGAAGACATCGACGATTTCGGCGCGATAGAAGCGCCGCCGATGTTTGGGTCCAGCGAGCGGCGCATGCATGTGCGCGCCTATAATTACTGGGTCTCGCTGCTCGGCAACCGCACGCTCCCCTCGATCGAGGATCTGAACCCGGAGGATACGCAGGATTTCAGCGCCAACAGCGTGCTGCTCGATTTCTCGATGGGGCTGGAGAACCCGGCGATATTGTATCTTGGCTCTGCTCTGCGTGAGGAATGTGGCATTGATGGCGCAATCGAGCGGGTGGCCGATGTGCCTGCGCGATCGCTGCTGACGCGCCTGACCGATCATTATCTCCAGATCATAGCCAATGCCGCCCCGGTCGGCTTTGAGGCGGAATTCCTCAACCAGCGCGATGTCTCGATCCGCTATCGCGGCATATTGATGCCGTTTTCATCAGACGACGAGACGATCGACTTCATCTATGGCGTCATCAACTGGAAAGAGGCGGTAAGCGACAGCGTGTTGGAGCAGCTGGGCGCCGAAGTGGAGGCAGCGCTGGCCGCGCCTCCGCCCGCCAATCCCTCCGCGCCGATCTGGGCCGATGGCCCGTCCGCCACCTATGATTTCGCCGACCCTGACGATGTGCCGAATGCGCGCGAGCAGGAGTATCTCGACGATCTGGTCGACATGACCGAACCTAATCCAGCGGAAAGCGCGGATCACGGGTTTGATACGGTCGATAGCGCCGAAGTGACGGAAAAACTTGCGGATGACGGCGACTACGGCTTTGACGAGGTGGGCACTATCGGGGAAGATCCGGTTGCCGCCGCGCTGGCGGATCTGGAGGAAATGACGGCTGGCTCTGTGGCGGAAACTGTGGCAGAGGCGGCGGACCCGCTCGATCTGGCTGAGTTTGCTGTTGCCAGCCCTGAAGCGGATAGCGGGCTTGACGAAATCGACCCGCTGGATGCGCTGGGATCGCTCGACGATCTGCTTTCCATGCCGGGAGATGCGCCTGCGCCCGCTGCCATTGCCGAGGAAGAGCGCGCGCTTGACGAGCTGGACCTCGCGGCGTTCATGATGGACGAGGATAGCGCGGCGGGTGCCGCTGACCCGGAACCGCAAGCGATGAGCGACGGGCTGGATTTCGATGTCGATGATTTGCTGGGCGAACTGACAGTCGATGTCTCGGCAGCCGATGCTGCGCAGCATGAGCCGCAGCATGAGCCGCAAGACGAAGCGCTGGAAGCGCTGCCCGATGTGGATGATATTCTCGCCGGGATGGAGTTTGATCCGCCTGCAGCGCCGGTTTCCGACAGTTCCAACACGCCGCAGACCGAGGATGAGCTAGAGGCAGAGCCAGCGCCAGTGCCAATGCCGGAAAAGCCAGTCAGTGTGGAATTGGCGCTGGAAGATCTGCTCGGCGACATGGCCTTCGATACTCCGCAGGAGGCCGCCGCCAAGGCGCCGCCGCCCGCGCCTGAACCTGCTTTCTCTTCGCTGTCGGCAGAGATGATCTCGGTCGGTGGTGATCTGGCCGATGTGCTGGCCGAAGCCCGCAACAGCGCCGCCGAAGTGCGCGAGTGCGATGCCCGCAGCCGCACCGCCCTCTATCGCGCGATCGGCCATGCGCATGACTTCGCGTTGAGCGCGCAGGCCGCACCCGCCGACTATGCCGAAATGCTGGAGGACGCGGGCATCACCGTGCAGGAGCGCAGCCCGATGACCGCCGTCATCAAGCTCGTCTTCGGCGCGGACTATGACAAGACCCGCATCGCCGAATATGCGCTGGCGCTCGATCATGCGAACGGGCAGGGGTATGCGCGGGGCGAACTGGCCGAGGCGCTCGGTGTGTATAAAGGCGGCCTCAAGGGGCTGGTGCGCGACATGCGCGTTGCCCGCAATGGCGGCCCTTCCGCCAGCGCAAAGCCGACACAGCGGCTGGAGCGCGCGGTGCGCAAGCTCCAGAAGGCAAAGGTTGCGGACGAAGCCTCCCTGCCGTTCGGTGATCTGGGGCTGGCCGTGGTTATCGCGCGGCGCGAGGCGGATGGCAGCATCGCGTTGCTTACGGGCGTCAGCCTCGAAGACAAGGCCGCGCAAAAGCTGATGATTGCCGCCAGCAGGAGCATCCGCGCCAAATCGAGATAGGCGTGCCAAGCTTCACCAGGGCGTGTGGAATTACCGATGATTAAACGAACAAAAGTCATCCGACATTCATTTTAATTACCCATAGTGCGACTGAGTTCCCCATAATAGAAAAGGGCTGTCAAATGGCTCGGAGAGAGGAGAGGGGCATGTCCAAGCTCGATCATATCAGCGCCGATGAAATCCGGCGGAGGCTCCAGTCCGCTCTGGCGCAAGGCGCGCTGCCCGGCGAACGCGAGGGCTTCGACGATGCCGCCGCGCAGGCCGCAGCCGATTTTATGGCGCGCGCACTGGCCAGGAGAGATGCCGGAGCACCGATTATCGTGATTGAGCGCATGGCCGCAGCGAACAAGGCTGGCGGCCGCTCGTTGCGTATTGCCCTTGTCAACGACGACATGCCCTTTCTGGTGGACAGCATCGCCATGTGTCTGGCTGCCGAGGGCGTTACCATCCGGCGGCTGATGCATCCGGTGCTGGGCGTGGAGCGCGATAGCAAGGGTGCGCTGCTGCGCATTTTGCCAAAGGATAGCCCCGGTGCGCGTCGTGAGTCTGCTATCTTCATAGAGGTTGAGCAAGTGACGGCCCGCCAGACCGAGCGGCTGGACGCGGCGCTGGGCATCACGCTGGCCCATGTGCGTGCGGCGGTCGTGGACTGGGCAAAAATGCAGGAAGCACTCGCCCTCGATGCCGAGCGGGTAACGGATGACGAAGGCGCATCGCTGTTGCGCTGGCTGCTCGACCGCAATTTCACCCAGACCGGGCACCAGCTCTGCCGCCGCGATGGAAGCTGCGAGGCAGAGCTCGGCATATGTGCGCTGGATGGCGCCGAGCCGCTGCTCGCGCCTGCCAGCATAGAGGCCGCTTTCTCATGGTTCGAGGAAGGCGGGCGCACGCCGCTTGTTATCAAGAGCAATCAGTCTTCCAAGGTTCATCGCTCCAGCCTGGTCGATTTGTTCATCGTGCCGGTGCGCGAAGGCAAGACCATAAGCGCGCTCTCGATCCATGCGGGCATGTGGACCAGCGCGGCGCTGTCTGCCGCGCCGGACCGGGTGCCGATTTTGCGCTCGGCGCTCAATGCGCTGATGGAAAAGCATCATTTCGATGCCTCCAGCCATGCCGGCAAGGCGCTGTTTCATGCATTGACGGCCCTGCCGCACGACATTCTGATCGGGTTTGACCGCGCGACGCTGGAGCGGCTGGCGCTCACCTTCATGTCGCTGGCGGATCGCCCCCGGCCCAAGCTGGTGCTCGCCACTGCGCCGCTCGCGCGGCATCTATATGCCTTTGTCTGGCTGCCCCGCGACGAGGTATCGACTGGCCGTCGCGTCGCCATACAGGAGATGTTGAAAGGCGCAGCCAACGCCCCGCTGCTGAGCTGGTCGATAGCGCTGGAGGAGGGCGGCCTGGCGCTGCTGCGCATCACGCTCGATTTGCGGGTGGGTGGCAAAAGCCCTGACGAAGACCTGCTCGATGCGCAATTGAAGCATATGGTGCGCGGCTGGGCGCCTGCCGTGGAAGCTGCGCTGGCAGACCGGCATGATGCCGTAACCGCAGCGCGTCTTGCGGAAACCTATGCCGACGGCTTCCCGCAAGGCTATCGGATCGGCGCCGGGCCGGAAGAAGCGGCCACGGATATTGCGGAGATGGTGCAGCTTTCCGATGCGAGCACGAGGCGCGTGCGCTTTTATCGCAACGAGGGCGACAAGACCGAGCAGCTCCGCCTCAAGCTTTATAGCAGCGCGCCTATCGCCTTGTCAGACGCGGTGCCCGCGTTCGAGAATTTCGGCTTCAAGGCTATCGAGGAAGTGACGACCCCGGTGGGGCAGGGCAAGCTCGGCCATATTCACCGCTTCCTCCTCGCACGGCACGATGGCGGAGACGCCGCCGCGCTGATGGATCGTGCGCCACTGTTGCAGCAAACGATGGCGCAGGTCATTGCGGGTCAGGCGGAGGATGACGGCTTTAACGGCCTGATCGTCTCGGCCGGGCTGGATACCCAGTCTGTGGTAATGATGCGCGCGCTGTTCCGTTATTTGAAGCAGGCGGGCATGCCCTACGCCCTTTCGACGGTGGTGGAGGCGCTGCGCAAACAGCAACATATTACCCGCGCGCTGGTCCATCTGTTTCATGTGCTCCACGATCCCGCCTTCATGGGCGACCGGGCGGAGGATGCCAAAGCCACGGATGAAGGAATCGTCGCCGGGTTGGCTCAAGTCACATCGATAGACGAAGACCGGATCATCCGGCTGTTTCAGGCCGTGATCCATGCCTGCCTGCGCACCAATTTCTTCCTCGAAAGCGGCCAACTGGCGCTTGCGTTCAAGCTCGACAGCGCGAAGGTGCCTGGCCTGCCGAGGCCGCTGCCGTGGCGCGAAATCTGGGTGTATTCGCAGCGGGTAGAGGGTATTCACCTGCGCTCCGGCCCGGTTGCGCGCGGCGGCCTGCGCTGGTCAGACCGGCGCGACGATTTCCGCACAGAGATTTTGGGCCTGATGAAGGCGCAGCGCGTGAAGAACGCCGTCATCGTGCCTGCGGGCGCGAAGGGCGGTTTTTACCCCAAGCAGCTCCCTAGCGCCGCCGTCAACCGCGACGCATGGCTGGCGGAAGGCACGGAGAGCTATCGCATTTTCATCCGCTCGCTGCTGTCTGTCACCGACAATATCGTCAGCGGCACGGTGACACACCCAGAGGGCATGATCGTGCATGATGGCGCGGACCCCTATTTCGTCGTCGCGGCGGACAAGGGAACGGCTACCTTCTCCGATGTTGCCAACGCCATTGCGCTGGAGCGCGGGTTCTGGCTGGGCGATGCTTTCGCCAGCGGCGGCTCCAACGGCTATGACCACAAAGCGATGGGCATCACCGCGCGCGGCGCGTGGCTCTCTGTCCAGCGGCACTTCGCCGAAATGGGCGTGGATGTGCAGAGCCAGAGCGTGCGCGTGGTCGGCGTGGGCGATATGTCCGGCGATGTGTTCGGCAACGGCATGTTGCTCTCCAAGGCGATCAAGCTGGTGGCGGCGTTTGACCACCGCCATATCTTCATCGATCCCGATCCCGATCCCGCCGTAAGTTGGGCAGAGCGTGACCGGCTGTTCAAGCTGCCGCGCTCAAGCTGGGAGGATTATGACAAGTCCCTCATCAGCCAGGGCGGCGGCGTGTTTCCGCGCAGCCTCAAGAGCATCCCGCTCAGCCCGGAGATGAAGACCCTGCTCGATGTGACGGAAGATGCGATCGATCCGGCATCGCTGATGACCGCGATCCTGAGGGCGCAGGCGGATCTGTTGTGGTTCGGCGGCATCGGCACCTATGTGAAGGCCGCGAGCCAGAGCAACGCCGAGGCTGGCGACACCGCGAACGACGCGATCCGCGTCAATGCCGAGGAACTGCGGGTGAAGGTGGTGGGCGAGGGCGCGAACCTTGGCGTCACACAGGCCGCGCGTATTGCCTATGCCTTGAACGGCGGGCGCATCAACACAGACTTTATCGACAACAGCGCGGGCGTCGATTGCTCGGACAACGAGGTGAACATCAAGATCGCGCTCAATCATGAAATGGCCGAAGGGCGCCTCGCTGTGGAGGATCGCAATACCCTGCTGGTTGAAATGACCGACGCGGTGGCAGACCTGGTGCTGGAGGATAACCGCTTGCAGGCGCTCGGCCTTTCCATCGCGGAGGCAGGCGGCGTCAAGGCGCTGCCCGGCTATGTGCGCCTTATTGAAACCTTCGAGGAAAGCGGCACACTCGATCGCAAGGTGGAGGGGCTTAGCCCCAACGATCAGCTGCTCCGCCGCGCACAGGATGGCAAGGGGCTGACCCGGCCTGAGCTGGCCGTGCTGCTCTCCACCGCCAAGCTGACGCTGCAGGACGCGATCGAAAAGGGTGCATTGGTGAACGACCCCGGCATGGGCACGGATCTCGCCGCCGCCTTCCCGCCGCTAATGAAGGAACGCGAGGCGGACGCCATTGCGCGGCATCAGCTTCGCAAGGAAATCATCGCCACCAAGCTCGCCAACCGCATCATCAACCGGCTGGGGCTGGTCCATCCCTATGAGCTGGCCGAAGAGGAAGGCTGCTCGCTGGCGGATATGGCCTCCGCATTCGTAGTGGCGGATCGTCTGTTCGGCGTCAGCGCGCTCTGGGCCGAGATTGACGCGACAGACATGCCTGAAGCGGGCAGGCTGGAGCTGCTCGGCCTCGTCGCAACGGCCATGCGTTCGCACATGGCCTCGATCATCCGTGCATTACCGACCGGGTTTCAGCCGGGCGAAGGCATGGAGCGGCTGCGGCCCGGTGTGGAGCAGATGGCAGGCAAGGTTGACGCTATCCTCACCGAAAGCCTGCTGCTGCGTGCCGCGACGATGGAGGACGAGCTGGAGCTGCTCGGTGTGCCGGGGTCGCTGGCGCAACGCACTTCGCATCTCTATGAGATGGAGGGCATAATCGGCATCGCCAGCCTGAACGCGCGGCTTGGCGGCGATGTGGTGGAGGTCACGGAAGCGGTAATCCAGCTGGGCGAGGCCACGGGTATCCACTGGCTACAGAGCACAGCGGCGCGGCTGGAACCCGCAGACCCGTGGGAGCGGCAGCTCCTCTCCGGTATCGTGCACGAAATGCAGAGCGTTCGGCTGGAGCTGATTGCGCGGCTCGGCGTGACGGACATCGGCAGCCATGTGGATGCGTGGCTGCGGCAGCAGGCGCCACGGCTCGCTCAGTTCCATCACCAGCTTACCCGCGCGCAAAACGCGCCTACGCCCAGCGTTGCCATGCTGGCGGAACTGGCGGGGCAGGCGCGGATGCTGATGAGCCGGTAAGGCCCGGCTCAGCACATAGCCCAGCTGCGCATCATGTTGTGATAGACATTGGTGAGGCGCAGCACTTCGCCGTCGGTGCTGCCATGCCGCACGGTGAGCGCCTGGATCGATTGGTCCAGCTCGAACAGCATGGATCGCTGCTCCGCGCTTGCCACCAATGACTGCATCCAGAAGAAACAGCTTATCCGCTCTCCGCGTGTCACAGGGCTAACCTTGTGCAGGCTGGAGCTGGGATAGAGCACCATATGCCCTGCGGGCAGCTTGTAGGCTACGGTGCCGAATGGCCCCTCGATGGTCAGCTCGCCGCCATCATAGTCTTCCGGGTCGGTAAGGAACAGCGTGGCGGACAGGTCTGTGCGGATGCGGGTGCCGCTTGCGCCATGGACCCGCACGGCATTGTCGACATGGGTGCCGAAACGCTCGCCATCGCCATAGCGGTTGAACAGTGGCGGAAAGATCGTGTGCGGCAGCGCGGCTGACAGGAACAGCGCGTTGCCCGCCAGCGCGCGGGCCACCACCTGCTGCGCGGCCTGCGCGGCAGGGCTGTCTTCGGGCAATTGGCGGTTATACTTCTTGAGCGCGGAGCCGGGGCCGCTGGTTTCGTTGCCGTCTACCCATTCCGCCGCTGCGATCTGCGCACGCAGGGCGAGCGCCTCGTCGCGGCTCAGCATGTGTGGGATCTGGATCAGCATGATTGCCCTTTATGCTAACCCGGTCCGCCTGCCAACTCCGGCTCTCATTTTGGGGGCGAGGGCAGGAGTGACAGACGGACCGGGAGCGGCGCCAAAAGGTCGGCGGCGCCGCGTCTCGTATGGCGGATCAGAAGGTCATCTTGGCGGTCAGTGTCGCGGAGCGGCCCGGCGCTATGTAGGAAAAGGGCGAGCCGGACCGGTAGATCGCGTCATAATAGCGCTTGTCCGTGAGGTTCAGCACATTGAGGCGCAGCTCCAGCCGATCTGTCGGGTGAAACTCCGCCACCGCATCGAAGCGGACATAGCCGGGGATATAGGGCGTCTTGAGGGTGCTGGTCGTGCCCTCGCCGGTGATCTTGCTCTGGGCAAACACCTGCCCACCGACCTTGATGCGATCGTTCACCAGCAGGTTCGCGAGCAACTGCGCCGTGTGCCTGGGAACATTGGCGAAGCGGCGGCCGACATTGGCGGCGGTCTGGGACTTGGTAATCTTGGCATCGAGGAAGGTGTAACCGCCGAACAGCTCGATCCTGTCCGCAAGCGTGCCGGTGATGGAGGCCTCTGCACCGCGCGAGCGCAGGCGGCCCACGGTGTTGAACACACCATTGCCGATATTCTCGCGCGCATTGTCCTTGATGATCTGGAACACCGCCGCACTTGCCAACAGCTTGCCGCCGAACATCTCGTATTTCGCACCCGCCTCCCACGCCTTGTTGCGCTCCGGCTCCAGATTGATGGTGGCACTGGCGGCGCCGCCATAGGTGGTGCCACTGCCATCCACCTGCTCACCCGAAGGGTTGGACGAGGTGGCATATGAGACATAGAGGCTCATCGCTTCCACTGGCTTATAGAGCAGGCTGGCCTGCCAGTTCATGAAATCCGTGCTGGTCATCAGGCGCGACGGCGTGGCCGACGGATTGACGAAATCCAGATCATAGGTGTCATAGCGCCCACCCAGCGTCAGGGTCCATTGCGGTGAGAACTTGATCGTATCGATGAAATAGGCGCCGAAGCTGCGAACCTTGGTGGTTATGGGCGCTACGCTGTAATTTGGCCCGACCGGGATAGTATAGCCCAGCACAGCATTGGGATTGAGCAGGTTGCGCACGAAGGCAGTCGGCACCGCGATGGGGTTGCCCGCGCTGTCCTCCGCAAAGGCCGCAATATTGAGTGTGCGCGTTGTGGTCTTTTCATAGGCATAGTCGCCGCCCAGCACGAGCGTGTGGCTTATGCCGCCGGTATCGAACTCCGCCGTCGCGCTGGTGCTGTTCGCCCAATATTCATTGCCGGCCCAGCGGCGCTGGCTGCCTGCGTTGAGGGTGTATTGGCTTTCCGGTACGGCGGTCAGGTTGGGGGGCGTCGGGACGCTGGTTCCGCCTGTCGGGCATATACCGTTGGCATCACGCGCGACCCGACACACCGTTCCCGGCGCAGCTACCAGATAATGGTTATAGGTTTTGCCATAGCGCGTGATGGAGTTGAAGCTTAGATAGGATGTCGGCTCAAACTGGATCCGCAGGCTCGCAACATCCGCGCCATTCTCCAGAAAGTCCCGCCCGATCACGCCATAGAAATTGTCGCGGTCGACCTTGTAGGGCTTTGACGTGGTGACATCGAACGGATGGCCGAAGTCCGGTATCCCCTCAAGCCGCATATAATAATAATCCGCGCCCACGCTCAGCGTATCGGTAAGGTGCGCGGTGAGCGCGACTGTGCCGCCCCAGCGTTCGGTCTCGACATGGTCGCGGCCGGGCGTATCGGCGGTGTGATACAGGCCGTTCACGCGCACCGCCACGCTGTCTGACAGGCGATAGTTGGCGTCCACCGTGCCGCGCCAGAAGTTTTCCGTGCCGACACCGCCCTCGGCGACGAGGAAATTGTCGACGAAATCGGGCCGCTTAGATTGCAGGCTGACAAGGCCGCCCGTGGTGCCGCGCCCGCCAAAGCTGCCGGACGGACCCTTGACGATCTCGATCTGCTCTACCGCGAAAATCTCGCGGTTGGTGACGCCGGGGTCGCGCAGCCCGTCGATGTAAACGTCATTGCGCGCCTCGAACCCGCGAATGAAGATGCGGTCGCCAAAGGCATTGCCGCCCTCTCCGGTGCCGAGCGTCACGCCCGGCGTGGAGCGCACGACTTCGCGAAAGCTGGTCGCGCCGATGTCCTCGATCACTTCCTTCGGGATAGCGGTGATGGTCTTGGGTGTGTCGCGCAGCGGCTCGGTAAACTTGCCGTTGGAAGATTTCTCTACCTTATACGGCGCTTCCGGGTTCGCATTGGGGTTGGAGTCATGCTCGCGGTGGCCGGTCACGACAATGGTGCTGCGTTGCTCGGCTTCCGCGGCCTCGTCTGCGTGGGCGGCGGGCGCAAACGCGGCAAAGGGCATCGCGGCGATGGCGAGTGCGGCCAGCGCACGAGTAGGCGAGGGCGAGGGCGAGGCGGGAAATGCGGGAAAAGGCGAACCGAAAACGCGAGTCATGAACAACAACCTCCTGTTGAGGCTGCTGTTATTGATAATCATTCGCAGAGTCAATTGCTGTTGCGAATTACTCGCAATATTTTTCCCAAAGCCAGATACGGATGGTGCTGGCAAGGTTGGCCGGGTGCTGCATGCTATGGCGATCTGTCGAGGAAAGGGATGCTGCGCGCGTCTCGTCTATGCGGGCGACAAGCGCGTTGAGCGCCTCGCCCTCCGCCTCCGCCGCGCGGCGCAGGGCATCCCAGAACACAGGTTCAAGGCTGATAGAGGTGCGATGCCCCCTGATGGTAACGCTGTGCTTGACCGGCCCGATGAAGGCCGGGGATGCGGGCGGATCAGACAATCGAGTCATGACGATCCGCGCGCTGCCCTATATTTTTCGTTGTCGCATAGTTTGCGTGAAAAACCGGGCTTGTGTGAAAAACCGGTTCCCACTTTTTCACGCGATGCTTCAATACATGTGCTGCCCGCCGTTGATCGACATCGTCGATCCGGTGACGAAGCCGCCATCCTCGCTGCACAGGAAGGCTACGCCGCGCGCGATCTCTTCGGCATGGCCCAGCCGCCCGACCGGGATCTTCGCCACGATCTTTTCGAGCACTGTCGCGGGAACCGCCGCCACCATGTCCGTGTCGATATAGCCGGGAGCGATGGCGTTCACCGTCACGCCATATTTCGCGCCTTCCTGCGCCAGCGCCTTGGTGAAGCCGTGGATGCCGGACTTCGCGGCGGCATAGTTCACCTGGCCATATTGCCCGGCCTGCCCGTTGATCGAGCCGATGTTGACGATGCGGCCCCAGCCGCGCTCGCGCATGCCGGCAAAGGTCGCCTTCGCCATGTTGAAGCAGCCGCCGAGGTTGATGCGCATCACCTCGTTCCAGTCATCGAAGCTCATCTTCTGCAACACGCCGTCGCGGGTGATGCCCGCGTTGTTGACCACTACGTCAATCGGGCCGACCTCTGCCGCTACCCGCGCGCAGCCATCAAGGCTGGCCTGATGATCGCCCACATCCCATTTATAGGCAGCGATGCCGGTGCGGTCGGTGAATTCCTTCGCCTTCTGGTCGTTGCCCGCATAGTTGGCAACTACGGTCATCCCCATATCCCGCAATGCAATGCTGATTGCCTCGCCAATGCCACGGGTGCCGCCGGTAACGATCGCTATTCTGCCCATTCATCCAGTCCTTTTGCAACTTCGGGGGTCAAATCCAGCCTGCGAGTTGTTGTGTTATAAGGGTTTCATAGAGCCTGATTGCCTCGCTGTCAGCATTGATGCAGGGCAAATAATATAAATATTCTCCGCCCGCCGCGCGGAAGGTATCGCGCCCGCGCAGCGCGATCTCCTCCAGCGTTTCGAGGCAGTCGGCAGAGAAGCCCGGCGCCATTACCGCCAGCCGCTTCACGCCGCGCTGCGCCAGTTCGGCCAGCTTTGCCTCGGTCGATGGCTCCAGCCATTTGGCGCGGCCAAAGCGGGACTGGAAGCTCAGCTCTATCGGCCCAGAAATGTCCGCCGCCAGCGCTTCGGACAGCAACCGCGCCGTCTTGACGCAATGGCAATGATAGGGATCGCCCAGATGCAGCGTCCGCTCCGGCATGCCGTGAAAGGTGAGCAGCAGCGCATCGGGCTTGCCGTCCAGAGCCGCCAGATGCCGCCGCGCGCTGATGCTGAGCGCGTCGATATAGGCCGGCTCGTCATGATAGGGCGGCAGCGTGCGGATCGCCGGTTGCCAGCGCATTTTGGCCAGCGCGGCGCCCAACGCATCCACCGCTGTCGCCGTCGTCGCGCCGCTATACTGCGGATAGAGCGGCGCAAACAGGATGCGCTCGCACCCCGCCGCCTTCATCGCCGCCAGCCGCGAGGCGATCGATGGATTGCCATAGCGCATCGCCCAATCGACCACCACGCCCTTGGCCGCCAGCACGCTCGCCATCGCCTCCGCCACCGCGCGCGTATGCACCGCCAGCGGCGAGCCTTGCTCCGTCCATATTTGCGCATAGGCATGGGCGGACTTTTTCGGGCGGGTGTTGAGGATGATGCCCCGCAATATCGGCTGCCACAGGATCGGCGGTATCTCCACCACCCGCCGGTCAGACAGGAACTCGCGCAGATAGCGCTTCACCGCCCCCGCCTCCGGGGCATCGGGCGTGCCGAGGTTGACGAACAGCACGCCAACTTTCGGCTGCGCTATCGCGGGATGGTCGGACGGGCGGGCAGGGATGGCGCTGGTCATGTCTTATTCCGGGTTCAGCAGGGGCAGGGCGCGATGCCTCCGCCCGGTTATCGTGAAAAGCGCGCCAGCAAGCGCGGGCGCAACCGCGGGCACGCCGATCTGGCCCACACCGGCGGGCGCGGCCTCGCTCGGCATCAGCTCTACCGTCACCTCGCCGATATCGCCGAGCACAGGCAGGCCAAAGCGACCCATATTGGCGCGCGCGGGCATGCCGCGCTTATACTGCGCGGCGCATCCCGTCGCGGCTGCAAGGCCGAAGATCAGCCCGCCCTCAATTTGTTGCCGGGCGATGTCGGGATGCGGCTGCGCGCCCAGATCCGCCACGGCGACGATGCGCTTGGCGCGCAGCGCGCCGCTGGTCATCTCCGCCTCGATCAGCACGGCGATAAACCCGCCATCCATCGCGTGGATCGCAATCCCCTGCCCGCTGCCCATGATGCCGCCCTGCCATCCGCCCATTGCGGTCGCGATCGTGAGGCAGCGCGCCAGCCGCGTCTGGCCGGAGAGGTGCTGGAGGCGGAACGACATCGGCTCCACTCCCGCGCGGTGCGCCAGCTCGTCCATCAGACATTCGGTGAAAAAGCAGGTGTAGCTATCCGCATTGCCGCGCCAGCGCCCGACAGGCAGGCGAATGTCCGCCGGATAATGATCGACGGTGATGTGGGGTATGGCATAGGGCGAGGGCAGGCCGGAAACCGCCGCCGCATCCGCCCTGCCCGCATGTTCGCGCGCGGCCTCCATCGGCGCTGTGCCGTGTGCGATGCGGCTCCAGACCTCGCGGTTGGCGGAAGGTGTTGCGACCTTGATCTGCATCGCCTCCACCTTGCCGCCCGCCACCAGCTTGGCCCAGGTCCGTGCATGGGCGGGAGGGCGCGGGCGATCACTCGCCACATCCTCCAGCCGGGATGTGCAGAGCTGCACCGGCGCACCCGCTTCACGCGCGATCAGTGCCGCCTGCACCGCTGTATCATGATCGTATCGCCGCCCGAACGACCCGCCCGCGCCGATGGGATAGAGCACCACATTGGCCTCATCCATGCCGAGCGCCTCCGCCACGGCGGCGCGGCAGAAGGCGGGCGCCTGGCTCGCGGCCCAGACCTCGGCCCGGCCATCCGCCACGCGGGCGGTGGCGGCCGGTGGCTCGATGGCGAGATGAAGGGCAGGGGCGACGGTGAAATCGGCCCGGATGATCTGCGCGCCGGTGAAGCTTGCCGTCACATCGCCCCGCGCAAAGATGGTGCGGGCATGATCGCTCTCGAAAGCGGCATCGAGCGCCTTCGATATGGCGGCGCTCTCCAGCAGGGAGCTTTCCACCTCGAACACAGGATCGAGCAGATCGAGCGCCTTGTTGGCCGCCCACCAGTTGGTGGCGAGCGCGGCGACCCATGTTTCCTGTTTCACAATGCGCTTGAAGCCCTGCACCTTTTTTGCGGCGGCTTCGTTGAGGGACTTCAGGCGCACGGTGCCGACCGGCCCCTGCCGGATCGAGGCATAGAGCATGCCGGGCAGGCGAATGTCGCCTGCGAAATTATAGGAGCCATCGACCTTGGACGGCGTATCGAGCCTCGGTATGTCACGCCCGCCGAGCCGCTCGCCTCCGTCGTCGTCCGCGCGCAGCGGCAGCTCGTCTGGCAGCGCAAAGCCAACAGCCTCCGCCGCCAGCTCCCCGATCTTGAGGCGGCGCTGGCCATCGGTGACGATGCCCCTCGTGATGCGGCACTGCTCCCACTCCACACCCCAGCGCGCCGCAGCCGCCTTGCACAACAGCACGCGCGCCGCCGCGCCCGCCTCGCGGCAGCTTTGCGCGAACATGCGGACGGAGGTGGCTCCGCCGGTCAGCATCATCGCGTTGCGGGTGGCATATTCGCGGATCGCCCAGTCGCCTGCGCCTTCAGCGTGGCGTACCCAGTCTCTGCTAATAAATTCTTTTGATAACAATGTATTAGTATAGATCGGGTTGATCGGCGCGCCCTGCACAGCCACCATGCGCCAGTCCGCCCCCAGCTCGTCCGCCACTATCTGCGGAAGGATGGTCGAAACCCCTTGCCCCATCTCCAGCTGCGGCACGACCACAATGATCTGCCCCGCATTATCCACCTTGAGAAAGCCATTGATTAGCCTCTCGTCGCCCGCCACCGCGAGGTTCGGCTGATAGTCGCGCGGCCACAGCCCCCACGCCACAACTAACCCCGCCGCCGCACCGCCGCCGACAAGCAGGCTGCGCCGGCTAATACCCTTCGCTCTCGGATGTTCACTCGCGCGCCGCATCGTTCGCCCCTGATACGCAGGCGCGCGGCAAAGGCAAAGGCGGAAATGGTGTCAGGCGACCGGAGCGATTCCCAGACGCGGAATTTCTATCGCGGGGCACCGGTTCATCACCACCTGCAGCCCCGCCGTCTCGGCGCGCGCAGCGGCAGCCGCGTTGATGACATCAAGCTGCATCCATACCGCGCCAGCTCCCGCTGCGATCGCCTCATCCACCACCGCGCCCGCCGCCTCGCTGTTGCGGAAGATGTCCACCATATCGATCGGGCCGGATATGTCCGCCAGCGCACCCACAACCGTCTGGCCATGAATTTCTTGCCCCGCGAGGCCGGGGTTGACTGGAATGACGCGATAGCCGTGGGCGAGCAGCTTGCCCATTACCCGCCAGCTAGGCCGATCCTGTTTCGGCGATGCTCCGACCAGCGCGATGGTGCGCACCGAGTTCAGCAGGGCGGCAATCTCGGCATCAGACGAGAGGGGCATGGACATTCTCCTTCGCAAACCGAGATGGGAATGTCCCCGCCGATTACAATGTTACAGATTAACCCTGTGTACCCAGCCTTCTGGCCCCGGCGCCTGCCCGCGCTGGATTGCGGTAAGGCGGGTGCGCAGCGCCTCTGTGCGAAATCCTGTGCCGCCATTGCCTATCGTGAAATCTCCGGCAGTGGACTTAACCTGCCCCACCGCGGCCAGCACCGCCGCCGTGCCGCACGCAAAGACCTCGGTCAGCGTGCCGCTTTGCGCATCGGCGCGCCATTCGTCGATCGAATAAGGCCGCTCCTTAACTGTCACGCCGTCTGCGTTCAGCAGCTGGAGGATGGAATTGCGCGTGATGCCGGGCAGGATCGTCCCACCGAGCGGCGGTGTCACCGCGCTTCCATCCGCGAACAGGAAAAACAGGTTCATGCCGCCCAATTCCTCGACCCACTTGTGCTCCGACGAATCGAGAAACACCACCTGATCGCAGCCATGCCCGCTTGCCTCAGCCTGTGCGACAAGGCTCGCGGCATAATTGCCGCCGCATTTGGCTGCGCCCGTGCCGCCCGGCCCGGCGCGGTTGTAATGATCTGAAACCCAGATGCTGATCGGCTTGGCACCGCCCTTGAAATAGGCGCCAACCGGGCATGCGATCACGCAAAAGATGAACTCTGCCGCCGGCTTGACACCCAGAAACACCTCGTTCGCAAACATGAACGGGCGGATATACAGGCTGCCCTCGCCGCCCGGCACCCATTTCTCGTCGATACGGATCAGCTCCTCGCAGGCTTGAACAAACACGTCCTCCGGTAGTTCCGGCATCGCCATGCGCTGTGCAGACTCATTGAACCGGCGGGCATTCTGCTCTGGCCGGAACATGGTGACGCCGCCATCCTCCGCGCGATAGGCCTTCAGCCCCTCGAAAATTTCCTGCGCATAATGCAGTACTGCCGAGGCAGGATCGAGCTGGAACGGCGCGCGCGCGCGCACCTGCGCCTCATGCCAGCCGCCAGCCGCAGTCCAGCGGATCGTCACCATATGATCGGTAAAGACGCGTCCAAAGCCTGGATCAACCATATGAGCGGCACGCGCCTCATCGCTCAGCGCTGCGGGATTGGGAATGATATCGAATTGCATGGCATCCTCAATATGCACGGAATCGGCCAAGGCTATGCCGTATTAGGGAAGGGGGATCAAGCATAAAAGGGAACGTATGCTGTCCTTTTTTTGATATAAAATTACTTATATCAAAAAAATAATAAAATAATATGTCATATTCTCTCAGGATGGTCACGTTGACACGCCTGGGAGGGCTGTGCGAAGCGGGGGATCATGGATATCCTCTCCCTCCATGATGTGCTGCTGGCGCTGCTGATTGCTGTGGGTGCGGCGCTGTATTCTAGCGTCGGCCACGCCGGGGCTTCGGCCTATATCGCACTCATGGCGCTGTTCGGGGTGCCCTCCGCAACGATGCGGCCCACAGCGCTCACGCTCAACGTCATCGTCGCATCGCTAGCCTCGGCCCGCTATCTGCGGGCAGGTCTTTTCCGCTGGCGCGTATTGTGGCCGTTTCTCGTTACCGCTGTGCCCATGGCATTTGTGGGTGGCACGATAATCCTGCCGTCTGACATCTACCGCCCGCTTGTCGGCATCGTGCTGTGGCTTTCAGCATTGCGGCTGTTGTGGCCGGTCCAACTCCGGGCTGAGAAGGAGCACCGAGATCCACCGATTGTCCTGGGATTGCTGGCAGGAGCGGTTATCGGTTTGCTCTCAGGACTCACGGGGACCGGCGGCGGTATTTTCCTGTCGCCCATCCTGTTGTTCATGCAGTGGTCCCCGGTCAAGCCCGCATCGGGCGTGGCTGCGGTATTCATCCTCGCCAATTCGATCGCTGGGCTGGCGGGTAATCTGAGCGCGGTGCAAAACTTGCCAGCGCAGCTGCCACTATATGCCGGGGCGGCTTTGGCGGGCGGTATATTGGGCACCACGCTTGGAATTCGTCTCAACGCCACGATCCTCACGCGCGCATTGGGAGTTGTTCTGGTGATCGCCGGTGCGAAAATGATAGGGGTGTATTGAGTAGAACGCACATTCCGCTTGCCATCCAGCCATCATTCAGGCGGAATACAGAGATATTGGGGCAGTTTTCTCTGTATATCATGAAGGATAAGGGCCATGCGCTTTATGGAAAATCGCAACACAGTGCTGGTCGTGTCGGCAGCCCTGCTTGCAGTCGGCATGGTTGCGGGCGGCTATCTGCTGGGCGATGGCCTCACCCGCGCGCATGAGGCCGAACGGGCCGTCACCGTCAAAGGGCTGGCGGAAAAGGATGTGACGGCAGACCTCGCAACATGGACCATTGCATACACCGCCACCGGCTTCGACCTGCCCACCGTACGCGCGGAGATTGACGAGAGCAGCAAGGCGCTCAACGATTATTTTCGCTCGCTCGGCTTTCAGGCTGAGGAACTGCGGCCGGTGGGAGCAGGTGTCAACCAATACATCAATAACGGCGTCAATACGATCACCATCACCCAGCGCATGCAGCTGCGCACGACCGACATCGCCAAAGCCCAGCGCGCGGTCGCCGGGCAGTTCGATCTCGTCCGGCGCGGCGTAACGATGCAGGAAGGGTCGAACATGGTCTACAGCTTCACAAAGCTGAACGACCTCAAGCCGGATATGGTGGCGCAGGCGACGAGAGATGCGCGCAAGGCGGCGGAACAGTTCGCGAAAGACAGCGGCACCGGAGTCGGCAGCATCAAGAGCGCGAGCCAGGGCTATTTCTCGATCGAGCCGCGTGACGGCGATCAGGCGCAAGGCGGCTATGGCGCCAGCGATACCCCTTATAAAAAGGTGCGGGTTGTCACCACCGTGGAGTTCTATCTGGACTGAGCGGCTAAAGTGATTTCCAGTCAGATGGAATTATCTGACGGTTCAGAAATCGCTGTAAAACAAAAGCTTAGAGCGGTTATTCTGATTAAGTCAGATCGAAAACCGCTTGTCTTATGACTTTGTGGTCCGTTCGGGTCAGGATGCGATGTCCGGTCCGGGGTGGCCACCCCGGACCGGACGGAAGGGGACGGATCGCAAAACCGCTGGTCGTGAAGGGACCGGGTTA
>NZ_SBKP01000025.1 GCF_004122115.1 Sphingobium fluviale
GCCCAGCAGGCAAAACCCAAAAAGGAGAAAGCACTATCTTGACCCACAGGAATTAATCGAAACATAATCACAAGACGGGTCACTTCTCAGTGAAAACACCGGGTCAACTCTCAATGAAAATCAACAGGGTTTCCATGCCCCACTTCCCGGCTTTCACAGGAAGTGGGTCGACTCTTAAGCTGCGAATGATGACATTTGCAAGTGATGGCGGGTCACAGAATGAAATAGGGTAGGCGATTTGGACTCAACACAAATGGCCGAACGGTATACGGGTGTGTTAGGGGCAGGTGTTGTCTTGATATGCGACGTAAGTCTCCTATGTCTGGCACTCC
Source organism: Sphingobium fluviale (assembly GCF_004122115.1). GTDB lineage: Bacteria > Pseudomonadota > Alphaproteobacteria > Sphingomonadales > Sphingomonadaceae > Sphingobium > Sphingobium fluviale. Next base: position 333 of record NZ_SBKP01000025.1, read on the forward strand.
AGTAAATGAGTGCCAGATGCTGCTATTGTGATTTTGTTCTAGGGGGGATGGATGTCGGAAACTGATGCTCCAGAAAAAATCACTGTCAAATTCATCAGGGACGAACCCTCAGAGACCGATTTTTTCGGATCGCATAGTCGCGTTGCAACAGCTGTTGCCGAAGTAATTGGCGACGACAACGACATCCACGTGGTCGGGTTGCTAGGTAGCTGGGGAAGTGGAAAGAGTACGGTTGTAAGCCAGATTCAGAAGCAATTGAGCGCGAGGCGTGATAATATTCACTTCTTCAACTACGATGCGTGGCTATATCAAAATGACCCGCCACGCCGATCATTTCTTGAAGCATTGATCCAAGATTTAGTCCAAAACTCACTCTCAGGTGAGACACAGTGGCAAGAGCGACTTGCAGATCTTTCTGGCAGATCTGAAGAAACCGTAACAGAAACCAGTCGGAAGCTGTCGCTTACCGGCAAATGGATATTGGGTTCGTTGGGCCTCGTGCCAATCGGAACTGTAGTGCTGGGCCGCGCTCTTGATCCAAAAAACATCAAAGATGCGCCCTGGATGATTTGGACGGGAACCGCCTTGACGCTCGCACCAGTCGTTATTGCCGCGTTGTTCTATCTTTGCTGGCGGCCTTGGCGACAAAACTGGTTTCGGGGCATTTTCAAGTCCCATTTCTGGGTTCGCCACCGCGAGCCATATGGCAAACAGTCAATTCTTGCGCTTCTCACTAACCAGTCTGTTGAACGTACCGAGAAAAAAACAAAGATCAGCCCGGAGCCATCCGTTACGGAGTTTAGGACAGTTTTTCGTGATATTTTGAAGAGTCTACGTGCCAAACGCGAAAGACTGATCATTGTCATCGACAATCTAGACCGACTTGCCGAGGCTGAAGCCCTTGAGCTTTGGGCCACTATCCGGAGCCTTTTTTTGGGAAGTACGCTGAACGGGATTCAAAGATCGGAGCTGACCCTTCCTACGATTATCCTTCCTATCGATGAAGGCTCGGTACAGCGAATATTTCGGGCATCTGAAGGTCATGAAGCAAGGGAGCTCGCTCGGTCGTTCATGGACAAGACTTTTGATGTTTCATTCTACATCAACGATCCTGTCATGTCTGACTGGCGCGCGTTCTTAAGGGAAAAGCTGGAACAGGCTTTCGGCACTTCCGCTACTGACGAACGGGTATATTGGGCAACTAAATTTGTCGAAGACCATGCGGCGATTGGAAGTTCGTCAAAGAAAATTACACCAAGATCGCTGGTTAAACTGGTAAATTCTGTCGGAGTTCTCATTAAGCAATGGGGAGATGGCTCGATCGATTTTCTTTCCATGGTCTTCTTTGCGCTACATCGCATGCAAATCAACGAGGACCTGAGGCAATTCGTTAATAAGGATTGGCCAAATGCCGATGCGGCGATTAAGGAGTGGCAACGCGATATAGTTGCTCTTCACTATGGCGTACCTCGCGAGAAGGCATTTCAGGCACTGCTGCAGGAGCCTCTTCGCCTTGCAATTTCCGCAAAAGATGAAGCGGAGTTTTCCCGTTTATGTGAGGTGGTTGGCTTCGGTCCCATCTTTGAAGAGGTGATTGCTAATCCACCAGCCAGTATGCCAGGACAACAAACGGATTTCATTGCTAATGCGGCGCTTCTCGTTGCGGGTTCTGATGTAAGTCATGAGCTTTGGGCAAAACGGGGCATGCAGAACCTCGCCTCAATCTGGTGCGATAGTGGGCAACCAACCAATTTTCGTGCGGATTTCGCTAATGCCGTGAGGGTTTTGGCTCCATTCACAACCGAACAACGTTTCCTACAGGCTTCAGTTGGGCACCTTAGCGCTTCATTGCCGAAATCGGGAATATCAAAAGATATAGCTAAAAACTTTGTTACCGCGCTTGAAGCAATCCAGGAAGCCGAAAAGCTGATTAGTCAAAAATCTCCTTTAGTACAACTTACGCTCGATCCTAAAAATCTTTTCGTTCTTCTTGAAGAAGTGCCCTCAAATCTTCGCCCAATGATAGGATCGGATAAAGGTGCGAACGAGCTTGTTTCTACTCTCAGTACATGGCTAGAGAATGAAAGTGAATCTGGCAATGTCGCTAATGCAACACGTGCTCTTGCTTCAAGTGTAACAATCCAGTTCAAAGACAAGGTTAAACCAAATTGGGATAGCATAGTAGGTACAGCGTATAATACAATTTCGGGCAACACCCTCTCGTTCCATGCAACTGGACCGGCAATTGATGTCTTGGGTATTCTTCACAGCAAAAATCAGAATGCCAAAACGCATGTGGAGCAACTGTTCGACCAAGGACATCTGGCCAATCGCCTCAACGAGGCCGATCAGGCAAAGGATAGCCCGAGATTAGGTGATATAGCAGCGTTGATGTTCCTGCGAGGATCGGATTTTGCCGCTCCAAATGGAAAAACCTGGGATCAAGTCACCACTGAGGACAAAGAATTTGTTGGAAACTTCGACACTGCGTTAGCTTGGTATATGGATGGCAATAGAGCAACGTTCACACATCAAGGTCTGCAATCTCGTCCTTCTCTGAAACCAATCATCTGTGAACTGATCAAGCGTGATATATCTGAGAAAACTGCCTCTGGGCTGACGACCGACCACCTGCTCACGAACATCAAAAAGCTAGACGCGCTGATCGGCACAGAATTGTTAGGTAAAGCGTTGTCTCAGGCGAGCGTAAGGGCTGATTTCTGGCCAACATTTGAGAAGCTGAAAGATGGTCGCCCTTACGACGATGCTGTAATGGCTTTGTCAGAAGTAGATGCGGTAGATCGATCAAAGCTGATAGAAAATGTCAAAATTCGCCTTGCCGGTCATGACGCTGGCACTTGGAAAGAGGCGATCTTTGAGAATGTCTCGCCTTATAATTTGGCCGAGATTTTTGGAGTGACGATGGGGCAGAGCGATCCTCTTGGCGATGGACTCAGGACAGCACTGACTGACGCTCTGTTACAACTCCCACAATCAGATGAAGGCGTCCGAGAGCGCTGGTTCTTTCTCAGTCGGTTTGTCTCAAAAGATACGCGAGCGACACTATTTAAAAATCTGCGAGACAAAATTCATTCCGGTACCGAATTCAGCGATTTTGCACATTTGATGAGATCAGGAGGAAGTCAAATCCTCAATGAAGGCAAATTCGAAGAATTTGCGGACAAGACGATCAGGCACCTGACTATTCCGCTTTTGTCGACAGAGATCGGACTGGTCTATTTAGCTGAGAACATAAGGTTCTTTTCAAGTTGCTTAGCTGCGAGTGACGAGGAAACCAAAAATGCGGTGCAAGAGGCTTTACTTACCGCCCAAAATGAGTTTGGCGAGGTGGAGCATGATGCCGTGGAAACTGTGACGTCAGAATTTTCAGTCATACTCAAAAGATCGAAAGAACCTGCAGGCTGAGCGTTGATGGCTCCGCTCCTCATCTCCGCCAAACCCACACCCCTATACATCCGCCCACTGTTACCCCGGTGTTACCCCGCAGCACATTTGCACGAATCGTGACTGGCCTGTCACGGACTATAGCACTGTAATTTATAAGGAAATTCTGGAGCGGGCGAAGGGATTCGAACCCTCGACCCCAACCTTGGCAAAATATTTCGGCCACTTTTCCCAAACTTTCCCAAGTACGATTATCTACGCTAAATCAGATATTTATGATGTTCCTCTTTACGATTGTCTCCGCCCATAATACCCTCGAAACGCTTAAATCTGGAGACAAAATGGAGACAAAGCACCCCCCTGAAATCTTTGTCTCCAAATGGAGGGTCAAATATGCCGACAGCGAAGTTGAACAAGCGCAATGTCGACGCATTCGCGCCGCCTAAAGATAAACAGGCAGTCCTGTGGGACAGCGAGATCCGGGGCTTCGGCTTGCGGGCGCTGCCATCGGGGCTCAAGACCTTCATCGTTCAGTACCGCAACATCGAAGGGATCAAGCGGCGCATCAATCTTGGCCGTTATGGCGTCATAACGACGGAGCAGGCTCGGGATCTGGCGAAGATCAAGCTTGGCGAAGTTGCTGGTGGTCAGGATCCAGCAGAGGCAATTCACCAGGCCCGCAGTGGCATGACCGTCGCCGAGATCTGTGACTGGTATCTGGTTGAAGCCCGCGCCGGCAACATTCTTGGCCGCAAGAACCGTCCAATCAAGGCCTCCTCGCTCGCGATGGATGAGAGCAGGATCAACACGCACATCAAACCGATTCTTGGCCATCGCATGGCGAAAAGGCTGACAATCGCGGATGTCGAGCAAATGCAGGCTGATGTCCGAGACGGTAAAACTGCGAAGGCTCGAGGTAAAAGCCGTGGTGGGCGGCCCGCTGGCGGACCTGGCGTCGCGTCGCGATGCCTCGGGTCGCTGCAAGCCATTTTGGGTCATGCCAAGCACAAGGGGCTGATTGCGGAGCACCCAACCAGAGGAGCCAAGAAACTCGCAATCAACAAGAAGACGAGACGGCTGAGCACTGCCGAACTCGTCGCGTTCGGTAAAGCCATCGCCTATGCCGAACGTAATGGCGAAAATCCGACAGCACTTGCGGTGGTACGGACACTTGCGCTGACAGGATACAGACGGGAAGAGGCGCAGTCGATGAAGCGCGCCTGGGTGCATGCGGAGGGCGGGTTTGTCTCCTTCCCGGATACCAAAACCGATGCTCAGGTCCGCTCGATCGGCCCAGAAGCACTGAAGGTCGTTCTCGCTCAACCCGAGATCGTTGGTAACCCCTACGTGTTCCCGTCAATGACGGGCGCTGGCGCATACCAGGCTGCACCAGCCTGTTTCCGGAGAGTTTGCCAGTGGGCGGGAATTGAGGGCGCAACACTTCATACCCTTCGCCACACTTTCGGCAGCATCGCGGGCGAACTCGGATTCACGGAACTAACGATACGGGCCATGCTTGGGCATGCTTCGCAGAACGTCACCCAGGACTACATCCATATTGATGAGGCGCTGAAGCTGGCGGTGCGCAAAACGTCGGACGAAATCGCCCGACTGCTGGCCGAGGGCGCTGAAGCATTGCGGCCGGTCAGATCGCATGCCGCCGTTGAAAATTAACCTTAAGGGTGTATTGCGAATGGGAAGACCCTGATCGATGTCGTGCTGACGTTGTTCGAGAAGGAGTGAAGGTGACGCAGCCACGGATTCATCCCGAGACCGGCCAGGTCCTCCGCCGCGACGCTCGTTTGCAGACGGTCAGCGTTGGGTCGATGTCGCGCGAAGTCGAGGTGCCGGGCTGGTATCCCGAGGACGATAGTGATTCCATCCATTCAGGGGCGGAGCTGCAGGCTCTGGATCAGGCCCATCTCGAACTGCGAACGGCTTACGCGGCGCGCGTCAAGGCTGTTCGCAAGAAGCTCGGCCTCACCCAGGAAGAGGCAGGCCGGATTATCGGTGGCGGACGGCGCGCATTCCAGAAGTATGAAAGCGGGACCACACCGCCCAGCGAAGCCGCAGTAGGCTTAATCGAGATTCTGGACCGCCATCCAGAGGAATTGGAAACCCTCCGCAACCTGCGCAGCCTCGCCCCGCGGGAGGGTGTTGGCGGCCGCCTCACGCCGACCGGCAAGAGACAGACACCGGCGAAGGGCGTTCGAAGTGCTGCGGCATGAGCCCAGCCCAGGCGGTCGGATGGCCCCGGGACAACAATCGCGCTTCAATTTTCAGGAAGCATAACGTATCGCTGTTCGCGTCACAGGTTTGCGACGCGAGGGGATGGAAAGTAGAGTAGATGTCAAACGCCAAGCAAATACTGGCGATGTTACGCAGTCGCGCGGAAGGTGACGACGCGCAGTTCTATTCTATTGCCTTGCAAGTTGCCGCATCGGAAGCCCGTCAAGGGCACCGTGACACTGCGAATGAACTTCGTTCCGCAGTCGATGCCGCGCGCGGCGCGGGCGGGGTCAAGGCGTCTATTCCCGTATCTTTTGCTGCCCCGCGCGGCGATCTCGAAGGACTGCTAGACTATCGCGATCCTGTGGTTGATCTTCAGGACGTTGTTCTGAGCGCGTCGGTGTCCGAGCGGCTTAATGGGATGCTCTTGCAGCAGCGCAAACGCGATTGGCTGCGCGAACATGGCAAGGTTCCGTCAAGAAGCCTGCTGTTCGTCGGCCCCCCGGGATCCGGCAAGACCATGACGGCAGAGGCGATCGCAGGTGAGCTGAAGCTTCCGCTCTTTATCATTCGACTCGAAACACTGATCACCCGTTATATGGGTGAGACCGCAGCAAAACTGCGTCTGGTTTTCGATGAGACCCGGCGTCGGCGCGGGGTCTATTTGTTCGATGAATTCGACGCTGTCGGCGGTCATCGCACCGCGACTAACGACGTCGCTGAAATGCGTCGCGTCCTCAACAGCTTCCTCCAGTTCATGGAAGAGAAGACCTCGACGGACAGCCCGATCATCGCAGCCACCAATCATCCGGAGTTGCTGGACCGGGCGCTCCTCCGCAGGTTCGACGACGTGCTCGAATTTGAGATGCCGACCGCAGCGCAGATTCGCGCGGTGATCAAGGCCAACCTCAAACCCCTCAAGTTCCAGCGCGCAGGGTGGGCCGCGATCGAGGAGGCGGCGCGCGGGCTTAGCCAGGCCGAAGTCGCCCGCGCTGCGGATGAAGTCGTCAAGACCGCGATCCTCGAGCAGAGGAAGCAGACGACCACCCAGGAGGTCGTCGCCAAGCTCACTGAGCGCCAGGCCATGCGAACAGCGTTTGCGGCGAAGCTCTGAGTCCTGTGAGCGAACACAACCGACCGCACATCGATATCACTCCGCTTGCCCAGCGACGTACCTTCAAGTCGCCAGGCAGTAACGCACGGCAGCGCGCGCTAAACAGAGTGCGTGCGGATCACGGTCTCCGCCTCATCGCGGAAATTGGCAATGCCTTTGCGGAAGCTGAGGCCGGACAGCGTGGCCTGCCCGAACAGCCAGTGGACCTTGAGCCTGCTGGCGGCGTTTTCATTGAGGTTGAACTCAATCGCGGCACAGCCGCCACCAACCTTGAACGGCAAAGGGAAGGCACACGGCAAGCGGCCGAAATCGTCGACGAGAACGGCGTGCGCCGCATTGCCCTGTTTGTCCCGGATGACATGCGCGATGCCTTTTCCCAAGTCTTTGAGGACTACACAAACGGGGAACTGAGCGAAAAGGGTTCGCCGCCCAAGAAGACCCGGGTCGAACCGATCGAGCACATTCGCGCGGCACGCCTGCAAAGTTTCTGGCGCGACGCTCCCGAGGCATTGCCGGAAGACCCCCAAGCGCAGATGTGGTGGGCGCTCTGGTGCTTCAACGATCGCATCGACAGAGTTCTGGGCAGCGCCGCGGTTTTGGGGCTGCATGTCGGCAACCCCGACACCTTTCTGCGTTTTCCGGAGACGACGGTGATCCCGGCATACGGACGGCGCGCATCAATCGAGATGTTGCTGTTCGCAACCGCAGGCATTTCGGAGCTGCGTCGCGCGAGCGACAGCCCGCTGGTGTTTACCCGAGACCTGAAGGACGACGTTCCGGCATTTATCGATAATCTCGCAGAGCGTGTAACCTGGCCCGGCAATGACGCGCCGGCGGTCTGCCTGCTCGACACAGGGGTCAATCGGGCACATCCCCTGATAGAACCCGCTCTGTCGCCAGAAGATCTGATGGCGATCGACACGGCCTGGGGCGGGGACGATCACGAACACGGCGCTGGCCATGGGACCGGCATGGCGGGTCTTGCCTTGCATGGGGATTTTGTGGGTCCGCTCGCGAGCGATCAGCCAATCGAGCTCACCCACCGTCTGGAATCAGTCAAGATTCTGCCCCCTCCCGGTGTGCCGGACAATGATCCCCAGTCCTATGGACCGATCACCCAGACCGCCATTCTGCTCGCGGAGATCAACAACCCTGATCGTGACCGTGTTTTCTGCATGGCGGTCACCAACGAGGGGCGCAGCGGATCAGACGCGACGGCGTGGAGCGCGGCCATCGACCAGGCGGCGGCCGGAGCGGAGTCGGACGATGACGAAAATCCGTCGCCTCGGCGGCTGATACTGCTCTCTGCTGGTAATATTCCCGACAATTCCATTGCCGCCGAAATCGCAGATGCTGATGCTTTCCCGGCAGAAGACCCGTCCCAGGCGTGGAATGCCCTCACGATCGGCGGATATACGGACAAGACCGGGATCGGCGAGGCAGGCTACGACGGTTGGACCACGATGGCACCGGTTGGTGCCGTCAGTCCTTACAGCCGGACATCCTTCCTCTGGGACACCAGCCAATCTCCGTTCAAACCCGAACTCGTCTTCGAGGCCGGGAACAGGGCGCTCAGCCCGTGCGGTGCGGAAGCGGTAGCGGGACTCGATTCCCTTTCCCTCCTTACGGCCTCCCGCCTCGTCGCCCAGAAGCCGCTGGACGCATTTTGGGCGACAAGTGCCGCAACCGCTCAGGCGGCCCGAATGGCAGCTCAGCTGACTGCGGCCTACCCGCATTACTGGCCGGAAACGATCCGTGCGCTGATGGTGCATAGTGCCCGTTGGACCGGGCACATGGATCAACTCGTCGCGCAGTGCGCGACAAAGCGAGAAAAGGCCGACTGCCTCAGGCGGTTCGGTTACGGTATCCCCGATCTGGGGCGTGCGATGGCGTCGGCCATCGATGATCTCGCCCTGGTCGCACAAAACACGATACGTCCGTTCCGCATGGAAGGCAGCAGCGTGCGATTCAACGAGTCGCATATCTATCAGCTCCCCTGGCCCCAGGATGTGCTTGAGGCGCTCGACAACACTCGGGTGAGATTAAAAGTTGCCCTCTCCTATTTCGTGGAACCCAACCCCAGCTTTGCCACCAATCTGGACCCGGCACGCTACCAGTCCTTCGGCCTACGTTTCGATCTCAAGCGCTCACGTGAGACGATTGGGAACTTCAATCGCCGCAACAATGCCGAAGGATACGACAAAGACGCTCCGCGCGCGGTCAATGAAACGAACGACGGCTGGCTATTTGGCGAAAAGCAGATCTCGTCGGGTTCGCTGCATGTCGACATCTGGGAAGGGCCTGCTGTCGAACTTGCCGCCCGCAATGCTCTATATGTCCATCCGATCTCGGGATGGTGGCGAGAGCGCAAATCGCTCGGAAGATATGGCCAAGAGGCGCGCTACGCGCTTGTGATTAGCCTTGAGACGCCGGGCGTTGAAGTCGACCTTCACACGCCAATTTCCGCGTTGGTCCCCGTGCTGGTCGAGGTCCCCATCGAGATCTGAATAGCGAGCAAGGCCAATGCCGAAGCCTTCGATCCGGGCCATTCAACGCCTCTACGCCATGTCGGGCAATCGCTGTGCCTTTTCCGGCTGTACTGCGCTCATCATCGAAGACAGCCCAGGGATGGCCGGCATCAACATGGGCGAAATCTGCCATATTCGCGCCAGCAAAGCAGGTGGTGAACGCTATGATCCCGACCAAACCGATGTGGAGCGGCACGGCTACGAGAACCTCATCCTGCTATGTCGTCGTCATCACAAGCTGATTGACTCAGACACGATTGAATTCTCCGTGGCCAAGCTCCTCGCGATGAAGCAGGAGCACGAGCAGTTGGCTGGCCGTCCAGAGAGCACAGCGGACAGGTTTTCAGCAAAGCGCCTTCTTGATGCGATGGACCGCATCACAATCCCCGACAACAAGGGCACCGTGGTCATTGTCGGCGCTGGCTCCAATGTCAGCATTCGTCAGCCGCGGTCCCGTGTCACGATGGCCCCCCTTGCAGGGACCATCGGTGCTGATCGCGATATGGTACGGTACACGAAGTATCTCGCGAAGCAGTATAATGAATTCGCCTCGTGGGCTCCGCATCGTACCGAAAAATTTCGGCCTGCGGTGATCTATGCAAACATCACGAAAGAGTTTGGCTCGAAGCTCGAACTCATCCCGGATGATCGGTTCGGCAGCGTCTGCGCCTACCTTCAGCAAAGAATTACGCGCACCCGGCTGGGCCGGATGCGGAATGCGGAGGGACATCGCTGCTACGCGTCATTCGATGAGTTCTTGGACAAAGGCAAACAGCATCACTGAAGTTCAGGCGTGCCTGATGACCGGCCCACCGCCACCGCGATTACAGGTCCAGCTCAACGCCGGTGTGCTGCTCAATCTTCTTCTTGATCAGCCCTTTGGCGAGCGCCTTCAGGAGTTCGATGCTGAAACCGCCAGCCTGTTTGGCCCCGGCCTTTGTCTCGCGCCAGATGGCAGGGTCGCGGATGGTGTCGAGGAAGTCATGGCCGGCCCAGGTGATCTGACCGATCTGCCAGACCGCACCGGACAGCTTCGCCTGAATCGTGATGAGACCCGCCTCGTCCAGCAAAGCCAGATGGTATTCGATCAGCTCAGCCTGCTCGCGCGGCATTTTGCCTGCACCATCTTCGCCGAGTATCTCGGCGATCTCCGGCGTCAACAAATCAAATGCGCGCCGACCGTCCTCGATCTCCAGCAGCAGGTTGCGGACCAGATCCATGTCACGTTTCATGGCATCGATCTTAACTACAGACCCGCCGAAAGGACAGCGATCTATCGTTGCCTTCCGCGCGCCAGTTGTCGTGATCTTACCGGCGTCATTGGCGTTCACGCGCGAACGAGGTGATAGCGTCCGTTCTTTCGGGCACCGACAAAGTGCAGAAGATTGCAGGCGCACAGTCCTGCCAGGTCGCGCCGCGCCGACTTGATACTCACCTGCCAATGCGCCGCGACATCACGCGCCCTCGTCGGTAAATGGCGAGCGACTCGGTCAAGTATCCAGCGCTGACGCTCATTGAGCCCGTCATTTATTGGGTCATTTACAGGGCCACTTAAAGGGCCACTTATAGGGTCAGGATTCGGCCAATATCTGCCCAGACCCTCCTCATCGCGATGCCCGTGCCCGGACAATGATCTGCTCTGCGCCACGATGACCGTCTCCGCCGGAGCCGATTGCTGACTTTCAATGATGCCCAGGACGAACGCCCGGATGACCGGAGACGTCGCAACCAAACGTAAGAAGAAGACCGTGTCTGGTCCATGTTGCGCGGCCATCCAGTGCTTGGCGGACCGCTCACTCGCATCGGTCAGACGCATCAGTTGCTTGACCGCGCGATGCGTATCGCCATGTTCCTTGCGCAGCAGATTGGCGATGACTTCGGCATAGGCCTGGCGGCTGGCGAGCGCGCCTTCCCAAGCTGGCAACTTCCTGCCCTTTTTCGGCAACATCTTCCGGTCCTTTCCCACATATACTGTTGAGAGTGCGGGAATGCCGGAGAGGTCCGTGTTTCGCGCTGCAGCGGTTGGCCGCCTTGGCCACTGCAGTCCGGATTTCGAAAGGGGCGCGCATTGGCGAGTTGGGATAAAGAAGAAGCGCCAAGCGACGCCGAACAGCAGCCCACCGTGCGGGCGGCCGAATATGTCCGGATGTCCACCGACCATCAGAAATACTCGACCGAAAATCAGGCCGACGCGATCCGCCACTACGCGGCGTCTCGGGGCATCGAAATCGTCCGCACCTATGCCGACGACGGCAAAAGCGGCCTTTCGATCGATGGCCGCGCCTCACTGCAGCGACTGATTGCTGACGTCGAATCAGGCGTCGCCGACTTCGAGATGATCCTGGTCTATGATGTCAGCCGCTGGGGCCGTTTCCAGGACGCGGACGAGAGCGCCTACTACGAATATATCTGTCGCCGGGCCGGAATTCAGATCGCCTATTGCGCCGAACAGTTCGAGAATGACGGGTCGCCGATGAGCACCATGTTCAAGGGCTTCAAGCGCGCCATGGCTGGCGAATACAGCCGCGAGCTTTCGGTCAAGGTGTTTGCCGGCCAGGGGCGGCTCATCGAGAAGGGCTATCGCCAGGGCGGTCCCGCCGGTTTCGGCCTGCGCCGGACGCTCATAGATGAGCACGGCAACACCAAGGCGGTTCTCGGCCGCGGCGAGCAGAAGAGTCTCCAGACCGATCGGGTGATCTTGACGCCGGGCCCGGAAGAGGAAATCGCGGTAGTCCGCAGCGTCTATGTAGCATTCGTGCACGACGGGCTGAGCGAGCGCGATATCGCCGACGACCTCAACAGCAAGGGCATTGTCACCGATCTGGGGCGCCCATGGACGCGCGGGACGGTCCACCAACTGCTGATCAACGGAAAGTACGTCGGCGACAATGTCTGGAACCGGCAGTCGTTCAAACTTAAGAAGAAACGGGTCCGCAACGATCCCGAAATTTGGATTCGCAGCCCTAGCGCCTTCGAGGCGATCGTCGAACGCGACCTGTTCGATGCTGCACAGGCTCTCATCGGCGCGCGGTCCTTCAGGCTGTCAGATGCCGAAATGATCGAGGCTCTGCGCATTGTCTACGAAAGCAAAGGCCTGCTTTCGGGGATCATCATCGACGAATGTGAGGGCCTGCCATCGAGCAGCGCCTACTCCTCGCGATTTGGCAGCTTGCTTCGAGCGTATAGCTTGGTCGGCTATTCACCGGATCGCGACTATCGCTACCTCGCGGTCAATCGCGCGCTGCGCCGTCTGCACCCCGACATCCTCCGCCAGGTGCTCGACGGCCTAAAGGCCCAGGGCAGTGAAGCTTGGCAGGATGTTGAGACGGACCGCGTCATCGTGAATGGCGAGTTCAGCCTGTCAGTCGTCATCGTCCGATGTACGCCTACTCCGACCGGCCTGATGCGTTGGAAGATCCGCTTCGACACCTCCAAAATGCCTGACATCACCCTCGTGGTACGCATGGATGCCAGCAACCGGCAGCCTTTCGACTACTATCTTTTCCCGAGACTGGATGTTGCCGCCGAACGGCTGCGGCTCGCCGAAGACAACGATCTGCTGCTCGATGCGTACCGCTTCGACGCCCTCGACTTCTTCTACGAGATCGCGGCGCCGGTCAGATTTGCGGAGGCTGCGTGATGACCGTCACCCGTCCCCAGACCATCGAAATGATCCCGATTTCGAGGATCACCGTGCTCAACCCCCGGGCGCGCAACAAGCGCCAGCACCGCGAGATCGTCAACAATATCGAGGCTATCGGCCTGAAGCGCCCGATCACGGTCAGCAAGCATGATGGTCCAGGCGGCACACGATACGATCTGGTCTGCGGCGAAGGGCGGCTTGAAGCTTTCCAGATGCTTGGTCAGACCGAGATACCGGCGGTCGTGATCGAAGCCAGCGAGAGCGAATGCCTCGTCATGAGCCTGGTGGAGAACATTGCCCGCCGGGTGCAGCGCCCGATCGACGTTATGAACGAGATCGGGGCACTGAGGAAACGCGGTTACACCGAGGCCGAGATCTCGCGAAAAATTGGCATCACCAGTTCGTGGGTCAGCATGATTGTGACCCTGCTTGAGCGCGGCGAGGAAAGGCTGCTGTCAGCGGTCGAGACGGGGCTGATCCCAATCAGCCTTGCCATGGAAATCTCGCGTGCAGAAAGCGAAGAAGCCCAGAACCTACTCCTTGATGCCTATGAGACCGGCAAGCTGCGTGGCAAGAAGCTGGCATCGGTTCGCCGACTTCTCGATCTCCGCATGCGCGGACGCAGCAAGTCCATAACGTCAGGAAAGTTTGGAAGGAAAGGCACTAATCGCAAGCTGACGGCCGGCGACCTGATGCAGGTTTACCAACGGGAATCGGAGAAGCAGCGCCTGCTCGTCAAGAAGTCCGATTTCACGCAGACCCGCCTTCTCTTCATTGTCGAGGCAATCAAGGATTTGCTCACGGACGAAGGGTTTCTGACCCTGTTGAGGGCGGAGGGGCTCGAAACGATGCCTCGCGCACTGGCCATGCGAATCGCAGGAGAAATCGATGACTGAGTGGCCACCATCAGACCGGCCGCCGGCCGATCCGGGCGCTGATAACCGTGTACGACTGGGCTTTGAGCGGCAGTCTGTGGCACTGCGCATCGATCAGATCGTGCCGTTGAAAGCATTAAGGGAGGGCGTACGGGAGAGCCGTAAATATGCCCAGATCGTGAGTTCGGTCAAAGCCATCGGGTTGGTCGAAGCCCCTGCCGTCGTCCCAAACCCGAAGAATGCAGAGCAGTACTTCCTGCTCGATGGTCATCTGCGCATTGAGGTGCTGAAGCAGCTCGGCGTAGAGACGGTAGAATGTCTGGTCGCCAATGATGACGAGACCTACACCTACAACAAGCGCGTCAATCGCCTGCCCCCGGTGCAGGAGCACCGCATGATCGTCAGAGCTGTCGAGCGCGGCGTCACCGAGGCTGTGATCGCCGACGCGCTCGGCCTGGAGGTGGGATCGATCCGCGCGCGTTTCCGCCTGCTCGACGGTATCTGCGACGAGACAGCGGATATGCTCAAGGACACAAATTGTTCGATGAGGGTGTTCGACATGCTGCGCCGCATGTCGCCCATGCGTCAGATCGAGGCTGCGGATCTGATGATCGGGCAGAACAATTATTCGCTGATCTTCGCACGCGCACTCTTAGCGGCCACACCGGAAGATCAGCTGACAGCGCCAGCGAAAAAGGCGCGCAAGAACGATTTGGTCGGTCCGACCAGCCAGCAGATTTCCCGGATGGAGCGTGAGCTTGCCACTCTCCAGACACAGGTGAAGTCAGTCGAAGACAGCTATGGCATCGACAACCTCCACCTCACCTTCGCGCGCGGCTACGTCGCGAAGCTGCTTGGCAACGCCCGGGTCGTTCGCTGGCTGTCGAACCATCGACAGGAATACCTGTCCGAGTTTCAGCGCATCGCGGAAATCGAGACGATAGGAACGGTTGCTGCGCCTGCGCCGCAGGAATGAAATGATGGGGACCCGGACCCATTAAGCGCGGGGACCATGGGAGACGCCGCACGTTGGGGCGGATCAATCGTGGTGGTGGGGATGGCGGCGAACCCGCAAGGAGCCCACCAGGTCGGCCGTCATATGGTCCGACCGCATGCGTGCTTTTCGCGCATGTCGCAGGCGGGCGTGCGTCGAAAAGCGGGATTTTACGCACGCCCATCACTTTAGCCCGGCTGACGAGCATTCAAGCGCTAACAGGTGCTGTGGCCCCCCCCGAAGGCGGGGCCACTCCCGGCGCCTTAGCTTGGCGGATTCCAGATGATGACCTTCTTCGAAGGATCATCGCCGGGCGCGTTGGCGATGTTGCCATAGATGGTGCCGAATTCAGGAGCGGAGAGCGAAACCGAGACATATTCGGCGCCGGTGTTCTGCGAGAAGCGCTTCCAGCCTGCGCCCAGTTCGAAGCCGTTCTTGCGGCTGACGATGCGGTAGTCGGGTTCGCTGTCCTTGGTCTTGCGGTTGTTGGGGATGATCGCGATCGGCGCTGACACAGTCAGCGTCGCGAGGTTGCCTTCGAAGCTGTCGTCGGACTTCACGGTGAGGTTTGCGATGGTAGCCATGTCGTTTCTCCTAAAGGTGGTCGGGGACCATCCCCGATGGCGCCAAAAGAAGGGGCCGGGAGCCGCCGTCACCGCAGCGTCAGCGAAGGGCGAACCCCGCACGGGGTTGACGGTATTAGGCGTGACGAGACCCGCAGACAGGCGACAAGGAGGGGTGGTTTTCGTTCCGCCCGAGAGCGAATGTCAGTCGGCAATCGCCGCTTTCGTCGACCAAAAGTCGGAGGCTTCCTCCCCGCCGGATCACTGCCTTGAGCGCAGCAGCAATCATCCCTCACACGCAGCCACTGGCTAATCGAGAGGCGTCGTTGCCTTGGACAGCGGACGGGCAACAGCGGAGGGCTCTCGCTGCATTACGCAGGTCGCAATGTGCAATATCAGATCTCATGTTGACTTTTGTGCAGAATATGAGCATATGAAGCCATGAAAGGATGAGCCGATATGGGTATCCAAGCTGCAGCCAAAGCGTCTGCAAAGGGACTTGATCGCAAGGATCTGACGGGGCCAGCCCTGCGGACATTCTTCCGCATTGCCGATGCCTGGGGCCTGAAAGAGCAGGAGCAGATGCGCTTGCTCGGTCTGGAGAGCCGCTCGACCTTCCAATCCTGGAAGCGCGGCGTGGTCGCGGCGCTGCCCAAGGATGCGCTGGAGCGGATTTCCTATGTCATGGGCATCTACAAAGGCCTGCAGATACTGCTGCCCAAAACGGCGGATGAATGGGTGCGTAAGCCCAACAAGGCGCAGGTTTTCGGCGGCGCCTCGGCGCTTGACCGGATGATGTCGGGCAATGTCGCCGATCTTTATGTCGTGCGCCAGTATGTTGACGGGCAGCGCGGCTGACCCGTGGACATTCCCACGTCTGAAGTCCGCTGGACGCCCTGCTACCGCATCATCCCGAGCCGATTTCCGCCAATCTCGCTGTTCGAGGCTGTTGCCGATCCTGCCGATCTTGAAGCGGTCTATGCCATCGAGGCGATGACCAATGACCGCCTGCGCGATGAGGCAGGCGAGCTGTCGCTCGTGCCGCCTGAGGACCGCGTCTCCGGCCCCGGTACGTCGGCGATCATGGCAGCGTTCACCCACCTCAATCCGGTCGGCGACCGCTTTACCGACGGCAGCTACGGCGTCTTCTATGCCGGACGAACACTGGCGACCGCCATCGCCGAGACCCGACATCACCGCACGCAGTTCCTTGAGGCGACCGACGAACCAGCGCAGGAACTCGACATGCGGGTATATGCCGTCGATCTCGCCGCGAACCTTCACGACATCCGCGGGCAGCGAGAGGCGTTGCCAGCACTGTACCATCCGAGCAGCTATGCCGTGTCTCAGGAAACTGCGCGGACCTTGCGCGATGCAGGGTCGAACGGGATTGTCTACGAAAGCGTCCGCAATTCCGGCGGCGAATGTGCCGCCGTGTTCCGGGCTCGCCTGTTGGCAAATTGCCGACAGGAACGGCATCTCTGCTATGTCTGGGATGGGCGCGCAATCAGTACCGTCTATGAGAAGCGATTACTGGAAAATTGAAGTTTCGCCAATTGTGCGCCCACACTCAGTCGCCCCGCCGCTGAAAACTTTCCCAGAAGCTGTTGCGAGGCGGCGGCAGCTTCCGGCAGGACCAGACATTCTGCCGGTTGCCGTCCGCAGTCGGAAAGTGCGAGGCTTCGCAGTGTGCCGGCTGACAGGCGAGGGGAACACGCAAGAAGCCAGCAGTCGTTAACCGGCAAATTAAAAGAACTCCGTGCATCTTGCGGCCTACTGTTGGCAGTTTAAGGCTAGTCAGATGATCGACCATGCCGCCGAGCCCCCGAAGGCACCCAGCTACAATCAACCCACCAAGAATATGGCAAGGCGACGGTCCCTAGCCCATGCAGTTGAACTGCTGACCACCCGACGGGAGGAGGCGGCGATCGTGCCGGCCGACTATCCGTCGCGAATCAAGGTCGCTTTCGCTGAGAGTGACGACGCGATTCGAGTTGCTACGGCTCCCTCTTGCGACGAGAGTGACATCTCATCTTGGCAGGCATTCCGGCAGGAAGCAGTCGGCACGCGATCTCCAGCCGACCTGACCGTCGCCTATCTGGCCGGTCCAGAGCCGTCGAACGACCTTCTCGCGCTGCTGGAGTTGGGTCTCCGCCCCGAAAACATCTGGGCATTCGAGGTAAACACGGACGCAATCGCGAATGGACTTGATGAACTCAGGTCGCTCGGCCTGCGCGGCGTCAAGTTTGTTCCCGTTAGTATCGGAGACTACTTCGTCGGAACGCCCCGGCGCTTCGACATCATCTACCTGGACGCATGCGGTCCTCTTCCGAGCAAGGAGCAGAAGACGACAAAACTACTTGTCGATATTTTTCGCACCAGTTCCCTGTCGCCCCTCGGCGTGTTGGTAACAAATTTCGCCGAACCGGACGTGTCCAAGGCCCACACGCTCGAAACTTATTCCTCGCTAATTGCCGCCTACCTTTTCCCGAAGGGGTTTGTTGAAGACGACGGGGTTATGATCGAGGGGCCTCCCGTCTACGGCTATTCAGCATACGACCATGAACCGTGCTCCGATCCTACCGGCGACAGCGTTGAAGATGACGACGCAGACTGGGATCAAGACTCGCCGAGCTTTCCGGAGGAGGTACGCACGAATTTCAGTGCGAACTATGGCTCGTTCATCACCCGCCAAATCATGGACATCGCCGAGATTGTGGCGCCCACCACGCGGCTTACGGACGGAGGCTTGTACAAAGTACTGTTCGACGAGGATCTGGCCAAAGCGGCGACACGTGGACGGCGTTTCGCCAAGTTCAACGATGACGCCTTCCGGGAAAATGAGGATGGGTCATGGCATCCGACCGACATCGACATGGACGGCGATGCTATCAGCGAGTCCAGCATGTTCTCACTCATCTGGACGCTGGCTTGGCTGGGTTTCTACCCGATCGACGTCAACTTCAGACCACCTTCTTCGCGGGTGAAGGAGTTCGCCAAGGCATGGAAAAATCAGCTCCTTGGCTCATCTCCAAGTAAGCTGTCGGCCGAAGAGCTGATCGCCTGCTTCTACGCCTGGCGCCACGACGAGACACTCTGGACGCCCGCAATGAAGGCTATCAGGCATTTCCCTTACGAACAGGTAATGCCCTTTCTTTGCGACTGGCCGACCCACGAGATCGGCTTCTATCCGGCCTTCGCGCAACTCGCATATCCTGCGCACCCGAACATCCGAGAGACGAGGCGCTTC
This sequence comes from Sphingobium fluviale, assembly GCF_004122115.1. Classification (GTDB taxonomy): domain Bacteria; phylum Pseudomonadota; class Alphaproteobacteria; order Sphingomonadales; family Sphingomonadaceae; genus Sphingobium; species Sphingobium fluviale. The sequence continues at coordinate 18,934 of NZ_SBKP01000025.1, forward strand.
AGCTACGTCGCGGAGGGCAAGACCACACGCATGTTCCTGGATGTGATCCCGTTCGACGAGTGCCGCTACGTTTACGACTGGCTCTCGGCGATGCACCTCGTCACGGAGGATTGGTTCGATCTCTCGGCGCAACTCACCTTTCGATTCGCACTCGATGCCATCGTCAAGGAGCGCCGCTGGTTTGGCGACGACTTCCTCTATGGATGCCACGTCGTGGGAGAAAGCGATACCTTTGCAACGGCCCAACTTTCGCAAAGGATGGACCTCTCACTGGGGATGTCGTCATCAAGCAGACAAGCCGACCGTTAGCGCCGTGGACCAAATCTCCTTTAAGCGTTCGGCTACTATCCCAATGGCCCGGCTCGGTATTCTGTATTCGTCCATGGTACAAAACGTTCAAAGATGAGCGATTGAGCTGTCGGATTGCATGTGAATGACTGGTTCCTCCCCTGGCGGACCATCTCTTTCTGATGCAATGGACTGCACTTCCGACTATTCATCTAGCCGAAGACGACGTTATCAATTGGGAACGCGATGGAAGTAGACGACGAATTCACACGTCCGGTCCGCAAAGTGGGTTTCTCCACAGCGATGGGATTCCTGGGCGCAGCACTGATCGTAGCGGGGCTCATTGCAGCGGATACGACACATGACGGGGTTCGCAACGTCGCGCTGGGTGTAATCGGATCGCTGCTGGCTTCGATCGTTTTCGCGACCCTGTCAGAATACTCAGACACTCCGCAATCACGCATCACCGAAGCGTTGCGCAGGTCGCTGTTGTCGGTGCGCGCCATCGAGCGCGAGACAAGGGACAGATTGCAGGCCGGCGTTATTAGTGTGTCGGACAAGCGGGAGCACAACCCAGACTACTGGTTCTCAATTCTGGCGAAGGCGACCGATCGTCTCGACATCGTTGGGAACTCGCTATCAGGCTGGGTACAGGGTGAGTTCCGGGCACGACTCAAGTCTGCGGTGGCAAGAATCCTGCGCGACGGCGGCCAAGTCAGGATTGTCTTCATGGACCCTGATAGCCTTGTCGCGAAAGCCAAAACGCAATTGCTGGGCAAGGACTATTCAGGTCATATCTTGGACTTCGTGAGCCTACTCGGCGAACTGATGGATGAGTACAAAGAGTCGTTTGAGGGGGGGCAACTCGACATTCAACTGGCCAAAGATGACCTAACCTGTTGATTTTCATTGAGAGTTGACCCGGTGTGGGGAGTAATTTCCACTGAGAAGTGACCCATGTTTGAACGCTTCCCTGTCTTTGGTGATCAGGGGATATTGGAGTGTTGGACATGGCGTTATTGA
>NZ_SBKP01000026.1 GCF_004122115.1 Sphingobium fluviale
CCCAGCAGGCAAAACCCAAAAAGGAGAAAGCACTATCTTGACCCACAGGAATTAATCGAAACATAATCACAAGACGGGTCACTTCTCAGTGAAAACACCGGGTCAACTCTCAATGAAAATCAACAGGCTTGGGTAGCGACGGCCTCGATCCCCAAGCTTGCCTCGACCTTCGCGGCCAGCGCCTCGCGATTGGCGGGCGTTGGGCTCCATACCGTCACTCTTTCAAGCTTTCTAACCGCAGCTACTGCAGCCACCTGCGTGATCGACTGCTTTCCCGCCCCGATCATGGCCATTCGGGTTGCATTCTCTCGCGACATCAGATCTGTCGCGAGACCGCTAATCCCGCCGGTTCGCATCTGACCAAGTGCGAACGCTTCTATGATTGCAAGGACGCTGCCGTTGTTCGCGTCGATCAGGATAAGCAACGGCATTGCGCCGCCTGCCGTATGAGCCCAGGTCTTTGTCCCGACAATTCCCAAGCCCTCGAAAACGGCACCAATCGCATGCAAGGTCGAACCGTTAGCCCAGGTCGCATGGGTCTTAACCATATTGCTTGCACGTCCAGCAGCTTCCTGCCGGAGACCGTCGCGCAAAGCTTCGATGGATTCGGGTAGCGACATGACCGAAACTGCTTCGGCCTCGGAGATCCAGATTCCTCCGCTCATTGGCCGCCTCCCTCGAAAATCGAGGGCACCGGTGGCACCAAGCCGAGACTGTTTACGATCAAGGCATGGGTGATGTATCGACCGACCAGGAACAAGGTAGCCATCGCTTGCTCGACACCGATCTGGTCGATGACAGCGTCCAGTTCGGATTCGACAGATTTTCCACGGCGCTCAATCAGGGCAACAGCCAAGCGTTGCACGGCGCGCTCCGCGTCCGACAGCAGGACAGCGTTGTCTGGATCGACCTGCTCGACTGCGGCAACCCAGTCTTCGCCAAACCCGAGCTTCTTAGAGAGCCGTTCGTGCTGGTGCAGTTCGTACCGGTTCTCCATCAAGGTCGCCACTGTGAGCGCCCCCGTTTCGGTCAGGCGGTCCGGGAGCGCCTTCTTGAGGTTCTCGGTCATCTCCATGAACGGGGCGAGGACATCCGGCTGGTGCCCGGCACACCGGAAAAACTCTCCCAAATAGCCAAGTCTCTCAACCCTCGCGCGCAATACGTCCTGCACGTTCGGCGCCAGTTGTTCGAAAGATAGCCTTGGAATCTGAGCACTCACAGATCGTCGCTCCCGCTGGTTGCGATTGAGCTATCTGCTACTTTCTGTCGTATCGGAAATACATTATAGGACACTCGGTCATACCTATGGAGTATAAGCATGGACCTCAGGCAGATGCGTTTCGTTGTGGCTGTTGCCGAGGAGCTCAGCTTCACCAAAGCAGCCGCTCGCTGCCACGTCTCGCAGCCTCCGCTCAGCCGCGCGATCCGCGAGCTTGAGGAGGAGTTGGGCCTGCAATTGTTCGAGCGAGATACCCATTCTGTGCGCGTGACACTCGCCGGACAGGCCTTAATCGCCGATGTCCGCGTTGCCCTCTCAGCGTTGGAGAAGGGCGTCGAAAGTGCGCGCAGGACTGCGGCCGGTCTCAAGGGCGCGCTGAAAATCGGCTTTGGTGGATCAACAGTCTATTCGCTGATGCCCTCGCTGGTTAGGCGCTTCCGGTCGAGCGCAAGCGACGTCGATCTGGAATTCTCTGCGATGCCTGTCCTTAGTCAGATCGAGGCCCTGCGGTCGGGAGTTATCGACATCGGCTTGTTGCGGCTTCCGATCTTCGACGAATTGATCGAGACGCGTTTTGTGCACAGTGAACCCCTGGTCGTCGCCTTGCCGGAGGGTCATGAGCTTCTTTCGAGAAGCGGACCTGTGGCTATGAGCAGCCTGCGAACCAGCAAGTTCATCACCTATGAGCCGACACGAGGCTTCAATTTCCATTCCGACTTGCTCGCGCTGTGCAGGCTATCCGGCTTCAATCCCGAAATAACTCATCAAGTTCCAACGACCGAAGCCGTTGTCGGGATCGTCGCCTGCGGCGAGGGTGTGGCCGTCCTGCCCGCTTCCGCCGAACGGTTGCGGATGAAGGGAGTCTTCTTCCGCCCACTCAATGCAAAGCGGATACCTGAGCATTTGTCCCAAGTCCGCTTTGGACTGGCCTGGTGCAAAGAAGGTGCGCCAGCGACCGCGCTTCAATTCGTCGAGCGCGTGGCGCCGCTGTAGCCTGCCTCGGTCCTAGATGACGCTTGTTTCAAGACGACGCAAGAGGCGGATAACGTAGTCGGGATACTTCGCCACCATGTCGGAAGGCATTGTCAGAGGAAAGTCGCGTGGGGAGCAGGTAGCTGGTAACGTTGCCGGATGACCCGGCCTGCGAACCCGTTTCGGTACTTCAAGTCGTCGCCTGAGGTGATCCGGCTTGCGGTGCTGCTGTATGTGCGTTTCCCGCTGTCGTTGCGGAACGTCGAAGACCTGCTGTTCGAGCGTGGTATCGACGTTTGTCACGAGACCGTGCGGCAATGGTGGAACCGCTTCGGTCCGCTATTTGCAGCGGATATCCGGCGGCAGCGGGTCAGCCGGATGCGAGGCTTTCGGCAGTGGCGTTGGCACCTCGACGAGATGTACGTCAAGCTAAACGGCGAGATGGTCTACCTCTGGCGTGCGGTTGATCACGAAGGCGAGGTGCTCGAGAGCTACATTACCCGGAAACGAAACAAATCTGCGGCTTTGGCCTTCATGAAGAAGGCCTTGAAGCGCCATGGCAAGGCGGACAAGATCGTTACCGACGGGTTGCGCTCGTATCCGGCGGCGATGCGGGAACTGGGCAATCTCGATCGCCAGGAAACCGGACGCTGGCTGAATAATCGCGCTGAGAATTCCCACTTGCCGTTTCGACGACGCGAACGTGCCATGCAGCGCTTTCGCCAGATGAAGTCGTTACAGAAGTTTGCCTCGGTTCACGCCTCGATCCACAACCATTTCAGCCAGGAACGCCACCTCGTCGACCGTCAAACCTACAAGACCCGCCGCTCGGCCGCGCTGGCCGAGTGGCAGTCGCTTGCGGCCTGAGATCCGGCCAGGGTCGGGAGCGGTTTGACCAACGGAGAGCGTTTTGCGTTAGACTGACACCTCCGTCAGGGAAGGCAACCGCAGGCCCGCCGCCTCAATGCTTGATATGAGCCCGGCAAGGAAATTATCCGTGTTGCGGTCGGTCTCGTCTATGTTGAGCCAGCTCACAAACTCTCCGCGCAATCCGAAATGGGCAGCGAGTTGCAGCAGTAGGGTGGACTTGCCGTAGCCAGCGGACGCGTCAATTACGATGAGTCGATTGAGATCCGCATCAATGAGGTCGATCAACCGGTTCCGCGCGATGACACGCGCAGCGAGCCGCGGCTGGCTTACCTTCGACCGAAGGAGCCAGCTAGCCTGACGGCCGGGATCGAATTCGCGCATCGTGGACATTGGGCTGAAGCCCGCAACATGGCGCAGGCAAAGCGGAATTCAAGGTGCGGCCGTACATCGATGAGGCCGATTTTTCTCCATACCGATCCGGGAGCAGCACTAAGAATGCGCCCCAGTCAATCCGCCCGCACGGGGAACCCCGGGCCAAGGGCGGCCTTGTTCTACCGCGTCCGATGGGGAATCCGAAGGGAGACATCGGGAAGTTCGGCAGCAGAAACCCTTCGAAAGTCGTTTGGGTGTGGATATTGTCATCCCGAAATCATAGCGTGGTGTCGCAAATGTTCAACCTTGGGACGAGAGCAGCTGGGCGAAGCTCGAGCGCCGACCCTAGTCCTGCTAGCGCCAAGCCATGATATCCTTTCCTGCGGCTCCTGCTCAGGCTATCTCCGCTGCTGATCCCAATGGCGCTCCGGGTAAACGCTGGAGCGACAAAGGGCAGCTTGGGTATCGCCTCCGCTCCCCAACCCTTTATTGGACATTTCTTCAGAAGCATACCATTCTCGAACGGGGTGGACTTATGCGCAGGTTCTGGGCTGGATTGTTATTGGCCGCGCCTATGGCTGCGGCATGGGCGCACGCCACAGCCTAGAACCTTGCCTTGACTCGCCTTCCTTCTTATTATGTTCTCAACTGGGCCTCGGTAAGGAGCTCTCCAACTACCGCATCATCACCGTCGCGCCGAACGCCGAAGTCGCGCCCTATCAGGAGCGGCACGGCGCGATCATCCACCGTCGGCAGGTGATGCAATGGCTCGACGGAACCGTATCCGAGACCAATCTGCTCGAGACGCCGCCGGCGCGCACTTTCCTTGTCGAAGAGATCGTCGACGGCCCGCGGCAAGCTGCGTTGGCACTGTGATGCGCGACAAGCGTGCCGCTTGATCAAGGAGTGAGGCGATGAGCCGCTTATGGGATACGCCGGAATATTTAGGCTCCGTCTCCGATTTGTATTGTTGATGTGGTTGAATAGCCTGGTTCATACAGGCGGCCCGATGGTCGGTAGGAGTCTGCTTTCGTGGCGATGATCGTTCGCGCCGTTCCCGGGGCGCCAGGAATCCCGGCAGGGTTCCCCATCATCCGGACTGACCAGATGCAGTCGAGCCGGCCTTCGCCTGGTTGCTCGATCACGCGAAATATGGCGGTCGAACCGAGCCTAGCTACACGCTTCGCACCTACGGCGAAACCTCTACGACTGGTTCGATGCTCTTGAGCAGTCAGGAATAAACTGGGCCGACGCCGATGAAGGTACGATCGCCGGATATCGCAACAGAATGTTGGAGACAGTCAGCCAGCACACTGGCCGGCCTTATGCCAGGGCAACCATCAACGCTCGCGTATCGACCGTCTGCCGCTTTTACGATTGGGCGCAGGATCGGGGCATGGTCGCAATGTCACCGACACGGTCGACCCAGCTTCATACCTGTCGTTATCGGGATCCTCGATCCCGGCTGCTGAGATTATCCACCAATCGGCTGACCTATATACAGTCGCGCGCACCTATTCACACGTCACCGCAAACAAAAGGTCGAGCCCCTGATCAACGGAATCAATCGGGTTCGGCTCGACCGCGCGGCTACGGATTCGCCGCGACTACGGCTCCGCAATCGCCTCCACCCCTGGCCATTACGGCGACTATTCCGAAGCTTCGATCAGCGCGGTTAGCTTGGGATGAGCATCGTCCGCGAGCGGATTGACGATTGTGAGTCCACGCGTCACGAACTCGTGCTGCATGTCCTCTGATAGTAGGAGCGCGCATCCGGCATCCGCCGCAGCGGTTACGATCAGCGCATCCCAGAATTGCAGCTTGTGATCGACCACAAGATCGGCTGCAGACAGCGCGGTGCGCGTTTCCGAGGCCGACGTCCCAAACGCTTCGGCGAACTCGAGCAGGACCTCGCGCGCCTCTTCGGCGGAAGCACCACTGCGTCGCAGCACCACGAATAGCTCGCCCAAGGTTTGGGCGGGGGCGACAAGGCTGGCCGATTCCGCAAGTCGGGACACAAGCTCCCGAACCTTCGTGATCTTGCCATCATCTTCTGCTGATCGGCTGACGCCCGCAAGGTAAGCGAGAATATTGCTGTCGAGGGCGACACGCATCATTCGTAGAGATCGTCGCGCGACCAATTGCCGGAATGTCGGACGGGAAGGCTGGTGACGAACTTGAGCAGCCGGTCGACCGAACGGCGTTCCTGATCGCGATCGACGGGAAGGACGCGCGCGACGGGGCGACCGCGAGACATCACGGTGAAACTCTGGCCTTCGGACACATCGCGGAGAAGCTCCGAGAAATGCTGGTTGGCCTCGCTGGCACTGATCGCTCTGTCCATGCTTTTAATTTAGTGGGTAACACTAAGTTTGGCAAGGTTGGGGTTCGACGGTCGTGGCGCCTCGGTCCGTCGGCCTATTTCCAGAAATGTTTGATAGCCCTCCGTGTAAAGCGTTAACCATTAGCAACACAGTCGACCGCTCCCTTAAAAGGAGCGCGACGATAAAGATGTCTTTGAATGAAATGATTGTCCGAAAAGCGGAACCGCGACCCAAGCCATATAAAATGTTCGACGGCGGCGGATTATATCTCGCGGTCCAGCCGAGCGGTTCGAAACTTTGGCGGCTTAAATATCGATACGGCGGGGTGGAGAGCGTTCTTTCTTTCGGCGCCCATCCCGCGACATCGCTCGCAAGTGCCCGGCATAAGCGCGAGCGGGCACGCCATCTTTTGGCGACGGGCCGCGATCCCAGACTCGAACTGAGCCGCGAGGGTTCCAGTCAAACCTTCGAAGCCGCAGCGCAACTCTGGCATGACAACCGACAGCACACGCTCGATCAGGCACATTCCGCGCGGATATTGGCCCGGCTGGACCGCGACGTTCTGCCATTTCTGGGATCACGCTGTATCCGGAGCATCGAACCGCCGGACGTGCTCGCCGTGCTTCGTGGGATCAAGGCGCGCGGTGCGCTCGAAATCTGTCGCCGCGCCAAACAGAATATCAGCCAGATTTTCCGCTTCGCCGTTGCGAGCGGATGGGCGGACAATGATCCGACAACCTGTTTGGACAATGCGTTGAAGCCGCGCCTTCAACCCGAGCATATGCATCGGATAGGTTTCGGTGGCATGCCTCGCCTGCTGGCCAAGATAGCATCTTACAATGACAATTGCCCTGACCGGCAAGCCGTCACGAGAAATGCGCTTCTCTTCACATTGCTGACTTGGGCACGGACGAAAGAAATCCGCTTCGCGTCGGTCGACGAGTTCGAGGATCTGTCAGGGAAGCAGCCACTCTGGCGCATCCCGGCAGTGCGAATGAAGATGCGCCGCGACCACCTCGTTCCCCTCCCACTCGAAGCCGCCGGCATAGTCCGGGCGATGCTCGATGGACGCGATGACGGCTATGTTTTTTCCGACGATGGCAAAACACCGACCTCGCCGAACAGGATGATTGGCGCTCTCTATCGGCTCGGCTATCGCGGCCGGCAAACGGTCCATGGTTTTCGGGGTCTCGCCAGCACCTGGGCAAACGAAGCGCTGAAGGAGACGGCCGATCTGCGCAATCCAGTCCGCCCCTATGATCATGATTGGATCGAATGACAGCTTGCTCATATCGAGACCAACGGCGTTCGCCGCGCTTATAACGCGGCCCAATATCTCGTGCCGCGCCGCTACATGCTCCAGGACTGGGCGGACCAGATTTCGCGCTGGATGTACGGAGGCGATCGGTGATCTGGAAGCGCCGCCGTCCGGCGGTGGGTGTTAGAATAGCGCCTTTCTCGCGATTTTCATCGGCAGGAACAGCCGTGCGGTCGCCTGGCCGAGCGGTGCGAAACCATAGCGCGTGTAGAAGGCATGCGCTTTGGCGTCGATCGGATCGACAACGATCATCCGGCCGGCGGCTTCGACCGCGCAGAGGCGGGCAAAGGCGTCAATCAGCAGCAGTTCGCCAAGCCCTTTCCCTTTCATCGACAGATCGCGCGCGAGGCGTCCGATGAGGAATGCGGGGATCCGATCGTAGCGCGGCAGGCCCTTTCTCTGTTCGGGCGAAAGCTCGTCGCACAGCACGGCATGAGCCGAAATCGTGTAATAGCCCGCGACCCGCTCCGACCCGGTCGGCAGCGCCACATAACAGGCGGCGAGGTCGCCGCGCTCGTTCTGACCGGCGGATTTCAGCAAATAGTCGCTGAGCGAGGCATGCTCGCAGGCGAAGCCTGCCCGGTCATGCGCCGCCGACAGCCGCTCGAACTGGAAACTGGTCGCGTCGCTCACGCATGGCCCGACGCAAGGGCGCGATGCCGTGCCGCCGCAGCGCGAAGCGCCTCGTTGGGGGCGTCGTCGGCATCGAGCGCGCGCGCCAACCGCTCGAAATCGTCGCGGTTTAGGCGCGTGACCTCCGCGTCCTCGATCGCCCGCTGCGCAGCGTCCTGTACGGCGGCGGTCACGAACGCCGCCACCGTCTGGCCACGCAAGGCCGCTGCATGGCTGACGCGGCTGTGCAGCGAAGGCGGAACGCGGACCTCGAGCCGTTCGGAACGGCGCTCTTGGGACTCGGCAACCATGACTGGGGTACTCCTTTGCTCGATATGTACGGCATTTTACCGACTTTTTCAACATGTCCGTGATGCCCAAGCGGAGCGACTTTGCCACATGCTTCAGGATTGAGCGGGTTAGGCTTCCCTCTGGATGCAAGGAAGGCCTTGGTTATTTGGACAGACTGCCTCGATCCGACCCTTGATGCGCCTAGCTAACGCCTCATGGACCCCAATTTTGCCCATTTGGGATACGATCGAAAATATTTTTCATCGTCCCACTGTGTCCACCGATGGTCCATTCTGACCACCGACGTCCAGATCGTTGATTTTAGGTGATTGAAAAGACATGATATTCATGGCTTCCGAAAGGAGGCATCCTATGTCTGTCAAAGATTTGGATCTTCGCCATGCCAAGCCCCGCGAGAAGCCCTACAAGATCGGGGCAGGGCACGGCCTTCATCTGAGCGTCCAACCGAACGGCTCCAAGCGGTGGCGGATGAAGTACCGCTTTCACGGCAAGGAGAATTTGCTGAGCTTCGGCCCCTATCCGGACGTGACCCTTGCCGAAGCAAGGGCGAAATGCCTTGCCGCGCGCGACATCCTGCGATCGGGTCGTAACCCCGCGCTCTACCGTAGCCAGGCAGCGCATGCCGCAGCGATGAGCTTCGAGGGCATCGCGCGGATGTGGCATGCCGGTCGCGCCGAGAATATCTGTCCGGAGCCTGCGCAACGCGTTCTTGCCAGATTCGAGCGCGATGTCTTTCCGCTGATCGGCGGGCAGGCGATTACGAGCGTCCGGATTGCCGAAGTCCTCGACGTTCTGCGGCGGGTCGAAGCGCGTGGCGCGCTCGATACCGCTCGTCGGCTCAAGCAGAATATCAGTCAGGTCTTTCGCTTCGCGAGGGCGAATGATTGGGTCGACAATGATCCGAGCGCCCACCTGTCGGGGGCGTTGCGTCCCCCGCGGCGGCGTAGACACATGCCGCGGGTCGAACTGTCGGAATTGCCCGCCCTTGTTGCGGCAATTCGTGCCTATGACGATGGTTCGGTGCCGCGCCGTCGCGAGACAACCCGGCATGCCCTGCTATTCACCTTGCTCACCTGGGCGCGCACTGGCGAACTACGCAGTGCGGCATGGTCCGAGTTCGAAGGGCTCGACAATTCCAGTTGCCAGCCGCTGTGGCGCATCCCGGCCGAAAGGATGAAGACGAAGTGCGAGCATATCGTGCCATTGTCGCGCCAAGCGGCGTCGATCCTGCGTCAGCGCAAACGCATGCCGGGAAGGGGGCACTTGGTCTTCTCCGGCGACGATCCAGATCGACCAATTTCCGAGAACACGATGATATATGCCTGTTACCGGATGGGCTATCTCGGTCGGCAAACGGTTCATGGCTTCCGCGGCCTCGCCTCGACCTGGGCAAACGAAAGCGGCCGATATCGCCCTGACTGGATTGAAATGGCACTCGGCCATAATTGCGAGGACAAGGTTCGGGCGGCTTACAATAGCGCCCTTTACCTCGACATGCGGCGTACGATGCTCCAAGATTGGGCGGATCATTTGGATCGAGTCGAGGCTCCACAGCGTGCCCCGGCGCGCGCGAATGGCCCAAATCTCGTCAACTCACCGAGCTTTCTGAACGGTTGGTCGATTGGGGGTCAAATTGGGGGTGGATTCGACCCTCAGGTGCGATTTCGCCCGCAAGAAATGATTACAGATCAATAAGTTAAAGGTTAAAATTCGGCGCTCTCCTCCGCTACCATCGCAACCTCAGTAGAAACCTCGCATTTCTGCCGCATTTTGTGGCTTCCGAGGCTGCGAGGAGCTCCAAATTCAGCCTGTACCTGTTGCTCACATATGGGCTCGTTTAGACCCATTTGGACGCCACTTATAAACTGATTTCGTGGCCTGGCGATGTCGAGGTTTCAATGAAACGACAGGATTTCACTCAGGGTCCCCTCGATGCTCTGACGGCCGGGGAGGAGCCGCTCCTGTCGACTTCATCGCGGCGATGTTCATACGAATGGATATTAATCGAGCGGAAGCCCTTCGCTGGTGGACCATTTTTTCATCAATCGGTTGGGCATCAAGGTCTTGTCCTGCAATTTGCGGGACACGTCCGCGCCTCCGACAGGCAGGTTCGCCGGGTCGAGCAGTCCTGCCTGCACCAGGACCGACGCCTGATCGAAATAGATATGTTCGTTATAGATCTTGCCGCCCCGGAACGATACGACGACGATCATCGGCACTTCGATATAGCGCCCGGTCGGCTCGATGTCCGGCAGCAACCAGGATATTTCCTTGTCGTGGGTGAAGCACATGATCATTTCGTCCACCACGCGGTTGACGCCGACGGTGCGCGAAATCGGAATGATCCGCGTGTCGTCGGGGTGCACATCGCAGAAATGATATTTGTAGAACCGCAGCAGCATGTCGTGGCCCACGCCGCCCATCACCGTAGAGGTGATGTTGACATAGGGCTCCTCGACCATCGTATCCAGTACGGCATGTGCATCCTTGGTCACGAACTCATGGTAAATATGCTGCTCCCACATGCCTTCCAGATCGAATTTCGGGCCGATCGCGGCGCGGATGATCGCAAGGGTGCGGATATAGGCCAGTTCCTCGGCCGACGCGGAGAAGAAGCCGCGATGTGGGTTGGCAAAGCCATGGCCGGCCTTGTTATACATCCATAGCGACACATTATCATGCCGTTCCGCCAGCGCCGCGATCGGTGCGATGTCGGCCGCGCAATCCTGGTCTTCCGTACCGAAATGGAAGCCCAGCGGGATTCTGACCTGCTCCAGTTCGTCCAGATGATCGGTGATGCCGACGCCATAATAAGCCACGGCGCAGTCGATGTCAGTGCGGGCGGCCGCCATCGCGGCCAGTCGACCGCCCAGGCAAAAACCCACGGCGCCCACGCCGCCACGCTGTTCCGGCATCGCGCGCAGAGCGCCGATCGTCGCCTTTATATCGTCGATGGCCAGATTCAGGTCGAACTGCCGGTATATGTCCATCGCACGGTCGAACTCCGCGTCGGTCAGTTCGACCCCGGCTTCGATCCGCCAGTAAAGATCTGGCACAGTGACGACATAGCCGTCGCTTGCGAAACGATCAGCCATGTCGCGCATGAACTGCGTCACGCCGAACGCTTCCTGCAGCAGGACAAGGCCCGGCCCGCTGCCGCCTTCCGGCATCGCGACATAGGCGTTGAAGCGGCCGCCATCGGCCGCAGTGATTTCAACCAGATTGCCCATCACTCATACTCCCTTGGCGTTCGCGGTGGATCAACATAAAGGCCACCCAGCCCCTCATCTCCGCCCGTTCAGTCGACCGAGCCACGCCAGATGGTCACGCCCCCATCGATCATGTGTGATGCGCCGGTGGTGAAGGAGGAGTCATCGGACGCGAGGTAGCAGACGAGCTTGCCAATCTCTTCGGGCGTTCCCATGCGCGGGATCAGGTTACCTCCGGTAAAGCCCTTGAGCGCGGCGGCGCGGACTTGCGGATCTTCGATGATGTCGAAATATTTGTCGAGCAGAGGCGTCTTGATCGTGCCGGGATTGATGCAATTGACCCGGATGCCGAACTGCGCCAGATCGACCGCCATCGCCTTGGTCAGCATCAATACGCCGCCCTTGGTCGCGCAATAGGCGGGCGATACCGGCATGGCCGTGAAAGAGGCCATTGATGCGGTGTTGATGATCGACGCGCCCTTGGAATCGCGCAGCCAGGGCAGAGCGGCGCGCACAGCATACCAGATGGACCGCAGATTGACTTCGTAGACGATATCCCAGATGTCGTCGTCCATTTCGTGCACCGCGGTTTTCTGGGCCAGATCGGTTTCATGCGTGCCGGCATTGTTGTGCAGCACGTCGATGCCACCGAAATGATCCGCCGCACCCTGCATCAATGCCGCGATCTCGGCCTTGTTGCGCACGTCGCAGGCGATGAACGTGGCATCGCCGCCCAGATCCCGAATTTCCGATACGGTTTTCTGCCCACCGTCGGGGTTGCGATCGCTAACGACGATCCGGCCGCCCGCCTTGGCCAGTTCGATCGCGCAGCCACGGCCAATGCCCTGGGCAGCGCCGGTCACGACGCAGACTTTTCCATTCATGCTGCTACTCATATCCGCTCTCCTTGCATGATTTGCCGCCGGCTTTCGGTGCCGATCCAGGCTTAGAAATAAAAAGAGTGATTGCTCACTCCTTATTTTTTTGGTTTAGTTTGCATGCTATATTCGTGTCAAGATAGCAGATGAGGCTAGCTGACGGGAGAGTGAAGATCAGGCATGACTAAAAATCCAGACGCTCTCGCCAGGCAGCAGGAACGCGCGCAAATGCGACGCGAGCAGGTCCTAGCGGCTGCCGAGCAATGTTTCCGGCGCGAGGGATTTCATGCTGCCAGCGTTAATCGGATCGCCGCGGAGGCGGGCATGAGCGTTGGGCATGTCTATCGTCATTTCGATAATAAGGAGGACATCATCCTCACCCTGTGCGAGCGTAAGTTCGCAGACTATATCAATCATACGCCCGGCCTGGCTGTTCATACGAAGATGGATACGGATGCGGTCGTCAATACGGCGCTCGATGATTTCGATTGGCTGGTCGATCCGGTCCAGGCGCGATACGTCATGGATGTGTTCGCCGAATCGGGGCGTAGCGAACAGATCAACAGCATCGTGGCCGATCAGGACTATCGCCTGCGGCATAATGCTCGTGTCCTGCTGGAACCTTATTTCCCGCCCGAACGGCCTGAAGAACTGGAATGCAGGGTCGAAATGCTCGTCCTTGTGCTCGAAGGCCTGATGATGCGGACGGTGGCAAATCCCGAAGGCGACAAGGCGCGCTTGAAACTTGCCTTCCGCCACCTGATGCGAGCGATACTCCAGTAGCGCCTTCAGGCCGGACTGCCTCCGCCCCGGTCACGGGACCATGGGCTTGAACGGTCTGTCGATGAGGAACGGCACTGCCCGGGACCGAGGATTTGTCGCGCGTGCGCCTGGTTGACAGGTGAATATGCCTTCGCCCTTGACAAGCGAGATATTTATGGACATGTCCATTTAGAAGCAGGTACGGGTACTACGAACGCACCTTTGAATGTGCTGCTGGTAGCGGAGAGGATGTCCAAGTTATTTACTGCTGAGCAATGCCGAGCTGTTCGCCAGCTATAATATCCAGGTCGAAAAGACCCGCATCGCCGAGGCCGGTTACAGCGTGCCCGGCCCGTGTCGCCCACCCTATGACGTGTTCCCGGAGGAATATGCCGAAGCGTCGCGGGAGTGTGGCCGTCGCTGGAAACTGTTGCGCGAAGAAGTGGCTGCAATGAAGGAGACAGCGCTGTGAGCATCGGGACGCCTGTCAAGGATCCCGCTATCCGCGCCGAACTGGAAGCACTGATCGCCGAGCATGCCTATCGGCTGGATTTTCATCTGTCGGAAAATCTGGGCGATCTCTACACGGAAGATGGCTGCCTGATCGGTGCCGGGCCGGACTGTATCGGACGCGAGGCGGTCAATGCCTATGGTCGCAGCCGGGCTGAGGCCCGGACGCGTCGTGCCCGCCATGTGGCGACCAATTTCCGATTCTGGGAAGATGGCGCCGATCAGATCAGGGGCGTGTGCTTCATCATGCTGTTCCGGTCGAGCGGCCCGGACCTGACCCCGGCGGAGCCGATTGCGCTGGCGGACGCACATGACATCTACCGGCGCGAAGCGGAGGGCGTATGGCGCATCCGCGAACGCCGGATCGTCCTGTCGTTCGAATCCGAAGCCCACAAAGCCAAATAATCATACAGGTTCATCCGCCGGAAGCGCGGAGCATCTTCAAGGAGAGTTGTTATGGCCTATACGGATTTTTCCGGGTAAAGCCTGACCGAACTGGTATCGCTCGCCGGCCGCACCGCCGTTGTCACGGGCGGCGGCGCAGGGCTTGGCCGCGCGATAGCGCTGCGTCTTGCGGAAGCGGGCGCGACGCTGGTCATCGGGGACCTTAATCAGGCCGAAGCGCAGGCGGTCGCGACCGATCTGACGCAGTTCGGCGGCCAGCATCATGGCGTCGGCATGGATGTGCGCGACCATGACTCGATCACGGCGCTTGCCGATCTGGCTGTGGCACGGACGGGCCAGCTCGACATCTGGGTGAACAATGCCGGCATCTTCCCCGCCGGCGGCGTGCTCGAAATCACCGACAGCGATTGGGGGACGGTGCTCGACATCAACCTGCGGGGCACGTTTTTCGGCGCGCGTGAGGCGGCGTTGCGGATGAAGCAGAACAGGGGCGTGATTATCAATCTGGCGTCGACCGCCGGGTTTGACTGCACCAACGGCCTGAACCCTGCTCATTATGTGGCGTCCAAACATGCGGTGGTGGGCCTGACCAAAAGCCTTGCGGTCGAACTGGGGCACAAGGGCATTCGCGTGGTTGGCGTCGCCCCGACGATGACCGAAACGGACGGCGTCGCGGCCATGCGCCGTCGTGGCGAGGAGGTGAACGCCGGGTTGAACATGTTTGCCAGCCGCCTGCCGCTGGGACGATCGGGGCGGCCCGACGACGTTGCGCGTGTCGTCCAGTTCCTCGCGTCGAACATGGCCGGCTTTGTGACCGGCAGCGTCATTCCCGTCGATGGAGGAGAATTGGCCGGCTGATCGATCGCGCGGCCTGTCCGGCGGACAGGTCAGGCGCGGGCAATCACTCTCCGCCCGCACCTGTGGGCGCGCGATCCGTGCCCGATTGACCTATGCCGGTCGCGCGGTCATTGCATTTGGATCCGCAGGATTTTCACATGTGTGTATCGGGACTATGGATATGACAGGGGAATTCCAAGACCTACGGATGCCTGGACTGGAGATTGACCGTGACGCGTGTGAGAGAGCGAAACAAGGCTGAGAAAAGGGAGCGCATAAGGCTGGCGGCCCTGAAGCTGTTTGCCGAACATGGCTATGACGCCACGACCTTGCGCGACGTGGCGCACGAAGCGCATGTGGCCCTGGGTACATTGTCGCTATATGCTGCGGACAAGCGTGACCTGACGCTGCTGGTGTTCAACGAAATCACCCTTGAGATCATGGAACATGCGATCGATCTGGTAAGGGCGGCGGACCAGCCGCTCGATGAGCGTATCCTCGCCTTTTTCAGCCCCTTTTATCGTGACTGGGCCAGCAATCCGCGTCTCGCCCGCATCTTTCTTCAGGTCAATTATTATTCCGGCGGCATGCACGGCGAGGAATATAAGCGCACACGCCGCGCCGTCGCACGGCAGGTTGAACTGCTGGTGGAGGATGCGATCCGTAAAGGAGAGATCAATCCCGGCGAAACGACCGAGATGATCGCCCAGAATTTCTTCCTTATCTTTTCGGCGACGGCCCGTTTCTGGATCGGTGGCGACGATCCGGTGGCCGACGAGGGCATCGCCTATCTCGGACGATTGATAAAGTTGCAGATCGTTGGATTGAAGCCCAGGCCGATCAGCAGCCGGGCGATCAAGGCCGTTTCCCCCGCGCGACCCCGCAGTCAGGCGAAAAAAGCCCGAATGGACGGTTGATCTATCGCGACAGGCGGGAAGCGGGCGGGGTGCCCGGCCGTTGCCATATGGACTGCGCTCGTCTCCAGCTTGCTTTGCCGCGCGACGCGATATTTCCGGGAGGGGCCACGTTGCCGCCGTCGCGCCGGGGATGATCAGCGGTCAGTACGAATGCGCCGGGATCGCCGGGCCTGACAGCTGGTAGTCGTGCAAGGGACAGCAGCGGCAAAAGCTGCGGAATCTCATTCAGGGTCTCTGCCATATTTTATTGAAAATATGGACATGTTCATTATGTAAGAGCGATCGATCTTGACATGGGCAAAAGCCCGGTCGAAAATGGACGTGTTCATAATTAATATATGATCTATCCGGCCGAAAACCGGCGGTTCGGGATTTGGAGAGCGAAGGCATAATGACGCGCAGCAACAGTTCAGATCGTGTCGCAGGCATCCACAGGATCGCCCTGCAAATGCCGGACATGGCCGAGGCCGTGCGTTTTTATCGCGACACCTGGAAGCTGCGACCGGCGGGCAAGGATGGTGAGTATCACGCCTTTCGCACGGCCGATTGCGCGCATGACGATTTCCTGCTGAAGCAGGGGCCTTCGCGGATTGCGCATCTGGCCTTCCCCGTCGCTTCGATGGAGGCACTGGACGGATTTGCCGCGCGGCTTGCGGCAGCCGGCTTTCGGGTGTCGGTCCCCGGAGATGCGCTGCCGCGCAGCGACGCGGCGGCCATTGCGGTGACGGACCCGGACGGCCGGGAAGTGAGGCTGGTCGTGCCAGCCGGGGATACGGCTCCCGCGTCAGGCGACATCGATCCTCTCGGCCCGCTCGCCATCGGCCATGTCGTATTGTGGACGCCCGATCAGCCGGCCGCTGAACAATTTTACGGGCTTCTGGGGTTTCAGGTGACCGACCGGACCCATGCGGGCATGTCCTTCCTGCGCTGCAATGCGGACCATCACACGCTGGCGCTGATGAAAAGCAAGACCGGGCGGACGGGCGTGCAGCATATCGCCTTCGATGTGGGGTCGCTGGACAATGTGATGCGCAATTTCGGGCGGCTGCGCGATCAGGGGCTGGATTGCGCCTGGGGTGTCGGACGGCATGGGCCGGGCAATAATATATTCAGCTATTATGCCGATCCGGCGGGCAATTTCGTCGAATATTATGGCGACATGGAAGTATTTCCGGTCGACGATCTGGTTGAAGCCCGGATCTGGGGACCGGAGCATAAGGGTGACATATGGGGGGTCGCCGGTATCCCCCCGCTGGCCTTTCGCGAATAGCGCCCGGCGTCCGCCTCTCTGCTGATTTGATGAGGCCGCATGGCGATGCGGCAACGGAGTAATGTTATGAATGGCCTGACGAAATCCACCCGCATGTTGATCGGCGGTGAACTTGTGGAGAGCGAGGGTGGCGCGTGGATGGACGCGATTAACCCTGCGACGGAAGATGTGATCGGTCGCTTTCCTGCGGGTAACGATCGCGACGTTGCGAAGGCGGTGGACGCGGCGGACAGGGCATGGCCACAATGGAATGCGATGGGCGTCGCCGCGCGGGCCGAAGCCATGCGCAATTTCGGCCGCAAGATCCTGGAACGGGCTGACGAGCTGCTTGAGGTCGAAGTGCGCGACACCGGCAACACGATCGCGCCGATGCGAGGCGATGTGAAGCATGGCGTGGCGAGTATCGATTATTATGCGGGGCTTGGTTATGAACTGAAGGGCGAAACCATCCCCGCTACCCCGGACAATCTGCACTTCACAGTGCGCGAACCTTACGGCGTCGTGGCGCGGATCGTGCCCTTTAACCATCCGGTGATGTTCGCGACGGCGCGCACCGCGGGCGCGCTGATGGCAGGCAATGCGGTCGTGGTGAAGCCGCCCGAAACCGCCTCGCTTTCGGCTTTGATCCTGTCGGAGATCGCACGGGAAGCGCTGCCGCCCGGCGTGTTCAACATCGTGACCGGTACCGGCGCTGGCGTGGGCGCGCCGCTGGTGCGGCACCCGGCGGTCAAGCGCATCGCGTTCATCGGCTCGGCGGGCACCGGCATGGCGATCCAGCGGATGGCGGCGGAAGTGGCGGTCAAGCATGTGACGCTGGAACTGGGCGGCAAGAACCCGATGATCGTGTTCCCCGATGTCGATCCGCAATCGATCATCGCATCGGCGATCGCCGGCATGAACTTTTCGTGGCAGGGTCAGTCATGCGGATCGACCAGCCGGCTGCTCCTTCACGAGAGCATTTATGACGAGGTGGTGGCGGGTCTGGTCGAACGGATCAACGCGATCCGGGTCGGCGATCCGATGGACGAAACCAGCCAGATGGGGGCGATCAACTCGAAGGTCCAGTATGACAAGGTGTTGAACTATATCGAGATGGCGAAGCGCGAAGGCGCAACGCTGCTTGCCGGTGGTCAGCGCCCGACCGGTCCGGGTTTTGAAAAAGGCTTCTGGGTGCGTCCGACATTGTTCGGGGACGTGACCCAGGACATGCGCATCGCCAATGAGGAAGTGTTCGGTCCGCTTCTCTCCGTCATGAAATGGTCGACTTTCGATCAGGCGCTGGAGATCGCCAATGCGGTCGATCTGGGGCTTACCGCGTCGATCTGGACCAACAATATCGACGATGCGCTCGGCGCCGCACGACGCGTGCGCGCCGGCTACGTCTGGATCAATTCGGTCGGCCCGCATTATCCCGCGATGAACTACGGCGGTTATAAGAATAGCGGCACCGGGCGCGAGGAGGGATTGGAGGAAATGCTCTCCTATACCGAACAGAAGGTCTACAATATCGCCTTGCGGCGTTAGGAGCCATGGAGATGGATGTCGGACTGCTCGACCATTATAATATCCTGACGCGCAAGCTGGATGAAACCGTGCGCTTCTACGAACGGGCGCTGGGCATGCGATCCGGCCCGCGCCCGCCCTTCGACGTGCCGGGGGCATGGCTGTATCGCGGCGATCATCCCGTCGTCCATGTCATCGACATCGCCGGAACGACGATGGAGCAAGGCGCGGGGGCGGGGGCGGGGGCGGTGGATCATATCGCCTTTCTGAGCCACGGCTTTGCGGCGATGAAACGGCATCTGGACGAACAGCGCGTCCCTTTCTCCGTCAACCTCGTCCCCAACAGCACCCGGTGCCAGATTTTCGTTCGCGACCCCAATGACATCCAGCTGGAACTGAATTTCGAGGTCAGGGACGAAGACGCGGTCGATATGCCGGAGGCGAATGCCCAGTCGATGCCGGGACAGCCGCGCTGAACATCAGCAACTGACCATAGGGGATTCAGACCGGTAGGCACGCGGGGGCATGCCATAGGCTTTGCGAAACAGGGTCGCGAAATGGCCTGAAGCATTGAACCCGCAAGCGAAGGCGATATCGGTGATCGAAAGGTGCGACGCGTTCCGCAGCATCCCGGCGGCCGCCTTCAACCGGACCTTTAGAATATAGTCCGATGGGGTGGTATCGGCGGTGGTCAGCGCAAGCTGGATATAACGGCCGCTGACGCCGAAATACCGGGCGATCGTTCCGGTGGAGAGATCCGGGTCATCGAAGTTCATCTCGATGTGGCGTTGCACCCGCGAGCACAGGTCGCGCCGAGGGGTGCGGATCTGCCCGTCGCCATTGGCCGGCCTGGCGAAGCGCAGCATATGCAGGACTTTGTTGCATATCAAAGTGATGGATTCCCTTGAGGAATCGGAAGACGTAGATGGTCGGGATGCCCAAGCCGACGCCCACGAAGTATCGCACGACCAACTGGACGCCTCGAAAAACTCTGGCCTTTGATGGGTGGATTTGATTCACTTCGCTCACGTTACGGCGGAGGCGATGATGGCAGGACAGCCCGGTTTCTTTGACCTATCTGACCGGTACGAGGC
>NZ_SBKP01000027.1 GCF_004122115.1 Sphingobium fluviale
AGGGCGTCGTGGCGAACGAAGTGGACACGGTCGCTGATACTGATGAAAGACCACCGTAACCGCAAGCCTTTCGCCATCACACTGGACACAGTTTACATGGACAGTTCTGGTAGTGCTATTAACATAACTATTATTATCGGATTTACTGAGTGTCGCAGGTGGATTCTATTTCGAAGTGCGTTTCCTGAGGATTTATGGGGTGTTCCCCACTTAACCCAGGAGTAAACAATGAACCGATTCTACCGCCATCTCAACCTGGATGAGCATCCGGCATTCCGTGGTTATTTTCATGTTGCCGCACATAGCAAGGCTGGCGGCCGCCGGTTGCGTGGCGGTAAGGTCGCGCGTGATGCGGCGCTGGCGACATACATCGAGGCCCGGCTCTCAGACTATTGGTCGCCTGAGCAGATCGCAGGCTATTTGCGCACGCACCCGGACAGCGGCCTGTCAGTCTGCCACGAGACGATCTACCAGTTCATTTATGGGGCACAAGGTCGGGCGCGTCAGCTGGGGCGTCTGCTCCCATCCCGGCGTAAGAACCGCCGACGGCGCTATGCAAGGCGTCCGCGCGGGTTGTTTATCCCTTTGCAAAACACGATTGGCCACCGTCCTTTCGAAATTGGTGAACGCACGCGTTTTGGCGATTGGGAGGGCGATCTGATGATCTTCCGGCGAGAGTATGGCACATCCAACGTCACCTCACTGATCGAGCGGCGCAGCCGCTATATGCTATTGTCTTGTAACCGCAGCCGCCACTCGGCTGGTGTGATGGCAGGGATTGAGCGACAGCTCGGTCCCCTTCCCGCCATGTTACGCCGGAGTATGACCTTTGATCGCGGAACGGAGTTTGCCAGCTATCCGGTTCTGGCATCCAGCCTGGGTATCGCGAGCTACTTTTGCCAGCCTTCAGCGCCATGGCAGAAAGGCAGTGTCGAAAATGGGAACGGACGGCTGCGACGCTTCCTGCCCCTCGACACCGACATTGCCATGATCGACGAAAAGGAACTCGATCGGATAGCGGCAAGGCTCAACAGCATACCGCGTAAATGCCTCGGTTACCGTACTCCGCGTGACGTATTTGACGAACAGATAAGGCACGCCAGAGCCGAATGAATTTTGCCGCCGGGGGGGGGGCTCGCCCCACCCCCGGCAAGATGGACACCAACGTCAATGAAATCTACATCGATACCGAAGGATCGCACTTCAAATGGAAACCACAGCAGCAACGTTCAAATGTCACAGTATCGCAAGATAGAGATGTCTCACTTGCGCTACGTCTCCGGCGTAAGCATCAGCATTCCGCCTGCTAAGCCGTGTAGGCGAAGGCGACATTTCAGCCCTCGGATGCGGATTAACCGGTTCGTGTTCATCAACCTTCCAGCGCTACAGCCTCGGGGACCATCTCGGCGTAACGGCTTCGCCTTTACCTGCGGGCTACGTCACCCTGCGAGTTGACGGCAGGTCACCGCCGCTTGGGCTCATGCCTCCTCAAAGCAGAGGGCAAGGCTTTCGTTCAATTCCCTCCTTTCTCCTTTGCATTCCAAACATATGCGCGCGAGGCGCACAATTGGTAAAATCGGTCTGCCACATCTCATTCGGACGGGTGGTTTTGGTGTGGAACTCGTCGCGGGCCTTGATGACGATGTAGGCCGGACTGGCGATCAGATCCTGGGCTTTCAGCAGGCGATAGACCGTGGCCTCGGAAACAAAGTATCGCTTCTCATCGGTAAATTTAGTGGCCAGCTCGCGCGGGGAGAGCTCGCTTTCGCCCAGCGCCATGTCGATGATCTGCTTGCGCACATCCTCGGGCAACCGGTTCCAGACCCGGCTTGGCGCTGAGGGTTTATCTTCGAGCGCCTCGGGCCCGCCATCGAGGTAGCGGGCATACCAACGGGCAAAGGTGCGGCGCGCGATGCCCAGTTTTTCCAGCGTCTGGCGGGTTGGCAGATGGGACTGCTCGACAAGGCGGATGATTTCCAGCTTCTCAGCGGCGGGATACCTCATTCGTGGTCTCCCCCATCCGCGATCATGCTTTTTTAAGCAGGCGGTTCTCGAGTGTCAGGTCGGCGAGGCATTCCTTGAGAGCCAGCGTTTCTCGGCGCAGATCCTTGACTTCATCGCTGGTGGCGGCACGGGCCGTGTCCCCGGCCAGACGGCGGTTGCCGGCCTCGAGGAACTCCTTCGACCACGAGTAGTAAACGCTCTGGGCGATGCCTTCGCGGCGACAAAGCTCGGCAATACTCTCCTCGCCGCGCAGCCCTTCGAGCACGATGCGGGCTCGGCTTTGGGATGATCCCCCGGATCATCCGTCGCCTGCGCTATCCTCGGCCGAGAAATGCCGGCGCGTGGCACGGCGAATATCCTTCACCACTGCCTCGGCGGGCTTCTTGGTGGGCTTCGCAGCCGATTTTGGGCTGGAGGGATTGGGTCTCATCTGCGTTCCTTACGTCACTACGACGAGACCCAATCCCTCCTTATCCGCAACCCCTTTTTGGGCCATAGGTGCTGACGCCGAACAGCCTTGGCCTTGTAGAACAGGCTTTCGACCTGCAGCAGGTCACGATAGCGGATGACCGCCTGTAGCGGCGTGATCTTTGCTTTTAAATCTGGGCACTGTTCAACTTGGGCCAAGCTGTGCGGGCGCGCTTTGAAACCGAGTTTCGGATCAGACACTCAGGCTCAGGTGGTGCGCGTCATTCCGCCGTCAACGTAGATGGTCTGTCCAGTAATGAAGGCGGAATCGGGACCAGCGAGGAATGAGGCGGTACCGACAATATCCGCCGGCTCCTCGGTCCGCTTTATTGTCTGCATGTTCATCAGAAAATCAAACCGTTGCTCGGAAGTGCTTCCATCGGGAAGAACACGGTGTTCGAGCGTACCGGGTGTGCGCGTATATCCTGGCGCTATCGCGTTGACGTTGATCCCGTACATTCCGAGATCGGTGGCAAGCGCACGGGTAAACGCGATCACCCCGCCCTTGCTGGTGATATAGTGCACGACCCCTGGAACAGCTATATTCACGCTGCACGACGCAATATTGATGATCCTGCCGGCACCTTTCTCCTGCATATCGGGCGCAAATGCCTTCGCCATTAGAAACATGGAGTCAAGATTGACCGCCAGAACCCGCCGCCATATTTCGAAAGTCATGTCATCAAATCTGTGGTCTGGATATATGCCGGCAACATTCATCAGAATGTCGCATCTCAGACCAGCATCATGGACAAAACTGCGAAAACCATCCACACTGTCCGGATCGGACACGTCGCAATAAGCAGCGGTTGCATCCATGCCGACCGCTGCGCACAGTTCCAGCGTTTTATCCATGTCGCCAATATCGCCGATGATGACTTTGGCACCCTCTTTTGCGAAACGCACGGCAATTGCCTGACCGATACCAGCGCCGCCGGCGGATACGATTGCGGTTTTACCGGAAAGCCTACCTTTCTCCATATCTTCAATTCCTTAAATAATCATATTGAGACACGTCATGCTTTGCGTTTCGATCCTGGCTACTTTACGGCAGGTTCCAAAGTGCGCGGCCGTAGTTTTCGGCGGCTTCTTCCCAACCCAGTGTGGCATGCGTCGCGCCGACGCTGATATCGCGAAGGAAGCGCTGAACCGGATTTGCCAGATAGACTGCGCTGGCCCCGGCCATCAGCGATAGCGTATTCGCGGCCTGCACGACCAGGCGCCCGACATAGGCCGCGTCGCGCTGCGATGCATAGGCCTCAGCACCGACAAGTGCCGGTTCGCTGGACTGGTCCAATTCATTGAGTCTCGCAATCCGGTTGCGCATGACCAGCGTTGCAGCATCAATATTAGCATGGACTTCGCCAAGTTTGATATGATTGGCGACACGTTCGTGCTGCAAAGCGCCGCTTAAAAGCGCGCGTTTGTTAACCAGCATATGCTGCACTGCATCTGCCATTCCCCTCGCCATCCCGATCAATGCGGCAGGAATGGTCCAAATGCCCACCTGGTAAAAGGAAAGGCGCGCAAGAGGCAGTTCGTTGAGCTTCCCCCCGGGGGTCGAACCGCCGATTAGATCATCGAAACGAATCACGCGGTGCTCGGGTACGAACACGTTATCTAGCAGAATATCGCGGCTGCCGGTGGCGCAGAGGCCGGAAACGAACCAGTCGTCACAAATTGTTACGTCGCAACGCGGCACCAGCATCCAGTCGAAACAGGTCTGGTTAGGCTTCATTACGATAAACCAATCGGCAAAGTCACAACCACTGGCGAATTTCCAGTGTCCTGACAGGCGAAATCCGCCTCGTATGTGCTCAAGTTCGCTGCGAATTGAAGTAGATACGGTAGAGCAACAGACGTCAGCGCCATTTGCCCAATATTCCTCCTGCGCCTGCAGCGGAAACAGCGCCACTTGGTAATTGTGAAGGATAAAGAGATTGGTGATCCAGCCGGCTGAGCCGGAGCTGGCACCTATTGTGCTGATGACCTCGACAGCGGCATCCCAATTCAGCCCATATCCGCCAAATCGCTTCGGTTGCAGGATTCGGGGGAAGCCGGCAGCAGCGATCTGAGCTACGCTTTCGTCGGACAGTTTGCGATCTTGCTCCTCGTGCCGCGCCCTTTCGCGCAAAATCGGCACCAGCGCCTGCGCACGCGCAACGAGCGTTTCGCGTGTTGGAATATCAAACCCCGCCTGTTCAGGAACCAAGACCTCGGCCATAGCTATCAACTCCCGGAAACATTGTCTGTTTGCACGATGCTTTTTGGAGAGAATCGGCCGACACGTCTTTCGATGCGGCGTGCATCGCATTTTCAATAATGCGCGATTTCCCACGCTTCAGGGCCAGATTAGAAGCAAAGTCGAGTGATCTCAGCGGGTTGGATTGACGGCTGGCATGGCCGCTGGTCCACGGGGATCGACAGAAGCTCTCAGATACAACGAAATGGAACGACACCACTCGCGCTCCCCATGCGTGAAGCGGTTTGGCATTGCCGACAGATTTGACCGATGCCGGGCGGCCGCATTTCGAGCACCTCATTGACCCGCCGACAGCATCGCCAGGCTATCAAATGATTCCCGGCAATTATGGATCAGGCCTCGACAAAATAATGGACATGTACACAATTTTTGGTAACAGTCTCCACCAGGAGAGATGCCAATGTGCTCAATGCAATGGGAGGGCGATGCCTCCGTTGTCAACGCTGTGATCGGATCGCTTGGCAGCCGATCGCAGCCTTTTGAATGTTCGCGCTGGTCCACACATGCGGTGAAGCATGGCCACAAACTTGCGCGGCTGTCCTATTGCCCCGCCGAGCATTCCGCCTATGTCAAGTCGCAGATGCCCGCACACGAATTGCAGAGTCATGGCGGGATCGCAAATGCTCCACCCCGATATTACTTGTTCAAGGGGGATCGGCCTGCACGCATACTCTGGAGAGATGCATCGCAGACATATCTATCTCCTGACGAGATGATTCTGCTCAGTTCTGAAGATTCGATGACCATTGCGTTCCATTACGAGTATGAATCGCAGGTTCTGATATTCGACACAGGAATGCTTGATGCACTTTTCCCCTCCTATCACAAGATAATCGGAAAAAAACTCGATTTCACACCCGCAATGAAACGCATAGCAGGGCATATCTTCAGTGCCGTTTCCAACGCCTTTGAAGCAGGGCTTTTTGAGGTTCTTGGTGACGGATTTTGTCATTCCATGCTGAGTATATTGAGGCATGCCGAGCCTTCATTTGCAGACTCGGGGTGCAACAGCCTGAACGAAAAATTGATGAACCTTCGCTGTGGGGAACTGAAAACGTTTATTGAGCGGAGAGTCTGCGACCCGGAACTGAACTTGGCCATGATCGCTGATCACTTCGATCTGAGTCGACGATATATTCAGCAAATATTTGCATCGACAGGCACGACACCAACCCAATTTATTGAGCAAGTGCGCCTGAAATTTGCGGCGGAGTTGATCCAAAAGGAGCGGGATCGCAGCATTACCGATATTGCTTTTTCAAGCGGATTCAACAGTTCATCTTACTTTTCGACCCGTTTTCGATTGCGCTTTGGCAAGACGCCCCGGGCTTACAGACATGATCGCAACGGCAAATAGCTCTGGGTGAGCAGCAAGCACGCATGCGCTGAAAATGGGCTTCGCCCTGATGAAAGATTTTACGCTTGAAAAGCGCAATCTGGCGCCACGATGCGTGATCCCGCGTTCGGGAGAGAGAGATCATGAAACAACAAAAGTGCGATTTGCTGGTCATCGGTGCGGGTGCGGGCGGGCTGACGGCCGCGTTGCGGGCGGCTGACGCCGGTCTCGATGTTGTCGTAGCCGAGAAGGATGAATATTTCGGCGGTGCGACGGCGCGCTCCGCCGGCGGGATATGGATTCCATGCAACCCGCATGCCGCTGCGATGGGGGGGCAGGACAGCCGCGAAAAGGCGTTGACCTACTTCCGCAATCAGGCCGGGCCTCGGTTCGACCCGCAAACGGTATCAGCATTTCTGGACAATGGCCCGGAAATGCTGAAGTTCGTAGAGCGGGCCAGTACATTGCGTTTCGCGGCGGCGATGGGCTACGGCGACTATCATTGCGAGGCCCCGGGCGGAGAAACTTCTCGCGTTCTCTTTCCTCAGCCGTGGGATGGAGCAGAATTAGATCAAGATCTGAAACGCCTGCGCCCTATGCTGCGCCGCGCCCAGTTCCTGGGCATACAGATCAGCGTGCTGGACGTAGGCTTGTTCATGTCAGCCGGACGCAAGCTTGGATCGGCCGCCTATGTTTTCGGTAGCATGCTAAGGCGGCTGCGCGACCAGTTCCGCGCCGGCCGAAGCCTGCGCCTTACCGGCGGCAACGCCCTCGCAGCGGGCCTGGCGGCGGCATGCCTTCGCAACGGCGTGAAAATATTGACGTCGGCTCCGGCGCGGCGGCTTTTGCACGAAGGAAATCGGGTAAGCGGGGCAGTCTTGGATAGCTTGGATGGCCAACTGCATATCGAGGCCCGATACGGTGTTATCCTTTGCACCGGCGGTTACGCCCACGATGCCGGGCGCAGGGCCGAAACTTTACCGGCCATCGCCCGCTCCGCAGAAAGCTGGAGCCTCTATCCCTATGGTAGCAACGGCGACGGCATTCGAATGGGCGAAGCAGTTGGCGCCCTGTTTGATTGCGACATGGCCCATCCGGTCGCCCTCGCACCGATGACCCGGCTGGCAGCGGGCGAAGGCGTCATGGAAGTCAGTCCGCTGTTCTTTTTTCGAGGAGCGCCCGGTGTCATCTCGGTGACCCGAGACGGAAAACGGTTTGTGAACGAGGCACGTTCCTACCATGACTGGAGTGTAGGCCTGTTGGCGGCAACGGCTGGGGAAGAGCCCGTGGCATGGGTGGTGTGCGATCATCGGGCAATCAGACGTTACGGCCTGGGTATCGTCAAGCCCGCGCCGTTCCCGGTGCGTCCGCATCTGCGCAGCGGCTATCTCACGACCGGATGCACACTGGGCGATCTTGCTCGATCCGCCGGTATCGACCCCGACGGCCTGGAACGTACCGTGTCCGAATTCAACGAGGCCGCACGGCTTGGCCGGGATCCACAGTTCGGCCGCGGGTCGACCGCCTATGAAATGGTCAACGGCGACCCGGAACATCGGCCTAACCCGTGTGTGGGTCCGCTCGACAAAGGGCCATATTACGCCGTTCGCGCCTTGCCTGGTTGTCTGGGCACCTTTGCGGGGCTGAAGGGGGACGAAAACGCACGCGTGGTCGATGCTGACGGTTCCCCGATCCCGGGCCTGTATGTAGCCGGCAACGACATGGCCAGCATCACGGGCGGTGATTACATCGCCGGCGGCTGTACGCTGGGGCCAGCCATGACCTTTGGCTTCATCGCCGCAAATCATGTGATCCGGCGGCACAAGGAACCGGAAGCAGTGCACGCGGATTCGGCCCAGCACGCCGTTCAATGACGGGAAAGGAAGAGTTTATGGCCAGAGTGATGTGGTCAGGCACGGTTCGCGCTTTGCCGCTGCGGGAGCAAGCAAGGGCGACCCGAATAGCCGGGTGCTCCACTTTGTCGGTGACGCCTTTTTCTTACGCGCTATGGCAGACGTCCGGCTTGTCGACACGCGAAATGCTCGCGATCGTTTCCGATGAGGGCGTACGACTGAACCATTTGGAACCTATCACGCGCTGGCATTCCTCCTGGCTGCCCAAAGGACTGGATCCTGCCATATGTCCACCGGGCCTGATCGGTTTCGACATGGACGATTTCTTTCGTATCGCCGATGCTTTGGAAATCGATAATATCAGCGCCATGGTGTCCGGTGACGCCGACGACAGTGGACTAGACGCCATGGCAGACAATTTCGCCGTGCTGTGCGAACGTGCCACACGCCAGGGGGTCAGATGTGATCTGGAATTCGTGCCAATGTGGGGACTCCCTGACCTCGCGTCGGCTTGGTATGTGCTGGAACGAGCTGGCTCCGCAAACTGCGGCCTGATCTTCGATACGTGGCACTATCTCAGGGGGCGGCAGGATCCTGAACTGCTGGCCTCTATCCCGGGCGATAGGATCTCCCATGTACAAATCGCCGATGGGGCAGCGACGCCAGTTGGAGGCGATCTGCTGATCGATTGTCTCGCGCACCGCTGCCTGCCCGGTGAAGGAGATCTGCCTATCGAGGACGTTCTTCAGCAACTTGCCGCG
This sequence comes from Sphingobium fluviale, assembly GCF_004122115.1. Taxonomy (GTDB): domain Bacteria; phylum Pseudomonadota; class Alphaproteobacteria; order Sphingomonadales; family Sphingomonadaceae; genus Sphingobium; species Sphingobium fluviale. Next base: position 8,686 of record NZ_SBKP01000027.1, read on the forward strand.
ATAGGTGGGTTAAACTCGGTTGGACTGGAAGTTTTTTCCGCCCGGCTCGACACGATGAACTCCCAAGAGATCGGCCGGGCCTGCCTGGACTCATTCGAGAGGGTCGGGCTTTCCAGCCTGTGACCTGCGTCGATCGGCGTGATCAGCGCATCTCCGACGGTTTCATGGTCAGGCTCGACGCTGATTCCCTGGAGGCAGAAGGCCGGGTGCTGCCTGTGGCCCATCGCCGGGTCAGCACAGCACATCTCCCGACCGGCCCTGCTCGGCAGTACCACAGGCGCCTCCCGGCAAGTCCAACCTTGCCCGCGATTCCGCAGTGAGGTACCTGCGAGCAGGTCCGCGATCTCGGTCCAGTCGAGAACAGGTCGTTACTGGCTCTCGCGCGGCATTATCGCTTCCAGCCCCGCGCCTGCCGACCCTATCGCGCCAAGACGAAGGGGAAGGTAGAACGGCCGTTCAGCTATATCCGCCAGGACTTCTTCCTCGGGCGCCGCTTACGCAATCTCGAGGATCTGAATGCCCAGCTTATCGGATGGCTCGATACCGTTGCCAATGTGCGTGTTCACGGCACCGCCCAGCGCATTGTCGCCGAGGCCTTTGCGGACGAGCAGCCCGAACTGCAGCGTCTGCCTGAGCACCGCTTCGATGCTGTATTGAAGCTCGAACGGCGCGTGAGCCTTGATGGCTTCGTGGCGATCGGGGGAAATTATTACAGCGTGCCCGATCGCACCCGCCGTGTCGTCGAGGTCCAGCCCGATGCGGCTTGACTTTGGCTTGCGCGAGGCTTTGTTGTATAACAAGATAATGGATTGGCTTCGCTGAACTTCGTTTCCCACTGGGAATCGGATGTCATAGATGAGCGGGATGCCCAGACCGACACCTCTGAAGTGTCGTACGACCAGTTGGTCCGAATATAACGCAGCTCTGAGGAACCGTGATTCGCGGGATGTGTGGTTTGATCCGCGGATGGATTGGTTTTCTGTTCCGAGTGGCTGCCCCGGACGTCCGATGCGCTTTTCCGATCGGGCGATCGAGGTGACGACAAATGCAGCTGGTGACGCCCAGACCCTTCCCGACCTGCTTAAGCAGATCCCCGAAGACGAGACGATCCTCAGCGTTGGCGGCGGCGGCAGATTTGCTCTATTTCCGCGAGTTCGGGGAAAGGAATCTCATGCCGATTCAGAACGGTCGAAAACCGCTCTAGGAGCTGTGGGGATTTAGGATTCCCATTTGTTCGAAGATGTGATTCACGCTTCGGATGGAACGCTTCGTATTGACGGATGCCCAATGGGCGAAGATGGAACCGCACTGTCTGGGTAAGCCAACGGACCCCGGGCGTAGCGGGAGGAACAACCGGCTATTTTTGGAGGCGGTACTGTGGATTGTCCGAACGGGCAGTCCGTGGCGCGACCTGCCCGCCATGTTCGGCAACTGGAGTACGGCCTTCCGACGTTTTCGAGATTGGCGCGAAGCCGATGTTTTCAAGCGGATTTTCGACGCCTTGTCGGAGGAGCCAGACATGGAATACGCCATGGTCGACGCCACCATCGTCAAGGTTCACCGGCACGGTCAGGGCGCAAAAGGGGGACTCAGGGCCAGGCCATTGGCCGCTCCAAAGGCGGCATGACGACCAAAATCCTCGCGCTGACCGATGCCTTGGGTAACCTTGTTCGCTTCGAACTACTGCCAGGGAACCGCTACGACACTATCGGCGTCGCCCCGCTGATCGAGGGCATCGAGTTCAACGCTCTGCTCGCCGACAAGGCATTCGATGCCAACTGGATCGTCGAGCAACTCAACGAGCGCGGCACCAAAATCGTCACCTCTCAACGTCCACAGCGCCTGAAACCGCTCAAGATCGATGAGGAGATGTACAAGTGGCGGCACTTGGTCGAAAACTTCTTCTGCAAACTCAAAGAGTTCAAGCGCATAGCCATGCTAGCCTGCAAAACAGATCGAAGCTTCTCCGCAATGATCTACCTCGCCGCTGCCGTCATCAACTCACGATGAATCCCTACAACCCCTAGAGCCGCGTCAAGAGCCAATTTCGAGTATCATTGCGACTTCAGCGATCGCTTCCAACTCATGCGTAGCCAACGGGAAACGATCGCTGGGTCCAGCTGATCTACACGGTTAAATGAACAAGGATTAAACCTTGTCAGCCGCGATTAGCTGGCGGAGGTCTGGCACAGCACTTGCGCCGTGAGCAAGGGCAGGATGATCGATGACGCCTATCTGCCGGAGCAGACCGCCCTGATCCCACCAAAGATGCTCAAAAGAAATCCGGTCGCCCTCAAAGCCGACCATCACGCACATGGCCATTTCGACCTTGCGTCCAGTCGGAGCCACAGAGGGCAAAAGCCAAGGCATATCGATGCTGTGCGTAAAGGTGAAAATGAATTCGTCTATGATACGGTTCTTGCTGATGATGGTCCCCACCGGCTGCAGCGCGATATCGTCCGGGACGTTCGGACACATGTCGTTGCTGTAGAACTGGTGGACAGCGTCTCTGCCGACCGTCAATTGCCCGATCCCGCCAGCCCAGATGTACGGGTTGTCGTTCATCGTCGCTATGGCTGCATCCGGATCGCGGGTGCCAAATTCGGCATGGCCGTGCCTATGCCACACATCCAGCATCACTTTCTGATGCTCGGTAAGCTCGCTTTCGTCGATCATTCAGCCATCCTTCCTCAGGGTACTTTAGCAGCGGCGGCCGCAGGTGGTGTTTCGTAAGCGCATTTTCACTGGCACGTATCAGGCGGCTTGCGGGATGTAACTCATTTCGAACCTTGTTTCGGCGGCATTGGTATCTTGCCAGTTGCCGGGGAGAAGGTCGTCTATGGGATCGCCGTCA
>NZ_SBKP01000028.1 GCF_004122115.1 Sphingobium fluviale
ACCGGCGACTGCGGTCGGTCCCACCACGGAAATCAGCGGATCAGCCTCCGAAACCGGGGCTCACCATCCTCTCATGCGCCTTCACGTCGATATCATGCCAAAATCAGGCGGTTCTTCGAGGTGTCCAACTGACCCGAGTATAACGCTGCGCTGAAGAGGCGCGGGTCGCTGGAGGTTTGGTTTGATCCTGGGATGGCGTGGTTTGCGGTTCCGGACGGGCGTGCAGGACGTCCGCTGCGCTTTTCCGCTCAGGCGATCGAGTTTTGCCTGACGCTGAAGGGGTTGTTCCAGCTTCCTTTGCGTCAGGTGACGGGGCTGGTCCAAAGCCTGCTCAGGATGACGGGTCTGGACTGGCCCGTACCGGATTATACGACACTGTGCCGCCGCCAGCGGACCTTGCCGGTGGAGTTGGGCGGACGCCCCAGTTCAGGCGGCCTGCACCTTCTGGTGGACAGCACCGGTATCAAGATGATGGGCGAAGGCGAGTGGAAGACGAGGAAGCACGGCGCGTCCCGGCGTCGCCAGTGGCGCAAGGTGCATATCGGGATCGACGCCGGGACCCTCGACATCCGGGCGATTGAAGGGACGACCAATGCCGCCGGCGATGCGCCGACCCTGCCGGACCTGCTGGCGCAGATCCCGGACGAAGAGCGGATCGTCAGCGTCGGTGGCGACGGTGCCTATGACACCAAAGACTGCCATGCGGCCATTGCCGAACGCGGCGCCGATCCGATCATCCCGGTTCGCCGCAACGGCCGATCATGGACAAAGGACGGTCCCGGCGTCGATGCCCGCAATGAGACGCTGCGGGCGATGAAATATCTGGGTCGGACAATCTGGAAGAAGTGGAGCGGCTATCATCGCCGCAGTCTGGTCGAAACCAAAATGCACTGCTTCAAGCTGCTGGGCTCCCGCCTCGCAGCGCGCACCTTTGAGCGTCAGATAACCGAGCTCAAAGTCCGTGCCGCAATCCTCAATCGCTTCTCACAAATAGGAACGCCCAATACCGTCCGCGTCGTATAATATTATCAAGTAATCATAGGTTTAAGGCATTCCAACGTTATGCAACAAAGCCATTCCGAAGTGGGAAAGTTCGCGACCATAACCGCTTTGCCGGACGCCGCCGATCGGCACCCGAGGATCCGAAACGGGAACCCCGTTCACATGAACCGCACCGGTTTCGATGCGCCGGGCGAGCGTGGTCGCGCGCGCCCTGTCGCCGCTCCAGATCGCACCCGAGAGGCCGAAGTCGCTGTCGTTCGCGAGCCGGACCGCATCGTCGCCGTCATCGGCGACGATGATCGCCGCGACAGGCCCGAACGTCTCTTCGCGAAAGACCGGCATAGCGGGGGTCACGCCGGTGAGCACGGTCGCAGGATAGAAGGCGCCCGGCCCGTCCGGTATCCGGCCGCCGGCAAGCAGCCGCGCGCCCATCGCCAGGCTGCGCTCCACCTGCGAATGGAGTTCGTCGCGCGCGCGCGCGCGCGCAAGCGGCCCCAGGTCCGTGGCGTCGTCGAGCGGATCGCCGCACACCAGCGCCTCGGCTGCGGCGACGAAGCGCGCCGTAAAGGCCTCGGCGATCGGCGCCTCCACGATGAGCCGCTTGGCGGCGATGCAAACCTGTCCGCTGTTCTGGAACCGCGCTTCGATCGCAGCGGGAACGGCGCGGTCGAGGTCAGCGTCCGCCAAGACTATGAAAGGGTCCGATCCGCCGAGTTCGAGCACCGATTTCTTCAGGTTGCGCCCCGCCTCCGCCGCGATGGCGCCGCCCGCCGCGGTTCCCGCCGTCACCGACACGCCGACGATCCGCTGGTCGGCCAGCAGTGGCGCGATCTGGTCGCGTGAGACATGGACGTTCGCGAACAGACCGGCAGGGAAGCCCGCCGCGCCGAAACAGTCAGCGAGCGCTTTGGCGCAGCCCTGGACGTTGTCGGCATGTTTGAGCAGCATCGCATTGCCGCCCGCGAGAACGGGCACGGCGGCGCGCAGTACCTGCCACAAGGGAAAATTCCACGGCATGACGGCGAGGACGATGCCGAGCGGGCGATAGCGGACCACCGCCTCCCCATCGCTGCCCATGTCGATCCGCTCGTCGGCGATCAACCGTTGGGCATGATCCGCATACCATCGGCACAGCGCGGCGCATTTGGCGACCTCGCCGCGTGCGCGGCCGATCGGCTTTCCCATCTCGACTGAGATCAGCCGCGCCAGCAGTTCCGACCGCTGCTCCAGAGTCTGCCCCAGCCGCCGAAGCGCTGCGCCACGATCCGCACAGCTTATGTCACGCCACACGTCGAACGCCGCGGAAGCAGCGTCGACGGCTTCGGCCACCTCACGCTCCCCGAGCCAGGGGTGCAGCGCGACCGTCTCGCCGGTCGCCGGATTGACCGATAGCGAGCCGGGGTGCGCGAGTACGTTTTCTGCTGCGTTCGCCATCATCAATATACGCCTCCCGCGCCCGAATTCGCCGGGCGCGGGTCCCCGCCGGCAAAGCGGGCTGCGAGCGCTTCGGCGCCGCGCGCCAGGATCGTCACGTCGGTTCCCACCGCGACGAAGCTTGCCCCGATTTCAAGGTAGCGCCGCGCCAGCGCTTCGTCGGCCATCAGCATGCCGACAGGCTTGCCCGCCGCGCGGATCGCCACAATGGCGCCTTCGATCGCCTCCTGCACCTCGGGATGGGCGGCATCTCCGAGATGACCGAGGTCGGCAGCGAGATCGGACGGGCCGATGAACACGCCGTCGACGCCTTCGGTTCGTGCGATCGCGCCGACATTGGCGATCGCCGCGCGGCTTTCCACCTGCAGCAGCAGGCAGATGTCTTCGGCCGCGTTGCGGATATAGCCTGGCGTGCGGTTCCAGCGGCTGCCGCGCCCGATCGCCGTCCCGACGCCACGGATGCCGTGCGGCGGATAGCGCGTCGCGCTGACCATCGCCGTCGCCATGGCGGCATCCTCGATCATCGGGATCAGCAGCGACCGCGCCCCGATGTCCAGATACTGCTTGATCAGCACCGGATCGCCCACCGGAAGCCGGACCACGGGTTCGACCGGATAGGCACTCGCCGCCTGCAACTGTGCCAGCACGAGCGGAACGTCGTTCGGCGCATGCTCGGCGTCGATCAGCAACCAGTCGAAACCTGCCCCGGCCGAAATCTCGCACGTATAGGAGGAGGCCAGTGCCTGCCAGAAACCGATCTGCGGGCGATGCTCGCCGATCGCCTGTTTGAACGCATTCACGTCACTCTCCCACATCGCCCTCGGTCAACCGAAATGGCACTCTACCTGCCCGAAGGATCCGAAATCGGCGACGATATGGCTTCCGGGGGGCGCCTCGACCGGACGGATGAACGATCCCGAAAGCACGACCTGCCCGGCCTCGACCCGGTCGCCACGCGCCGCCAGCCTTTCGACGAGCCATGCCATCGAAACCAGCGGATCGCCGAGCACGCCGGCGCCGAGACCGGTTTCCTCGACATCGCCATCCTTCGAGACGATCGCGCCGACGAAGCGCAGGTCGAGCGCGCCGAATTCGCGGACCGGGGCGCCCATCACGATTCCACCGTTCGCGGCATTGTCCGAAATGGTGTCGCAGACGTTGCGGAGCCGCCCGGTTTCCGGATCTTTGCGGGTAATCCGGGTATCGAGAATTTCGAGCGCCGGAGCCACATAATCGGTCGCCGCGAGGATCGCTTCGGCCGAAATTTCTTCCGGCTCAAGGCCGGTGCGCATGACGAAGGCAATCTCCGCCTCGATCCGCGGCTGGATGAAGCGGCCTGGGGCGATGTGGGCGCCATTGTCGAACGCCATGCTCCGCAGAAGCACCCCCGAATCCGGAATGTCGATCGACAGCGCCGCCTGCATCGCTTTCGACGTCAGCCCGATCTTCCACCCGATCACGGGATCGCCCGCCGCCGCCTTCATTCGCACCCATTCCGTCTGGATGGCATAGGCATCGTCCATCGTCAGGCCGGCATAGGTCTCGCTGAGGAGGCGGATCTGCCGCCCCGTCCGCTCCGCCTCGTCCAGCGCCCGCGCGGCCGCCGCAATGGCGTCGCCATCCAGCGTCACACCGCCGAAATCATCGATCCGCCGCGCCCCGGCCATCAGCCGCCGACCGCCTTACGATTGGTCGCGAAGCCTTCCTCGGCGCCGAGAAGCGCGGGCGGCTCCTTCAGGCTTTCCTGCCACAGCAGCGATTCCATCGCGATGTTGAGCGGCTGATCCTGGATCGTCAGTTCATAGACCGGGCCATTGTCATGGCTCGCATGATTATGGACCGACCAGCCCGGCGCGGAAAGCATCAGATCGCCCGCCTTCCATTCATAGACCTTGCCCTCGACGGTCGACCGCCCCGAACCCGAGAAATAATAGTTCACCGCCGCGGACGAGTGGCGATGCGGCCGATCGACGATCTTCGGCGGGCGCAACGTCATCGTCGCGAAGAAATTGGGGGTGGTGCCGTTGGTACGCCCGGTCATCGGATTATAGAGCAGATAAAGCCTGCGGCCGACATAATCCTTGCCCAGCGCTTCCAGCTTGTCGAGATGCTCCTTGACCTGCTCCCACGGCCAGTAGAGCGCGGGGCTGGTCACCGACGGCGGGTTGATCAGCCGTTCATAGGGCATCATCCACGCGCCTTCCTCGTTCAGCTGGAAGGTGCCATAGGGGTTGACGCGCGTGCTGTCCGCCGCCGCATGCTCATCCTCCCGGTCGATCGACTTCAGGAGCGGCTGCGGATTTTCCTCGACGACATGGATGTTCATCATGTCGAGCAGCGCGCCGTTCGAATAGGTCAGGCGGACATAGAGATCATCGCCGATATTCTTGTGGCGATAGATGCGCATCGATGGCGTGTTCCAGACGTCATAAAGCGCGGTTTCGCGATGCTGGCCGCTCGTCTCGGTGGCGCCGCGCCCGCGAATGACGAAATTCACCTGGGTCGAATTCTGGCGAAAGGTCGACGTTTCCTCGCCCGGCAGCAGCACGTCGAGCGACACCTGGATGCCCGGCGCCAGCCCGATCGAGCGTTCGTTGCGCGGATGCTGGAAATAGGACCGCCGCCGACCGTTCGCCGGCCGGGGCATCGCCGCTAGCCGTTCGATCTCGGCATCGATCTGTTCCTTGGTGATGACGATCGGCTCCCAGGGTGCGTCGCGTTCCGGCAGCGCGCCACTGGCTTCGATGAACAGGGGCTGGGTCATGGACGCGGTCCTTTCCTTGGAATCTAAAGTGTCAGGCGCGGCGCCTGGCGGGTTATCGCCGGAAGCGGCCGGCCGGCCCCCGCCTCACGCGCGGCCTTGAGGAGAGCGATACCCAGCGACAGATCGGAAATTCCCATCCCCATCGCCTTGAAAAGCGTGAGATCGGCATCGGCGGGCCGCCTCGCGTTCCCGGCAACGAGCGTCGACAGGGACTGCAGCCGCTGCCATCGGGCTTCGTCCTCTCCGAACGCATCCATGAACTCGCGGCTGAGCTTGCGCACCTGCGGCACGCTGTCCGCCGCCATCACCGAGGCGCGTTCGATGAGTGCCGCGTCAAATTCGGCGCGCTCGGGCGTGATCGCGCCGACCGCGTTCACATGAACCCCGCGAGGGAGGACGTCCGCGCTGAGGAAGGGGGATCGCGCGCGGGTCGCAAGCGTGACGATATCGGCCGAATCCAGCGCCTCGTCGAGCGTCTGCGTCGCAATCGCTTCCACGCCGAGCTTCGCTTCGATTTTTTCGGCCAGCGCCTCGCGATTCACAGCCGTCGGGCTCCACACGGTCACGCGCGTCAGCGGCCGTACAGCCGCCACCGCCGCCACCTGCGTGATACTCTGCTTGCCGGTTCCGATCATGGTCATCCGGCTGGCATCGGGACGCGCCATGACATCGGTGCCGAGGCCGCTGATGCCGCCCGTGCGCATCTGCCCCAGCGCGAAAGCCTCGATGATCGCCTGAACCGAACCATTTTCGCTGTCGATCAGGATCAGCAGCGGCATCGCGCCCCCGGCCGTGTGCGCCCAGGTCTTGGTGCCGACGGTTCCCCACCCGTCGAACACCGCGCCGATCGCGTGCAACGTCGATCCGTTCGCCCAGCTCGCGTGCGTCTTGACCATGTTCGATGCGCGGCCCGCCGCCTCTTCGCGAAGCCCGTCGCGCAGCGCATCGATCGCCTGCGGCAGCGCCATCAGCGAGACGACTTCCGCCTCGGAAATCCAAAGCCCTTCGCTCATTTCACGGTCCGATCGAAAATCGAGGGAACAGGCGGCTGAAGATCGAGGGAGTTCACAATCAGCGCGTGCGTGACGTAACGGCCCACGAGGAACATCACCGCGATCGCCTGTTCCGCCCCGATCGCTTCGATCGTCTTATCAAGTTCGGCCTGCACATCCTTGCCGCGCCGCCGCAGCATGGCGATGATCAGGCGCTGGACATCGCGCTCGGCATCCGAAAGCTCCGGCGCGACATCGGGATCCGCCTGCTCGACGGCCGCTATCCAGGCTTCGCCGAAGCCCAGCCGCTTCGAAAGCCGCTCATGCTGGTGCAGTTCGTAGCGGTTTTCCATCAACGTTGCGACGGTCAGCGCGCCCAGCTCGGTCAAATGTTCCGGCAGAGCGACCTTGAGCGCGTCGGTCATTTCCATGAAGGAGGTCAGGACCACCGGCTGGACGCCGGTCACCTGGAAGAACTCGCCGAGATAGCCCAGCCGTTCATATTTGGAGCGCAGGACATACTGCACCCCCGGCGCCAATTGCTCGAAGCCAAGCCTCTCGATGCGCGCGCTCATATCGCGTCTCCTTCTGCGTGCACGGATCATCCTTTCTTTGCCATCGTTTCGGAAATACATTATCAGAGCATTGGCAATACTCTGGAGGTATGACGTTGGATGTGAGGCAGATGCGCTATCTCGTTGCTGTGGGGGAGGAACTGAACTTCACCCGCGCGGCGGAACGCTGCCACATTTCGCAACCTCCGCTCAGTCGGGCGATCCGCGAGCTTGAGAGCGAGATCGGCACCAGGCTGTTCGATCGGGACAAGCATCATGTCGCGCTGACGCCCGCGGGGGCCAGCCTCATGCTGAGTGCGCGAAAGGCGCTGGCGGCGCTTGACGACGGCATCCACCTTGCACGGCGGACAGGAATGGGGCTGAGCGGAACGCTGACGTTCGGCTTCGGAGGCTCGACGGTTTATTCGCTCCTTCCCTCACTGGTCCGGCGGTTTCGGGAGACCACGGCCGACGTCGAGCTTCGCTTCAGCGCCATGTCTGTCCTGCATCAGATCGAGGCGCTCAGAAGCGGCGAAATCGACGTCGGGATTCTGCGCCTGCCGATTTTCGACGAACTGATCGAAACCCGCTTCGTTCACAGCGAACCGCTGGTGGCCGCCTTGCCGCTCGGACACCCGCTGCTGGCGCACAGTGGCGCGGTTTCCCCCGCCGATCTGCGATCGAGCCGGTTCGTGACCTATGAATCCACGCGCGGCTTCAACTTCCAGGCCGATCTGCTCGCATTGTGCCGCCTCGCGAATTTCGATCCCGAAATAGCGCATGAGGCGCCGACCACCGAGGCGGTCATCGGCATCGTCGCCTGCGGCGAAGGCGTTGCGATCGTGCCCGCTTCGGCCGAGCGCCTGCGGATGCGCGGGGTTGCCTTCCGCCCGCTTGAGGTTCCCGACGCCACCGCCGAACTGGCAGTGGTGCGCTTTGCGCTGGCCTGGCGTGCCGGCGAACTCGGGGCGACCACGCGCAAATTCATCGATTCGGTGTTTGCCACGCCAGGGCCGGACCCGACCGGGGACGCTCAGGTCATGCGAGATGGCGGACGATAATCAGGCGCCTGCCCGGCGTCATATGAACCTCGATCCGGCCGCGGCGCGGCGCTACCATCGCCATCGCCTCTCGAATCCCCCAGCCCGAATTAGGTTTTTCCCAGTTAGAGTATCCGTGATGGTCAAGCGCATGCTGTGGTCCAGAGACGATCTGCCCTGAGTAGCGCATTTGCGGTGACGATGAGCTTTCGCATGATGGCTGTGATGGCGATTTTGGCGGGTTTTCCGGC
>NZ_SBKP01000029.1 GCF_004122115.1 Sphingobium fluviale
TCAATAACGCCATGTCCAACACTCCAATATCCCCTGATCACCAAAGACAGGGAAGCGTTCAAACATGGGTCACTTCTCAGTGGAAATTACTCCCCACACCGGGTCAACTCTCAATGAAAATCAACACCATTGGGGTAGGTTCCAGGTGCTGACCAACGCGAATGAAGAGCGGATCATCGAAATGCTGTCGCAGCCGTTTCAACGATCCGCTCATCGCCTGTTGTGTAACATGCAGCTCGTTTGCTGCGCGCGTCACATTGCGTTCGCGAAGCAGCATGTGCAGCGCGCGCAGGAGGTTTAAGTCGAATTTTCCTATATCAAATGTGCGCACATTTACTCTTGAGATGCGTTTGCGGCCTGCATTAATCATACCACAAGTGGCCCACGGCACAACTGCCAGTTGTAATGTTGGTCTGTCTGAACAATTTGTTTGGCTTTATGGCCAGCACGAGGTTAAAGGCTGGCCATCCATGCATCCCTACACAGATATGCTGAGCGTCGCGATTTGATTCATAGATCTGAGGACTGTGTCCGGCTGATTGCGCCTATAGTGACATGAGCTTCGGCAGCGAGTGCGCCCTATCAAATGACACTTGGCCCGCCCGGAGCTATTTTGGCATAGCCGGTGTGTCTGGAGAGAAATATGCGAATCAATTTGCCAATGGACCTGTTGAGAACCCTCGTGGCCATTGTCGATACGGGATCAATGGTTCGTGCAAGCGAACACATATATCTTACACAATCTGCTGTCAGCCTCCAGATGAAGCGGCTTTCGGATATTGTCGGGCAGCCGATCTTGACGCGCCAGCAAGGCGCGCTTCGGCTAACGCCAGCCGGTGAACGTCTAGTTGCCAGTGCCCGCGAAATTCTGGCCCTGAACGATACCCTGATTGGGGAAATTGGTAGCCGGGCCGACGGACCAGTGCGTATCGGTATGGTGCAGGATTTCGCCGATGCAATCCTCTCTGGAGTTCTGTCGCGGTTCAAGCGTTTCTACCCTGATGTGCGAATGGAAATCCGCGTCAGTAATTCCGAGGAATTAAAGGAACTGTTTGCTTCCAATCTCCTGGATACGGCATTGTATCTCGGTGATCCTGGTGAGCCGGGTGCGACCGCCAAGGCGCAGATGGAGTGGCTCGGCGATTCCGATCTGTTGTTACAGCCGGTTCTGCCGATTGCAATCATGACGAAGCCATGCCGGTTCCGTGAGGCCGCGATCACGGCGCTAGACAGCGTTGGCCGTCCCTTTGCAATCACGCTTGAAACTCCGAGTATATCTGTGCTGCGGGCTGCGGTCGAAAGCGGACTTGCCGTGACGTGCCGCACAGTTGCATTTCTTGGCAATCAGTTCGAGCCTCTCGATATTGGGTGCGGAGCAACATCCGAAATTGCGTATATGGTATCCGTCCACCCGTCGGCCAATTCTACGGTTTTAGCGCTTGTGGAACTGATTAAAGCGGCGATCAGAAAGCTCTAGATTACAGATTCCTATAGTCGGAACAGCTGCTTATGATGAGACGATTTATTGCTTGGAAATATAGTATATATTCGAACAAACAATAGCGATATCTACATTTTTTGAAAATTATTTCAATATTTTCGCTATAAAATTTTCCAATTATAGTAATTAAGAAGAATTACTTATATTTTGATATGATAATGAATTTGTGAAAATTTAATTGATTATCAAATTTATGTAGGATAGCATGCTGCATGGAATAATTTTGTGTTCTTAAATGTGAGATTTAGGAATTTAATTGAGTATTCTTTATATTCTCATTTGCGGATTTAATACGCCGGTGGATGTGTGATGGTGCTAAATCTCCCAACCGAACTTTTAAGAAGTTTTGTTGCAATCGTTGAATCGGGGTCAATGCAACGCGCCACCGAGCGGGTGTTCGTAACTCAATCGGCGTTAAGTTTACAAATGAAGCGCTTGGAAGACATGTTGCAGACACCCCTTTTTTATCGCGATGGCCGCAAGCTAGCCTTAACGCCTGCAGGAGAGGAGTTGCTGGGATATGCACGCAATATCCTCGCAACGAACGATCAGGCAGTGATTGCGTTGAATGGAGAAGCATTGGCTGGGGCAGTCCGCGTCGGCCTGATCCAGGATTTTGCTGAAACATTGCTTGGCGATATCTTGTCGTGTTTTGTGAAGGGCAATCCTGATACGCAGCTGCATGTTCGCGTTGGAGGAACAACTGAGCTGACGGAACTCATGGAGAGCGACCGGCTTGACATGGTTCTCGGTATAGGCGCGCAGGATGACCCCGCCGCAATCTGCAATGCCCCCACCTACTGGCTCGGCAACAAGGATCTTTTGGATGTTAAGGTTCTTCCGCTCGCCTTGATGCAAAGCCCTTGTCGATTTCGGGATGCCGCTCTCGCTTCGCTGGAAGCATGCGGTCGTCCCTATCGAATTTTCATGGAAACAGCGAGCCTCTCTGCACTGAGGGTAGCAGTTGAATCCAATATTGCGATCACCAGTCGCACAGAGCTATTCTCCACTCGACGTGTCGAGACTGAGCCGACTGAATTACCGCAACTCAGTGGAGTTTCGTATCTGTTGAAAATTCGTCCAGACGTTCACCCGGTCGTATCGCGCTTTGCCGAAATCGTCCGGTCGGCAGTGCTGAATCTAATATCCAAAGTATAGAAATATCCGCTGTTATCAGGTGGCGCGGCAGTGGGTAGGCTATTAGCGGGCTTTAATTCAAGCTTACGTAAACTTGTTGTTCAATGCCAGCACAAGACGATATGCAGTTTTGCTCTAAGACGCGTAACAATTTTGGTGCAACATATAAAGCAGAGGCGCCTAATGTCCTTGAAAATCTATTTTGGGCCTGGATCAGTTGCATTGGCTGGGCTGATCGCGCTTGAAGAAGCAAACGCGGAATTTGAACCTGTACGTGTCGTGCTGGCGGAGGGTGAGCAGAGGAAACCGGAATTTCTTGCCTTGAACAAACGAGGTCAGGTTCCTGTTCTGATCGCCGATGGTCAGGTTATCGCGGAAAATATCGCCGTGCTGACATATATTGCCAACCGCTTCCCGGACGCAAAGCTGTTGCCGCTGGGCGATCCCGCCAAACTTGCGCGAGCCTATGAATTGCTCAGTTGGTTTGCCACCAATGTTCATATTGCGATTGCTCAGATTGCGCGTTCCGAACGGTTTAGTGACAATGCTGACGTGCAGGCAGGTCTAAAGGAATCCGGGAAGGTCCGGCTCAAAGGAGTATTGGCCGAATTTGACCGCGCGGCATCGGGTACATGGTTGTTGGGAGAAGACTTTTCGGTCGTCGATCCGCTGGCCTTCGTCGCATGGCGCTGGGCGGAGCGCTTTGAAATCGACCTCACGCCCCATCGTGCATGGGCAGCCCTTGTCGATCGTATAAAAGCTCGACCCTCCTTCGTCCGTGCCACCGCCATTGAGTCTGGGCTGGTCACGCGGGCCGCGTAACGCGACAGCGCCTGAGGCTTCTCCGAAACTATACTGTTGCGGCGCCTATCGGGCAAAAAGAAACTTGCTTTGATTGTAGCAGTTTCATGGGCGGTCCACGGCTGGACATATATTCATTTGCAACCGGCATAAACTGCATTTCTAAATATCGTTAGACCAAAAGTACGTGCCAGATAAGCTTGTGTAAGCAAATTAATTATGTCTGCATTTGACTGGCGCCGACGCAAATTGCGACGCTGTTGGAGCAGGCCTCTATGTAATCGCCGAAGGAAAGGATTTGATGGTAAAGGGTGATGGGCTCAATCCTACTATGATGCAAGTCGAGCAGTTGCCGGAGACGGGCAACAACACATCAATGTCATTTCTGGACGCAATGGCATGTCTGGCTACGGGTGTGGCGGTTGTAGCATGTGTTGATTCCGGGCATCCGAAGGGTCTTTTGGTCAGCTCCTTGACTCCATTGTCTGTTGACCCGCCGAGCATGCTTTTCTGCATCAGAAAGGCTGCATATTGTTATGCAGCGCTTTCGAGCTCGGACAGGTGCAGCATAGCCATACTGTCTGAGGCCGATCAAATCGAAGCAGAGCGGTTTTCTCGCGCTGACCGCTTTAAGGAAAGGTTTGACTCGGCATCATGGATATTGCCTTACGGTCAACCTCCTGAACTCAAAGGTGCCTTAATCTCCATGTCGGGGAATATTGATAAGGTCATTGATGCCGGCACACACGACATCTTCATTGTCAATATAGACAGCATCAAGGGGCGGTCCGCTGATCCCCTGGTATATTTCAAACGACGTTTTCAGAAGCTGGCTAATGTTGCATAGGGCTTCCTCGGCGCATCCAGTTCTCTAGTGATTGTATATGGACGGGGACCGCATGACCGCGTTAGCATCAGCCACAGTTTCGCAAGGCAGGGATGAGCTGTTTGATCTCGATGCTGTGCTGACAGAGTTGCGTGAAAAATTTGCCGAGACCGCGGCGTATTATGATGCAGCAGGCACGATACCAGTAGACAATCTGAACGCGCTGCATGCGAAAGGCTTGCTCGCCTTGACTATCGCGGAAGATAGGGGAGGGATGGGGGCGGGCCTTGCCACTTCCGCGAAGGTGATCAGGGAGATTGCAAGGGGTGAGCCATCAACCGCGTTGATTCTGGCAATGCAGTGCATGAGTCATAGCGGTATTGAAGGCTTGGAGGGATGGCCCAAGAATTTGCGTCATCAGCTTGAGCAGGATGCCATCATACACGGAGCACTTGTGAACGCCCTTCGCGTGGAACCCGAACTGGGTACGCCTGCAAGAGGAGGGCTGCCGGCAACGTTGGCGGAACGCAAGAGGGATGGTTGGGTCATTACGGGCAGGAAAATATTTTCGACCGGCAGTCACGCACTCAAATACATGCTGGTGTGGGCGAAAACTGACGATGATCAGCCGTTAGTGGGATATTTTCTTGTCCCGGCCAACTGCCCCGGTATCCGGATTGAAGAAACCTGGAATCACATTGGCATGCGTGCGACGGCGAGCCATGATATCATCTTCGAGAAGGTCAAAATTTCACCAGATCACGTAATGGACATTCGCCAGCCTGTCGATTGGCAGGTCGCCAGCGGTCGTCAAACTGCCTGGATTGCCGGCCTGCTAGGCTCTCTGTACGATGGAGTGGCTCAATCCGCCCGCGACTGGTTCATACACTATGCACATGGCCGGTCGCCTTCCAACTTGGGCGCAGCTCTGTCGACACTGCCTCGCTTTCAAGATCTTGTCGGCAGGATAGATGCGCTTCTACTTGCCAATCATATTCTACTCAGGGAGCTTTGTGAAAGTACTGATGATGGCGTTCCTCCGGTTGCAACAGATGCTTTTCTTGTGAAGTTTCTTGTAACTAAAAACGCGATCGAGGCGGTATCCATGGCATTGGAGGCGATCGGGAACCCCGGTTTGACGAAGAACAACGAGCTTGAGCGCCACTACCGCAACGTCCTGTGCAGCCAGGCCCATGCTCCACAAAATGACACCATATTGATAGCCGCAGGGAAAGCGGCCTTCGATGCGGCAGCTCAAAAAAAGCGAACGCCAAGGCCACCCCGTTTTTCCGGTTCGCCAATTTGAAGATGGCACTCCTGTATGGGAATAGCCAAGTCCGGCCATAAACATTTGTCGGGATTATGGATGCTCGTGGGTAGATACCGGGCATAGGCAGGCCTTCAGCGTCTTCTGAACAGGCATAAAGACAATTTTGGTTATCGTGCTTATGTTGGAAGTGGGCAGGGTTGATGTATGCATCCGTGCTTGGCCTATGGGTAGGGGTGCGTTAGGAAGGGGTTCCCGACAACCGGACTGCCCCGTCTTGAAACCGCCTTCATTCCTCTCTGTTTTTGCCGCTCTGGCCGGGGCGCTTCTGTGCGCGGGATGCGGCGCTGGCGACGACGAGCCCGTGCGCGTCAATGCGATAGGTTCTGCGCGCGAGTTTGCGGCGCCGCTCACCCATATCGACACCCGCGCGGGACAGATCATGCTGGCCGCGACCGCGCGCGGCTTGGTAAGCGTAGATGCAGATGGCACTGTGGTTCCTGCGCTCGCGCAACGCTGGATCGTGGTGGATGAGGGGAAAAGCTATATCTTCCGTTTGCGCCGCGCTCGCTGGGCTGATGGGGCAAGAGTTGACGCGCGTGAGGTGAAGCGACTGCTTCAGGCTCGGCTGCGCGCCGGTGTCCGGCAAGATCCTTACGGTCCTCTCGCTTCCGTTAAGCAGATAATTGCGATGACGGACGACGTGCTGGAGCTTAGGCTGACAACAGCACGCCCCAATTTTCTCGCCGCTCTGGCTGTGCCTGAGATGGCGATTGCACGCGGCACCGGCGGCACCGGCCCGTATCGCAAGCGTAAGGACGAGGCGGGTGGAGCCGATCTCTGGCGCTTGTTGCCGCTTGATGCGCTGGGCCATGTGGATGAGGAGGCGGAGCAGCGCGCGGTTCGTTTGTTGCGCGCCGAACGGGCCGCGCGGGCGATTGTGCGTTTTCGCGAAGGCGATGCCGATCTGATGCTGGGCGGCACGGTGGCCGAGCTGCCTTATGTATCCATCGCGGGAGTGCGGGACGGATTTGTCCGCTTTGATCCTGTGCAGGGATTGTTTGGGCTGGCGGTGGCGCGGGACAGCGTGATGCTCAAGGATGCTTCAGTGCGGCGTGCAATGGCGATGGCGATTGATCGCACTGCCCTCGTGAGCAAATTTGCGGTAGCACGCTGGAAAATTGCCGAGCAGATTGTGCCGCAGCAACTGAATTTGCCCCATCTTCCGACTCCGCCGGATTGGGCGGTGCTGTCTATGGAACGACGGCGGGTTTTGGCGCGTGACGTGGTGTCGCGCTGGCGCTTGCAGCATGGTAACGCGCCGTTTGTCCTCTCCATCAGCCTGCCGAAAGGGCCGGGCTTGGAGATACTGTTCCACGCCTTGCGCGATCAATATGCGCAGACGGGTGTGGTGCTGATCCGTAAGGAGAAAGGGGCTGACCTTGCTCTGATTGACGAGGTGGCGCCGTATGACAGTGTATCATGGTATCTTGGCCGCCTGAGCTGCGCGCGGGGGGTGCATTGCGATGAACGAGCAGAGGAGCTGCTGCGTGAATCGCTGAAGGCGACCGGCATGGCTGAGCGACTGGAGATGCTGGGCCAGGCTGAACCGCTGATCGTGGAACACGAGGGCTTTATCCCGTTGGCGATGCCAGTGCGCTGGTCGCTGGTGCGCGGGCGGCTGGATGGGTTTGCCCCTTCGCCACGCGCAGTGCATCCGCTTGATCGTCTGATGAAATAAAAGCGACTGGATTAGTTCGCCGCCGCTGCCTCGCGTTCAGCTATCAAAGCAGCATCGATTTCTTTTGCACGGATATAGGCTGGCCGCTCGGTCAGGCCGGACACATAATCTGTAAAGCCCGGACGTGGAGCGAGCATGCCGAACATCATCAGAAAGGGGACTGTCAGGATTTCCGTGTGTGGGCGGGCGGTTGAACATTACGCCGCCATGGCTCTGATGAAGCGCTCGCCGAAGATCACGGCGAACTGAGCCTTGGCCATGGACCACTCACGCGGTGGCATT
>NZ_SBKP01000002.1:0-212500 GCF_004122115.1 Sphingobium fluviale
GCCCAGCAGGCAAAACCCAAAAAGGAGAAAGCACTATCTTGACCCACAGGAATTAATCGAAACATAATCACAAGACGGGTCACTTCTCAGTGAAAACACCGGGTCAACTCTCAATGAAAATCAACAAGATGCCTTTTCCAGGGTCCGACGTCGAATTTCGGCGTCCATTCTGTGCCCAGGCGTCCAGATCGGTAATGGCATAGACGATCCGGCGCCCCAGCTTGTGAAAGGCTGGCCCTGTGCCGTAGCACCGATGCTTTTCCAGGGTGCGCGCGGAAAGCCCAAGGTGAACGGCTGCGTCAGGCGTTCGTACGTAGCGCGGAACGACGGGTATAAATTCACCATCCATGATGATCCTCCTGTGAAGTGCCGGACACACGGGGGTGGACCGGCGAGCAGGAGGCGAGAGATCGGATTTTCAGAGGATCGGGTGAACGGACATACCGAGACTGTCTGGAATGTCCCGATCAGATGCCGTTCAACAGGCGACGGTAGCCGCCGTCGCGTGCTGCGAGCGCTTGACGGTGCCAGCGGGCAATCCGCTTGCGTTCGCTTGAGCCATCCCATTCAGCTGCCGAGTAGTGGCGCGCATCGCGGGCAATCAGGTCAACTGCGAGTTCACGTGCGCTGACACCTTCAGGCAATGCATCGAGCAGCCTCAACCATTGTACCAAGCGCCAGCGTTCGGATGGCCCGGGGTCGAGAGAAACTGGTCGCTGACGCAGCCGACCAAGATGAATATGTTCATGGAAGGCCGACATTGCGGCCCGGCGCAGTTCCCAGAAGGTATCCGCAGGCAACATATAGGTGAGCGGGTCAGTATCCGATGCTTCTGTTGGGATGGTTAGTCGATAGCGTCGTCCGCCCAACGTCAGCACCTGATGTGACGCTTGATCGGTGATATGGCAGGCGATCACTGTCGCACTTTTGCCAACGGTAAGCTTGTTGAAGCTGCCAGTCGTGGCTGGTTCCGGTTGCAGCCGGATGATGGTAGCGGAGGTGGAAGGGTCCCAGATGGCGGGGCTGTGCGTGGCGGTATGTTCAGGGTCGGCCGCGAAAGACCAACCCCCAGTGCTTGGCCAGACGTTTGCGCGCTATGGGCGCTGCGTCGATGGCACGAGCATATTGGTCGCGATAGTCAGGATTGCGGCGCAGGAATTCCTGCGCGAAGTCCGCACGGTCGTGTGCTTCAAAGGCTTTGGCGTAACTCTCCGAACGCCAGTCGGGCTTCTCCTCCATCACAGCTCTCCTGTGAGGTTTTTTGGAGTCGGACGATCATGTTACTGGCAAGGTCCGAGAAGTGCCGGAGTCAGTGGCGCGTTATCAGGGATACCAGCACAATCGATTGCCCCGGACTGATGGATTGTCCGGAGCTTAATTCGTGCGGCTGTCTAGCAGGTGACGGTATCCGCTCTCTGTCATCCATTTGGCACGGGCGAGGTGGCCATCGTAGACCAGCTTTGCGCGCTCGGGCTCCCTTGTGGGATCGATAGAGAAGATGATCGCCACCGCCTCTTCCCAATGCGCACCGTCTTTCTCTGCGTCCAGCAAACGCAAATAGGTGACGAGGTGTCGCTCGTCATAAGCGCTAAGCCGGTCCGTCTGCGGTGGTTGATCTTCGAAGTCAGGAGCCGTCATGGGTCCCTCCTAAGCGTTGAGCGATAATACTCGCAGTAACTCCGCAACACGAGCGGTGAAGTAGTCCACACTTCCCCCTAAATCCGCAGAGCATTATGCGCTTAGCCGCATAAGCTGAGACGGACTGTGGTCGGGAAACCACCTCGAAGTAACAAGCATCTGATTGCTGTCGTTGAAAAATTGTAAAGTTGGAGTGTCGAATCTGCGAACGGGCGCTAGATTGCGGTCACTGTTCGCCAGCCTTGTCGAAAAATCGGGCAGGGTCGACGACGAGTTCCTCTGCGAGTCGCTCAACCGTGTCGAGCGTGGGCGAATTCGCTGCGCGTTCAAGCAGACCGACATAGTTGCGGTTAAGCCCAGCACGGTGCGCTAGTTCCTCCTGCGAAAGCCCACTGGCGTGACGCATTCGCCTTAAATTCGTCGCAAAAATCTCCCGAAGCTTCATGCTTCGTGGGTCGGCGGAACCCTAATATACTGCCACCCAATATACTAGGGATTCGTCATCGCCCGGTTTTACCCAGGCGATGACTTTGCTTGGTCAGCTTTCGCTGCGTCGTGCGGGGCGGCTCCAGATCAGATCGTAGCTGCCGTCTTCGGCTTCGAAGAGCTGGGCGAAGATGGGAGCTACAAAGCTCGGATCGTCGAGCTTGATCGAGAGATAAGGCCGGTCATCCTGGGTGCGTTTTTCCCATGCCGCGCCGATTTCGACATCGCCGACGAATACGCGGTGGCTGGGGGCATTCGAGCTGGCGCTTTCTTCTGCTGCGATACGGACTGATTTGGCTTGCAGTGCAAGAGTGGCGATCTGGCCACGGAATTCTCCCGAAACCTTCTTGAAGTTGCCGATCTTTGCCATTGGTGTTTCCTTTCCGTTGGTCGGACCGCTCCAGTGCGGCCTCGATGCGCGGATGAAGGTCAGCCAGTGGCAGGCGCCGCAGCTTTAGCCCGCAGCTTTAGCGGAGGACGGTGTGGCCGGACTTTCTTGTCTCGCGAGGAACGGCGGTACGCCGGGGGAAGAAAGTTCGGCAGGCACCGTTGCGGCAAGCCTTCCAAGCGAAGCGTCTTGCTGACATGGGCGCGGATCGAAAGAGGCCGCACTGGTCGGTTCTGCCGGAATGGATGCCAGATGCTGATCGCATGCAAATGTTTGGGTGTCCGCTGACCGGAATCTGCAAACCAAGCTGGGCAACGAAGAACGATTTCCAGGACCAGCGGGATTGCCCCCTCACGCGATCATTCGGTCGACATCGATCGGCCTGCATAAGCATGCCCACTCACCGAATCGTCGGTATTCGCTGGAACGGGCGTATCATGCCTAGGCATCGTTACGCTGCGCCATGCCGAGAAGGATGTGGCCAAGGCAGCAATGGATCCGAAAACTGCCAGCAGCGCGCCGTCGTCCGTTGCCAGCGATCCAAGGGCATGTGCCGCTTGAAAACCTGCAATGGCTGCCGGAATGGCAAAGAGAAGCGCGATCCCGGAACGCAGCAAGGGAGAACGAACAAGGGCAATGAGGTATTGGCCGAGCAGTAGGGTGGAAATGCCGGCCGACAGACCGCCAGCAATGGCGGCGAGATGCCCATAGTCATGGCGAAGCAGCAAGAATGCACAACCGATGCCGGTATAGACTGGCAGTGCATAGCTCGCGAGGCGGAAAAGCAGCGCAAGCATGTAGAGACCGGCGACGGCCCCGAGGATGAGGAGAAAGGTCATAAGCGTCCCTTGTCTGGACGCGCTCGCCACCACCACCTCAGCGCATTCTGCGGTGCAAGAATAGCACGGCGGAGTGCAGACCGAAAAGGCGGAATTCGCCGGAGACTAGCGGGCGAAGGGATCATATTCGCGAACCACCTGTTCGGGGTCGCCATCAAATTCGTCAGCGGGGATCACGAAGTAGCCTTGGTTGGTTTCGATGAGGACGATAACCGTCATCAGCGTTCGGGAGAGGTTCCAGCCAAGCGATTGTGCGGTTGCCAGTGGCATGTTGCGGCTCCTGCCTTGGAGCGGGACCACCCCGCTCGACAGTCGCCCCACAGGCCGGGGGCTGGCCGCAATCACCGCAGCACCGCTGCGGCCGCACGCGGATGCGTAGCGGACCCTTCACGGGTTGATTGAAAGAGGACAGGCTTCGCGCCTAGGGATCAGCGGCTTATGCGAGCGAGTGGTTCTGCGGCGGCAAGCCCGCTAGCCGTTGCTGACATGAGTTTGTTGGTCTGGAATGAACCGAACGGCGATCCACGCCAAAGTCACCGAGCCAGTGGGAATGAAGCGCCATTGCGCTGCCGCTTCATCGAAGCCCGAAATGATGCGGAAATTTTCAACCTCTCGCCGGGAGTTTCCCCGAGATGCCCGGAGCAGTCTTCGCACTGGTGACAATGTGGTGACAATGATCAACAGCGAGAGCTTTGTCACCAGGTCCTCGCGAGCTTCGCGAGGTTCAAACCGTTGGTTTTCTGGGAGAAAACTGGAGCGGGCGAAGGGATTCGAACCCTCGACCCCAACCTTGGCAAGGTTGTGCTCTACCCCTGAGCTACGCCCGCTCTGGCGGCCGGATGCGGAAGGTGAAGCCTCGCGATCCCGGCGGGTGAGCGGCGCACCTAGCATCGGTCCGCCCGCCCGGCAAGCCCCTTTCGCATGGACGGCCAAACATTGTATCGGGTGCTTGCGTCGGGCGCGTTCGCACCCCAAATAGACGGGCGAGACGGCAGCGTGCGCTCGCGCGCACAGAATATTTCGGAGGTGAGGGCGTGGCGACGCTGGGACTGAGCGAGGCGGACCGCAAGGCGGTTGAGGATTTCAAACGTGACGTGGTCGATCCCTCGCGCACGGCGCTGGTGGTGGTCGATTTCTGGGCTGAGTGGTGCGGCCCGTGCAAACAGCTTGCGCCGGTGATCGAGAAGGTGTGCGCCGATTATGCGCCAAAGGGCGTGAAGCTCGTGAAGATCGATGTCGACGAGAACAAGTTCATTGCTGCCCAGTTCCGCGTGCA
Source organism: Sphingobium fluviale (assembly GCF_004122115.1). Lineage (GTDB taxonomy): Bacteria > Pseudomonadota > Alphaproteobacteria > Sphingomonadales > Sphingomonadaceae > Sphingobium > Sphingobium fluviale. The sequence continues at coordinate 4,628 of NZ_SBKP01000002.1, forward strand.
GAGCATCCCGACTGTTTATGCCGTTTTTCAGGGTCAGCCGGTGGCCGATCTGACGCAGGCGCGCACAGAAGGCCAGCTGAAGCAGATGCTGGACCAGATTCTGGCGCAGCTTCCCATCCAGTCCGATGAAAAGGCGCTGGAGGCTCAGATAGAACCGCTGATCGCTATGGGTGAACAGGTGCTGGACGAGGGCGACGCAGAGCGCGCGCTGTCCATCTTTGCCCAGATCGCGGACATGGCGCCGGACCATCCGGCGGTCATCGCGGGCCAGGCGCGCGCGCTGGTGGCGCTGGGTCAGCTGGACGAGGCGCAGGCCGTGCTCGATGCCGCACCTGCCGAGGCCGCCAAGGATGCGCGGATTGAGCGGGCGCGCGCAGCGCTGTCTCTCGCACGCGACGCGAAGCCGGTGGCCGATCTCTCTGCGGTCGAAGCGCGCGTGGCCGCGAACCCGGATGATCATGCCGCCCGGTTCGAGCTGGCTGGCGGGTTGATGGCAAACGGTGCGCGCGACGCGGCTGCTGATGCGCTGCTGGAAATTATCGCGCGCGACCGCGATTGGGATGGCGGCGCGGCGCGCTCCCAGCTGTTGAAGCTGTTCGAGGCGGTCGGGCTGGAAGACCCGTGGGTGTCGGCTCAGCGCCGCCGCCTGTCGGCAATATTGTTCACCTGAGCGGACGAGGAGAGGCGCGCGGATGACCGGACAGCGTATCTCGATCTTTCCCCTCGCCGGCGCATTGCTGTTTCCGGGTGCGCATCTGCCGCTGCATATCTTCGAGCCGCGCTATCGGGCGTTGGTGAGCGATGCGCTGGCGAGAGACCGGTTGATCGGCATGGTTCAACCGGTCGAGGAGGGCGTGAAGCCGCGCCTCTACGATGTCGGGTGTCTGGGCCGCATTGCCGAGTGCGAGGCGCTGGATGACGGGCGCTTCAATATCATTCTTGCCGGGCTGGCGCGTTTTCGCATTGTCAGGGAGCTGGACGTTGCCACGCCCTTTCGCCAGGTCGAAGCCGAAGTTGAGCCGGAGGGGCGCGAGGAAGGCGAGGCGCTAAGCGCAGTGGCGCGGGCAGCGCTGGAGCAGGAGGCGCGGCGCTTTGCCGAGCATCTGGGTTATATGGTCGATTGGTCGGCGGTGGGGCGGCTGGACGATACCACCTTTGTAAACAGTGTCGCGCAGGTAGCCCCCTTCGATGTTGCGGCAAAGCAGGCTCTGCTTGAGGCCAATACCCTTGCCGAGCGGGCCGAGCGTGCGATGCAGCTCATGCAGTTCTTTGGACACACAGACACGGACAAGCCCGCCACCTTGCAGTAAGCGGGCCGCCCGTGTCTGGCGGAACCGTGAATGGTCAGGCCAGGGCCGCGCGCAGTGCGTTCACCGCCAGCACGATCAGCACGATACTGGAAATGAAGAAGATGCTCGCGCGCACAGGAATGGTGTTGACCTTGATCTGCCAGATGCTGTGCACGATGCGCAGCCCCACATAAGCCCATGCGAGCATGATGTTCGTCTGGCTTGACGCGCCGAGCAGCGCGAGCAGGATCACGATAGGATAGAATAGTGTCGGCTGCTCAAGAAGATGTGAGTAGTTGTGTGACGGCCAGCTCGCTGGCTTCGGCAGGATGCTCTCCAGATCCTGCCCGCGCCCTCCGGGTGGAGCCTTTGCGAGGTCGATGTTGGCGGTCTTGAATGCTCCGAAGCGCACCACGACCATGTAAAGCATGACGATGAGCGTCCACAGCGCCAGCGCCGCTGCGGGCGCCAACATCTCGTGCGAAATAGGTGATATCATTATTGTCCCTCCTGCCGTTTCCGGTGGGAAGGAGACTGATCCTGCACACGGGCAAAGTCAACCACAGCAGAGGAAGGGGGGGGCGAGCGCGAGCCCGACACCCCCTGTCCGTTTTATTTGCCGATTTTCACCACATTGGCGCGGAGCGGCGCGGCTTCGCGTGCATCGTCATAGAGGCTCGCCATCGGCGCGTCATCGACCACCACCAGCGTCTCTGCGGTGAAACCGTTAAAGCCGGTGCGCATCGCGCAGCCATAGGCGCCTAGCATGCCGACCTCGATATAGTCACCGGTCTGAACATCGGCAGGCAGCAGGAACGGCCCCGCCATATGATCCATATCGTCGCAGGTCGGACCATAGAAGCTGAACGGGATCAGATCCTCGCCATCATTGTCATGACCGTCGCGGAGCAGCTTCACCGGGAAGCGCCAGCCGATATGCGCCGCATCGAACAGCGCGCCATAGGCACCGTCATTGATATAGAGTTCATCGCCCCGGCGTCGCTCCACCCGAACGATCAGCGAACTATATTCGGCGGAGAGCGCACGGCCTGGCTCGCACCACAGCTCGGACGAGTAGGACACCGGCAGGCTCTCGAACGCGCGGTGGATCGCGTCGAAATAATGCTCCAGCGCGGGCGGCTCCATGCCGGGATAGACGGAGGGAAACCCGCCGCCCACGTCAATGATGTCGACCGTCACCGCCGCATCGACAATGGCGGCGCGCACACGCTCGATCGCCTGCGTATAGGCATGGGGGCTCATTGCCTGGCTGCCGACATGAAAACATATGCCCAGCGCGTCCGCCGCCTGGCGGGTGGCCATCAGCAATTCACGCGCATCGCTGAGGTCAATGCCGAACTTGGACGCGAGGCTCAATTGCGCGTGGTCGGACGATACGCGCAGACGCACGCACAGCTCCAGATCCTGCGCTGCGTCTGTCGCGCGCACGATCTTGTCCAGCTCTTCCATCGTATCGAGCGAGAATGTGCGTACGCCATGCACATAATAGGCCTCTGCAATCGCTTCCTCAGCCTTCACAGGATGCATGAAGCACAGCTTTGCCTCAGGCAGTGTCTCTGCGACCAACCGCACCTCGGCAATGGACGCGACATCATAATGGGTGATGCCGTTGTCCCACAGCGTGAGCAGCAGGGCGGGGGAGGGGTTCGCCTTAACGGCATAAAGCGAGCGCCCCGGAAACTTCTCAGCGAAGAACCGTGCGGCGCGGGCTGCTGCCTGCGGGCGAATAAGCGTTACCGGTGCTGCCGGTTTGAGGGCGGTTGCTACCCCCAGCGCGCTAGGATGCTTGTGCAATTCAAGGGACCTCCAGGGTATTAGCCAAAACAAGCTGCCTTGCGGTGGAAGTCCCATGGGGCAGCGGACGCTCGATATATGGCGAAGGGGGGTCCGTGTAAAGTGGCAGACTTAAGATTTCGTGTCACAGAATTGTCATGAAAGGCGGCGCTTGAATTCGTCGTAATTAAACGTCCGTATAGCCCGCAAATCATTGGTTTCGCTGTTCCACAGCCAGATCGCAGGCAGGGGGACGCCGTTGAAGGTGTTGGTCTTGACCATCGAATAATGCGCCTGGTCGAGGAAGGCGAAGCGTTGGCCGACCGTTGGCAGGCCGCCGAATCGATAGTCGCCGATGATATCGCCCGCAAGGCAGGAGGGGCCGCCGAGTCGAGTCGCGGGGCCATCTGTTGCCTCGTGGAGCATGGCGGGGCGATAGGGCGCCTCGATTACGTCCGGCATGTGGCAGGTGGCGGATATGTCGGTGATCGCGACGGGCATGCCGTTGTCGATCACATCGAGAATCTCGCCAACAAGAATACCCGCATCGAGCGCAACTGCCTCACCCGGTTCCAGATACAGTTCGCAACCCGTGTTTGCCTTCACATCGCGCAAAAACGCGATCAGGTCCTCGCGCTGATAATCCGCGCGGGTAATGTGATGCCCGCCGCCGAAGTTCAGCCATTTGAGGCGCGGAAAATAGGGTGTGATGCGCGGCTCCAGAGCCTCCCATGTGCGCCTGAGCGGCACGAAATCCTGCTCGCACAAGGAGTGGAAATGCAGGCCGTCAACGCCTTCCAGATGGTCTGATGTGAGCTGGTCCACCGGAAAGCCGAGGCGGCTGTGCGGCTGGCACGGATCATATTTCGCAACCTCGCCCTCGGCATGGAGCGGGTTGATGCGTAGGCCGACGTCAAAGCTGTGGCCTGCGGTACGCGCGGCATCGAGGATCGGGCGAAAGCGTGCATGCTGGCCCGGCGAGTTGAAGATGATGTGATCAGACAGCGCACAGATTTCCGGCAGATCTTCGGCCTTGTATCCCGCGCAATAGGTGGCAATCTCGCCGCGATACTCTTCCTTGCCCAGCCGCGCCTCATAAAGCCCGGAAGCGCACACGCCGTCGAGATATTCCGCGATGACCGGCGCGAGCGACCACATCGAGAAGGCCTTCAGCGCGGAGAGCAGCTTGATACCCGCCCGATCTCGCACATCGGCAAGGATCGCCAGATTACGCCGCACCGCCGCTTCATCGACCACGAAGGCGGGCGAGGGGACGGATGTCAGATCGAAGCGCGCAAAGGCGCCGGGATCGCCCGCCCTAGTCTCCATCGAAAGCGCTTTCCATCAGAACGCCAGCGGCCCTTGCAGTTCCTTCACGCTCCACGGCAGACCATGCTTGTTCAGCATGTCCATATAGGGGTCGGGGTCCATCTGCTCCATGTTGAATACGCCCGCGCCGCCCCACGCGCCGGTGAGGATCATCGCCGCGCCGATCATCGCGGGCACGCCGGTGGTATAGCTCACCGCCTGATTGCCGGTCTCGGCGAAGGCCTCCTCATGGTCGCAGATATTGTAAATATAATAGGTCCTGGCCGATCCGTCCTTGGCGATGCCGGTCGCGATGTCGCCGATATTGGTCTTGCCCTTTGTGGTAGCGCCCAGCGTCGAGGGTTCGGGCAGCACGGCTTTGAGGAATTGCAGCGGGATGATCTCCTGGCCGTTGTAGATAACCGGGTCGATCCGCGTCATGCCGACATTCTGCAAGACTTCAAGGTGCTTGAGATACGCGTCGCCAAAGGTCATCCAGAAGCGGATGCGCTTGATCTCCGGCAGGTGCCTGGCGAGGCTCTCCAGCTCCTCATGATACATGAGGTACATGTTCTTGGGGCCAACCGCCTCGAAATCGAAGCTTTGCTTATGGGAGAGGGCAGGGGTCGTCACCCATGCGCCATTTTCCCAGTGACGGGCAGGCGCGGTGACTTCCCGGATGTTGATTTCGGGGTTGAAGTTGGTGGCAAAATGCTGTCCGTGATCGCCACCGTTACAATCGAGGATGTCGAGTGTGTCGATCCGGTCGAGATAATGCTTCTTCAAATAGGTCGCGAATACGGAGGTAACGCCGGGGTCAAAGCCCGAGCCGAGCAGAGCCATCAGTCCCGCGTCCTTGAACCTGTCCTGATAGGCCCATTGCCATGAATATTCGAAATGCGCCTCGTCGCGCGGCTCGTAGTTCGCTGTATCCATATAATGCACGCCCGCCACGAGGCAGGCGTCCATGATCGCGAGATCCTGATAGGGCAGCGCAAGGTTGACGACGAGCTTGGGGCCGACGCTCTTGATGAGGGCCGTGGTGGCGGCGACATCATCCGCGTCGATCTGCACGGTCTTGATAGCAACGCCTGTGCGCGCCTTCACGGATTCCGCTATGGCATCACATTTCGAGAGCGTGCGGCTGGCCAGCGTGATATCGGAAAAGATATCGGCGTTCATCGCCATCTTGTGGACAGCGACCGAACCGACGCCGCCTGCGCCTATCACCAGAACCTTGCTCACTCGCGCGCTCCTATGGGGGACTCTTCTGTAGTCCGCCCATATAGGCCCGCCAGATGACAGTGCAATGGCGCTCTGGGCCGCTAAAGGCTCAGCGCCGCAGCGGCGGCATCTCTATCGTGACGCGCAGGCTTGAGATCAGGGCGGCCTGCGCGCCCGCCACCCCGCCGGGATTGCCGACGATCTGGATGTCGGGCTGGAGCATCAGGAACGGCGCGATTCGGTCCGCATAGGTCAGCTCAAGGCCGTATTCGTGGCGGCTGGGCGTCTCTCCGGCAGCGCGCATCGCATCCCGGAAAGGCGCGCTGGTGCGGGCATAGCGCAAGCCGAGGGAAAGCGTGCTGTCGTCCCGCCCCGACCACACCGGGCCATAGAGCAGGCCGGTATGCGCCGCCCAGGAAAAATTGCTCGTCCGCCCGTCAGACGCGCCGCCACGCAGGAAGGCATCAAGGAGCGGGCCGTCTTCGCTGCCGGATACGCGAGCCTCCATCATGCCGTAGACGCCCCATGCCCTGCGCATCAGCGGATCGCCCGCCGCGTCGGTGGCGAAGCCATCCTCCTGGCGCTTGGTATAGGTCCATGCGCCGAGGCTGACACGCGCCGGGCCGATCGCATGCCCTGCCTCGCCGATCAGCAGTACGCCGTCATCAAAGCTGGTGTCGATCCCGCCACGGTCGCCCCATGTCTGCGCGCGGGCGTTGAAGGCGGCCGTCTGCACATAGCCATTGCCGCTGTTGACATCCGCGCGCAGACGAACGGCAAGTGCGGAGGAGGGGAAGATCGACGGGCCATTCGCCCCGGTCGCCGCCAGCTCGGAGCCGATGCCGAACGGCGGCGCGATCAGCAGACCAGCGCTGTCGGTCGCGTAGAACTCGCTGTTGAGGTCATAGAGACCGGCGCGCAGGCTTACCCCGCCAAAGTCCTGCTCGACCCATGCCTCGAACAGGCGCCCGGCGGATTTGCCGACCTCGATATTGTTGACACCCTCCAGCGTGCCCGCGCTGTCGTTGGGGCGCTTGCCGAAATTGCCGAGACCATAGATGAACGCCCGCCCGCCACGCCAGCCAAACAGCCGGTCCAGATCAACATCGGCGGTCAGGTCTACATTGCCGAGGTAGCGTGCTTTCGCGGATGCGGGGGAGGGTGCGGCGAGGGCCAGGGTAAAAGCCAACAGGGAAACGCTCCGGGCGGCTTTCATGCAGCAAGGCTCCTGCTCTGTTCATAAGTATTTGATTTTGCTTCCAAAGTAAAGGTCGACAGCTGATTCACAACGTCGCGCGTCACATCCACCACCATGCGGGTGACGGCAGTGACCTGCTCTGTCGCGGCGGCGTTTTGCTGGGTGATACCCTGAATATTGTGCGCGCTGCTGTCAATGGAGCTGAGCGTCCCGGCCTGCTCGGTCGCGCTGCGGGTCACGCCTTCCATCACGGAGGAAATCTCCGTCACCTTATCCAGAATCGCATGGAGCGAATCCCCCGCCGCGCGCACGAGCTGCACCCCCGCCTCCACCTGAGATGAACTGGTGGAAATGAGCTTCTTGATCTCGTTCGCCGCATCGGCGGACCGCTGGGCCAGCGCGCGCACCTCGCTGGCAACGACATTGAAGCCCTTGCCCGCCTCGCCCGCGCGCACCGCCTCCACCCCAGCATTGAGCGCCAGCAGATTGGTCTGGAAGGCGATGCCGTCGATCACGGAGATGATACTGTCTATCGCGCGGGATGAGGTCTCGATCTTGTCCATCGCCTCGACCGCGCTCTGGATCACGGTGCCGCCCTGCGCCACCGCCCCGTTCACGTCGTTCACCGCCGATTGTGCCGCGCGCACCGCATCTGCGGAGGCCGCCACTTTCTCCGAAACGTCCGAGATAGCATCGGCAATGGTCTTGAGGCTGCCTGCCTGTTGCTCGTTGCGCTGGGCAAGATCGTCAGCCGAACGATTGATCTCCTCCGCACCGATCAGCATCTTGTCGGTCGACTCGTGCACAGTGCCTAGCACCGAAGAAAGCTGATGCACCGCCTGGTTGAAATTATCCTTGAGGCTGGCGAACGCGCCCTTCAGCTCTGTCTCGATGCGGCTGGACAAATCGCCGCTTGCGAGGCGGGCCAGCGCGCTGCCGATAGTGTGGACGATCTCTTCCTCCTGATGCTTGCGCGCGGCAACAGCTTCGGCGATCTGATCGCGCATACCATAGACGGCGTGGCTCAGTTCGCCAAGTTCGTCCGCGCGCCCTGCCGCCTCGATCTCTATATTGAGGTCGCGCCGGGTCAGCTGCTCCACCGCGCCCTTGATCTCGAAGATCGGGCGCAGAAAATGCTTTATGAAGCTGCGCCAGACCATCAATATGGTCCCGACGATCAGCAACAGGCAGCCAAGCGTGACATAGGTGCCATGCCGCGCGGCGTCTCCCGCAATAATGCGCGTTTCGGCCACATGCTTCTCAATCGTGTCGGATACCCCGGCAAGGCTGCCCTCCAGCGCCTCGAACTTGGCGTTGAACTGGGCCAGAGCCTCTGGCGAAACCGGCTGGCCGCTCAATGTCGCATCTGCAACCTGATCGGCACTGGCGAGATACATCTCGACATCGGGCTTCACCACCGCCGCGCTCTCTTTCACGGCCTTGGAATGTTCATAGGCCAGCGTGGCATCGTAAAGCTCACGAAAATTGGCGGTGCGGTCTTTCAGCGATGTCGCCAGTTCCTGCGCGTTAAGGCTCGGTTCGGTCTGCGCCGCAAGGATGCCGAGCATATCACCGCGAATCGCATCATGCTCCATATCGGTGTCGGTCTGGTTGCGCAGCAGGGCAGAGGCCTGAACCATCTGGCGCATGGCCTGCGTGATCTGATAATTGACGACATAGCTGGCCAGCGCCCAACTGGTGGCAACCGCCAACAGTATCGCAAAGGCAATCTGAACCTTGAACCTGATGGACGAGCGTTTCATTATTCTCTCCAGGCGGTTTTTATGATTTTCGAAAAATATGCGGTGTCTTGGTTAATATTACATTATCCATAGAAAACTTTGCCTTCTATTATCGGGACTTGGTATATATTCGCCATGCCTGCGCTCAGGACCATCCCCAGGCTTCGGTTAAGGTTATGGCTGGACATTCCCCCCACCGGGGCATAGAAAATCGCCATCCCCGGGGAGCCATGTGGCTGAGAGGCAGGTGTAACGCCCTGCGACCCGCTGAACCTGAAACCGTTAATACGGGCGTAGGGAGGGAGCGGCCATAGCGATACCAGCCCGCTTTCCCTCTTTCACCCCGCCAGAGGAGACAAGCGCATGGCCGACCTTCCCGCAAAGGCAGAGATTGGCGTCACCACCGGCCCCATTCGCGGCAGCCGCAAGGTGCATGTCGCCGCGCATAGCGGATCAGGCATCCGTGTCGCGATGCGCGAGATTGAACTCGCAGGCGGTGAGCCGTCGATCCGCGTCTATGACACCTCCGGCCCCTATACCGATCCCGATGCCCGTATCGACATCATGGCCGGCCTGCCCCAGCTGCGGCGCGAGTGGATCATGGCGCGCAATGATGTCGAGGCCTATGATGGCCGCGCGGTAAAGCCGGAGGACAATGGCCAGCTGGGGCCGGATCGCTCCGGCGGCGTCCGCCCGTTCCCCAATGTCGTCCAGCGTCCCTTACGCGCCAAGCCGGGCATGAACGTCTCGCAGATGCATTATGCGCGGCGCGGCATCATCACGCCGGAGATGGAATATGTCGCCGAGCGCGAGAACCTGGGCCGCGAGCGCCTCGCGCAATATATCCGCGACGGCGAAAGCTTCGGCGCGGCGATCCCCGATTATGTCACGCCGGAATTCGTGCGCGATGAGGTCGCCCGTGGCCGCGCCATCATCCCCAGCAACATCAACCACCCGGAAACCGAGCCGATGGCGATCGGCCGCAATTTCCTGGTGAAGATCAACGCCAACATCGGCAACTCCGCCGTCGCCTCCGATGTCGCGAGCGAGGTCGACAAGATGGTCTGGTCGATCCGCTGGGGCGCGGACACGGTGATGGACTTGTCCACCGGGCGCAACATCCATGACACGCGCGAGTGGATCATCCGCAATTCGCCCGTCCCCATCGGCACGGTGCCGATCTATCAGGCGCTCGAAAAAGTCGGCGGTATCGCCGAGGAGCTGACGTGGGAGATCTTCCGCGACACTTTGATCGAGCAGGCCGAACAGGGCGTCGACTATTTCACCATCCACGCGGGCGTGCGCCTGCCCTATGTGCCGCTCGCCGCCAAGCGCGTCACCGGCATCGTGTCGCGCGGCGGCAGCATCATGGCGAAATGGTGCCTCGCGCACCATAAGGAGAGCTTCCTCTACGAGCATTTCGACGAGATCACCGAGATCATGAAGGCCTATGACATTGCCTATTCGCTGGGCGATGGCCTGCGCCCCGGCAGCATCGCCGACGCGAACGACGAAGCGCAGTTCGCGGAGCTGTACACGCTCGGCGAACTCACCCACCGCGCGTGGAAGCAGGACGTGCAGGTGATGATCGAAGGGCCCGGCCATGTGCCGATGCACAAGATCAAGGAGAATATGGACAAGCAGCTTGAGGTGTGCGGCGAGGCGCCGTTTTATACCCTCGGCCCGCTCACGACAGACATCGCGCCGGGATATGACCATATCACCTCAGGCATCGGCGCGGCGATGATCGGCTGGTACGGCACGGCGATGCTCTGCTATGTCACGCCCAAGGAGCACTTGGGCCTGCCGGACCGGGACGACGTGAAGGTCGGCGTCGTGACCTACAAGCTCGCCGCCCACGCGGCGGATCTGGCGAAGGGCCACCCGGCGGCGAAGGTGCGGGACGACGCGCTCTCCAAGGCCCGCTTCGAGTTCCGCTGGCGCGACCAGTTCAACCTGTCACTCGATCCCGACACCGCCGAGCAATATCACGACCAGACGCTCCCGGCGGAAGGCGCGAAGACCGCGCACTTCTGCTCCATGTGCGGGCCGAAATTCTGCAGCATGAAGATTTCCCAAGAGGTGCGGGAGTTTGCGGCCAAGCAAAACCAGAGCGCCGATGCGTTTATCGCGGCGGAAGAGGCCGAGAAGGGGATGGCAGAGATGGCGGAGAAGTATCGCGAAGGTGGCGATTTGTATGTAAAAGCGGAGGCGTGAAGAAACGGAGGCGCACAGCCCTCAGGTCGGATCCACATTCAGCCCTTCTGTTACATCGAGCAGTCAGGAAGCCCCGTCAGAACCCGCTGGCTTGCGGTGAGGCAAGCCAGTGGTAGCTAATGCACAATGCCCAGAGCTTGAGGAGGCGCCAGCCACCTGAATTCGGCGCCGCCTGCCGCAGATACAAAAAACGCCGGCCAGTCTTGCGACCGCCGGCGTCTTTATGCTGGACCGACGCCCCGCTGGCTTACTTGGCCGGAGCAGCCGCGTTGGCGGAGGCGGCGGCGTTGTCCGCGCCTTCTGCTGCGTTGGCGGCATTGCCAGCACCCTCGGCCGCAGCGGGCGCATCGGCAGCGGGCAGCGGCAGGTTGGAGCCTTGGGTGTTGAGCCACGCGATCAGGTTGGCGCGGTCTTCGGGGTTGCCGAGGCCGGCAAAGGTCATCTTGGTGCCGGGCGCATAATCACGCGGGCTGGTGAGCCACTTGTCCATTGCCTCAAAGGTCCAGTTGCCCGGCACCTTCTTCAGCGCATCGGAATAGGCGAAGCCGGGAACATGGCCATGCGCCTTGCCCATTGTGGCATAGAGGTTGGGGCCGATGCCGTTCGCTCCGCCCTGGTTGACGGTGTGGCACGCGGCGCACTTGGCGAAGACCTTCTCGCCCTTCGCGACATCCGCCTTGGCGAGCAATGTGTTGAGCGACGGGCCGGCGGCGGCGCCTTCACCCTCGGCCTCAACGCCCGCAATGGCATAGCCCATTTCTTCCGGGCGCTCGGTATGGAACATCTTGCTGGCAACGATGCCGCCGCCCAGCGCGATGATGCCCGCGAACAATGCCCATCCCGCAAATGTATTGAAACGATCGTCCATGCGCCCGCAATCCTTCTTCAAGCCCTGGCCGCCCCCGTGCCCCCTGTTATGTGGCGTGGCGGAGCCGTATTCGGTGTCAGTCGTGCCAGAGGGACGCGCGCCGGGCATGGCGCACCCCCCTCATATGCGGGTTGCCATAATGGGAGGATCGCTCCGGCGCAAGCTATGCTTGCATGGATTCTCGACTGTCCCTAAGCGCCAGAGGCAGGAGCACAGGATTATGGAAAGCTACCCCCTACCCGCCCGAAAACTGGTCGAGCAGATGAGCGCCGCCGCGCTGGCCGCGCCTGCACGCGCCATCGCTTTTCAGGGCGCGCCGGGCGCGAATTCCCACCGCGCTGCGCTGGAATATCGCGCCGATTGCGCGCCCTTGCCGTGCTTTTCATTCGAGGATGCGCTCGACGCGGTGATTGAAGCTAAGGCGGACCGGGCGATGATCCCGATCGAGAACTCGCTGCATGGCCGCGTGGCGGATATGCATCATCTGCTGCCCGAATCCGGCCTCGCCATCGTCGATGAACTGTTTCTGCCCATCCACCACCAGCTGATGGCGCCAGACGATTCGCCGGTGCGCGATGCGCTGAGCCATGTGCAGGCGCTGGGGCAATGCCGCCATTATCTGCGCAAGCGCGGCATCCGCGCGCTGTCTTATGCCGATACGGCGGGCGCGGCGGCGCTGGTGGCGGAAAGCCGCGAGCCGGGCGTGGCCGCAATCGCGCCCGCGCTGGCGGCGGAGCTGTATGGCCTCCGGATCATCACGCGCGATATCGAGGACAGTCCCGACAACATGACCCGCTTCGTGGTGCTGGCGCGCGAGGCCACCGTGCCACCGCCAGGCGTGCCGACGATGACGAGCTTCCTGTTCGAGGTGCGCAACATTCCCGCCGCGCTCTACAAGGCGCTGGGTTGCTTTGCCACCAACGGCGTCAACATGACCAAGCTGGAAAGCTATCAGCGCGGCGCAAGCTTCGCCGCGACCGAATTTTATGCCGATATCGAGGGTATGCCCGGCGACGAAGCGGTTGATCGCGCGCTGGAAGAGCTGGGCTTTCAGGCGAAATGGGTGCGCATCCTCGGCAGCTATGCGCAGGCCCGCCCGCGCACTGCGCGCTGATCACCATCGCGTATCTTATTTCGTTGCCCAGGTGCGCAGCCGCATTGCCAAGCGCCGGGACGCTCGCTATAGCCGCTCTCGTTCAGCCCGCCACATAATTTAAGCCTAAGGCGAATTCAGTGCGGAGACGTGGGTGAGTGGCTGAAACCAGCGGTTTGCTAAACCGTCGTAGCCTTAAGGGGCTACCGAGGGTTCGAATCCCTCCGTCTCCGCCACCATTTGTCTGCGCGATGCCGCCCGCCAATCCATCGCCCGTGGCTCCGGGTTCGGACTGCGTCCTTCACCCTCCGCCAACTTCCTGCACGAACGCCAGAGACAGATCCCGCCGGGAGTTTCCACGGGCGCTTAACCGGGCCAGAGCACGCTGCCTGAAATCTGGCGCAGGTTGCGCGCACTCAGTTTTGGTATCGCATCGTTCTGGCGCAAAACCGGTTCACACTTTTGCGCACGATGCTCTAGGATAGGCCTATGATCCGTTCTGCTCTCGTCACCCTCCTCAGCACGCTGGCCCTGTCTGCCTGCGTCGCGCCTGACCAAGCCGATGTCGCGCCTCTGCCCGCGCCGCCGCCAATGGCCGGCGCTTATGGCCCGCCCAAACCGCTCATCGGGCTGGATGCGAAGCGCCTGATCGCGCGCTTTGGCGAGCCGAGGCTGGACATTATCGATCGCACAGTGCGCAAGCTGCAATTTCTGACTGGAGGCTGCGTGGTGGATGCCTATCTCTACACCACGGCGCGCGGCAAGGAGCCGACGGTTACGCATGTCGATGCGCGCTGGCCGGATGGCAAGGATGCCAATCTGGCCGCTTGCGGGATCAGCTGAGCCGCGAAAGCGCCCAGTGCGCAGCGTCCTGTATCACCGGGTCTTCATCCTCGATCAGCGCAGTTAGCGCGGGCACCAGCGATCCGTCCCCACTGTTGCCCGCCGCAATCGCCGCATTGCGCACCATCCGCCCGCGCCCGATCCGCTTGATGGGTGAGCCTGAAAAAATCTCGCGGAAGCTGGCATCATCGAGCCGTAGCAGATCATCGAGCCTCGGCGCGGCCAGCTCTGCGCGGGGCAGGAAGGCGCGATGCGCCTGTGCCGCCTGCGCAAACTTGTTCCACGGGCAGACGGCCAGGCAATCATCGCAGCCATAGACATGATTACCGATGCCAGGGCGCAGCTCCTCCGGTATCGGGCCTTTATGCTCGATAGTGAGGTAGGAGATGCAGCGCCGCGCATCGAGCCGATAGGGCGCGGGGAAGGCATCGGTCGGGCAGGCGCTCTGGCATGCGGAGCAGGAGCCGCAACGGTCCTGCGTCGGCGCATCGGGCATCAGCGCCGCATCGACATAGATCGCGCCCAGAAACAGCCAGTTGCCGTGGCTGCGGCTGATGATATTGGTGTGCTTGCCCTGCCAGCCGATGCCTGCCGCTGCGCTGAGCGGCTTTTCCATCACCGGCGCGGTATCGACGAAGACCTTGAGCGCACCCGCCCCCTCTTGCTCCACCATCCAGCGGGCGAGGGCCTTGAGCGCGGATTTGACGACATCGTGATAATCCCGCCCCTGCGCATAGGCGGAGATGCGCCCGCGTTCCGGCTGCGCGGCAAGCGCCATAGGATCGGTCGCAGGGGCATAGCTCATCCCCAGCACGATGACAGAGCGCACTTCGGGCCATAGCCCCTTGGGCGAGGCGCGCTGATCGGCGCGGGCCTCCATCCACAGCATGTCGCCATGATGCCCTTGCTCCAGCCACGCGCGCAGCCGTTCGCCCGCCTCAGGCGCGGCATCGGCATCGCATATGCCACAGGCGGCAAAGCCCAGCTCGGCGGCTTTGGCCTTCAGACGTTGTTCAAAACCGGGGGAGGTCATGCTGCCCAGCCTTATCGGAGGCGGCGCGTGCGTAAAAGCGATTATGCGGGGCGCGGCCGCACGATGCGATAGATCAGCGTCTTGCCTTCGCCCGGCACATGGATGCGCACCAGCCAGTCTGGCGTCTGGCCGCGCAGCAAACGGGCGGCGAGGCCATCGGGCGCCTTGCCCTTATAGCGGCTGATCTCGTTAAGATCGGGGAAGATGACAAGATATTGGGCGGGCGTATCGAGGACGATTGCCTTCGCCTTGTCCGGTGATGCTGTGAAGGCGTGGATAACCTCGGTCATGCCGACGATATTGCGGTGATGGCCGGTGGAAATCACCTGATGCCCGGTGCGCAGCAATATTTCCGGGCCGACATCGAGCGAGGCGAAGAGCACCGCGGGCGGCAGCGCGCGTAAAGCCTCGACCTGAGCATAAAGCGGCGTGGCTTTCGTGCCCTTTTCCATGTCGTTGGGTGTATTCGTGACCGAAGAAATGATCACGCTGGAGAGCGCCGCGCTGCCGAAGGGCGTCAATATACAGAGCGAGGCGGTAAGCCCCACGCGCGCCATCATGTGCCCCATCGCGGCGATTCGGGGGTAAAGCCGCCCGATGATCCACATATTGCCGATCAGCATCAGCAGATGCGCCACGCCCATCGCGCGCAGCACCATCAGGCATACCGCAAATGCGCCGAGCGCCATGCCGAGGACAGAAAGCCAGCCGAAGCGTTTGTCCGCATCAGTCTCGGACAGCACCGCACCGATAATCCCGCCCAGCCCCAGCAGTGCGGGCAATATGATGATTGCGGCCGTCGACAAATCTTGCCGCCAGACGGGTTGCCCCTCCGCGATGGCGAGATACCAATAGTCATAGACCAAGGGATCGAGCGCCTGAAACGGGCCGGAAAGGCACTGTGGGGCCATGGCTGCGAGCACAGCCGCACCCGCTGCTGCCGCAAGGCCGAGCGGTGCAAGGCGGCGGGTCAGCGTCGCATCGCCCAATATCCTGTGCCCAGACCACAACAGCGCCGCCACGGCGAACAGCGGCAGCAGATAGGGCGGCGACATCGAATCACAATGCGTCTCAAGGCTGGCGGCCCAGCCATGGGTGCCGATAAGCAGAAGCGCCGATCCCGCCGCAAGCACGGCAACGAAGCGAATGAACCGCGGCCACTCCTGTTGCGGGCGCGCCGCATAGCGCAGGCCCAGCACCGCGCCATTGATCGCGACATAGGGCAGCGCCTCGCCGGAAATATGCAGCCATAGCGCCATCGAGGCGCCGGCAATCCAGCCGCCCGTGCGCGGATCACGCGCCAGAACACCGCCCAACACACCGACAGAGGCAACCACCTGCCAGGCATGATGATCTATCCGCAACGGCGCCATCTGTGTGAGAATGGGGAAGGACGTGACCAACAGCGCCACCACCAGCACGGCACGGTGCGCCCCCAGAAACTGCTTCAGCGCCGTATAGACCGAGACGCACATCGCAAGCAAAGTCAGCGGCGGCACCGAGACGCAGGCAATGATCTCTGCCAGCCGCTCGCCCACCAGCGGGCGCATAGCGACGATAATCCCGGCAATGGGCAGATCGAGCAGGCGTGACCAGTGCATCGGGCCGCCCAGCGGCGGGTTCACATCATGCAGGCTGACATCGAACCAGCTCTGCCCGGCAAGAAAATTGCGCACCTGCACGAGGCGCAGCGCGTCGTCTGGATCGCGGAATTCGAGATGGGCAAAGCTGCCCCAGTGCCAGACCAGCCAGACGATCGTACATTCCAGCCACAGCGCGCCGACGAGCCACAGCGCATTGTGCCCGCGCTCTATCCACGGGCGGCGCGCGTCTATTGCTGTCGCGACCGCGAAATCGTCAGGAAAGAGGGGCCGGTTCACGCAAAGACCACGGACCGGCGAAGCAGATAGGTGGTCTGGAAACTGATGGCGACGGCAATCAGCTTGGCAAGGCGCGGGTCCAGCCCGAAATGGCTGCCTGTGCCGACGATCAGGGTGGTGAGCGCAAGGCCGATGAGAGTGGAAACAACGAACAGAGCCTTCTGCCGGTTGCGCTGAGGCCCACGCATCGCCTGTTCGGCAAACACGAGGCGCGATGAGATGATCCAGTGCACGACAAGGCCCGCGCAATATCCCGCCATCGAGGCAGGAATAGGCTTCAGCCCAAATTCCAGCAGCATCATGAACAGGCTGAGATCAGCCGCCAGCGCCAGAGCGCTCGCCATGATATAGCGAGCGTAGGTTATGCGCCAGACGAGGGTTGCTGCACGAGCGATCATACCGCCAAGCTACTTCCTAAGACGTTACCGCTTCGTTAATTCGACCGGGCACATCGCGCACGCTGGCAAGCGCCGCGCGTTCGCCCGGCGTAAGGGCGCTGTTGCTCACTTCGCCCTCATCGCCCGACTCATGATACTCGGCGTCTTCGTTGACCTGCCAGGTGTCATAGACGCGGCTGCCCGCCTCGATGTTGCGGACAGTAAGCATCGCCGTCATCATCGCGTGGTCCTGATTATTATAGCGGTGCATACCGTTGCGACCGACGAGGTGGAGCGTCGGATATTTCGTCTCCAGCTCCGCGCGCATCGCGGCGACATTGTCGGCATAACCGTCGTCATAGACCGGGTAGGCCTTTTCCTGCCGCACGACCGCGCCGCCGATCACATCCTCAGGCTTGCACAGGCCGAGGATCGCCATTTCCTTTTTCGCCCGTTCGACCAGATCAGCGTCGGACGAGGCCCAGAGCGAGTCACCCTCAAAGCAGAAATATTCAAGACCGACGCAGGCGATATTCGGGTCTGGTACCATTTCGGGCGACCAGCTGCGGAAATTCTGCACCCGACCGACCAGCACCTTGCTGTCGTGGATATAAATCCAGTTGTCCGGGAACAGATCCTCTGAGCGGATCATCAGCGCCACGGTGAGGAAGTCGCGATAGTTGAGCTTGTTCGCCTCTACGATCGTCTGCGGCTTGGGGTCGATCCGGTCCGCCAGCTCACGCATGGGAACAGAGCTGATGACGTGGGCCGCATTGATAGTGATGACTGAACCATCCGCCTGCCGCGCCTTGACGTTCCAGCGGTTTCCGCCGTCCTGGCTCAGGCTTTCGAGCGCGTGGCTCATCAACACATGGTTGCCCTTGGCGCGCACATGATCGCGCGCCGCATCCCACATCATGCCGGGGCCGAGGCGCGGATAGCGGAACGTCTCCAGCAGGGTCTTGGTTTCCATGCCGTCATTGGGCTTCTTGTTGAGGCCGAGGCTGCGCTTCAGGCCATCCATCACCGCCGCGCCGAGGCTCAAGCCCTTGATGCGCTGGGCCGCCCAGTCCGCCGACATCTCGTCGCACGGCATGCCCCACACCTTTTCGGTATAGGTCTTAAAGAAGATCGAGAACAAGCGGAAGCCGAACTGGTTTACCACCCAATCCTGAAAGCTGCGCACGTCCTTTTTGGGAAATGCCTTGGCCTTGGCAAAGCTCAGCATGCACAATGTGGAACGGAAAATGCCGAGGTTCCACAGCGCCTCGAAGGCGCGCAAGGGATAGCTGTAGAACTTGCCTTCGTAATAGATGCGGCTCATGCGCGGGCGCTGGATGAAGTCGTTCGGCAGAATCTCGTTCCAGAGGTCCACCACTTCCTTCGATTTCGAGAAGAATCGGTGCCCGCCAATATCAAAGCGAAAGCCTTCATGCTCGACCGTGCGGCTGATGCCGCCGACATACCGGTCATCCTTTTCAATGACCGAGACCTTGTAGCCGCCCTTTGAAAGCAGATAGGCAGCGGTGAGGCCCGCCGGCCCTGCGCCGATAATTGCTACGTCCGTGCTATGGTCGCCCAGCGACATCTTCATCCCCCAATGGTGCGGTTTCCCGCATAACCGAATGCCGCAAATTGGCTAAGGAAAGCTTAATCCTGTTTGACGCGCGCGGCGCGCACCCCTTTGTTAGTGCTATTACCGGCGGCGAGACATCGCAGAATATTTCTTGCGCTGCAACATGAAATCAAATCCAGTTATGGCTGTGGTCATGGGAACGCGAGCGCCTTCACTGTGTTTATACCATCACGACACATCTTACAGGAGCATAATCATGAGCAAACTGACTATTCTGGTACTTGCTGCCGCATCATTAGTTGTCAGCGCGTGCAATACCGTAAAAGGAGCAGGCAGGGACATCGAGTCCGTAGGCCGGGAAGGTGAAAAGATCATCCAGCAATAGGGGTTCTTGGCCCCCTACTGAGGCATTACACGGAAAATTTACGGTTGCCGCATATTAAGTCTGGTCAGACTTCGTTTTAGGCACCGTACAGATGAAAACAGAGAAGCGCGCCAACGAACTTTTCCGACCGCTAATAATGCTTTCGGTCGTAGCCACGATTCTGCTTCTTATCGGTGGTTATAATCTTGCCCTGCGCATGAACGAATCGGCGAAGGAGCGCGAGCAGCAGCTTGTGGCCAATGGCATCGCCAACAAGATTATCGAGGTTGACAAAGGTGCTGTGCCGCAAACGGTTTGGGACGATGCCCTCGCCAATCTTGAAGCACGCAACGTTGAGTGGGCGACCAACAATATTGGCCAGTTCCTCTACGACACCGCATTTTTCCAGTACAGTTTCGTGCTGGATCATGAGGACAAGCTGTTTTTCGCGGCGGATACCGGCGAGCAGGCTCCTCTCTCGATATATGAGCCGTTCGCACATGCCATGCACAAGGCAATCAAGGCCGCACGCACAAAGGAGGCCTTACGGCGCAGCAAGGGCATCCAGCTCGGTTCGCTCAAGGATCCAGTCCAGTACCACAACCTCGTCAAGGTCAATGGCCGGGTTTTCTTGGTCGTTGTGTCGTTGGTGGAGCCGGATTTCGGCACCGTGAAGCAGCGTTATGCGCGCGCGCCAATCGTGATTGCCGCCACGCAGATGAACGATCAGTTCCTCGAATCCTTTGCGCAGCGATATCTGCTCCCCGACCTCAAGCTGCGTCAGGTTCAATTGCATGACACGAGCGGCGTCGCCCAGGTCGACCTCAACGACGATAAGGGCCGCTATGTCGCCACGCTGGAATGGACGCCGGGTAAACCTGGAACCGATCTTGGCCTCAAATTGCTAGCCCCTACTCTCATCATCATCCTGCTGTTCTTCGGTGTGATGGCGCTGTTCCACCGGCGCAGCTGGCGCGCGGCGCAGCAGCTGATCGCCAGCGAGGCGCGCGCTTCGCATCTGGCCTATCATGATCCGCTGACCGGCCTGCCCAACCGCGTGATGTTCTTCGACCGGCTCGGCGTCGCGCTGGATCAGCTACGGCGCAACGGCACGCAGATTGCGGTACACTGCCTCGATCTGGACCGTTTCAAGGAGGTGAACGACACCTTCGGCCACCAGATTGGCGACGAGCTGATCGTTGCGGCCTCGCGCCGCATAGCCGAGGTCTGCCGCCGGTCTGACACATTTGCCCGCTTGTCGGGAGATGAGTTCGCCATCGTCCAGCTCGATGCAACCCCCAATGCCGCAGCCCGGCTGGCCGAGCGCATCGTTGAAGCGATATCCAAGCCGATGGAGCTTTCGAGCGGGCGCGTGCATATTTCCTGCTCGATCGGCGTCAACCTGCTCTCCGAGGGCGAAGTCGCCGCCGCCGACGCACTGCGCCATGCCGACCTTGCGCTCTACCGCTCCAAGAACAATGGCCGCGCGCAATATAGCTTCTTCGAGCCGGAAATGGACGCAGCGATGCGCATGCGCCGCGAGATCGAGGGAGAGCTGCGCGAGGCGCTGCACAATGGCGGCCTCAACATGGTCTATCAGCCGCAGTCCGATAGAACGGGCCGCATCGCCGGCGTAGAGGCGCTGTTGCGCTGGAAGCACCCGGAGCGGGGTGACATCTCGCCCGCCATGTTCGTTCCCATTGCGGAAGAATGCGGCCTTATCAGTGAACTGGGCATCTATACCCTGAGGGAGTCGTTCATCGCCAGCCGCCAGTGGCCGGGCCTCAAGGTAGCGGTCAATATTTCCGCAGCGCAATTGCGTATGCGCGATTTCCCTGAGAAGGTTGCGGATCTGATCAAGGAATGTGCGGTTGACCCGCGCACGTTCGAGCTGGAAATCACCGAAGGTCTGCTATTGGGCGATGACCCTGTCACGCATGGCGTGCTGCGCGAACTGCGCCAGATGGGTTTCTCGATCGCGCTCGACGATTTCGGCACGGGCTATTCCAGCCTCAGCTACCTGCAACGCTATCCTATCGACAAGATAAAGATCGACCGGTCTTTCGTTGCCAACCTCGGCATAGAAAAGGAATCGGCCGCCGTGATCCAGGCGATCGTGAAGCTCGCGCGTGCCCTGAAGCTGGATGTCATCGCGGAAGGCGTGGAAACCATCGAGCAGCGCGACCAGCTTGTCGAGATCGGCTGCGAGGAAATTCAGGGCTATTTTTATAGCCGGCCGGTAGAAGCCGCTCGTATTGGCGAAATGTGTAGCAAGCAGGAAGAGTTCATCGGCAGACGCGCTTGACGTAAAGCGCCGCCGCGCCTAGCCGAAAGCTGGGATGCGCCGATTTTCTAGCCTTTTGTTGTTACTGATCGCGCTTATATCTGCGCCCGCCGCTGTGTGGGCACAGGGCGCTTTTTCCAACAGCGGCACACCTCATATTACTGCAAAGCTGGAGGCCGAGACGCTGCGCCCCGCGCCGGGCAGCGTGGTGACGCTGGCTTTCGTGATGACGCCGGAGCCGGGCTGGCACGGCTATTGGCTCAACCCTGGCGACGCGGGCAAACCGATAGAACCACGCTGGAGCCTGCCCGAAGGCGCGACCATCGGCCCCCTGCGCTACCCCGTGCCGCAGACGCTGCTGGTGGCGGGGCTGATGAACCATGTGTACGAAGGGCGCTACGCAGTGTTGGCGGACCTGCGTGTGCCGCCCGGCCTCACACCGGGCACAGTCATGCCGATAAAGGTGCATCTGGACTGGCTGGCCTGCACAGACGCCATCTGTGTGCCAGAACAGGCGAATCTCGCGCTCAGCCTGACGATAGGGGCGGCACAGCCCTCCCCAGAACATCAGGCGCGGTTTGATGACTATCGCCGGAAGCTGCCAAGGCCGCTTGGCGGAGCAGCTCTGTTTGCGGCGCAGGAAAACGGCAGCTTGCGCCTCTCGATCCCCTATCCCGCCGCCGCGCCGCTCGAAGCGCCACATTTCTTCAGCGCCGATGCTGGCGCGAAGAGCTATGCCGGCGCACAGACATTTACGCGCGATGGCGACCGCCTGATCGTGGCGATCGAGGGGCTTGCCCTGTCGGATAGCGACGCAGTGCGCGGAGTACTCAAGATCGGGCCGGATACGGGGCTGGATATCGTGGCGCGCAAGGGTGCGGTGCCGCAGCCCAGCGACTCAGGGAAGGGCTGGCGTGGGGTGCTCCTCGCGCTCATTGGCGCAATTGCGGGCGGGCTGATCCTCAACATCATGCCCTGTGTGTTTCCGGTGCTGAGCCTCAAAGCCATGAGCCTGCTGCGCGGCGCGTCTTCGCCCGCAGCTGCCCGCAAGGAGGCATGGGCCTATGCGGCGGGGGTCATGAGCGCGTGCATGGCTCTGGGCGGCGCAGTGATGGCATTGCGCGCGGGCGGCGCGAGCATCGGCTGGGCGTTTCAGCTGCAAAGCCCCGCAGTGGTGCTGATGCTGCTGGCCTTGAGCCTCGCCATCGCGCTGGAGCTGGCGGGCGTGTGGCGGATGGCGGCGCTCTCGATCGGCGAAGGCCTAGCCACCCGGCGCGGGCTGATCGGCGATTTCTGGAGCGGGGTACTGGTGGCGTTTGTGGCCACGCCCTGCACCGGGCCATTCATGGCGGGCGCTTTGGGCGCGGCGCTAGTGCTGCCGACCGGGGCGGCGCTGGCAATCTTTGCCGGGCTGGGGCTGGGCATTGCGCTGCCGTTTCTGCTGCTCGGCCATATCCCCGCGCTGCGCCGCGCCCTGCCGCGCCCCGGCCCGTGGATGGAGCGGGTGCAGCGCTGGCTGAGTATCCCAATGGCGCTGACCGTGCTGGGCCTGCTCTGGCTGCTATGGCGACAGGCGGGCGGTGCGGGGCTTGGCATTGGAGTTGCCGTGGCGACCGTACTAACGGCGCTGCTCTGGTGGCTGGGCCGGGCGCAGGCGCGCGAGCGGCGCTTTGCGGGACTGACTGCGCTGCTGGTCGCCGCAGCTGTTCTGGCGGGCGGCGGGGTGGCACTCAACAGCGCGCAGCCATCGGCGCAGGCGCTTGCCGCAAACAGCTTTAACCCTGCGGCGCTGGAGCGGGCACGCGCATCGGGCAAGCCGGTGTTCCTCTATTTCACGGCCGACTGGTGCTTGAGCTGCAAGGTCAATGAAGCAGGCGCGATCAACCGGGCGGAGGTGCAGGCGGCCTTTGAAAAGGCAGGCGTGCAGGTGATCGTGGGAGACTGGACCAATGGCGATCCCGCCATCACTCGCTTCCTCGAAAGCCGCCAACGCTCCGGCGTGCCGCTCTATCTCTGGTATCCGCCAAATGGGGGCGAGCCGAAAGAACTGCCGCAGATCCTGACGCCCGCGATGCTGGTAGCATTGGCACAGGGCGAGGGCTGAGCATGGCCAAGGCGCGGGTCGATCAGTTGCTTGTCGAGCGTGGTCTGGTGGAGAGCCGCGCACGGGCGCAGGCGCTGATCCTCGCGGGGCTGGTCTATAGCAATGAGCGCAAGATCGAGAAGGCAGGGCAGGCGCTGGCAGAAGACGCG
The DNA here is from genome assembly GCF_004122115.1 of Sphingobium fluviale. GTDB lineage: Bacteria > Pseudomonadota > Alphaproteobacteria > Sphingomonadales > Sphingomonadaceae > Sphingobium > Sphingobium fluviale. The sequence continues at coordinate 27,971 of NZ_SBKP01000002.1, forward strand.
CCGCTGGAGGTGCGCGGGCGCGATCATCCCTGGGTGTCACGCGGCGGCATCAAGCTTGCGCATGGATTGGCGCAGTTCGGCTGGGATGTGGGGCAAGCGGTGGCGATGGATGTCGGCAGCTCGACCGGGGGCTTCACCGATGTATTGCTCACCAATGGCGCGGCGCGGGTTTATGCGGTCGACAGCGGCACCAACCAGCTCGCATGGAAGCTGCGTTCGGACCCGCGGGTCATTGTGCACGAGCAAACCAGCGCGCGCATATTGACGCCCCAGCACATTCCTGAACCCATTGACATCATCGTGTGCGACGCGAGCTTCATTTCACTCGCCAAGGTGCTGGAACGCCCGCTGGAGTTCGCGGCTCCACACGCCCGGCTGATGGCGCTGATCAAGCCACAGTTCGAGGCGGGGCGCGAGGAAGTGGGCAAGGGCGGCGTGGTGCGCGACCCCGCCGTGCATACGCGCGTATGCCACGAAGTGCGCGGCTGGCTGGAAGGCAAGGGCTGGCGCGTGGAAGGCATAGACCCCAGCCCGATCACCGGGCCTGAGGGGAATATTGAGTTCCTGATCGCCGCACATCGGAGCGAAACCTGACCCAAAACAGCCCACAGCCTATCGGAGCGCTTGACGCAGCGCGTCCACGCAAGCATCTTGCGATGCAGCGAGACTATCACCAAAGTCTCGCTGTGGGCGACAGGGATTCGGCAATGCGGGATTTCGCGCGCGCGCAACAGGGTCACGCAGGCGGAAAGACTGAGTGGAATGAATGAGATAGCTTCGCAAGGCCAGCTTCGCATGTCCTATGTGCGCTGGGCCTTGTTCACGGTCCCCACCATAGTGTTTCTCGGCTATCTCTCTGGCCAGATCGCCAACAGCGGCTATCAGAACAACTGGTTCGCCGGCCTGGTGAAGCCGGATTTCATGCCGGAGGGCTGGGTTTTTGGGGCAGCGTGGACCATACTCTACACGCTGATGGGCCTGGCGGTCGCGGTGATCCTCCATGCGCGGGGGGCGCGGATGCGCGGCCTCGCCATCCTGTTCTTTCTGGTACAATTGATCGTCAACTATGCCTGGTCATTCGTCTTTTTCCGGCTCCATCTGGTGCCCGAAGCGCTGTGGATGATCGTGGCGATCTTCGTTTTGGCGGCACTGACGACTATATTGTTCGCGCGTATCCGCATCATCGCGGCGGTGCTGATGTTGCCCTATCTCGGCTGGCTGGTGTTCGCCGGTGTGCTGACGCTGAGCATCGACAAACTCAACCCCAACGCCAAGAACCTTGTCGCGCCGGGGCTGAGCACCCATATCTGAAGCCAACGCGCTTTAACGAGGACATCATGCAGAGCGAGAACCGCTTTTTCGACGATCTGAGCCGTATCATCAACGGCGCGGCGGGGACGCTGGCCGGAGTGGGCCGCGAGGTGGAGGCCAATGCGCGCGAAAAAGCCAAGGCCTGGATGAGCGGCATGGATTTCGTGAGCCGCGAGGAGTTCGAGGCGGTGAAGGCGATGGCCGCCACTGCGCGCGCGGAGGCCGAAGCGCTTAAAGTCCGGCTCGATGCGCTGGAGGGCAAAGCCGCCGCTCCAAAGAAGGCCAGAGTAACACGTAAAACACCCATAGCTGACTGAGCGCACACCTACTTACCAACAGCTTGTCCACAGCTTTGTTCACCAAAAGCTGGTATTCTTGCCGTGCCGGTGATGCTATGCTTGGCGTGAGAGCCTGGAGCGCGCTGCGTTAAATCTGACGCATGATGCGCGCTCTATCTTTGTGTTGTCGCATCGTTTTTTGCCAAAAACCGGTTCCCACTTTTTGGCACGATGCTCTAGGACCAAGCGCAATATGATGGAAAATGACGACTTCGAGCAGCATGGTCACGAGGCCGAGCCGCTGGATATGCTGGCCAGCTATTTCGAGGCGAACGGCTGGGCCTATGAGCATAATGGCGAGGACGAGATCTCCGCGACCATGCAGGGAAGCTGGACGCAGTATGAGCTGCGCGCAATCTGGCGCGAGGAAGACCAGGTGCTGCAACTGCTTGCCCTGCCAGACATCAGGGTAACGGACGAGAAGCGTAGCGCGATCTATGAGACCATCGGCCTTATCAACGAGCAGCTCTGGCTCGGCCATTTCGAGTTGTGGTCCAACAGCGGCGTAGTGTTGTTCCGCCATGGCGCGCTGCTGAGCGGAGGGGATGTGCTGACACTGGATCAGACCCAGTTGCTGGTTGAAGCCGCGCTGGACGAGTGCGAGCGCTTCTATCCCGTGTTCCAGTTTGTGCTATGGGGCGGCAAGACCCCTGCCGAGGCCCTCGCCGCGAGCATGATCGAAACGCGCGGCGAAGCGTGAGGGTATCGCGATGCCGCTGAACGGGCTCGACCGCCCTGTGCTGATGATCGGCTGTGGCACTATGGCCGGTGCGATACTTGCGCGCTGGCTGGAGACAGGGCTGGACCCCGCGCGCGTCACCGTTGTCGATCCGGGCCGGAGCGCACCGCCTGCACAGGGTGTAAGCCTGCTCTCCGCTCTACCCGCCGCGCTGCCTCCACGCGCGGTGATCATGCTGGGTATCAAGCCGCAATCGCTACCTGATGTAGCGCCCTTGCTCTCGCCCCTGCTTGCCAACGGGCAAATTATTATCTCTATCCTCGCCGGCGTCACCGTGGCGGGGCTGCGCGCCGCGCTGGGCGAGAAGACCGATATCGTGCGCATCATGCCCAATACGCCGGTGGCGCTGGGCAAAGGGGTGTGCGCGCTTTATGCCGATGCGCATACGGATGCCGGACTGGTGGACGAGGCCCAGCGCCTCCTCGCGCCGCTGGGGCTGGTGGAGCGCATTGGAGCCGAGGCGCAGTTCAACCTCATCACGGCCCTCACCGGGTGCGGCCCGGCCTTTGTGTTCCGCTTTATCGACGCGCTGGCACACGCTGCCACGACGCTGGGGCTCGATGCAGATCAGGCTGCGCGGCTCGCAATGGCGACGGTAGAAGGTGCAAGCGCTCTTGCCGTGCAAGCGGGCGAGCCCCCCGCTATCCTTGCCGACAAGGTGGCGAGCAAAGGTGGCATGACCCGCGAGGGGCTGGATGTGCTGGATGAAGGCGGACGCTTTTTCGCCCTCCTTACCGAGATGATGCGCGCGGCGCGAGACCGCGGCGAGGAACTGGAGCGACTGGCCTCGGCGGGATGATCAACCCCGCAACCCGAATACCATCGTGCGGTCTTCGGGCGGGATCAACCCTTCCAGCACCTGCCAGAAGCCGCTGACGGAGCCTTGCCCCGCCTGTACATAGGCTGCCGCCATTTTGGTGCGCAGAGCCTCGAACAATGCGGCTTCCATCCGGCTGCCCTCCGCTGTGAGGCGAAGCTGTTTTTGCCGACGGTCACGGTTGCCGGGGCGGGTTTCCACCAGCCCGCGCTCGATCAGATCGTTGAGCACACGCCCCAGCGACTGCTTGGTGATCGCCAGTAGCGACAGCAGCTCGCTCACAATCAGATCCGGCTGGCGCGCAATGAAATAGAGTGCGCGATGATGCGCACGGCCCAGCCCCTGCTTGCCAAGATCGGCATCGATCGCGCGGGTCATGTGGCTGTATCCGAAATAGAGCAGCTCAATTCCCCGGCGGATTTCATCCTCACGCAGGAACAGGGGCGACGCGGTTGATCCAGTGGAAGCCATGGCCTTGTGTTGGCGGCTTTGCTTGGCATTGGCAAGAGGGATGCACCGCAAAGCACATGGGTGACACGAGGTGGGAAAAGACTATTCCCTTTCCTGTCTCAGCCGCTATATGCCGCTGTCTCTAGCCGGGTGATGCCCGGTTCTTGGGGCGTCGCCAAGCGGTAAGGCAGCGGCTTTTGATGCCGCCATGCGCAGGTTCGAATCCTGCCGCCCCAGCCAATCTCTCCACACATGCCCGTCGCCCAGTGCCCGCACTGGATGTGGCCAGCATACGGCTCCGGGCGGCGGCCTGATCGGCCCGCCCGGAGCCTGTTCAAATCAGAATTTCAATGCTTTGGCGCGCTTCACACCGGGCAGCTTGCATATGGTGTCGAGCACATTCTGCGGAATGGCGTCGTCCACAGAGAGCAGCAGCACCGCCTCGCCCCCCGCAGAGCGGCGGCCAAGGTTGAAGGTGCCGATGTTGATTCCTGCCTCGCCCAGCGCGGTGCCGACCCGGCCGATGAAGCCCGGCGTATCCTCATTGACGATATAGAGCATATGGCCCTCCAGCTCCGCCTCCACGCCGATGCCGAACATCTCGACCAGGCGGGCCGCGCTGTTGCCGAACAATGTACCCGCAACGGAGCGCGCGCCCTGGCTGGTGTTGACGGTAACGCGCACGAGCGTGTGATAATCGCCCTCGCGGTCGTGCCGCACTTCGCGCACATCAAGACCACGCTCGCGCGCCAGATAGGGCGCGTTGACCATGTTCACCGTGTCGGAATAGCGGCGCATGAAGCCCGACAGCACCGCGCCGGTGATCGGCTTGATGTTCAGCTCCGCCGCCGCGCCCTCAACCTCGATGGCAATATTGTCGAGATCATCCGCCGCGAGCTGGCCCACGAGGCTGCCCAGCTTTTCCGCCAGCGCCATATAGGGCTTGAGTTTCGGGGCTTCCTCGGCAGAGAGCGAAGGCATGTTGAGCGCATTGGTGACGCCACCGGTCATCAGATAGTCTGACAGCTGCTCCGCCACCTGAAGCGCGACATTGACCTGCGCCTCGCTGGTCGATGCGCCGAGATGGGGCGTCGAGATGAAGTTGGGCGTGCCGAACAGCGGGCTGTCCTTGGCCGGTTCCACCGCGAACACATCCAATGCCGCGCCCGCGACATGGCCGCTATCGAGCGCGTCCTTGAGAGCCACCTCGTCAATCAGCCCACCGCGCGCGCAGTTGATGATGCGCACGCCCTTCTTGGTCTTGGCGAGGTTTTCGCGAGAGAGGATGTTGCGCGTCTGATCGGTCAGCGGCGTGTGCAGCGTGATGAAGTCCGCGCGGGCGAGCAGCGTGTCGAGATCCGCTTTCTCCACGCCCATTTCGACAGCGCGTTCAGGCGTGAGGAACGGATCGAACGCGACGACCTTCATCTTGAGGCCTAGCGCACGGGAGGCGACGATGGAGCCGATATTGCCCGCGCCGATGAGGCCCAGCGTCTTGCCGGTGACTTCGACGCCCATGAAATCGTTCTTGGGCCATTTGCCCGCCTGCGTCTGCGCATTAGCCTCAGGAAGCTGGCGCGCGAGCGCGAACATCAGCGCGATGGCGTGCTCTGCCGTAGTGATCGAGTTGCCGAACGGCGTGTTCATCACCACCACGCCCTTGGATGAGGCATAAGGGATGTCGACATTATCCACGCCAATGCCGGCGCGGCCAATCACCTTGAGGTTGGTGGCGGCATCGAGAATTTCCTTCGTCACCTTGGTAGAGCTGCGGATGGCGAGGCCGTCATACTGGCCGATCATCGCTTTCAGTTCTTCCGGGGTCTTGCCGGTGATAACATCCACTTCAACGCCGCGATCCTTGAAGATCTGCGCGGCTTGCGGGTCCATCTGATCGGAAATAAGTACCTTGGGCATGGGAATGATCCTTTGCTATTCGTCACCCCGGACTTGATCCGGGGTCCCGCTTTTCTCTGCGGGCAATGATTGCAGCTGGACCCCGGCTCATCGGCCGGGGTGACGCCGGTTCAGGCAGCGACCTTGGTGGACGCATAGGCCCAGTCGAGCCAGGGGCCGAGCGCCTCGATATCGGCGGTGTCCACCGTCGCGCCGCACCAGATGCGCAGGCCTGCCGGGGCATCGCGATACCCCGCGATGTCATAGGCCGCGCCTTCCTTTTCCAGCGCGCCCGCCATCGCCTTGATGAAGGCTTCATCCGCGCCCTCGACCGTGAGGCAGACGGACGTGGTGGAGCGGGTGGCGGGATCGGGTGCGAGATGACCGAGCCAGCTGCGCTCCTCGACGATCTTGCCCAGTGCCGCCGCATTGGCGTTGCTGCGGGCTTTCAGGCCTTCGAGTCCGCCGACAGACTTCGCCCATTCGAGCGCAAAGATCACGTCTTCCACAGCCAGCATGGATGGGGTGTTGATCGTCTCGCCCTTGAACACGCCCTCGGCGAGCTTGCCCTTGGACACGAGGCGGAACACCTTGGGCAGCGGCCATGCGGGAGTGTAATTCTCCAGCCGCTCCACCGCGCGGGGGCCGAGGATGATGACGCCATGGCCGCCTTCGCCGCCCAGCACCTTCTGCCACGAAAATGTCGTTACATCGAGCTTGTCCCACGGCATGTCGTAAGCGAACACCGCCGAAGTCGCGTCACAGAAGCTGAGGCCTTCGCGATTGTCAGCGATCCAGTCGCCGTTCGGCACGCGCGCGCCGGATGTGGTGCCGTTCCAGGTGAACAGCACGTCGTTCGACCAATCGACGGCGCCGAGATCGGGGATGCTGCCATAATCGGCGCGCAGGATCGTGGGATCGAGCTTCAGCTGCTTCGCCGCATCCGTGACCCAACCCTCACCAAAGCTCTCCCAAGCCAGCGTCGTGACAAGTTTCGCGCCCAGCATCGTCCACATCGCCATCTCGAACGCGCCGGTATCGGAACCGGGCACGATGCCGATGCGGTGCGTATCGGGCACCTGCAAAACCTCGCGCATCAGATCGATCGAAAGGCCGAGGCGCGCCTTGCCGATCTTCGCGCGATGCGAGCGGCCCAGCGATTCGGTAGCGAGTTTGGAGGCTTCCCAGCCCGGCGGCTTTGCGCAGGGGCCAGAGGAAAAATAGGGGCGGTTCGGCTTTCCAGCCGGCTTGGTAACGTCAGTCATGGTATGCGTCTCCTTGCAGAGAGCACGCGCGGCGTTGGGACCGCGTGGCCCGTCGGCGGCTCTAGCGTCTGGAAGGTTAATGTCAAATGAAAAGAGGCGCCCGTAAGGACGCCTCTGTTTCAATATATTGTAATATAATGATAAACTGGCTTATGGCGCCTTGTAAAGCACCTGCCCACGCCGCAGGACGAGCCGCTTTTCCAGCGTCACCGGGTGCCAGAAGGACTCCACCTTGTCCCCCTCAGGCGTGATGCCATAGACCTCGTAGCAATCCTTGCTGGGATGCGCCTTGGTGATCTTCCATCCCTCGGCGGTCATCTTGGCCTTGAGCGCATCCAGCGATTTCCACTGGTCCTTCGGCCCGCTGTTGCAGGTGACGTTGCCATGCGCAAAGGCTGTGCCGGATGCACCGGCGAGCCCTGCTACCGCCAGTGCAACAGCCAGTTTGAGTGAATTGGAACGTGTCATGGAGTGGTCCTTTTCCTGAGTAACATGTATCGAATCGCCGCCGCACCATAAAGCAGCAACATGGGCGCTGCATGAACAAGCGGCTCGGTCCAGCCATACATCAGCAAAGCCCAGTGAATGATCGTCAGCGCGACAACGCCGTAGAGCAACCGCTGCACCAGCTTCCATCGGCGGCGCAGCAGACGCATAGACCAGTCGTTGCTGGCCGCGGCAGGCAAGGCCATGAGGAAAAAGGCGAACCAGCCGGTCCAGATACCAGGCGCGCCAATCTCTGCCAGAATGAAATCCAACGATCCCATGTCCGCCAGATAGAAACCGAGGTGCAGCACCGCATAACAAAAGGCCGCAACGCCGATATTGCGCCGCCTGCGCATCAGCCATTGCAGAAACGGGCGGCGCAGCCCGAACAGACGCACGAACGGGCCAATCGCCATCGCCGCGAACATCAGTAGCGCCGCCGCCTCGCCGCTGGGTGGTATCGCATCGGCCAAAACCCATTCTGCCGACCGCATATCGGCATAAAGCCTCAGCAGAGGCAGCATCAGGAATAGATATAGGGTAGCGTCAGCAAACCTGGTGCGGGTCATCATGCGGCCACCATATAGCTTGCCCTGTCTTTCTCAATGCTATTGATATACAATATCATTAATACCCCCTCGTGCGACCAGACTCCCGCCCTGCCCTGTTCATCGCATGTTCAATGCGCTTGGTGCGAACTATGGTTATTGTCATAGTGCAGAGGAATGGGGGAAGGCGGCAATTTCCGCAATGGGCGTGATGGTGTGTCTGAAATGGGGCCGTGAGCTGGGGCTGGCGTTGATAGCGGCGCTCATGCTTTCGGCCTGCGCGGGTGACATGATCCCCGCTGGCAAACGCGCGCAGGCCCGAAAGCCATCGACACCCCCCCGCTATGGCGTGAACAGCGCCGAGTTCCGCCAATGCGCTGCCAAGCTCTCCAGCCTCGGCGCGCGCTTCACGCCTTTGCCAGACCGCAGCTTCGGCGGCGGCTGCACCGCCTATGGCGCCGTGCAACTCGATCAGATCAACGTGCCGGTGCAGGGGCTGGGCGTGATGACCTGCCCTGTGGCGCAGAATTTCGCGGCTTGGGCGCTCTACGGCGTCGCACCCGCTGCGCGCATCTATTTCGGCGTCGAGCTTGTGCGGATAGACACCTTCGGCACTTACAACTGCCGCGTCATAGCGGGCAGCAGCCGCCTTTCGGAGCATGGCCGCGCCAATGCGATCGACATTTCTGGCTTCCTGCTGGCCGACGGGCGACGCATTTCGGTGCAGAACGGCTGGAACGGCGACGCGGCTTCCCAAGCCTTTCTGCGCGCCGTGCGCACCAGCGCGTGCAGGCGGTTCCGCACCGTGCTCAGCCCGGATTACAATGCCGCCCATCACGACCATCTGCATTTCGATATGGGCGGGCGCGGCGGATATTGTCGCTGAACCACACCCTTTCTTCCGATCTTAACCAAAACCCGCTAGGCTCATTCCATGACACAGAAAAATATCGGAGAGCGCATCTTCCGCCCAGCCCGGCAGGAGGCGCGAGACGCCAAGGTCACCGTCGATACGCCTCAGACGCAGAGCGCATCCTACCGCCTCGCCTTTCAGGATACCGAATTTCTGCTGCGCGAGGATCTGCGCCCGGTGCGCTTTCAGCTGGAGCTGATGAAGCCAGAGGTGCTGCTGGATGAGGCAAATATCGTCTCCACCTTCGTGTTCTATGGCTCGGCCCGCATCCCCTCGCCGGAAAAGGCACAGGCGCTCATTGATGCAGCGCGATCGGACCGAGACAGGCGCATCGCCAATAATCTCGCCGCCAAGGCGAAATATTATGACGAGGCGCGCAAACTGGCCCGCCTTGCTGCCGCCTGCCCGACCGATTCGGCCGGCTGCCGCCATTTCGTCGTCTGCTCCGGCGGTGGCCCCTCGATCATGGAAGCCGCCAATCGCGGCGCGCACGATGTCGGCGCGCGCAGTATCGGTCTCAACATCGTGCTGCCTCACGAGCAGGCGCCCAACGAATATGTGACGCCGGAGCTGAGCTTTCAGTTTCACTATTTCGCGCTGCGCAAGATGCATTTCCTGATCCGCGCCCGCGCGCTGGCGGTGTTTCCCGGCGGCTTTGGCACCTTCGATGAGATGTTCGAGCTGTTGACCCTGGTGCAGACCGGCAAGATTAAGCCGATCCCCATATTGTTGTTCGGGCGCGATTTCTGGAACCGTGTCGTCGATTTCGAGGCGCTGGTGGAAGAAGGCGTGATCGCGCCGTCTGACCTCAACCTTATCACCTGGGTCGAGACGGCTGAAGAGGCCTGGGCTGCGGTCAACGCCTTTTATGAGGAGCGCGACGCCCCGGCAAACTGACAGCCGGGCGTGCTGGACTTTCGCGCCAATATCGTTACGCGCTTGTGCACATGAAGAGCCTCGGCATCATCGGTTTTGGCGATTTCGGCAGGCTGGCCGCAGCGCATCTCGGCGCGCGGTTCGATACTGGCGCGTTTGACGCGCATGTCCCCGCCGATGAGATAGCCGCCAACGGCGCGCGCCCTCTCACCTTTGCTCAGGCTGCCGCGTGTGAGGTGGTGATGATCGCCGTGCCTGTGCAGGATATGGAGCGGGTGATCGAGGCCCTTGCCCCGCTGGTGAAACCGGGTGCGACCGTGCTTGATATCGCTTCTGTCAAGGTGCTGCCGAGCCAGTGGCTGGCCAAACATCTGCCCGAAACCGTCCACATCGTACCCACGCACCCGCTGTTCGGTCCGCAGAGCGTGGCGCGCGACGGGCTGGCCGGGCGGCAGCTCGTCATCTGCCCCTTGCGCGGCGAACAGCACCTCAAGGTTGCGGCTTTGGGCGAGGAAATGGGCCTGCGCATCCAGATCACCACCGCAGAAGAGCATGACCGCGAGATGGCCTATGTGCAGGCGCTGACGCATCTGGTCGGGCGGACCCTCTCGGCAATGAATATCCCGGACGAGATGCTGAAAACCCAGAGCTACCAGCATTTGCTCGATCTATGCGACCTGCTGAAGCGTGACAGCTTCGCACTGTTCAGCGCCATCCAGACGCTAAACCCCTATGCCGACGAGATCACGCAGGAGTTTGTGGCCCGCGCCAGCGATCTGCTGACGCAGGCGCACCAATCTTCTCAACGATAGAAGATGTGATTGTCGATCACGGCAACGCGCGGGCGCGCCCAGCCGGGGTTTACCCGGCGCGCATGGAAATAGAGAGCGCCCTCAGCGGGGCTGACCCATTTATTATCGAGCGCGATGCGCGATATGGCCACTGCTCTCTTCCAGTGCGGATGGTTTGTATCGGGCTGGGGGATGACTCCACCCCGCACAAAGCTGAACTGGCCGGGCTGACGCACCACGCCGCATAGACTGTTGCCAAAACGGCTGGATTTCCCGCGGTTGATCACGACACGAGCGACAGCCAGCTGGCCCAGTGGCGTTTCACTGCGCGCTTCATAGAAGACAGCGCTGGCGAGGCAGCGCTCCTCCTCGTTAAGCGGTGCATCGACATCTGTGTCGGCAACCAATGCAGTGAGCGAGGTGTAGGATTTTTCTGACTGGGATGGCGATGCAGCCTGATCTTCAGGAGCAGCAGGCTGGGAAAGGATGGGCAGGCTGTCCTGCAATACGGCATAAGCTACCGGGACAGGCTCTGAAATCGGCGCACTCTTTGCGGCCGTCTGGGTCGAGCCTTGGGGGATGGTGTCATCCGCCCGTGAGATGCCACCGATAAAGGCGGCAGTAAGCGAAAACATGGCAATTGCCGCACCGGATGCGGTCTTGGAATAAATCGTCATATAACTTCAAAATATGCGGTTGGTCGGTCGCGCGCGTCACATCCTCTTATGTTATCAGACGCCGGACCGCCCCCCGTCTGCGTGTTTACCGCGTTCCGTCCCCTGTTGAACGGTAATCGGCAACCTGCGCATGGAGTTGTGGGCGGGCCTATGCTTCGGTTCGTCGCAGAAGTCAACCTTGGGTCATAATAGCAGCGGCAAGGCGTTCCGCGTTTGCGCTATCGAGTTCAATTATCCATAGATCAGGGTCAGAGCGGCGGCGGCGTTCAATATATTGTGCCAGCTCGATCTCATTGCCCCAAGATTGTGTGGCTATAGGGGTTAATGTGTAACCCTTTGAAAAATCCGGCTGGCGCTCGAACAACTTGAGCTCCGCGCCAGGATTTCGGCTCTGCACAAGAATGGCCCCGGCATTGTCGTCGCCCTTGTGCAAAACCGCCGCAAAGCCGCCATCCGCCTGCGTCGCGCGGATCAGCGCCTGAATGAGAAGGCGGCTGGTCGCCCGCGCGGTCATCGGGTGAAGCGAGTCAGATCAGGCCGCGGCATAGCCGGGCAGCGATGACAGCGCATATTGCGAGCGCATGAAGGTGCCGGTGCCGCGCCCCACCTCCTCGCCGTCGGAATCAAACAATGTAGCTTCTGCTACATAAACCCGCCGCCGACCGCTGAGCCAGCGCCCTTCCGCCCGCGCCATGCCAGCGCGCAGCGGCCGCGTAAAGAGCAGGTTGAAGCCAGTCGTTAGCAAAAAACGATCGCTCACCAGGCTGTTCGCGGCATAAAAGGCCGCGTCATCGAGCATCTTGAAATATACGGTGCCATGCACAGCACCTGCGGCATGATAGACTGTCTCGTCCACATTGAACTCGATCACTGAGCGCCCCGCATCCGGTATGCTGAGCCGCGAGGGGAACATCCGGTTGATCGGCGCAGAGGCATAGAGCCGCTCCAGCGCGCGAAAATGGGCGGTCTCGCCACTCAGACCGGCGAGAGGGGAAAGCGCCGGATCGCCCTCAGGCGGCGTCACGCGCCTCATCCCCGACCAGCAATGCATGCAACGCTTCGCTCGATCCCGCGCCCCTGATCCGGGCTGCGTTCTGGCCGCTACGCAGATAGCGCGAGACGCGCGCCAGCATCTTCAGGTGCTCTGCCCCGCTATCGGTAGGGGAAAGCAGCGAAAAAATGATGTCAACGGGCACCTCATCGACGGAATCGAATGCGATCGGTGTTTCCAGCCGAACGACGAGGCCGCAGACATGGGCAAGTCCGGGAATCTTCGCGTGAGGAATCGCAATGCCATTGCCGAATCCGGTCGAGCCGAGGCGCTCACGCTCGTTCAGACGATCATACACCTCATCGGCACTGAGCCCATAGGCGCGGGCAGCCATATCAGCAAGCTGTTGAAAAAGCTGCTTTTTATTGCCTGCCGTCACTCCTGATACAACTGTTTCAGGAACCACGAGATCATGGAAATCCGTCATCACAATGCTCTAATCCCGCGGCAGCTTTTTTGCTGCCGGCGGCATCTCGCTCTCACCCGCGAATGCCACGCTTATTCCCAAAGCCCGCGGCCATAGGCGCACGGGTGCGCCACGTCAACCGCGCGGCTGCCCCGATAGCATGATCCGGGTTAATATCGCGTCAAGCACGCGGCTCAACCCAGCCTATCGAGCCATCGTGCCGACGATAGACCATGTTATACGCTGCCGTGCCGGCGTTGATGAACAACAATGCGTTGGTATTGCGCAGATCGAGCATCATTACCGCATCGGACACGCTGGCTTCGGGGATATCGACCCGCGTTTCGGCGATGATGAGCGGCGCTTCGGCAGGCTCCTCCTCCTCTGGCGGGGCGGCGAACACGGTGTAGGCGGCGTTGTCCAGCCCATCCAAACCATTCTCCGGGTCGCGCGCGGCCTCGGCGGCGGCGGCCTGAACATGCCGATCCTTAAGGCGGCGCATATAGCGGCGGAGCTGCTTTTCGATCCGGTCTGCGGCTTGGTCGAAGCAGATGTGCGCATCCTGCGCTTCACCCGCGCCTTTCAGGATCAAGCCCGCCATAACATGAGAGATAATGTCGCAGTGAAACGCCCCATGCGGCGCGCGACGAAAGGTGACGTGCGAGGATATGGCGCGGGAGAAATATTTGTCGGCAATCGCGGAAAGGCGCGTGTTTACATGCTCCTGCAACGCCTCACCAGTATCGACCTGATGCCCCGAAATCCGAATATCCATACCATAATCTCCTTTGCTTTTGCAGAGCCGGTCGCCCGGCCCTGTGGACAACCTTTTCAGGCTGTTTCCTTTCCATGCAGATGCCAGAGCGGATTGGTCAGCCCCGCCACAAAGGCGGTATGACGGTCCTTTTCCTCATCTGTAGGACTGAATAGACGCGGAGCGCGGCTCGCTCTTTGCGGCGCGTCAAATGAGGGAGCAATCGTGACGATTTCGGGGCTTGCCGCGTCTTCGCCCAGCCCCAGACCAATCTGCCTGCCGCCGGTCAGCTCGATATAGACCTGCGCCAGTAGCTCGGCATCGAGCAGCGCGCCGTGTTTCACACGATGGCTGCGGTCAATGCCGTAACGGGTGCAGAGCGCATCAAGGCTGTGCTTGGCGCCGGGATGAGCGGCGCGGGCCATAGCGACCGTATCGATCATGCGATCGAGCGATATATCGGGCCGGGCGCACAGTTTCAGTTCATGATTGAGAAAGCCGAAATCGAACCGCGCATTGTGCGCTACCAGCATCGAATCACCGAGGAATTCCAGCAGTGCCTCTACCTCTGTGCCGAAAATCGGTTTGTCCGCCAGAAATGCGTCTGACAGGCCATGCACTGCCTGAGCGGAGGCGGGCATAGGGCGCTTGGGGTTGAAATATCGGTGAAACGTTGCCCCCGTCGGCACCCGATTGATCAGCTCGATGCAACCAATTTCCACCATCCTGTCCCCGGTCAGGGGATCGAACCCGGTCGTTTCGGTGTCGAAGATAATCTCGCGCATCAGACTCAGTAACTCTGCCTTGATGCTTACTATCTGCCTGCTTTGCCGAGAAGGCAAGCGATGAGCGCACGAACTTGCGCGCGGGTGCGATGATAGGTGGTGCCGGTGTGGACGATATGATCGGCGCGGAGGCGCTTTTGCGCATCGGGCATTTGCAATGCAAGGATACGGCGGAACTTCGCCTCTGTCATGCCAGGGCGGGCAAGCACCCGCTTGCGCTGTTTCCAAGCGGGTGCGGTAACGACGATCACGCCATCCACGCGCTTTTCGCCGTGAGTTTCAAACAGAAGCGGAATATCGAGGATGACGAGCGGGTGCGCGATATGCCGTTGCAGAAACTTTTGCCGCGCGGCGAACACCAAGGGGTGCATGATCGCTTCCAGCGCTTTGCGCTCATGCGGATGCGCAAGGATGATCGCTGCCAGTTTTGCACGGTCCAGCCCCTGCGGCCCGGTAGTGCCGGGAAAGCGCGCCTCGATATGGGCCAAGGCCTTGCCGCCCGGCGCTTGCAACCGATGCACCTCGGCGTCGGCATCGAACAAGGGCACGCCCAGCTTGCGGATCATGCCCGTAACTGCGCTCTTGCCCATACCAATCGAGCCAGTGAGAGCATAGATCTTCGCCACTGCGCCCTAACCCTCTGCCGCCATTAACAGCGCGCGCAGTTCCGCATCATGTTCGCGCGGGGGTTGGGCATCAAAGAAGATATCAAAGGCGAGCGCAGCCTGACCGATGAGCATCTCCAGCCCGTCGATTGCCGCCAATCCGCGCGCGCGCGCGGCCAACAACAGCGGTGTATCCAGCGGCGCATACACTATATCATAGACTACAGAATGTGCGGGAAGCGGCGCCAAATCCACCTGCAAAGGCGGTTTTCCTGCCATGCCCAGCGGACTGCTGTTCACCAGCAGATCAACCGGCGGCAAAGGCGCATCCATGCCGATCACCCGCCCCTTTACTCCGGCTCGATCCAGCAATGCATGCCCTTTCGATGCGTCGCGCGCCATGATGACGATGTCCGTCACCCCGATGGCATCAAGCGCATAAAGGATCGCCCGCGCTGCGCCGCCCGCGCCGATGATGCAGGCGCTCTTGCCTTTCCAGCCGACAGCCTGCAACGGCGCGAGGAACCCGCCCGCGTCTGTATTGGTGCCAATGAGCGGCCCGCCGGTCTCGCAAGCGATGGTGTTCATCGCGCCGATGACCTCACCGACCTTTCCGGGGTCGCTCACATAGTCCATCACGGCCACTTTATGCGGGATGGTGACGTTGCACCCCAGCCAGTCCGGGTCCGCCCGGCGTTTCAGAAAATAGGCAGCCAGCTCGTCCGGCTTCACATGGGTTTTGCGGTATTCCGCCTCGATCCCCAGCTTACCCAGCCAGAAATTATGGATGGCGGGAGATTTGCTGTGGGCGATGGGATCGCCGATGACTTCGGCATAAGGTAATGTTGCGCTCATGCCGCCACAACGCCGCGAACGCGCAGAAAGTCAAGCAGGCCCAGCAACGGCAGGCCCTGTATCGCGAAATGGGTGCCCTTGATCGCGCTGAAAAGCTGGGCTCCCGGCCCTTCGATGCGATAACAGCCGACGCACCAGCGACATTGCTCCCACTCATCCTCCAGATAGCGCGCGATAAATGCGTCGGACAGAGGCCGGACCGTCAGGCTCGCGCTTTCTATTGCGCGCCACACCGGTACGCCATTCTCGCAGACCACCGCCGCGCTATGAAGCTTGTGCGTGGTGCCAGACAAGCGACGAAGGATTGCGGCGGCATCTTCTCTGTCCACCGCTTTATCGAGCATCGCGCCATCATCCAGCTCCAGCGTCTGGTCACAGCCCAACACCAAGGCACCCGGCATACGGATTGAAAGTTTCAGCGCCTTTGCTTCCGCCAGTGCATCCGCAAGCTGGCGCGCGCCATGCCCTTCCGCGCGCAAGGCTTCCTTCAGCGTTTCCTCGTCAATCGCGGGCGACACAGCGTGATGAGGAACTTGTGCCGCGCTGAGCATCGCGCGGCGGCTGGCGCTTTGTGAGGCAAGTACCAGTTCGGGAGCACTCATGATTGCTGAGCTTGGGCGGCTGCCTGCGCATGTTCCTGCTCCCGCGCCATCAGCCTGTCGTTGAACAGCGTTATGATTGCCGCAGCGGCCTCCTCGATCGAACGGCGGGTCACATCGATATGTGGCCAGTCATTATCCGCTATCAGGCGACGGGCAAACGCCATTTCCTCCTGCACCTTGTCAATATCGACATAGGCCGTTTCTGGCGACTGATTGAGTGAGAGCAGGCGGTTGCGCCGGATTTGCACCAGCCGCTCCGGGTTAATAGTGAGCCCCACCACCATGGGATGCTGGAGCTGATATAGCTCGGCTGGGGGCGGGGATTCAGGCACCAGCGGCACATTGGCGGTCTTGTATCCCCGATTGGCGAGGTAGATAGAGGTCGGCGTCTTCGAGGTGCGCGAAACGCCGACAAGCACGATATCCGCATCCTCCCAGTTTTCCGGGCCGACGCCGTCATCATGGGCAATAGTAAATTGAATGGCGCCGATCCGTGCGAAATACGCCTCATCGAGCACATGCTTGCGGCCCGGCCGGGTACGTGTCTCTTGCCCCAATATGTTTGACATCGCATCGGTAGCGCTATCAAGCGGGGCAACATAGGGTAAACCGAGCGCGCGACACTTGTGCTCCAGCTTGCGGCGCAGCTCTGGGTTGGCGAGGGTGAACAGCACGAGGCCGGGGTTGCTGGAAATCTCACCCAATATACGCTGGAGATGCTCCTCGGACCGAACCATCGGCCAGAAATGGCGGATTGCTTCCACGTCCTCGAACTGTCCGATCACCGCTTTGGCGATGCTTTCCAGGGTCTCGCCGGTAGAATCCGACAGCAGATGCAGGTGAATACGGCTCATGGGTACAACAGTGTTGGGGAGCTGTGGATAAATCAAGGGATAGAAATGCGGATAATCGCCTTACCCGCTTTTTTCCGTACTGTCAGGCTTCTTATCCACAAGCTGTCCCAACGGGATAATTTGATCCACAGGGGGTAGATAGCGGGGATAAGCCGGATTCAGCCAATAAAGTCAGTGCTGATTTTTTCGGCCTGCTGTTGGCAAAACCGGGGATGACGCATAAACCCCACCATCCACCATCTATCATCATCAACAATTTATTAATCTATATTAATAGGATATTAGGAATCCATGTCTGTCCTGCCTGATAAAGCATTGCTCTCCGTCTTGCGCGGAGAACGGCAAACCATGGCTCCGCGCTGGATGATGCGGCAGGCAGGGCGCTATCTGCCGGAATATCGCGCACTAAGGGCCGACAAGGGCGGTTTCCTTGAGTTGGTCTATGACAGCGCGGCTGCGGCAGAGATCACGCTGCAACCGCTGCGGCGCTTTGGTACGGACAGGGATGGCCTGCACGCAGCAATCCTTTTTTCCGATATTCTTATTGTGCCTTATGCGATGGGGCAAAAGCTCTGGTTCGAGGCTGGAGAAGGGCCGCGCCTTGCTCCCACGCTGTTGGACAGCACCCTTGATGCCTTGACGCCAGATTACAGCCGCTATGATGCGATCTATGAGACAGTGCGTCAGGTTAAGGCACAGCTTGCGCCGGAAACCACTTTTCTAGGCTTTGCAGGCAGCCCCTGGACGATCGCGACCTATATGGTGGCGGGGCAGGGCAGCAAGGATCAGGCCGCGGCAAGGCGCATGGCCTATGCCGAGCCGGAACGCTTTGGCGCGATCATAGACGCGATTGTCGCAGCGACTGTGCCCTATCTCATCGGCCAGATCGATGCCGGGGTCGATGCTGTGCAATTGTTCGATAGCTGGGCGGGGAGCCTCTCACCCCAGCAGTTCACGCGTTGGGTGATTGCGCCCAACAAGGCTATTGTGGAACAAATCCGGGCCGCCCGTCCCGGTGTGCCGATCATAGGGTTCCCTAAAGGCGCCGGGGCTAAACTGGTTGATTATGCACGGGGAACGGGCGTGGATGCGCTGGGTCTGGATGAAACGATTGACCCTGCATGGGCTGATGCGGCGCTGCCCAAAGGATTGCCAGTGCAGGGTAATCTTGATCCGCTGGTGCTGATTGCGGGAGGAAAGGCACTGGACGATGCCGTGGATTCGATACTTGCGGCGTTCCGCGGACGACCCCATATCTTCAATCTGGGCCATGGGATCACCCCTGAAACTCCGATCGCGCATGTGGAGCATATGCTGAAACGGCTGGGGCAAGCAGCATGACGGGATTTTTGGGCAGCGCCTATCTCTGGGTTAAGGCGGGGCATATCATCTTCGTCATCTTCCTGATGGCCGGGCTGTTCATGATGCCACGCTTTTTCGTTTATCATCAGGAGTGTGCGCCGGAATCGGACGAGGAATCCAAATGGATTGACCGTGAAGACAAGCTCCGCCGTATCATCCTCAATCCGTCGCTTATCATTGTCTGGATATTTGGCATCGCGCTGATGATCGATATCGGTGCATGGTCTTATGGCTGGTTTCAGCTCAAGTTTTTGGCGGTATTCGGTCTGTCAGCCTATCATGGCTGGATGATCGGCTATGCGAAAAAGCTGAAACGCGGCGAGCGTCCGCTCACTGGCAAGCAATTGCGATTGCTGAATGAGGTGCCCGGCCTGGTGGCGGTTCTGGTGGTGATACTTGCGGTAGTAAAGCCGTTCTGACAACGGGCCTTCAGCCAAGATTGCTTGACTTGGCGCAGGCGGAGTCCTAATTCGGGCGTAGGCAGCCGCTTCATTCGCCGTTGCCCCGTCCTTTCTACAGCCGGAAGACCGGCATTTCCCCAAGATACCTTCCTTTTCCGGACAGACCCAATGCATCTCAAAGAACTCAAGAAAACCCCACCCGCGGACCTCGTCACCATGGCCGAGGAACTGGGGGTCGAGGGCGCGTCCACGCTGCGCAAGCAGGATCTGCTGTTCGCAATCCTGAAGGCTGAAGCCGAAAATGGCGAGCAGATCATGGGCGTCGGCACGATCGAGGTGCTGCCCGATGGCTTTGGTTTTCTGCGTAGCCCGGAAGCCAATTATCTTGCTGGCCCGGATGACATCTATGTCTCGCCCAATCAGGTGCGCAAGCATGGTCTGCGCACTGGCGATACGGTAGAAGGCGAAATCCGTGCGCCCAAGGATGGCGAGCGCTATTTCGCGCTGACGAAGATCATTTCGGTCAACTTCGACGATCCCGATGTGGTGCGCCATCGCGTCAACTTCGATAACCTGACGCCGCTTTACCCGACCGAGAAGCTGCGGCTCGATACGCTCGACCCCACGGTGAAGGACAAGTCGGCCCGCGTCATTGATATCATCTCGCCACAGGGCAAGGGCCAGCGCGCGCTGATCGTTGCGCCGCCGCGCACGGGTAAGACGGTTTTGCTGCAAAATATCGCCAAGGCGATTACCGACAATCACCCCGAAGTGTTCCTGATTGTGCTGCTGATCGATGAGCGGCCCGAAGAAGTCACCGACATGCAGCGCTCGGTCAAGGGGGAGGTTGTTTCCTCCACTTTCGACGAACCGGCCGCGCGCCACGTACAAGTTGCTGAAATGGTTATTGAAAAGGCCAAGCGTCTGGTGGAGCACAAGAAGGACGTCGTTATCCTGCTTGACTCGATCACCCGCCTGGGCCGCGCCTATAACACGGTCGTGCCAAGCTCCGGCAAGGTGCTGACCGGCGGTGTCGATGCCAATGCGCTCCAGCGGCCCAAGCGCTTCTTCGGCGCCGCGCGCAATATCGAGGAGGGGGGTTCGCTCTCGATCATCGCCACCGCGCTGATCGACACCGGCAGCCGCATGGATGAGGTGATCTTCGAAGAGTTCAAGGGCACCGGCAACAGCGAAATCGTACTCGACCGTAAGGTGGCGGACAAGCGCATCTTCCCGGCGCTCGATGTCGGCAAGAGCGGCACCCGCAAGGAAGAGCTGTTGGTCGAGAAGGGCATCCTCAGCAAGATGTGGGTGCTGCGCCGCATCCTGATGCAGATGGGCACCATCGACGCGATGGAATTCCTGCTCGACAAGATGAAGGATTCGAAGACCAACGAGGATTTCTTCGATTCCATGAACCAATAAGCCGGAAAGAGCGTTAGCCTGTGATGATCGAAATCCTCTCTGCCGCCGCTGCTGCTGCTCCGTCTCTGGGTTCCCCCGCAGAAATCTGGGGGCATATCGTCAGCGATTTTTCCAATATTGGCTCCCCAGCCGCACTGGCTGCCTTTGCGCAGGTGCTGATGATCGATCTGGTGCTGGCGGGTGACAACGCGATCGTTGTCGGCGCGCTGGCAGCGGGTTTGCCGGCTGAGCAGCGCAAGCGTGTCATCCTGATCGGTATTATTGCCGCGCTGGTGCTGCGTATCGGTTTCGCTTTGATTGTCAGCCAGTTGTTGCAGATTGTCGGGTTGATTCTGGCAGGTGGTCTGCTGCTGCTTTGGGTTAGCTGGAAAATGTGGCGCGAGCTGCATCATAGCGGTGAGAGCGCCGGTTCACCAGAAATGTCGGGCGACGAGCATAGCGGTCTGCGCCCGGCCAAGAGCTTTGCCGGGGCCGCATGGGCCGTTGCGGTGGCTGACGTTTCGATGAGCCTCGACAACGTGTTGGCGGTGGCGGGTGCGGCCAAGGACCATCCAGGAATCCTCATTATTGGACTGATCTTGTCGGTTGCGCTGATGGGCGTGGCGGCGAATGTTATCGCGAAGTATATCGAGCGCTATCGCTGGATCGCCTATTTTGGCCTGATCGTTATCCTCTATGTCGCAGTCAAGATGGTATATGACGGCTTTGTCGACCATAATGTCGGCCTCTTGACGTTGTTCTAAAGCAGGGTCACTCTGCACTGCCACAAGCCAGAGAAGTTCAGCCGATGAAGTTCACCGTCAATTGTGATTGCACTCCTGAAGAAGCGCGCAGTTTCCTGGGTTTGCCAGATCTCTCCCCGGTACATGACAAATATGTCCAGACGATGCTCTCCACCATGGATGGAGCGGGCAGTCTGGAGCAAATGGGCAAGATGCTGGGTGCCTTTGCTCCCATGGGCGACGCTAGCATGAAGCTGTTTTCCCAGATGATGGACATCGGCCTGAGCGGGGCCAAGGGCGCTTCCGGCAAGAGCTGAACTACTGGTCCGTTATTCAGGGGAGGCGCATGGGCGACACCATCTATGCTCTTTCCAGTGGCAGGCCGCCAGCGGGTATCGCGGTGATCCGCATTTCCGGGCCAGGTGCATTTACTGTCAATACCAGCTTTGTTCGCAAAGCTGCGCAGTTGCAACCGCGCACGGCGCATCTGCGCGGCTTGCACGATCCTGCGAATGATGATCTCCTCGATCAGGCGCTGGTGCTGTTGTTCCCCAGCCCCAAAAGCGTGACCGGCGAGGATATGGCGGAGTGGCACTGTCACGGCGGGCAGGCGGTAGTGCGGGCAGTCCTCGGCGCGCTAGGGCGACTCTCAGTGGCAAGGCCGGAGCTTGGGTTGCGTGAAGCTGAGGCAGGCGAGTTTACCCGCCGTGCATTCGAGAACGGACGGATTGACCTTAATGAGGCCGAAGGTCTCGCCGATCTGCTGTCGGCCGAGACAGAGAGCCAGCGCCGCGCCGCGTTGCTGATGGCTGAAGGGCATTTCTCGCGCAGATTGGGGGAGTGGCGGGCGGAGATATTGCGATGCTCGGCGCTCACGGAATCACTGCTCGATTTTTCGGATGAGGATGATGTGCCCGATGCAGAAGCGGATGCAGCGTTGAGGCAGGGCATAGCCAGCCTTGCCCAGGACATGGGGCGCCAACTGGCTGCACCTACCGCAGAGCGAGTACGCGACGGGGTACGGATCGTACTCGGCGGGCCGCCGAATTCGGGTAAGTCCACGCTGATGAACGCGCTGCTGGGGCGTGAGGCTGCAATCGTTTCCAGCATCGCCGGGACGACGCGAGACCGGATCGAGGCACCGGTGGACCTTGGCGGCATCGCTTTTGTCCTCACGGATACGGCTGGTCTTGCGGAGCAGACCGATGACGCCATAGAGCGCATCGGGATAGATCGCGCACAGCAGGCAATTGAATCATGCGATATCCTTTTGTGGTTAGGCAACCCCGCTGATCGCCCGCGAGAGGACGCTATCTGCGTTGCGGCACAGAGCGACCGGTCTGGCTGGACGATGCCGCATGGAGCGGATGTGGCGATCTCGGCTCAGACGGGCGAGAATATGACAACGCTCATCGCCCTTATACTCGAACGCGCCCATATGCTTTTGCCCGCAGAGGGCGAGGTCGCGTTGCATCGGCGACAGCATGCCGGCGTTGCACAGATGGCTGAGGCGCTTACCGCAGCGCTCGATGAAAATGATCTGTTGATTGTAGCCGAACATCTGCGAGGCGCGCGCCTTGCTATGGATCGGTTGGTTGGGCATAGCGGGGTAGAGGATATGCTCGACAGCCTGTTCGCGCGCTTTTGCATAGGAAAATAGTGTTTCACGTGAAACATTTTTCTTTATCCACTCCGCTTTGACCCCACTCCTCAGCTCGACTATAGCCGCGAAATGCAGGATGATTTTGATGTTGTCATAGTCGGCGGCGGCCATGCCGGATGCGAGGCTGCTGCGGCTGCAGCGCGTCGTGGCGCGCGTACGGCGCTAGTCACCTTCGACCAAGACCAGATCGGGGCGATGTCATGCAATCCTGCGATTGGCGGCTTGGGCAAGGGTCATCTGGTGCGAGAGGTTGATGCGCTGGATGGCATCATCGCGCGCGCGGCGGACGATGCCGCGATCCACCATCGCATGCTCAACGCCAGCAAGGGCCGGGCCGTGCAAGGGCCGCGTGTGCAGGCGGACCGGGCGTTGTTCCGCGCCTCGGTCCAACAGCAGATGCGAGCACAACAGGGCCTGACAGCTATTGCGGCTGAAGTGGTTGACCTATGGGTGCCTGATGGAAAGTTGTCTGGCGCAACTTTGGCCGACGGCAGTGTTATTCGCGCGCGGGCAGTGGTGCTTGCGACAGGCACGTTTCTGGGCGGCAAGCTGTTCCGTGGGGAAGAGAACTTCACTGGTGGCCGGATCGAGGAGCGCGCGGCGACGGATCTGGGACAACGTCTGCGTGCGTTGGGATTGCCATTGGGCCGGCTCAAAACTGGCACCCCGCCGCGTCTTGACGGGCGTAGTATCGACTGGGCCGCGTTGCAGGAGCAGCCGTCTGATGCAGAGGGTTGGACGATGGGGGCGCTGAGCCGTGGGCGCATAAACCCCCAGCTTTCCTGTGCGATAACCCGGACGAATGAACAGACGCATGACATCATTCGAGGCGGTCTGGATCGCTCGCCGTTATTTAGCGGGGCCATCGAGGGGCGTGGGCCGCGCTATTGCCCATCCATTGAAGACAAGATCCACCGCTTCGGCGATCGCGATGGGCATCAGATTTTTCTGGAGCCGGAGGGTTTGTCGACCCATCTCGTCTACCCCAACGGTATCAGCACTTCGCTTCCTGCGGATGTGCAGCGCGCTATGGTGCGCTCTATGGCCGGGCTGGAGCGGGTGGAAATGGTCGTGCCGGGATATGCGGTGGAATATGACTATATTGATCCCCGCGCGCTTACTCGCGAGCTGGGCCTAATGGCGATGCCGGGCCTGTTTTGCGCAGGGCAGTTGAATGGCACAACGGGTTATGAGGAGGCGGCGGCGCAGGGTCTTGTCGCAGGAGCGAACGCGGCGGCCTATGCGCTGGGCCTGGAATCTCTTCTGCCTGATCGGGCCGAAAGCTATATCGGAGTTATGATTGACGATCTCATCCTGCACGGAGTTACCGAACCATACCGGATGCTGACTGCGCGCGCAGAGTATCGGTTACGACTAAGAGCCGATAATGCGTCATCACGGTTGACGGATCTGGGTGTGAGCCTGGGGCTGGTAAGTGATGAGCGTCGCGCATGGTTCGATCAACGACAGAATATGCGGGTGGCGATTATGGCGGAATTGGCGGCTCCATACAGCTCAGCTCAGATTGCGAAAGCTGGCGGAGAAGTGCGACAGGATGGGTCGCGTCGGACCTTGTATGAATGGGCGCGTTTCCCGGAACTGGCTGAGGTGGTGGCAGGGCTTTCGCCCGCGCTGGCTGGTGCGGCTGTGGCACTGCGCGATGAGATATTGGAGGACGCGCGCTATGCGCCCTATCTTGAGCGGCAGGAGTCTGATGTGGCGGAGTTACGCCGTCATGAGAAGATACGAATCCCGCAGAATTTTGACTATGGTGCCGTAGGTGGCCTTTCTCTGGAAATGCGTGAGCGGCTGGGCTTGGCGCGGCCCGATACGCTGGCAGCGGCGGCGCGGGTTGGCGGCATCACCCCTGCTGCATTGGCCGCTATCATGGTTCATCTCAAACGCAAGCAGGCGGCATGACCGAGGAGGAGGCGCGTGCCTGGCTTCAGGACCGGTTCGATGTTTCACGTGAAACATGGGCACTGCTAGAGGCTTATGTCACTATGCTTCTGGATGAAAGCGAGCGGCAGAATCTAATTGCCGACTCAACGCGCGATGAGGTTTGGGCGCGGCATGTTGTAGACAGCGCACAGCTCTTGCTCCACGCACCGCCTGGCAAGGCAGGTGATTTATGGGTGGACCTTGGTTCAGGTGCGGGGTTGCCGGCTATCATCGTCGCCGTCCTTTCAAGCTATGACGTGCTGATGATAGAGATGCGGCGCAGGCGCGCAGAGTTTCTGGAAGCAGTAATAGCGGCGCTGGGCCTCGGTAATGCACGGGTTTTCTGCGGCAAGGCAGAGCGGGCGAACGTGGTGCCTCCTGCCACCATCATCAGCGCTCGCGCTTATGCACCAATCGAGCGCTTGATCCCATCAGCGATACATCTTGCGGAGTTTTCCACAATTTGGTTGCTGCCCAAGGGACAAAATCATCAGAATGAGTTGGCTATCGCCCAGAGCCTATGGCATTGTGAAGCAAGCGCGCAACCTAGTGTGACCGCGCCAGACAGCGCGATACTGAGGCTCAGCCATGTGCGGCAACAGCGGCGGCATGGCGTCAAAACCGGGAAGGCAGGCGGCAGGGCATGATTCGGATCGCAATCGCCAATCAAAAAGGTGGAGTGGGCAAAACCACGACCGCGATTAATCTGGCGACTGCGCTCGCCGCTACCGGCATGCGCACCCTGCTGATAGATCTTGATCCGCAAGGCAATGCTTCTACGGGCCTTGGCATTGGCCATGCGGCGCGGGAATATTCGAGCTATGATCTGCTGTTAGGCGAGGCGACAGTGGCCGAGGCGGTCATTCATACCCGCGTGCCGCTGCTCGATATTATTGCCGCGACGCAGGATCTTTCGGGCGCGGAGATCGAGCTGATAGATGTGGCTGAGCGCACGCATCGCCTTAAAAATGCACTGGATGCTGCGCAGGAGCAATGGGACATCTGCCTTGTTGATTGCCCGCCGTCGCTTGGGCTGTTGACGGTCAATGCAATGGTCGCCGCCCAATCCCTGCTGGTGCCGCTGCAATGTGAATTTTTTGCGCTTGAAGGTCTGTCGCAACTGCTGACTACGGTGGAACGGATCAGGGGCCGGTTCAATTCTGATCTCTCGATCATGGGTGTTGCGCTGACGATGTATGACAGGCGCAATCGCCTGACCGATCAGGTAGCGGATGATGTGCGCGCCTGCCTCGGCAAGCTGGTGTTCGAGACTGTGATTCCCCGCAATGTGCGGCTTTCCGAAGCGCCTAGCCATGGCTTGCCCGCGCTGATCTATGACCATCGTTGCTCCGGCTCTGAGGCCTATATGCAATTGGCGCGGGAGCTGATCGGCCGCCTGCCTCAGCCCGAACCCCGGCCGGAGATGGCGGCATGAGTGGGGTGGAAGGGGAGGCCGGCCTAATGACGGATGGTAATGCGGGTGGTGCTGGAAACGAGAAGGCCAAGGCGCAAAGCCGCCCTCGCGGCCTTGGTCGAGGCCTGTCGGCCCTGCTGGGCGAGGCACATGGAGAAGAGTCTGCTGGCGGCGGACGCGTGGAGGGAGGTGTAGCGGTTCCTGCCGGAAGAACCGTATATCACCTTGATATCGCATCCATTTCCCCTCATCCAGATCAACCCCGCCGTACATTCGATGAGGCGGCATTGCAGGAGCTGACTGACAGCATCGCTCAGCGTGGGGTGATACAACCCATTCTCGTGCGCGAGATGGAGCCAGGGCGGTATCAACTCGTAGCGGGTGAACGCCGTTGGCGTGCGGCACAGCGGGCGCGACTGCATCAGATTCCGGCTATTGTTCGCGCCTTGTCTGATGCCGAAACGTTGGAAATCGCGCTTATCGAGAATATCCAGCGGCAGGATCTGAACCCGGTCGAGGAGGCGGAAGCCTGTTCCCGCCTCATTGCGCAGTTTGGCCATAGTCAGGAGGCGCTGGGCAAGCTGGTTGGTAAATCGCGCAGCCATGTGGCGAACCTTATGCGGTTGCTCGATCTGCCCGCTTCGGTGCTGGAGGCCGTGCGTGGGGGGCAACTGGGCATGGGGCATGCGCGCGCCCTGATTGGCGTGGAAGGAGCGGCGCAGCTTGCTCGCCAGATCATAGAGCGCGGGTTGTCCGTTCGGCAGGTCGAGAAGCTGGCGCAACAGGCTAAGGGACGTGGCGCAGCGGCGGAAGAAGCGCGTGCGCAAAAATCGCGCGGCACTTCTGGTGGTGCCGGGCGCGATGCCGATATTGTGGCGCTGGAGCAGCATCTGGCCGATCTTATTGGCGTGAAAGTCTCGATCGATCATGCCGCTACAGGCTCAGGCGCGCTGACTCTCCGCTATTCGACACTCGATCAGCTTGATATGCTGTGTCAGCGCCTTTCTGGCGAGGCAATCTGAGCCATTACAGGGTCGTTCAGTGATGCGATCCACTCATCTTTTTCCTCCATCATACAAGGACTGAACATGACAGATCGTAAGGCAGGCCATCCGATACTGCCAATGATGCTTGATCGCTGGTCGCCTCGTGCCTTTGACCCGCGGCCGATTGATGAGGAGGTTTTCTTCAGTGTGCTGGAGGCCGCGCGATGGGCGCCTTCCAGCTTTAATTATCAGCCCTGGCGCTTTGTTTATGCGCTGCGAGGCGATGCGCACTGGGAAGCGTTTTTGGGCGCGCTGATCCCGTTTAACCAGAGTTGGGCGTGCAATGCCTCTGCTCTCATTTTTATAGTATCCGATACGATTATGGAGGCTTATGGCGAAAAAAAGCCATCGCACAGCCATAGCTTCGATTGTGGCGCAGCATGGATGGCTATGGCGCTACAGGCACACAGTATGGGCCTCATTACGCATGGCATGACAGGCTTAGATTTTGAGGCAGCGGCCAAAGCGGTTAATCTGCCTGAGGGCTTTCGTATGGAAGCGGCAATCGCTTTGGGTTATCCGGGAGATGCGGCACAGCTATCTGATGAGCTGCGCGAACGTGAGGTGCCCAGTGGTCGGCGGCTATTGACTGACAGCCTGTTTGCCGGCGAATTTCCGAGTTGAAAGACAAAGTTCTTTATTCGTAGTCAATGCTACGAATACCCATGTTATATGTAGCATGCGGTATAAAATATAGGAAATACGCGGCAGAAGGATGCAGTATGGCGGAGAACGCAGTTCATGAAGCGACCGACAACCGCCTGCAATACTGGATGTTCGGCGGATTTGTTATCGGTCTCCTTGCCGGGCTTGTGGCCTATACGCTGGCAGGAGATGCGCCGTGGATCGGATGGATAGCGGCCAATGTGACAGGCCCGATCGGCCAGATCTTCCTGCGGCTGCTCTTCATGTTGGTCATCCCGCTGCTGGTTTCTGCGTTGATTGTTGGTGTGGCCGAGATGCAGCAGATACGGGCGCTGCGCTCCGTCGGGGTGCGCACCCTTGTCTATACCATTTTTGTTTCGGCGATTTCGGTGGCGATAAGCCTCGCAGTGGTGAATATTCTCCAGCCCGGTTCAGGTGTTGATCCCGCAACAGCGCAGGCATTGCTCGCCTCATCGGGTGATAATGCGAAGGCCATTGTCGAGCATGCGGGTGAATCGAAAACCGGAATTCAGGCGCTCGTCGAGATCGTGCCGAATAACTTCATCCACGCTATGAGCGAGAATGACATTCTTGCCGTAATGTTCTTCGCGCTGATGTTTGGGATCGGTTTTTTACTCACCGATTCCACGCGCACTCATGTGTTGAAATCCGGCATCGAAGGCGTGTTCGAGATCGCGATGCGGCTGATTGGCCTTGTGATCCGCATGGCCCCGCTGGCGATCTTCTGTTTCATGTTCAATCTGGCTGCGCTGTTCGGCTGGGATCTGATTGTTCGGCTGTCGGCCTATGTCGGCGTGGTGCTTCTGGCGTTGTCACTTCAAATGTTTGGCGTGTTTCCTGCATTGCTTGCAATTTTGGGCCGCAAGAACCCGCTCGCATTCTTTCGCGAGACGCAGGAGGCGAGTGTCATGGCCTTCGCCACCGCGTCTTCCAACGCCACGCTGCCTACCTCGCTGAGGGTGGCAGACGAGAAGCTCAAATTGCCGCGCCCGATTGCGCGCTTCGTGCTTACCATCGGCGCCACGGCCAACCAGAACGGCACGGCGATGTTCGAGGGCGTCACCGTGATTTTCCTCGCGCAATTCTTCAGTGTAGACCTCACCCTCGGCCAGCAGCTTACCGTGATGTTGATCTGTATTCTGGGCGGCATTGGTACGGCGGGGGTTCCGGCAGGATCCTTGCCGGTTATCGCGCTGATACTGGGCACGATAGGTGTGCCGCCTGAAGGCATCGGGCTAGTCTTGGGTGTGGACAGGCTGCTCGATATGTGCCGCACCACATTGAATGTGGTGGGAGATCTGGTCGCCGCGCAAGTCATCAGCGCACACAGCGCCGACTCCTCCGCTTAGAGTATCCGTGATGGTCAAGCGAGGGATTTGACCCACAAGCGATCTGCCTTAAGCAGTGCGCTCTAGGCGACCTCGAACATCCCCTCTACCTCGACCGCGCAATCGAACGGTAATACCGCGACGCCCACTGTGGAGCGCGCATGGCGGCCCGCCTCGCCAAATATCTCGACCATGAGGTCAGACGCGCCGTTCATGATCGCAGGTAGCGGTGTATAATCCGGCGCGGCGTTAATGAACCCGCCCAGCCGCACACAGCGTGTTATCGTGTCGAGATCACCCACCACGGCTTTCAGCTGTGCAATGAGGTTGAGGGCGCACAGCCGGGCTGCCTCCTTGCCCGCCTCGTCAGACATGCCAGCACCTAGCTTGCCCTTGTGCCGGTCCGCCAACATGCCATCCGCGCCAAAGCAGACCTGCCCGGATATCACGACCAAATTGCCCGTGCGCACGGCGGGCACATAATTGGCGGCGGGCGCCGGCGCGGGCGGTAATGTAATGCCGAGGTGCGTCAGACGATCTTCAATCAGGCTCATGCATGATTTTCCTTGGATGCGGGATGGGTTGGGTCAGATCAGGTGCGCGAACTCGGCGAGAATATCGCGGTAGAGCTTGCGTTTGAAGGGAACAATCAATTCCGGCAAGTCATCCGGCTTCACCCAGTTCCAGTCGCGGAACTCCTGATGTTTGGTTGCGATATTCACGTCACCATCGGTGCCGTGAAAGCGCATCAGGAACCAGGTCTGGCGCTGACCGCGATATTTCCCGCCCCAGATCTGGCCGATCAGTTCTTCGGGCAGGTCGTAATAATGCTCATCCTTGCTTTCCGCGATGATGCTGACCAGATCGGCAACGATACCGGTCTCCTCCGCCAGCTCGCGATAGGCTGTTTCACGCGGGTCTTCGCCATCGTCTATGCCGCCCTGTGGCATCTGCCACGCCTCGACCTTGCTATCGAGCCGCTGGCCCACGAATACAAGGCCGTCCATATTGACGAGCATCATCCCGACACAGGGGCGATAGGGGAGGGTGTGGGGCATGAATTTAGTAATCCGCGATATAAAACAAAGCCGCACAACACGGCACGCCTATGTAGGTATGATACGGGGCAGCAGCAAGCGCGTCCATGCGTTTGTTGCGGTGCACACAGCTTGACGGGCAGACAATAGCATGGAATGCGGCTTGCATGGCCCAAAGCTGGAAACTGACCCTGCCCTGCACCCGCGCCGAGGCGGAGGCGATCACCGACGACATGGGTGCGCTCGCGCTGCTTGAGCCGCCTCCCGCGCTAATGACAAGCGAAGCGGAGGAAGACAACCCATCGCGCTGGCAGCTGCACGCCTATTTCGAGGGAAAGCCAGCGCGCGCGACGATAAAGCTGGTGCAGTCTATGCTGCCGAGTGCTGCGGATGCCAAACCGCAGCTGGAGCGCCTGCCAGACGAGGATTGGGTGTCAATCAGCCAGCAGGGGATGGAGCCGGTCGTCGCGGGGCGCTTTCATGTGCGCAACCGGGCGGAAGATATGGTGCCGGGCGGGCTGGTGCCGTTACTCATCCCAGCTGGGCGGGCTTTTGGCACTGGCCAGCACCAGACGACAAGCGGCTGCCTCGCCATGCTCGATCGCTGCCGCAACATCGGCGAGCGCTTCGGCGCGATCGCGGACATCGGCACCGGCACCGGCTTGCTGGCCTTTGCCGCGCTGCATCTCTGGCCGCGCGCTTATGCCACCGCATCAGATATAGACCCGGCTGCGGTGGACGTCAGCGCGCAGAATGCCGCGCTTAACGGCGTAGCACTTGGCTTTGGGCGCGGGGAACTGGCGCTATGTGCCGCGCCAGGGGTAGATCACCCCCTGATTCAGGCGCGCGCGCCCTATGAACTGGTGATCGCCAATATCCTTGCGGGTCCGTTGATCGAGTTGGCGCCAGCTTTATGCGCGATATTGGCCGAGGGCGGCACGCTTATCCTTGCAGGGCTGCTAGACGAACAGGCCGACGCCGTGACGTACGCGTACAGGGCACAGGGACTGCGGCTGGTGGACCGTATCGAGGCCGACGACACCCAGGGGCGCCACTGGCCGACGCTGCGGTTGCGCAAGCGCCCTGCTATTGGCTGGAAGCGTCCGCGTCGCGCAGACTTTGGCGCACATGGCGAGGCGCCCGGCTTCGGTAGCTGGTAGCGCGGGCAACGCGCATGCTCTCCCGCCTGACTCTGCGTGATTTCCGCAATCATGAAGACGCGCTCATTGTGCCGAGCGCTCCGTTTGTGGTGCTCACAGGTGATAATGGCGCGGGCAAGACCAATATATTGGAGGCTGTGTCGCTATTGGTGCCGGGCCGCGGGCTGCGTGGTGCGGCGCTTTCGCGTATGGCGCGGCAGGACGGACCCGGCGGGTTCGGCGTGGCCGGACAGGTCGATGGAGTCACGCTGGGCACAGGAACGATTGCTGATGCGCCAGAGCGTCGACAGATACGGATCGGAGGCGTGGCGCATGCCGCCTCAGCACTGGCGGAACATCTTGCCATTGTCTGGCTTACGCCCGCTATGGACCGCCTTTTTATGGACGGCGCAGGCGAGCGCCGGCGCTTTCTCGACCGGCTGACTCTGGCACTGGAGCCTGCCCATGCAGTGCATTCAACCCGCTACGAGGCGGCCATGCGTGCACGCAACAAATTGCTGGCTGACCACAACCGCGCGTGGGATGAACAATGGCTCGGTGCGCTGGAGGCGCAGATGGCGGAGCATGGCGCGGCGGTGCATGCGGCCCGCTTTGCGCTGGTCGGGCGGCTAGCTGAGGCTTTGGCGGCGCAATCGGAAGGCGTATTCGCGCGGCCACTGCTGGCGCTGTCAGCTTGGGAGGGAGACGAGCGCCCGCTCGATACCGCCCTGCGCGAGAGCCGCCGCCGCGATTCCGCCGCCGGGCGCGCGCTTGTCGGTCCGCACCGCTCTGATCTCCTGGTAACTCATCAGGAGAAGGGTCAGGCCGCTGCGCTCTGTTCCACGGGGGAGCAGAAAGCACTGCTTCTTTCGATTATACTCGCCCATGCCGCTCTGGTTGGTGCGGAACGAGGCAGGCCACCGGTGTTATTACTCGATGAGGTTGCCGCGCATCTCGACCCGGCACGGCGGCTCGCGTTGTTCGGTTTACTTGGCGAGAAGGGCAGTCAGATCTGGATGACTGGGACCGAGGCAGCGCTGTTTGACGGTATCGGCGTGGCGAGCAGGCTCCATGTTGCCGAAGGACGTATCAGCCCTGTTTGACGTCCTCGAACCACGCCTCGACCGGGCCGCTGAGCTTGATGGTCAGCGGATTGCCATGCCGATCCCTCGATTTTCCGGCGGCGACCCGTATCCAGCCTTCGGAAATGCAATATTCCTCGACATCATTGCGCACCCGGTCCTTAAAGCGGATACCGATGCCGCGTTTCAGCACCTCCACGTCGAAAAAGGGACTGTTGGCGTTGACGGAAAGCCGGTCTGGCGGGGTATCGCCCTGCGGCGCGGCTGTGGGGGTGTCTGTCTCAGTCATGGCTTACGCGCCTAATATGCAAGCGCAGCTTTATCAACTCCCTATCGCGGGCTAAGGGAGCAGAGAGGAGTGCCGCATACGTGAATGACAGGAGCCTGACGGCGATATTATTGGCAGGCAGCAGGCCTGGCGCCGATCCGCTGGCCAGCGCAGCAGGAATTGCATGGAAGGCATTGGTCCCGATTAGTGGGCGGCCGATGATCGATTATGTCGCGCGGGCTCTTATCGCCCATCCGCGCATCGGCCGTATCATCGTTATGGCGCAGCAGCCGGAGGAGCTTGTTGCTGATCCTCAAACGGCCTGGATGGCAAAACACGCAGCCATCACTCTCTACGCCAGTGGAGCAGGGATCAGCCAGTCCCTGCTCGAATGGATGGAATCTGAGCCGGATTCGTTGCCCGTATTGGTGACGACGGCCGATAATGTTCTGCTTGATGCCAGGGTAATCGACGCCTTCTTGGCAGGGGTGGGGGATGCCGATATTGCCGCCGGAATGGTGGAGCGGACCACCTTGATGCGTGCTTATCCCGAATCCCGCCGCACATGGTTGAAATCGCGCGGGGGAGCATGGTCTGGCGCCAATCTTTTCTGGCTGGGCGGAGTCAATGCCAAACATGCGCTACAGAAATGGCGCGCAATCGAGCAGGATCGAAAAAAGGGCTGGAAAATCGCTCTTGCGCTGGGGCCGCTGCTGCTGCTGGGCGCGGGGCTGCGGGTGTTGAGCATCCATGCGGGGATCGCGCGGGCAGGCAGGGCGCTGGGCGTGAACGCGCGGGTGGTGCCTCTGCCGTTCGCGGAAGCCTGTATTGACGCGGACAAGCCGGAAGATGTCACGCTGATCGAGCGGATACTGGCGCGCAGGGGCGGACCATGAATGTGACCTGTGGGGCAGAACCCCGCACAGCGAAGCGCGCTGCATGGTTTGCCGTGGCATTGTGCCTGAGTGGGGTCGCCATGTTCGCGCTGATGGATGTGCTGATGAAAAGTGCGGCGCTGGCGCTGGGCACTTATGTAGCGCTATTGTGGCGCAGCCTGCTGGCGAGCGTGATTAGCGGTGCGGGCATGATAGTAACGCGCAACCGTTGGCCGCCCCGGAACGTAATGCGGCTGCATGTTTTGCGCGCATTACTGATCGCGCCGATGGCATGGTTGTTTTTCTGGGCCTTGACCAAGCTGCCGGTTGCTGAAGCGATAGGCCTCTCCTTCATCGCCCCGATCATAGCTTTGGCGCTGGTCCCGGTGCTTTTGGGCGAGCGGGTGAGCCGTCACGCCATCTGGGCCGCGATCATGGGTACTATCGGCGTCGTTATCATAGTGAGTGGCCGCCTGAGCGCTGTGTACTCCGCAGATGCCCTGTGGGGAGCGGGGGCGGCGCTGGCTTCAGCGGTGCTGTTTGCCCTGAACCTGCTCATTCAGCGGCGGCAGGCGCAGGTGGCAGGCGTGATAGAGGTGGCATTTTTCCAGAATCTCTTGGTGCTGGCGCTGCTGCTGCCGTTCGCGCCATGGCTGGTCTCAGCGCCGATGGAGATAACGGATAGCGCGCTGACGATTACGGGTGCGGCAGTGCTGACGGTGTGTTCGCAGATTGCTCTTTCCGCTGCCTATGCCCGCGCCTCAGCAAGCAAGCTCATCCCGTTGGAATATAGCGCTTTCCTGTGGGCAACGCTATTTGGCTGGTTGATATTTTCCGAGGTGCCGACCGTGCCAGTGCTGGCGGGTGTAGCGCTAATCGTGATTGCATGCTTGATTGCGGCGCGCGAAAAGCCGGAGATTGCGCACCCAACTGAAGCGGAATCGGCCTGACAGCCGAGTCGACTCTTGACGGAGAGTCCTGTGCCGGGGCATTGTCGCGCACGGAACAAATCGAGAAAAGCGGGGACGAACCATGGCGAGCCGCGCTCCGGCAAAGCGCACTGCGGACTGGCGCATCATGCTGAAACGCAGCATGATGAGGGCGGCGGTGATTGTTGCCTCGATCTTGCTGGGGTTATTGACGCTTTTTGTAGCGCTCGCTCTCCTAGGCTATCAGGAGAGTGATCCCTCGATGAATACCGCCGCAGGTGGCGCCGTGGGGAATGTTATGGGTCTGCCCGGTGCGCATATGGCCGGTTTTCTGTTGTGGCTTGGCGGGTTGGGAGTGGTTTTGCTGCTGCCACTGATCGCCACCTTCGCGCGCCGGTTGTGGATTGCCGATGCCATGGCAGGCTGGAGTACGCAAATTGGCCGCTGTCTGGGAGGCATCCTGTTGGTCGGCATCGGGCTGGAGCTGATGGCGCCCGGCGCGCCGGTCGGTCTGCCGGCCGGCCGGGGTGGTTTGCTGGCGCAATTGTTCGCCCGCCAGACTATGAACCTCACTGCGCTGATCCCCGGAGGGTGGAGCCGGGCGGCGGAATGGGTGTTACTCATCGCCTGCATAGGGGGCGGGATGGCGCTGTGCGTGCGTTCGTGGAAGCTGGAGCGGCCGCTGTTTGCTCTTGGCGGAATAAAGCTGCCCCGGCTGGGCTTTTCTCGTGCTGCCTCGCCGCCATGGGACGATGAAGCTGACGAGCCGCAGCGCCCCGCCGCTGGAGGCCCGCGCGCGCAGGTGTCTGCCGATCCCAAGCCGCCGATCCGCATCCAGTCGCCAGAGCAGGCAGCGCCGCAACGCGCCGTTTCCGCCGCCAGCGCCGCGCCGCGCCAAGAGGATCTTTTCGGCAGTGCATCCGCCCGCCCCGCGATATTGCCCTCGCCGGAGCTGCTCGCCGAAGTGCCGCCCAGCACCGGCGGCAAGATCGACAAGGCCGCGCTGGAGCGCAACGCGAGGCTGCTGGAATCTGTCCTCGACGATTTCCACGTTAAAGGGCATGTGACCGAGGTGCGTCCCGGCCCGGTTGTCACCATGTATGAGCTGGAGCCTGCGCCCGGCATCAAGGCGAGCCGTGTGATCCAGCTCGCGGACGATATCGCGCGCAATATGTCCGCGCTGTCGGCCCGCGTGGCTACCATTCCGGGCCGCACGGTGATGGGAATCGAGCTGCCCAATGCCAAGCGGGAGGGGGTTTCTTTCCGCGAGCTGATCACCAGCGAGGCGTTTGCGGGTAACGGAGCGCAGCTGCCCATTATTCTGGGCAAGAACATCAGTGGTGAGCCGGTGGTGGCTGACCTTGCGCCGATGCCGCATCTGCTGATCGCGGGCACGACCGGGTCGGGCAAGTCCGTCGGCCTGAACGCCATGATCCTATCGCTGCTCTATCGCATGACGCCGGACGAGCTGCGCCTCATCATGATCGATCCGAAGATGCTGGAACTCAGCATCTATGATGACATTCCGCACCTTCTCTCCCCGGTAGTGACGGAGCCGGCCAAGGCGATCCGCGCGCTCAAATGGGCAGTGGAGCAGATGGAAGACCGCTATCGCATGATGGCGTCCATCTCCGTGCGCAATCTTGCGAATTATAACGAGAAAGTGCGCGCCGCCCGCGCCAAGGGCAAGCCGCTGGGCCGCAAGGTGCAGACCGGCTATGATCCGGAAACGCACCAGCCGATCTATGAGGAAGAGCAGCTCGATTACCAGATCCTTCCCCAGATCGTGGTGGTGGTCGACGAGCTGGCGGACCTGATGATGACGGCAGGCAAGGAGGTGGAATTCCTGATCCAGCGCCTCGCGCAGAAGGCGCGCGCGGCGGGCATCCACCTGATCCTCGCGACGCAACGCCCCTCGGTCGATGTCATCACCGGTGTCATCAAGGCCAACCTGCCGACGCGGATTAGCTTCTTCGTCACCAGCAAGATCGACAGCCGCACGATCCTGGGTGAGCAGGGGGCAGAGCAGCTGCTCGGCAAGGGCGACATGCTCTATATGGCGGGCGGCAAAGGCCTGATGCGCGTGCACGGGCCGTTCGTTTCGGATGACGAGGTGCGGCTGGTGGCGGATCACTGGCGCGGGCAGGGCAGGCCGGATTATATATCAGCTGTTACAGAAGAACCGGAAGAGGGCAGCTTCGCGCTCGATGGCGTGGATCTTGGTGACGACAGCGCCGACGCCCAACTCTATCGCAAGGCATGCCAGCTGGTGTTTGAAAATCAGAAGGCATCCACGAGCTGGCTCCAGCGGCAGTTGCGCGTCGGCTATAACAGCGCGGCCCGGTTGATCGAGCGGATGGAGGATGAAGGCCTCGTCGGCCCGCCCAACCATGTCGGACGGCGCGAGGTGCTGCGCGACGAAATGGGCAATCCTATATAGCGCGGGTGGGGCGGATTAGATGACGCTCAGCCGGCCCTCCGGGCCAATCGATTGCAAAAACGACACCGGCCCGCCTGCGGTAATGCGCGGGTCGAGCGCGTCCGCTGCCAGCCCGGCGAGCGCCAGTCCGCTCTGGCAGGCGATGATCGCAACGCCCGCGTCCAGCGCTTCCGTCACCAACGCCGCCAGCGTCGGCAGGCCGTGCGCCGCATGATCGGCATCGCGCGGGGCGGATAGCGGCGGCGTGAGTAGGCGCACCGCATCGAGTTGCAGAAAAAGCCGCGCCTCCCCGCCCAGTGCCGCGTGCGCCAGCGCCAGCGTGAGCGCGCCGCGCAGCCGCTCCGCATCGTCGGTGAGGACAACGAAGTTCAGGCCGGGCATGGCTCTGCGGCGGCGGCGCAGGCCGGGCAGCCGGGGTCTGCAGGCAGGGACAGCGTGCGGAAACGCAGCGCCATCAGATCAGCGATCAGCAGCTTGCCCGCGCTGTCGTCACCAAAGGGCACCAGCGCGCGAATCGTCTCCAGCGCGGCGAGGCTGCCCATCACGCCGGTGAGCGCACCCAGTACACCCTGATCGGCGCAACTGGCGTCCGCGCGGGCAGGATCGTTACCGACAAAACACCGATAGCAGGGCTGGCCCGCCTCCCAGCCGCGAAACACACCGAGCTGCCCCTCGAACTGCCCGACGGCGGAAGAAACCAGCGGGATGCGCAGCCGCGTCGCGGTGTCACTCACAACGAGGCGGGTAGCGAAATTGTCGCACCCATCGAGGATCACATCGGAATGGCGCAGCAGCGTCTCGGCGTTTTGGGCATCGAGGCGCTGGACGATGGGGATGAGCTTCACATGCGGGTTCAACCGCGCCACCGCCTGCATCGCTGCTTCTGCCTTGGGCGCGCCCACATCGTCGCTGCCGAACAGGGTCTGGCGCTGAAGGTTCGAGAGTGCGACGACATCATCATCGATCACCCGTATGGTGCCTACCCCCGCGCCGGCGAGATACTGGATCGCGGGGCAACCGATCCCGCCTGCGCCGATGATCGTGACATGGGCGGACATCAGCCGCATCTGCCCCACGCCGCCGATCTCCTTGAGCACGATATGCCGCGCGTAGCGATCGAGCAGTGGATCATCGAGGCTCATGATGCCGCTGCCTTAACGCCGGTGGAGCCGAAACCGCCTTCACCGCGCGCGGTATCTGACAGTGTTTCGACTTCCGCAAACCGGGCAAGCTGCACCGGCGCCGCCACCAGCTGTGCGATGCGGTCGCCACGCTGGATCACGAACGGCGCATCGCCCAGATTGATCATGATGATCTTCAGCTCGCCGCGATAATCGCTGTCGATGGTCCCCGGCGTATTGGGCAGTGATATGCCATGCTTGAGCGCGAGGCCTGAGCGCGGGCGCACCTGAATTTCATAGCCATCAGGGATGGCCAGCGCGAAACCGGTCGCCACCGCATGGCGGCCGCCGGGAGCCAGTGTGACATCCTCGGCGGACACCACGTCCATCCCCGCCGCACCCTCGGTGGCGTATGCGGGCAGCGGCAGGTTTGCGCCGTGGTGAAGGCGCTTGATCTCGATCGTGATAGCTTGGGTCATGCGTTGTCCTGCAACTGTGTGGCGATGCGGGCGATCAAGCGGGCCGCGACGACATCCTTGGAGGCCTCGTCCCAGCTTTCGACGCCCTGCGCGCTCACGAGATGTACCCGGTTGGTCGCGCCGCCCATCACGCCTGCGGACACGTCGTTGGCGACTATCATATCGCAGCCCTTGCGCGCGAGTTTGACCTTGGCATGCTCAATGACATGCTCTGTCTCCGCCGCAAAGCCGACCAGCAGCTTTGGGCGCTGCACCGATATCGCGAGCGTGGCCAGGATGTCGGGGTTTTCGGTGAGCGGCAGAGGGGCGGGCGCGCCGGAGCCGTCTTTCTTGAGCTTCTGTCCAGCCTCTTGCTCCACGCGCCAGTCCGCCACGGCGGCAACCATGATCGCGGCGTCAGCGGGCAAGGCGGATTCAACAGCGGACAGCATCTCGCGTGCGGTCTGCACGTCGATGCGCGTAACCCCGCGCGGTGTGGGCTGATCGACCGGCCCGGAGACGAGCGTGACCCTCGCCCCCGCATCCGCTGCCGCGCGGGCAATGGCGAAGCCCTGTCGCCCAGAGGACCGGTTGGCAATATAGCGCACCGGGTCGATCGGTTCGTGCGTCGGCCCGGCGGTAACGAGGATATGCATGCCCGAAAGCGGTCCGTTGGCGGCAGGAAGCAGGCGCTGCGGCGGCACGGGGATTGCGCTGCCCTCGCCCCTGCTCAACAGCCGCCGGATTTCGCCCGCAATAACCTCCGGCTCCGGCAAGCGGCCCTTGCCCCATTCGCCGCAGGCCATGTCGCCTTCGTCTGGTTCCATAACGATTATGCCGTCGCTGGTCAGCTGGCGGATGTTGCGTTGGGTAGCGGCATGCTCCCACATGCGCACATTCATAGCAGGCACTACAAATACAGGCTTGTCGGTGGCGAGCAGGATCGTGGTTGCCAAGTCGTCCGCCATGCCCGCTGCCATCTTTGCAAGGATATCTGCGCTTGCGGGGCAGACGACGACGAGGTCTGCCTGGCGGGAGAGCTGGATATGGCCGATCTCGCGCTCGTCCTTGAGGTCGAACATATCCGAATAAACATGATCCTCGGTAAGTGCGCCGAGCGACAGCGGCGTCACGAACTCCGCGCCTGCCTTGGTCAGTACCGCGCGCACAGATATGCCGTCGCGCTTCAGCAAGCGCACCAGCTCCAGCGATTTATAGGCGGCGATCCCGCCGGAAACGATGAGGAGAATATGAGGGCCGGTCATGATACTATCTCTAACCGCACCGCAACCGCAAGTCGAGCCGGTGCCGCATATTCGATCTGGCGTGGGCGGCGGATTTCGTCTAGGTGCAGCGCAGCATGCTGACCCGCCTCTATCAATGGATGCTCGCCAAGGCCGCGCACCGCCATGCGGACCGCTGGCTGTTCGCCATCTCGTTTATGGAATCGAGCTTCTTTCCGATTCCGCCGCACCCGCTGCTGGGGCTGATGTGCCTCGCGAAGCCGCAGCGGGCGCTGTGGTTTGGCTTTGTGTGCACGCTCGCCTCGGTACTGGGTGGGCTGTTTGGCTATGCGATCGGATATTTTCTTTATGCCAGCGTCGGTGCGTGGTTACTGTCTGTGCTGGGCCTGACGGAGAGCTTCCCGGTGGCCGCCTGCTATCTGCGCGAATATGGTGCGGAGATCATCCTCATAAAGGGCGCGACGCCAATACCGTTCAAGCTGATCACGATCACCGCCGGGTTCATCGCGCTGCCCCTGTTCACCTTCATCTGGGCCAGCACATTGTCGCGCGCGTTTCAGTTCATGGCGGTGGGGTTCCTGTTCTGGAAGTTCGGTGCACCGATCAAGCTGTTCATCGAGAAATATCTGGCGTGGGTTTCGGCCGCGTTCCTTGTGCTGGTGGCGGCGGGCTTCCTTGCGATCGGGTTGCTTTCCGGTGACAAGCAAGCCAAGCCGGGTGACAAGTGCAGCCATGCGCCTCCGCTGACAGTTCAACGCTAAAGCTGCCCATGCGCCTGATCCAGCGCCACCCCCTCATCGCCGCGATGCTGCTGGGCGCGCTGGCGGCGACAGGCTTTGCGCCGCTGGGTTGGTGGCCAGTGAGCCTGATCGCTTTAGCGGCCCTGATGGCGCTGACTGAGCGGGTGAAGCGCGCGCGCGGAGCCTTCATGCTCGGCTGGAGCTATGGGTTGGGGCATTTCACGGTCGGCAACAACTGGATTGCTCACGCCTTCGCCTATCAGGATGCGATGCCGCACTGGTTCGGCTATGGCGCAGTGGTCGCGCTGGCGCTCTATCTCGCGGTCTATCCGGGGCTGGCGGTTCTGGCCCTGCATCTGGCGCGGCGACGGTGGCGAAGCCTACTGGTTACGCCGATGTTCGCCGCGCTGTGGATCCTCAGCGAATATGGCCGGGCGACCATTTTTACCGGCTTCGCGTGGGATCCTCTGGGCATGATCTGGCTCGATACCGGGGTGGATCAGGCGGCACGGTGGATCGGTACTTATGGGCTTTCCGGGCTGGCGATACTTGCGGCGGGCGGCGTGCTGGCGCTGGCCCGCAGACAATGGCATGGCGCGGGACCGGTGCTGGCGGGCATAGGTGCGTTGGCGATCCTGGGCACGGCGAGCCTACCGGGCGGATCGCGCCCATCGGGCATCGCCGTCACCATCGTCCAGCCCAATATCAACCAGAACGAGAAATATGATCCTGCGCTGGAGCTGGTCAACTTCGCCAAGCTCGCGCAGCTCACAGGTGCGCCCCGCCAAAGCCAGCCCCGCCTCATCTTCTGGCCGGAGGCGGCGATCCCGGCATGGCTGGATGTGGAGCCGGAATGGCGGGATCGCGTGGGGGAGCTGGTTGGCCCTTCGGACATACTCATGCTGGGCGGCACCAAGCCCTATTTCCGAGAGGATAAGATCAGCGATTATACCGGCCGCACCCTCATTGGCGCGGCGAACAGCGCGTGGGTGATCGGCGCGGGTGGGCGCATCCTTGGGCGCTACGACAAGGCACATCTGGTGCCCTATGGCGAATATCTGCCTATGCGCGAGTTGCTGGAGCCGCTGGGCCTGTCGCGTCTTGTGCCGGGTGACGCGGATTTCTGGCCGGGGCCGGGTCCACGCTCGCTTCCCCTTCCCGCCGCAAACGCGCGCCCTCCGCTCAAAATGGGCGTGCAGATCTGTTACGAGATGATCTTTTCGGGACAGGTGGTCGATGGCGCTAATCGGCCTGATTTCCTCTATAATCCCAGCAATGACGCGTGGTTCGGGAGTTGGGGTCCACCGCAGCATCTCGCCCAGGCCCGCATACGCGCAATCGAGGAGGCGATTCCGGTCATCCGCTCCACCCCCACCGGCATTTCGGCCCTGATCGACGGGCGCGGGCGCTTGATCGCATCCATCCCGCACCAGCAGGCGGGCGCGATCAACGCGCTGCTTCCGCGCGGCCTGCCGCCCACACTCTTCGCCCGTTTCGGCAATATCCTGCCGATGATCTTCGCAGCGTTGCTAGCGTTAACCGCGATGGTGCTTGCCAGAGGCTTTGCGCGAAGCTAAAGCCCCAAGCGCACATAAAGATTTCTTTATACGCAGACACAGCAACACCTTAGTGACTGGGAAAACCATGCGTTCCAACTATCTCTTCACCTCCGAAAGCGTTTCCGAAGGCCATCCCGACAAGGTGGCGGACCAGATTTCCGACTCCATCGTCGACCTTTTCCTCTCCAAGGATCCGGAGGCGCGCATCGCCTGCGAAACACTGACGACCACGCAGCTCGTGGTGCTGGCCGGAGAAATCCGCTGCAAGGGCGTCTATGAAAACGGCGCATGGGCGCCCGGCGCGCGTGAGGAGATCGAAGCCACTGTACGCAACACCGTGCGCGAGATCGGTTACGAGCAGGACGGCTTCCACTGGCAGACACTGCGCTTCGAAAACAACCTCCACGGCCAGTCCGCGCACATCGCGCAGGGCGTGGACGCCAGCGGCAACAAGGATGAAGGCGCGGGCGATCAGGGCATCATGTTCGGTTTTGCCTGTGACGAAACGCCCGATCTGATGCCCGCGACGCTGGACTATAGCCACAAGATCCTGGAGCGCATGGCGGCTGACCGCCATTCGGGCGCAGCACCCTTTCTGGAGCCGGACGCCAAGAGCCAGGTGACGCTGCGCTTCGAGAACGGCAAGCCGGTCGCCGCGACCGCGATCGTCGTCTCCACCCAGCACGCGCCGGGCTATGACACGGGCGACAAGGAGGCAGAGCTGCACGCCTATGTGAAGCGCGTAGTGGCCGAGCTGCTGCCCGCGGAGCTGCTGTCCGACGCGACCGTCTATCACATCAACCCCACCGGCAGCTTCGAGATCGGCGGACCTGATGGCGACGCCGGGCTGACCGGGCGCAAGATCATCGTCGATACCTATGGCGGCGCATCTCCTCAT
This sequence comes from Sphingobium fluviale, assembly GCF_004122115.1. Lineage (GTDB taxonomy): Bacteria > Pseudomonadota > Alphaproteobacteria > Sphingomonadales > Sphingomonadaceae > Sphingobium > Sphingobium fluviale. The sequence continues at coordinate 70,748 of NZ_SBKP01000002.1, forward strand.
GGCGGCGGCGCGTTTTCGGGCAAAGACCCGACCAAGGTCGACCGCTCGGCCGCTTATGTGACGCGCTACATCGCCAAGAACATCGTTGCTGCCGGTCTCGCGCGCCGCTGCACCATTCAGGTCGCCTATGCCATCGGCGTTTCCTCGCCATTGTCGCTTTATGTGGATACGCATGGTACCGGCACCGTGGCGGACGATGTGCTCGAAGCAGCCGTTGCCAAGGTTGCGGGCGCGCGTCTGGGCGGCCTTACCCCACGCGGCATCCGCGAAGGTCTCGGCCTCAACAAGCCGATCTACAAGCGCACGGCGGCTTATGGCCACTTCGGCCGCACGGCGGATGGCGACTTTTTCCCGTGGGAACGCACCGACCTTGCCGATGCGCTGAAAGCCGCACTCGCCTAATGCACTTTGCCGGGGACGGGTTTCAACCCGTCCTCCGCTGGATCATTTCCAGCTTGCGAGGATCGCGCCCGCGACGCCGTGGCCGATCACCAGATGCGCGATGTCGATCAGCGTGCCATGAAATGGTCCAACGCCATAGACCCAGCCATAGAGCAACGTCGGTACGGCAGACGCAAACGCCACCACCAATGCCCATTTGATCCCGTTGCCAAGGCCACTTACGCTGGCCCATTTGAAGAGCAACGCAAGGCCAATGGCCGTCATCAACGGCATTATCGGGCTGTAGGGCATGCGCGACATGCCCACCGCATCCATCTGTTCCTTGGTTATTCCAGCCCCTTCCATCCAGACTTCAGGGCCAATAAGCACACCATAGATCAGTGCGCCCACCGCATAGACTGCAACGGTCGCCACCAGCACAGCGAGCGCGTTTATTCCCGCAATTCGCATAGCATCCCTCCTGTTTGTTTGCCGCCCCACCGACGGCGGCGCACAGATATCACAGGCGCGCGCCAAATGCACATCTGGCCAAGCGGCGCATCACAGGCTATGCGGCCGCCCCATGACCGCGCATAAATCGGGCGACCCGACCACACTCAACCGCCTTTATGGCCGCTCAAAGGGCAAGCCGTTGCGCGCGTTTCAGCATAGGCTGGTGGAGGATCTTCTGCCCCAGATCGCGGTTCCGCCAGAGGGGCCGGTGACGGCGGAGCGCCTGTTCGGTGAAACTCGCCCGCTGCATTTCGAAATCGGCTTCGGCGGCGGTGAGCATATGGCCTATCGCGCCGACATGCTGCCCGATCATGGCTTTATCGGCTGCGAGCCGTTTCTGAACGGCGTTGCCTCGGCGCTCGGCCATGTACATGGCGATGCGGAGAAGCCGGGCATCCCGAATGTCCGCATCCATCATGGCGATGCGCTTGATGTGCTGGCGCGCGTGCCCGACGGGGCATTGAGCTTCGTCTATCTGCTTCACCCCGATCCGTGGCCGAAGGCGCGCCACGCCAAGCGGCGGATGATGAACAAGGGGCCGGTGGACCTGATCTCCGCCAAATTGAAGCAAGGCGGCGAGTTTCGCTTCGGCACCGATCATCCGGTCTATCTGCGCTGGGCGCTGATGGTGATGAACGGGCGAGCGGATTTTGAATGGCTGTGTGAAAAGCCGCAGGATTTTCTTACCCGACCCGGCGGCTGGCCCGAAACGCGCTATGAGGCGAAGGCCCGACAGCAGGGGCACGAGGTCTGGTACTTCCGCTGGAAACGAAAATAGGTCAATGGCTTATTTTTATGAATCGTTAAAATTCATATAGTTATATACGATATTGCACGCCGCGCTATCCGGCGATTTCCGCCACGGTGATTGCACGGTGCTTACTTTTGCGGTACACGAGGTATTGCAATGGCAACCGGCAGGATCAGCAAACGAACGCTTGATGCGTTCCAATCGAGCGGGATGACCGGCTTCCTTTGGGATGAAGATCTCAAGGGGTTCGGGGTGAGGGTCGCAGCGTCCGGGGCTGCGTCCTACGTTATCCAGTTTCGTATGGGTGGCCGTGAATCGCCGACACGCCGTTATACCATCGGCACCAATGGCTCGCCCTGGACTCCTGCCACAGCCCGCGAAGAGGCCATCCGCCTTCTCATTCTCGTCGCGCGCGGCATCGACCCGATGGAGGAAGACAAGAAGCGACGCCGGGAAGCGGTGGACCTCGCGTTCTCGAAATATGCAGATACCTTCAGCGCTGCCTGCAAGGGCAAGGGCTGGAAGACCTTGGTCAACCGCTCCATCCGGCTCCACCTCAAACCAGTCCTAGGCAATAAGCCGTTGCCGACAATCACGCGATCCGATGTGGTGGCTGTCTTCGATCGCATGCCGGAGGAGCAGACTGCGAATAAGCGCAACGTGTTTGCTGTCCTTCGGCGCCTGTTCAAATGGGCGGTAAGCCGAGGTGACATACTGCACAGCCCAATGGAGGGCATGGAAACGCCGCCTCCTGTCAAGCCGCGGGACCGCTGGCTCCTCGATGGCGAACTCAAACATATCTGGGAACAAGCCCCCAAAACGCATCGATGCTTTGGCCCAATCGTCCGCCTGCTCATCGTGACTGGCCAGCGCCGTGAAGAGGTGGCCGGGCTCTATTGGGACGAATTGGACCATGAGGCACGGGAGTGGCGCCTGCCGAGCCACCGCACCAAGAATGGCGAGCCAAATACTGTGCCGCTGAATGACTTGGCAATCGCCGAACTGGATCTGGTCGCCAAGGCGGATAAGTGGCCCAATCATGGCCGCGTCTTCCCGACTTCAACCGGCGCAGGATTTACAGGCTATGCCAAAGGCAAGGACAAACTTGACCGGTTAGTCGGAGAAGCAAACGGTCGCCCGCTCCCGCCGTGGCGATTGCATGACCTTCGACGCACCCTAGCCACCGGTTTTCAGCGTCTTGGCGTTCGGTTCGAGGTGACCGAGGCTGTCCTGAACCATGTCGGCGGTTCAAAAGCTGGCGTGGCGGGCATCTATCAGCGGCACGACTGGCGAGACGAAAAGAGAGACGCCTTGCAGGCCTGGAGTGATCATCTGACGACGATTTTCGCGGGTTGAAAATCATTGACCAGATGCCTCGGCTGGGGCCGAGGGTTCAAATCCCTCTCATCGTATCTGTTTATTACCATGAAAATTTTTAACTTAAGTGATCTTCAAAGGTCGCTTTTTCTGCTTCCGCGTGATTGATTTAGGTTGCAGTAGGCGCAAAGTAAGCTGAAAATTGCACAGAATTTGGTGGCTTGAGGTTCAATCCTATCATTTTTCGCGTTTTGGGGCGGTCTTTCAGCTTGATAGGTTGAGCTCGTCATCTCCGACCTTGCCGAGGAGAGTTCGAAGTCGCTTGCGACGGACCACATTCACCCGCCCCGGCGCCTGCCTCATATCGCCTTTCCGCGTCTGTGGATCGATCTGGCAGTGTAAGTCCGGTAGGCAGATGTTTTCATTATGTTCCAGTCTTATAAGCTGATAAACTGCCGTCATGAAGCCGACCGAACTCCGCCAGCGCATCGAACGCTACATCCGAGGGGACTGCCGGGTAGCGGACCTTGATCGGATTTTCCTTGGCCTCCGCGATCGATGCCACGGCCTAGCCTCGATCCGGGAGATTGGGGACTTCGTCGCACATCGAGATCAGCGCGAGAAGGGCGCGGTGACCGACACGGTCCGCGATATCCACCTGAGCCTCGACTCGTGGCTTCACCAGGGTGAGGGACGATTTCCCGATTTGGCGAAGGCGAAACGGATCTGCGCCGCCAACCTCCGGACGACAACGGACGCGCAGTTAGACGCTCGGCTCGGCTTGCGACGGGAAGTCGTGAGGTCCGTGCTCGCGCAGGCGATTAGGAAGATGGAGGCCGACCGGTTCGAGAAGGTGACCAAACGCGAGCAAGCTGTCTTTAACTACCTCGCCGGCGCATTCATCTGGAACCCGGCCTTCACGGACGAACAGGTCGGCAGCGAACTAGCCGGCCTCCTCACCAAGGCCGGCGCACTCCGGCCCGTGGAGCGCGCCGCGTTTGATGCCAACTGCAACTTCCTTACCCTTTACGTCACCGCGCTCATGCATGACACTGCGGTCGTCATGGACGACGGCTCCCGGTTCGAACTATTCGCAGGATTCGACAATGATCAGCGGCGCATCGAGGTGAAGGCGCGTATCGAACTCGCGGGCTGGGGCAAGCGGGTCACCGCCCCAGTCTGTATATTCTGGACAAGGCTCATCGGCACCGACCACTGCTCGGACGACCTGGCCGCCGTACCCGGCAAGTGGAGCGGCGCGATAGAAATCGATCCTTCAGGACGACTAGCCACGTTCGCGTGACCGAAAGATGTTCGCAGAAATATTGACAACCACCAGAAGATGATCTTCCTCTTGGCGGATCACATGACCATATCGTGTAAAAATATAATTCGTTACACTTGCAATCCACTTTGACGACTCAGATTAAGCGAAGATTAGCTAAGAGGGAGAATTGCGTGGCTCGTCGTGTATTTTTCAGCTTCCATTTCGACAACGATTTCTGGCGGACCCAGCAGATCAGGAACATGGGAGCACTCGAAGGACAGCCCCTTTGCACTCCCAACGCCTGGGAAGAGGTGAAGCGCAAGGGCAAGACAGCTATCGAAAAATGGATCGCGGACAACATGTACGGCAAGAGCTGCGTCGTCGTGCTGGTCGGCTCACAGACTGCCGCCCGCCCCTGGGTCAAACACGAGATCGTTAAAGCATGGAACGACGGCAAGGGCGTCGTTGGCGTCCGGGTGAACAAGCTGCTGGACCGCAACAGCCAGACGTCGGTCGCCGGAGCAAACCCGTTCGACGAGATCACCTTCGGCGACTCAGGCCGTAAGCTGTCTTCGGTGGTTCAACTGGTCACGCCCACCGGCACAGACAGCAAGTCCACATATGCCTCGATCGCGAGCGGCATTGAGCAGTGGATCGAGGACGCGATCGCAATCCGCGGCCGCAACTGACACAGGGAGGCGGTAAGATGGTCGCGGCGACGACGAAGCGGTTCCTGAAGGACTATCCAGAGGCTTTGATCGGTGGATTCGGCGCCGTGTTCGTCGGCGCCGGCGTCTCCATGGGAGCTGGCTATCCATCGTGGGCATCGCTCCTGACCGAAGTCGGCGAGGAACTCGGCGTTCAGTCGGGTGAGCTGCACGATCTGGCAGCGCTTGCCCAATGGAGTATCCAGGAGAACGGCTCGGCCACACAGGTCCGCAACGTCATCAAGGAAAAGATCGGCGTCGAGCATCCGGTACCGGAGTCGCTGGAGATTATTTCGAGGCTTCCTGTAAAGTTCATCTGGACCACCAACTACGACCGGTTGGTCGAGCGAGCCTTCGGGTCGGTGAACCGTCCGATCGATACCGTCTCCGGCGCGGCCGACTTGGCTCTGCGCGCGACGCCCGGGGCCTCCCGCCTCTTCAAGATGCACGGCTCCATCGAACGGCTCGACGATGTCGTGATCTCCACGGAAGACTATGAGCTTTACCGGTCGAAGCGCGGGGCGTTTCTCCCGCTCCTGCAAGCTCATCTCTCCAGTATGTCGATGCTCTTTCTCGGCATCAGCTTCACCGATCCGAACATCCGGCATGTGCTGTCGCTCATCCGCGAGAGCTTCACGTCGGCACCCCCGGAGCACTTCGCGATCGTCCGCCCGCCGCAGCGGGAGGACTATAAGACGGAGGCCGAGTTCGAGGCGCGCAGCACGCAGCACAAGCTCTGGAGCCGGGATCTCAAACGATATGGCCTCGTCGTGGTGGAGATAGACGATTACGCCGAGGTCCCCGAGCTCCTCCGGCAAGTCGAGCGCCGCGTCGCCGCCCGTCGGGTGTGGGTCAGCGGCAGCTGGCCCCCAGAGGCGGGAGACGACATCGCGAGGGTTTACGGAGTGGCGCAGGCTGTCGGTAAACTCATCGGCGATCGCGGACAGGATCTCGTCAGCGGAGCAGGCCTCGTGGTCGGTTCCGCATCCATCGCCGGGTTTCTCGATGCCCTCAGGTCCAGCGGCGGCTGGGATCTCGAGCGCCGGCTAATCGCACGGCCCTTCCCCCAGCCGATCCCCGGCGCGGCGCCGGACCGCGCCCAGTGGACTGCGCTGCGCGCTGAGTTGGCTCGGATAGCTGGTGTCGTGGTGTTCATCGGGGGGATGAAGATTGATCCCGGCGCGGACTCCGCGATCGTGGCCGGTGGGGTTCTAGACGAATTCAAGGCTGCAAAGGCCGCGGACTGCTTCGTCATCCCGATCGGCTCGACCGGAGGCGCCGCCGCTCAGATATCGGACAGCCTCATTGGTTCGACGATAGATGCTACGGGCCGAAGTGCCATGCGCCCGACCGACGAGGAACTGACCGAACTTGCCCGCGCGGACATCTCGGCCGCGGAGATCGTGAAACTCGTATCCTCGATCCTCACGCGCATCGACAAGCGGGCGTAGTCCGAAATGGCATTGTATGCGTCACGCGATGACTTCAGGCGTTTCGCGCGCGAAATGGGACCGGAGCGGGCGACGAACCTGCGGAAAGCCGCAGCTTCGCGGTCCCTGTCAGGATCAACCTTTCTCTCGCATTCAAGTAAGGACGACGAGCTGGTAGCCGGCGCTATCAGCGTTCTCGAGAACCATGGTGCGAAAGTATACGTGGACGAAATCGATCCCGAGATGCCGCCCTACACGAGCGCCAAGACCGCCGCGCTGCTCAAGACACGCATCCGCGACACGAGCCGGTTCGTTCTTCTGGCTAGTACCAACAGTAAGGACAGCCGCTGGGTGCCGTGGGAACTGGGCATCGCCGATGGTGTCAAGCTTCCAGCGCACATCGCGCTCTTCCCCGCGTCGGATTCCCATTATGAGCAATCGTGGGCGTCTTGGGAGTATCTTGGCCTTTACGACCGCATCGTGTGGGGAAAGTTGAACGGTTACGACGGGGATGTCTGGATGGTGCTCGACGAAAAGTCGAACACGGCGACCGAGCTCGGGAAATGGCTACGGGGATACTGAGATCCACCCACGCCATTCAGGAAGCTACGATCGCGTATCAAGGATTGCCGATGGGCTGATGGGTCGTCGATTATCATGGCAGAGCGTATCCGGTGACGTTCAGACGGTCAGAGTAGCGGTTGAATGCGTTCAAAGTACTCATGCTGATCTGTATCGAGCGACCGTAGATGCTCGTGCGTAGGAAGGCCATCTCACCGGGAAAAGCCGCCTCGTCTATGTCGATCCACCAGGCTTTGGGCATGCCATCGCTACCGTCAGCCCATCGATAGCCGCGAGCCTTCAGGATGTCCTTTTTGTCAAACGGTGAGTTGATTGCCCAGCATCGCCACGTAGTTGATCGTGCCGACATCAGTAGCGACTTGAGCGCACTGTCTCCGCTTCCGAGCGGCAGGGCGCGCGAGAGAAGCTCTATGCCGGCGTGGCAGTCGTGCACCGCCCGGTGTCCGTCATAGTAGAAGCCACGCGCTAAACCGAGGAGGCTAAGTTTAGTGCTTTCAAACCCGTGCATCGCCCAAGGGATTTCGGCCATCGAACAGGCCCAAGGATTGTCCGCCAACTGAGGGCAGAATCGCTCGACAAAACGCCGGTCGAATGCGGCATTGTGGGCGATGATGAGGCTGTCGGTAGCGAATGCTGCGATCATCCGAGGATCAATCGCGTGCCCGTAGACCATCGCATCGGTGATGCCGGTTAGTCGTTGAACCTCCGCCGGGATTGACTTCATCGGCTGACGCAGCCCCGTCAGCGGCGATCCGATACCCACGACACGATCGGCGCCGTCATACCAGAACGGCACCATCGCGAGTTCGATGATCTCGTCTTGGTTCGGATCAAGTCCAGTGGTCTCAACGTCGAGAAAGATTGCCCGTTTTAAGTGCGGCATTGGCACGAAGCTACTAGGCGGATCTGGCGGATCTGGCAGCCGCCGAAGGACACGATAATTGCCGCTTGCCTCGAGGTGCGCGGCGAGCGCTTCAAGCGAGGAGTCGGACACCACGCTAGTTTGCCGCAACCTCGTCGCCGACGGTCGGTCCCAGTTGTAAGGCGGAAGGACGCCCCTCCTCGTGGAACCAGAGATCGACAATCTTGGCGTCATCGCTCGCTGGAAGCGGTGCGGCGCTCCTGACCTTGAAAGTGGTCGGGAGGTTCACCGAATTTCCGAACACAAGCGCATGCTGCTTTGGCAACGACGGCAAGCGACGCAGAACGCTATCGGAAATAAACGGGGTCATTTGGCGAATTTGCGAGAGGTCATCAGGATTTTGAATCCTGTGGACCACGAAGTTGGAGCATTGAGACAGCACTGTCTTCGACAACTCGCTCGGACGTTGTGAAGCTACCAAAAGGAAGAGGCCGTACTTCCGGCCTTCTTTCGATATCCGCTCGAAAATTTTGCCGGCGTCCATGGCATATTTTGATGGGACCGAGGCGACGTAGCGATGCGCCTCCTCGAGCAGCAGGTGAACCGGGAATCGGTTGCGTGGATCGGCTCGCCTTAGCTGGCGAAAAATCATCCGGGCAGTCACGGCACTGACGAGTTCGACGACTTCATCCTCAACGGCGTTCATGTCGATTAGGATGATCTGAGCAGTCTTGGTGTGGACCGTGCCTGAGGCCTGCAAACCCAAAAGGCCCGCGATAAACGCAGAGGGTTCTCCACCCGCGCAAGCTTCGTGTCGCAGAAAGGCATAGTCCGACCTCTCCTCTAGCGCCTTGAACCGCGTCACCATTTGGGAGCAGTAGTCTCGGATCTGGCGGTTGCCGTGCGCCTCCTGGTATAGGATCGCCAAATCGATCGCGTCACCTAGAACCGCGAAATCGAACGGCGAGCCATCATAATCAGGAAACTTCAGATCCGGATCAATAAAGCCGTTACTACCGTCGGTACCGGCGAGATAAACGTAGGCACTCTGTAGGCCTGGCATATTGCCATAGCTTACAGTGATCCACGCGCCGATCTTTGCGGCGTTGATTTCCTGCGTCCTAAATCGCTGCAGAATGCCACGGATTCTTGTTTCCTTTGCACCAGGTTGGGTCTCATCGCTTAGTATCTGAGCGATGCACGTGGCCAAGATGTGATTGCGATAGACGTTTAGCTGAGCGCCCTGCGATTGGCCAAACAAGGTCGAGAGCCCGAGTGCCATCCGGAGGATTGGTAACTGAGTTCGCTCGCTCGCCTGGAGGAGCAGCTCCCATTCTGACAAATCCAGAAACCAGTGCGGAAGGCGAAATCGGTTCGGAGACGCCGATCCATCGAGGATCACCCGCTCGACGCCGATCTTGCCTCCCTTGGCGATCTCGTCAAACGCGGAATGATATTCGCCGTTGACGTCGAGCACCACAAACGTCGCGCCGCGCGCATGGTGCTCATCCACCTTTTCGAAAAGCGCTTGGAGGACGGAAGCGATTGTGCAGGATTTGCCGCTTCCCGTGTTGCCGAGGACCGCAACATGGCCGCCAAAAAAATCGTCTATGCGCACCTTTACTTGGTAGTCTTCGAAGATCACCGACTGCCCGATTCCGAGGTTGCGCATCCGGGTCGCTTCTGGAGGGGCGCAAGGATTGTTAAGGTAGCCCACTGAAGGAACGCAATCGCCGTCGGTATCGAAGATGCGGTCGAGCTCGGAGTCGAGCGCGTAGAGGGCGTCCGCGAAGAGCGACGGAAAGACCGAGACGCCAAACCGGAACTTGCCTTTGGTTTGCATAGGCAACATGCCTACTGGCACGACGTCGAGATATTTCGCGGATTGCGCACGATCGAGCGCGTCACCGTCGTCCTTAGTCGCACTGCTGTCGCGCTCGCGCAAGCCGACCACTTCCGCGACAACGTAGTCTGATTGAGCGGGGATCATTAGGAATGACCCGAGCCGTGCGACGTAGTGAATGTCATCGAACCCGACGACCGTAAAATTATCCGTGCCGCGAAGCATCTCGATGACAAACTTGTCCGCTGCGACCGAGATCAGCTTGCCAATCGCGCGCTTGCGATCGTCACTGCTCACCGTTTCCTCCTTTGCCGCTCATCGTTTCAAGGACACGCTGCACGGCGTCGTCGATCCGTTCGGTCGGACGCTGTGGCAGGAAGTGTTCGACGATGCTGTCGAAATAGTGCGCCCGCTTACCGTCCGGGGCGTCACCCCCGATGATCCAGATCCTTGGATCTGCCAGGTCTCGGAGTTTTCCGATCTCACCGTTCGACGCCGGATCAGCGAAGACGATAAGCCGGAACGTGGGGATAGTGAGGGCCTGATAGATGATGTGATTGAGGTGCTCGTCACCGAACGCGAAGCCGGCGGTGATGAGAACGCTCTGCTCACGCACGATCCGCGACTGAAACTCGCGAAACAGATCGGCGTAGGGCGAACCAAGGCTCGAATTCTGCTTAGCCGGCGTCGGGTAGATCATCATCCGCGCCGGGCTATCTTGGGGCCAAAGCTCGCGAACGGGGAAGAGTCCGTGATCGTCCTCGGTCCAGCTCAAGGAGCCGTGCAGCTTGCACAGATAGACGAAGCCATCGACAGCTGACCATTTCCGGCTGGCGATATCAAGTTGCTCGGCAAGCGCGTAGCGAAACGTAGCTGGGTTGAACCGGCGTTCGACAACACCGGAGAAGCCGTTCGCGTAGGGCAGGCCGAGCCGGTCCATCGCGCGTTCGCTGAACAAATCGTAGTTGGTAGTGAAAACCCAAGGGCGCGGGAGCGACCGGTCGCGCAACACTAATTTGCGATAAAATGATTCGTAGAGCGTGAGGACAGCAGTGTCTCCATGGGCAAACAGACCATCTGTACACCGTTCCCAGAGGAAGCTCTTCACCTTATTGATGATCAGCTCGACTTTTTCGCTGCTGGCAGCATGTTCAGTCTTCGTGCTTCGCGTGAACACGAAGCGTAGGCTGAATAGCAATTCCATCAAGCGTTCGAGATTGCGCGAATATTCTGTTCCATCAAGCTCGGCACCGAGCTTCTTGAGGAAATCAACATCGGCCTGATCGAGTGACCAAGCCGGCGACGGAATTAACTCAAGGTCATCGTCATACTCTGGCGGCTTGGGATATCCGCAGAATTCTTTTGCGAGTGGGGCCATGGTCGGTATTCCGCGCTCAAGCCCCTCCGACCATAATGACGAACACCCGGCGCCCAGCAAGACTGCGACGTTGCGCGCGTTCATCGCTTCGCTAACTGCCTTACGGACCTGCTCCGGCCCCGTGCTCCAGTCGAGCGTTGCGCTCGCCGCTTCACCTCCGCGCAAGAATTTGAAAGTAGGTTTTGCGCCGGCCTCGCTATCCGCCATAAACATTCCCCTTAGAGTCTGGCGCTTAAATATATCGAACCGCCGCACCCAAATGTCGCTATCGTAAGAACTGACGGTCCGCACCTAAAGGCCAAAACGTGACCGCAAACGTCTCAGATGGTGCCGGCCTGAAGGCCGACACCGATGTGCTGGAATGTCCCCTAGCCCAATCTACGTCTCCGTAAGGAGACGTTCCGGACTGTCCGCAATCATTGCCGCAAACCACAAGTCCTCGCGTCACACTGCCGGAATGAACCGGGCATTGGTGGTATCATATCTGTATTCCGTGATGCTCCCGTCGCTGATCCTGGTGACCAGCTCATTGATCGCGCTGAGCGGCGCTAGAAACCATTCGCGAGGCTGAACGGTCTTGCCGAAGCGGTCGCCGGCAGAGAGATCGAGCCTTGCTGGCGCAAGCGCGCGATGGATCAGGTTCTCCAGCTTGGCCCGATTGATGTTGTAGAGCCGGTACTCGGCCACAACCTCGACGTCAGCGAGGAGGAAGGTCGGGTCGTTCCTTGCATTTGCAATCCGGCTCGCCACAGGCTGGCCGGTCACACCGATCTTGTGGATCAGTTCGCGATGTTCATCGACATAGGGATGGGCCGACTTGCTGCGCAACACATAGATGGTCCCGCTGGCGAGATCATCGGGTTCAGCGGTATCGCCAAACAACGGCCCCGCGCTTTGTTCGGTGATCCGGCGCGCGGTTTCGTCGCGATATAGCGCCTTCTGGAAGGAACGTGACAGGACGCTGGCTTCCGTGGCGTTATCGTAGATTACCCGGACCCGGCGGTCCTTGCGCTCGTACTGCGTTACAAACTCGTCAGTCGAAGCGGCGACATAGGCCAGCTGACCGCCGACAATGAAGAAATTTCCGGGCTGGATCTCCGCCAGCGTCACCTCGGTCTGGTCGAGCACCTTGGCTTGGCGATTTCCCGATTCGAGATCGGCCTGAATCCGTTGGAACAGCGGCTTGAACGTGTCGAAATCTTCGCACCGTTCGCGGTTAGCGATTTCTTCGGCTGCCCGCTTCTCGGCCCGCGGGGTGACGTGGCGAAGCTGGAAGATGTCGTCGTCGGCACCGGGTTCGATGCCCAGTTCGGCGAGAAGGGCCGTATCATCGAGGCCTACTGGTGCCGTGGCGACGAGAGGGGAGCTGTTGAGAATGTCACCCGTATCCAACGCCGCCAGCAGTTCGCGAGCTTCGGGTTGAGCGCGCAGGCGATCCAGACGCACGGCATAGAGCCGCTCGAAAATATCACGATCTTCGCCGTGCTGCGGCAGGCGGCCGTGTTCGGTCACGAAACGCTGAATATCCTCGAACCCGGCAATGATCCGCTCCTGCAGCGGGGTCAGCGACCGCGCAGGCTCCGTTGCCGTCTCGACGCCTAGTTCCGCCAGAAGTTCAAGGTCGCTCAATTCAGCCATCAGCGGCTGCCTTCGTCGCATGGCGCTGGAGGAAGGCGACGCCTTCCGCCATCTTGCGCTCCCAGGCATCCTGCGAGGTCAGCGAGGGCAGCCGGCCCCGCTCGCGCTTGAACTCGAGCGCACGCTCGGTCAGCGCGCGGGCATCCTCGTAGGTCAGCTTGTCCTTCTTGGCGTTGATCACTGCCTGGACCTGCAACAGCGTCTTTTCATCCATCGCCTTGGCAAGCACGGCGTAGGTCGCGCTGAAAGGATTGACCCGGTCGATGAGATCAATGTCGAGGTCGGTGACGCTAAGCGCGAATTTGCGCACGCCGTCGATGAATGCGGTATTGGCCTTGAGATCACCATCGACGCTGGCGCCGCCAATCGCAGCCTTCGCCTGCTGAGTCAGCGTCATGGCGGCGATTGCGTGCTGGCGCACCGCCTCCTGGTCCTCTGCACTAAGTTCGGGGTACTTCTCCCGGATGATCTTGCCCATCTTCAGCTGGGTCAGCTCCTCCGGCACGACTTCCGGGTCGAACATGCCGCGCTCCAGCGCAGCCTTGTCCTGCACGAAGCTGGCGATCACCTCGTTCAGGTCTTCACGACAGATGCGGGTTGCCTCAATGCTGGTGGGCAGCTTCAGACCCTTGATCTCGAAATGCATCTGGCCCTGGGCATTGACGCCGACGTTGAGCTCGCCCTCCTTGTAGCCGTCCTCGCCATAGTCGAAGCCCGGCTTGGGGCCGGCGTCCTTGGGCGTGAAATCAAAGCGCGGTGCCAGCACCTGTTCCATCAGCAGGCTGGCCGCAATTGCCTTCAGGTAGTCGTTGATCGCATCGACCACGAGCGGGTCATCCGCCGCCGGCTCCGCAATCAGGTTGGTGAAGCGGGCGCGGGTCTTTCCCGGGGCATCGCGGGTGGCGCGGCCGATGATCTGAATGATCTCGGTCAGGCTCGAGCGATATCCGACGGTCAGGGCATGTTCGCACCAGATCCAGTCGAAGCCTTCCTTCGCCATGCCCAGTGCGATGATCACGTCGACGAAATCGCGGTTTTCGCGCGCCTTGGGAGACTTGAGCGCCGAAACCACCCGGTCTCGCTTGGCGGCATCGTCGTCGACCAGATCGGCCACCTTGATAGCATGACCAGCCGTCGTGCGGATCAGGTGGAAGCCTGTCTCGGGATCGACACCCTGCCAATCTCCGAGGTGGTTCATGATGTCCTCGGCCTCGCGGTGCTTGTCTTTGAGGCTTTCCTTCGAATTGACCGACGGGATGTGGACGATGGTTTTCACCGTCGGGTCCAGCAGCGCCGAAATCTTCTCTGTGTAGGGACCGGTGTAGAAGCTGTAGCCGATGTCGAGCACCTTGAGGTGTTCGTACCCGTTGAGCTGCTCGTAATAGGTGTAGGTGACGGTCTCGAACCGGGTCTCGTCCTCCGGAGCCAGCACGGGAATCGCATCGCCCCGGAAATAGCTGCCAGTCATCGCGACGATGTGCGCCTTGTCGCGCCCGATCAGCTGCGCAAGCTGGGCGCCGAGCCGGTTGCCGGCATCGGCGGAGACGTGGTGGAACTCGTCGATGGCCACCAGGCGGTTGTCGAACGCCTCGACCCCCAATTCATCGAACGCAAAGCGGAATGTCGCGTGGGTGCAGACCAGCACCTTGGCATCGCTGGTGAGGAATTCGCCGACCGCCTTCACCTTGGACTTGGCGACCTTGGGATCGTCGGCGCCCGGTGTGTTGCACAGGTTCCACTGCGGAGCGACCACCCAGTCGGTATAGAAACCGTACTTGCTCAGCGGCTCGCTGCCGAAGCTTGCTCCGATCGAGCGTTCGGGCACGCAGATGATCGCTTGGCAGACGCCCTGATTGGCCAGTTTGTCGAGCGCAACGAACATCAGCGCGCGGCTCTTGCCCGAGGCCGGCGGCGACTTGATCAGGAGGTATTGCTCGCCGCGCTTTTCATAGGCGCGCGCCTGCATGGGCCGCATGCCCAGCTCGTCCGATTTCGCCGATGCGCCGGTGTGGGCTGTCTTGAAGGAGACGGCGGGAATGATCTTTTCATCAGCCATGCGGCAATTACTTTCGGAACAGTTCGAGATAGTCGTGGAACAGGAAGAGTCGGTTTCGCCTCTGACCTGTCACCTCCAGAAGCACGCCATGTTCCACCATATCACTGATTAGCGAGGCGGCCGTATTGGTCGTAGTGGACAGCATCACGGTGACGGCCTTCACGTCGACGACTGGGCGAGCATAGAGATTGCGCATCAGCTGTTGGGCATTTTCCTGACGACGATGGCTGAAACGGGGCAATACTTCGCGTTCGATCCTCTCCTTGAGCGCCAGAATCGCCCGGAACACGCCGGCTGACGCGCGAGCGGTTTCCTCTACGCCGTGCAGAAAGAAGATCAGCCAATCGCGCAGGTGGTTACCCTGGCGCACGGCCATCATATGGTCGACATAGGCCGTTTTGTTCCGCTCGAAGTAGTCCGACAGATACAGCGCGGGCTTCACCAACAACCGTTCCGAGGCAAGGTAGAGCGAGATCATCAGCCGGCCCAATCGCCCGTTGCCATCAAGGAACGGGTGGATCGTCTCGAACTGGTAGTGCGCGATCGCGATCTTGATCAGCGGCGGCACCATGATCTCGGCATTGTGCAGGAACTTTTCGAGGTCGCTCATCAGCTCCGGCACGTGGTCGTGGTGCGGCGGAACGAAGGCTGCATTCTTCAGGCTCACCCCTATCCAGTTCTGGCTGATGCGGAATTCACCCGGCCTCTTGGTCTCGCCGCGCACTCCGTCGAGCAGAATGGCGTGGGTATCGCGCAGCAGGCGATTCGACAGGGGAAGGCGTTCCAGGCTTTCGATCGCGAAGGTGATGGCGCGAATGTAGTTCTGCACCTCACTCCAGTCATCGCGCACTTCAGGCAGCAGATCCTCTGCATCCTTGAACGCATCTTCGATGTTGGTCTGGGTGCCTTCGATACGGCTTGATTGCGTGGCTTCCTTGGCCACGTACATGCGTATGAAGAATTCTATGTCGGGAATCAGCTGGGCAAAGGCATTAAGCTCGCCAAGCGCCCGGTCTGCCTGGCCAAGCAGCTGTAGCACCTGCGGATCGGATATCGTCCAGCCATGGTTGATCGCTTCTGGCAGGAAGCTGCGATATTCCAGCTGGGGTTCGTGCCGCCCCGCCTGATAGGCTGAAAGATCCATATTTGAGAAAGCGCCCCTCAATTTGCCATTGGAATTTCCATATGTCAGATTCGCGCTGACACAAAATCCTTATTTCAGATTTTGGCGCATTTTCTGACTTACGAAAATCACTATGTCAAATTCACGCCTTGAGATGGGCGCCAGGAAGAAGGATGCGGATCAGGCCTCAGTCCGGTCTTTCTCGATGGCTTTTTCAAGCCATTTCGGCAGATCGTTGATCTGCGATGCAAACGTGTTTTCCCGGACGTCCTGCCAGAACGCGACGATGGCATCGGAGAACCGATCAAGATCATCGTCGGCTACGGTGAGGTCGGTATAGTCAGGCGGAAAACGCAGCAGCGGCTCGGGGAAATCATCGCGCTTCAGGAACTGCGGAGCATCCTTGCGCAGCTTTTCAAAGGATATGCCCTCGCCATGCTTGTAGACGTTCACGACGAGGTGGCATTGATGCAGCGGCTGGAAATAGGGGCGTGAACGGACAGGCCAGTCCCAGCATTCCAGAAAGTCGAAAAGCTGGTCGATGGTTGCCTTCCAAAGTGCTGCCCGCGTGTGACTGCCATGGATAAGCCGACCCA
Source organism: Sphingobium fluviale (assembly GCF_004122115.1). GTDB lineage: Bacteria > Pseudomonadota > Alphaproteobacteria > Sphingomonadales > Sphingomonadaceae > Sphingobium > Sphingobium fluviale. The sequence continues at coordinate 87,192 of NZ_SBKP01000002.1, forward strand.
GTTCGCGCGTGATCCAATCGCGCAGCTGCTTTTCCCATTCGTGGTACATGCCCGCGATCACGCTCAATCGCGTCGCCTTCTGCAGGTCTTCGAGTTGCAGGTAGAATGAGGCGCTTTCGTCCCATGCCTGCTGATATGCATCCGCAGGATCATCCCGGTCAGGATTGAAGTAAGGTGCCCGACTGGCCAACCAGTCCTCTGCGTACCGGTCTGCATCCTCTTTCATGGTGCCGAACTGTGACAGCAGGCGTGTTCTGGCCTCCGACACATAGAACTGATGGCTAGCGATCAAGCCGTCGCGAAACGGCCCCCACATCTGGAACAGGACCCGGTCGACCATTAATCGTCACGCCGCCTTCGCGTTGGTCATCCGGGTGTAGAGCTCGAACAGCTTTTCCAGCCGCTCGGTGTCGTTGCGGAAGCGTCGGCCGATGTAGATGCGCTCCAGCACCTCGTCGTTGCGCTCATGCGCGTGGCGAAGGTTCTCCGGCATCTTTTCAGGATCGTACAGGTCCGCGATGGTTGCCGGGAAATGGGCCTCGCGCGCAAGCAGGATGTCCTCGGCGCAGCGGGTGAGATCGGCTTTGTTCTGCTCGGTCATCTTCGGAACGGGGAAAGTGTTCCAGCCCATGGTGTTTGAATAGCGGAAATCGGTTTTCATTTTACCGCAGACGGTCGCGATCCACACCAAATGGAGACGCGATGCGATAAGAGACATATTCCAAAGCGGCCCGTCGTAGACCGCTAACGCAAGGTTCGAAACGCGCACATCAGGTTCGAGGAGGCCGCATGGCAGATAAGGACGGCGTTCGGACGACACGCTCGGCACCACGATAGTCTGATGATGGCCGATGATGGTGCGCTCAAACTTGTAGGGTGTATCGAGGCCGGCGCGCCCGCGCTCGCTGCCGTTCAGGCGATACTCTCGGATATTCGCCAGTCGCGCCGCGATCGGCGGAATGGAATAGGCTAGCTCGGCATCCTCGTCGGAAATCCAGAGGCAATAGCGCTGCAAGCCATTGATGAATTCATTGGAGCCCAGGATCGGCTTGATCAGCTTGGTCGCCTCCGGATAGGCCTGAACCAGCTCCTGTTTCTCCTGCGCGGAAAGCAGCAGGTTTCCGCGATCCCTCGGGATGTTGCCACCGAACATCGTTGCCACGTTGGAGACCGGATCGGATGAACGCTCAACGATGACGGTGTCAGCGGCTGACAGGTAGGGGTTGATGTTCGCAACCTCCTTGCGCGTCTCGTCCGTGAAAATGAATTTCTTGGATTCTCCCTTTCCGGTCACGCCGACGATTACGCAGGTGACCTGGGCGTTCCGCGCCGCGTTGTTGCCCCACATGAAGTTGTCATGGGCAAAGTAGATGCACTGCCCATTGCGGAAAATGCGAGGCCAGATGAGCGGCACCTGCACACCTTGGCAAATCGAGTTGGTCGAAACGAACGCGAAGCGCCCACCGTGCTTGATATAATCCGAAGCCTTCCAGAACCATCCGGCAATGTAGTCGACGGCCCGCACGTCCTGTCGGCCAGTTTTGAAGGTTTTAAGATCGTCCTTCTGCTCGCTGGTCTGAAATTTGTCACCGATGTACGGCGGGTTACCGCAGATGTAGGTCTCCCCGCCCTCATTCGAAAAATCGATCTCCGACTGTGCCAGAGGGGTGCCGAACAAATCATCGGCTTGTGCACGAACACCCGTTCCGGCCGGCGGACACAGGCTCAACCAGTCGAGCCGAAGTGCGTTTCCGCGGAAAATCCAGTTCTGGCTATCGAGAGGGAGGAACTCCGCCAACGCCTCCTTCTGGCCGCGGTAGATGACATCGCACTGGTACTCGGCGATGATCAGCGCCAACCGGGCAATCTCGGCCGGAAAATCGCGCAGCTCAATGCCACGGAAGTTGGTGAGCGGGATGTCGCTGCGCCGGTCGGGCTCGCCCCGCAGTGCGTTGATCTCGGCTTCGATCTCCCGCATCTGCTTGTAGGCGATGACAAGGAAATTGCCCGATCCGCAGGCCGGATCGAACACTCGGATCTTGGCCATCCGGTTGCGCAGGTTGAGGAGTTTGCGCGGGTTGTCGCCCGCTTCCGCCAGCTTCTCGCGCAGATCGTCGAGGAACAGCGGGTTCAGCACCTTCAGGATGTTCGGCACGCTGGTGTAATGCATGCCGAGCGCGCCGCGCTCCTCGTCGTCAGCCACCGCCTGGATCATGCTACCGAAGATGTCGGGGTTGATCTTTTTCCAGTTGAGGTTGCCGATGTGCACCAGATACGACCGGGCGATCCGGCTGAACCGTGGCGTCTCGGTGCTGCCGGAAAAAAGCTGGCCGTTCACATAGGGAAAGCCATTGGCATAGCGCGGGATGTTGGCGGCTGCGCGATCGGCGAGCTTAGTGTCCATCGCCCGGAAGATTTCGCTGATCACATGATGCGTGTCGGACGAATCCCTCGCGCTGATTTGTTCGACCGTCCTCGTGAACAGGCCCTCGCCGTGGAAAATGTCGGTATCCTCGGCAAAGAAGCAGAAGATCAGCCGGGCCATGAAATGGTTCATGTCGGGCCGCCGCTCAGCGGTTGCCCACTCCGGATTGTCCTTCAGCAGCTCGACATAGAGCTTGTTGAGCCTGCTTGTGGCCCGGATATCGAACGTGCTTTCCCGGATCTGCTTGACGGTGGTGATGCCGGCAAGGGGAAGGAACACGCCGAAGTGGTCGGGGAAATCCGCGTAGGCGCAGGAGACGATCTCGCCGCTGGCGAGATCCTCGGCCTGGAATTGGTCGCCATCGGTCGCAAGAATGAACTTGGCCTTGGCCGCCGCCGTTTTCGGACTGTCGCGCAACGCCTTGAGGGTGCCGTCGACACATCCCGCGTCGCAGGTCGCGATATGGATGTTGCTGCGCTGGAGCACGCCGCCCGACACGTCAGATGCATTGGAGGCACCCTGACGCAGCTTCTTGATCGTGGTCGCCTTGTTGCCGAAGGCTTCAAGGAAGGCGAACGGAAATTCCGCGCGGTCAAAAGGCTGCGCGGCTAATTCGGAAATAGCTTGTTCGATCTCTACTGCATTCATTCTGTGACACTACGCCGGAGCCTGGTGATGTCGCAAGTTTCGAGATGGGGAATGTCTTCCCCTGCGGCCGAGCCAAGGTCTCTGCCGGCCCCTTCTGCGGGGACACCCCGCAACGCCCCGTTCAGAGTGAGAGACGGGCCAGAAATTCCGTGACGGAGCAGGGCTGAGAGAGAGGCTTTCGGCGCCCGTCATGGAGGTTTTCCCATGAATATGCAGGTTCTCGACGCCCGCCGTGACGCAAGCGGCGGCTACAAGGTTGATGTATCGCGCGGAGAGCGCGTGGGGCGCGTATCGTCGGAGTGGTTCTCGCGGCCCGACGATGAACGCTATCTCTCGCTGGGTGATCTGGCCCGCTCGGTGAGCGGCCGGTCCGAGCGCAGCCGGACCCGTGTTGTGGAAACGGCCCTCATCCATGTCGAGGCGAACCGCAACGATCCCGAACGTCTGTCGCTGGTCCTCCCCGGCGCCGACGCGCCCGTCGCCCCGACGCATTGGAGCTTCGGCCAATTGGCGAGTCAGGTTGGCGCACCTGCCGCCTATTTGCGCCAGCTTCCCGCGCCGCTCGCGGCGATCAACTTGCAATACGGGCTGACTTCGCATCGAGCCGAGCAGATCAAGACGCTGGAGACCGACAACGGCCGAGTGGAACTGCGCGCGGTGACGGGGCCTGATTATGGTCGGATCTACGACCATGAACTCGTCGAAGCCGTCCAGAAGATCGCCGGTAACGGCACGGGCGATACCCGCTGGAAGGTCCCTGGCGTGCTCGACTGGTCTACCGGCATCTACAATCCGCGTGTCGACATCACCCGCGACACGACCACCCTCTATGCCTCGGACCGCGACGTGTTCCTGTTCCTGGTTGACGATCTCAACCCGATCGAGGCCGGACGACTGCCCGACGGCTCGCCGGATCTTTATTTCCGGGGGTTCTACTGCTGGAACTCCGAGGTCGGTGCCAAGACGCTGGGCATGGCGAGTTTCTACCTGCGCGCGGTTTGCCAGAACCGGAACCTCTGGGGCGTCGAGGATTTCGAGGAAATTACCATCAGGCACAGCAAACATGCCGCCAACCGGTTCGCCCATGAGGCAGCCCCGGCCCTCGAAGGCTTTGCCAACTCTTCTCCGCAGCCCTTCGTGAACGGCATCAAGGCCGCCCGCGAGCGCATCGTTGCCCGCAACGACGAGGATCGCAGTGATTTCCTGCGTAAGCGCGGATTTTCCAAGGCCGAGACGGGCAAGATCATCGAAACCGTGCTCGCCGAGGAAGGTCGCCCACCCGAATCGATCTTCGATTTCGTACAGGGCATCACCGCGCTGGCTCGCAACAAGTCCCACCAGGATGCCCGCCTGGACATGGAGGGCAAGGCAAAGAAACTGCTCGATCGGGTCCACTGATTCCGGCGGACAGGTGCCGGTTTCCCTGCGTTGCGCTGCCCCTTCGAAAGGAAGAGGGCGGCGCTTCGCTTCGTGACGGGTTGAGGCGTCGAGAGAGAGGCTCTCGGCAGCCCGTCGCGGAGTAAACACCATGCCAACAGCTGCCCAGAAGATCACCCTGTCGTCTTCGCGCGATATCCCTTTCAACAAGCTTGTGCTGAGCCAGTCGAATGTCCGGCGCGTGAAGGCCGGCGTGTCGGTTGAGGAACTGGCCGAATCCATTGCCCGGCGCGGCCTCATCCAGTCGCTGCATGTCCGACCCGTGCTGGATACCGACGGCGTCGAAACCGGCATGTTCGAGGTGCCGGCGGGCGGGCGCCGCTATCGGGCGCTTGAACTTCTCGCCAAGCAGAAGCGCCTCGCCCGCACCACGCCGGTGCCCTGCGTCGTCGGCGACGCCGCCAGCGACGTCCTCATCGATGAAGTCTCGCTGGTCGAGAACATCGAACGCGCACCACTCCATCCTCTCGACCAATTCCGCGCCTTCCAGACCTTACGGGACAAGGGCATGACCGAGGAAGCCATCGCCGCAGCCTTCTTCGTTGGGGTCAACGTGGTGAAGCAGCGGCTGCGTCTCGCCAGCACAGCCCCCTCCCTGCTCGAAATCTACGCCGAGGATGGCATGACGCTCGAACAGCTCATGGCCTTCACGGTGTCCGAAGATCACGCCCGGCAGGTACAGATCTGGGAAGCAATCCGTGACAGCTGGCAGAAGGAGCCCTGGCAAATCCGCCGCATGCTCACCGAGACCACTGTCCGCGCCTCGGACAAGCGCGTGCTGTTCGTCGGCATCGATGCCTATGAAGCCGCGGGCGGCATCGTCCTGCGCGATCTCTTCCAGTCCGACGATGGTGGCTGGCTCCAGGATGTGGGTCTGCTCGACCGGCTCGTCGCCGAGAAGCTGCACGCCGAGGCCGACAGGATCGGCGCCGAAGGCTGGAAGTGGGTCGATGCGAGCCTCAGCGTTCCCTACGGCGTGACCCACGGCATGCGCGAGATCGTCGGCATACCAATCGATATGACCGAAGAGGAGCAGGCAACCCGCGCCGGATTGCAGGCGGAACTCGATAGTCTGACCGAGCAGTACGAGGATGCGGATGAGCTCCCCGACGAAATCGACCAGCGGCTCGGCGAAATCGAGGCCGCGCTCGAGGCGCTCGACAACCGGCCCATGCGCTACGATCCCGCCGACGTTGCAATCGCAGGCGTATTCGTCACCATCGATTCCGATGGCGCGCTGATCGCCGATCGCGGTTATGTCCGCCCCGAGGATGAGGCACCCGTCGAAGCCGTCTCCGATGTCGAAGGCGTGGTCGATGGCACACAAGGCGATACCTCGCGCGCCCTTGCCGTCAGGCCGGTAGTGGTCAATTTCGGGGGCCAGCCGGCCCCGATCGACGAGGAAGAGGACGACGGCATCAAGCCGCTGCCCGAACGCCTGGTCATCGAACTGACCGCTCACCGCACGCTCGCCTTGCGTGACGCCGTGGCCCAGAACCCGCACATCGCGATGACCGCGTTGCTGCACAAGCTGGTTTCGGACGCCTTCCACCACCGTTCCGCCAATGGCGCGCTGGAAGCCCAGGTCCGGCACATTTTCTTCCCCGCGCAGGCCGACGACCTCGGTAGCAGCCAGTCGGTCAAGTCGGTCGATGAGCGCAACGAGCTCTGGAAGAACCGCATCCCCGCTGACAATACCAGCTTGTGGGACTGGCTGGCAGGTCTCGGCGACGTCGACCGCATGGCGCTCCTCGCCCACTGCGTCAGCTACGGCGTCAACGCCCTCTACGAGCGGCCCAATCCGTACAGCAGTTCAGGCGTCAGCGAACACGGCCTGCAACTGCGCCTCGACCAGGCGGACCGCCTCGCGCGCGAAACCGGGCTCGATATGGTGCAAGTCGGATGGCGACCGACCGTCGGCAACTATCTCGGCCGCGTGACCAAGGCCCGCATCCTCGAAGCCGTGCGCGAGGGCGCCGGCGATCGGGCTGCTCAACTCATCGATCACATGAAGAAGGGCGACATGGCGAAGGAGGCCGAGCGCCTGCTTGCCGATTCGGGTTGGCTCCCCGAGCCGCTGCGCCTCGCCGAGCCCGACGAGACGGCCGCCGCCAGTGTTGCGCCTGCCGACCAGGGCGAGGGCGATGCCGCGCTCCCGGCCTTCCTCAACGACGACAATGATGATGAGGAGCCGGCCGAAGGCGACGACGAAGACGCGCTTTCGATCGCTGCCGAATGAACCTTGCGCACGGAGGGCGGCATTGCCCGCTCTCCGTGCGCATTTTCACATCCCCAACTGCACCGAGCTTAGCCCGCGCAGCACATCTGCGCCGGGCCTAGCCCCGTGCCCGGAGACTCCCATGGCCGACTATTTCACCCATTTCTCGTGCCTGCTCGATGTCGGCACGCCCGATAATGCCGCCGCGGCGCTCGCGCTCTACAACAGCTTGTCTGCGGAAGGCGCTTCAGAAGAGCCGCCGTCCGAGGGCTTTCTCCTCTCGATTCAGCCCGAACACGGCGGCACTGCGCTGTGGATGCGCGATGATGGCACCGGCGACCCCGAGCGGGTCATCGCGTTCGTGCGATGCTGCGCCGAACAGTTCCATCTGACCGGGCGCTGGGGCTTCCAGTACGCCAACACTTGCTCCAGGCCGCGCCTCAACGGGTTCGGCGGCGGCGCGCACGTCCTCGATCTGGCGACCGGCAAGACCGTCGCCTGGACCTACACGGACGGGTGGCTAGCCTCAGTCCTCGATGGGAGTGACGGCGATGTCTGAGATCATCGAGACCACCGTCTATCAGCTCGCTGAACTGGACGAGCCCGCGAAAGAGGCCGCGCGCGCGTGGTATCGCGAAGGCGGCTTCGACTATGATTGGTACGACGGCGTCTACGCGGATTTCGAGGAAATCTGCGCGATCCTCGGCATAGCGCTCCGGACCCGACCGGTGCGCCTCATGGGCGGCGGCTCGCGGGCCGCCCCCTGCATCTATTTCAGCGGGTTCTGGAGCCAGGGCGATGGCGCCTGTTTCGAAGGGCACTATGCCTATGCCCGTCAGGCCTCGGCAAATATCCGCGACTATGCGCCGAAGGACGCGGTGCTCCACCAGATTGCCGATGCCTTGCAGGCCGCCCAGCGATCGAACTTCTATCAGCTGCGGGCAGAGGTCCGCCATCACGGCCGCTACTATCACGAATACTGCATGGAGATCGCCGTCGGGCGTGACAGCGCGACCTATCAGGCGGTGACGGGCGGCGCGGAAGATATCGTGATCGAGGCGCTGCGCGATCTTGCCCGCTGGCTCTACCGTCAGCTCGAAGCTGAGTATGAGCACCTCTCGTCAGACGAAAGCGTCGACGCGGTGATTTGCGCCAACGCTTACACGTTTACCGGCGCAGGCCAGCGGTTCGGCTGACCGTGACCGGCGCCCATGTGATTGGACGCCGGCCGGGCCTTTAGCCGTTCAGCTTGTCCTTGATTGCCTTTGCCGCCGCGAAGGTCAGCTTCTTCGAGGCCGCGATCTGGATGGTCGCACCGGTCGAGGGATTGCGGCCTTCGCGTGCGGGCGTGTCCTTGATCTTGAACTTGCCGAAGCCGTTGATCGCGATCTCCTCGCCCTTGGCTGCAGCATCCGCAATCGCGGCAAACACGTCGTCGACCAGCTTGCGGGCATCGGCCTTGGTCAGGCCATTCGCAGCGGCTAGAGCGTCGGCAAGATCAGAATTGTTCATGATGAAAGCGTCTTTCGTGAATTGATGAGGCGGCCCGATTAGCCGCACGGCCGGGCCAAATCCATTCCTACATGCCCATGGCGGCAGGAAGAGGGAGAGGGACGCCGGAAGGGGGTGACCCCGCGCGGCTTAGAGAGTGCTCCGCGAGGCTGCCCCGTCCCGCTCTCATCTGAGGTCTTCTGCCATGAACATCCTGACCGCCGTTGCCGGTAATCCGGCGGCGACACGCCCGCACGGCCGCTCTACCGCCGTCCTTGTTGCCGCCGAGCAGTTGCTGCCCTATTTTGAGCAAGGGCAAAAAATCGACGCGGTTTGCCTGCGTCGCGCCATGGAGGAAGCCTTCGGTGCGTCCGACGCATCGGGCGCCTGGACCTGGAAACTCGCCTACGAGGCCTGCGAAGTCGCGACGGTGCTGTTCCTGCGCAAGTATGGCACAGCCTTGTTCCGCAAGGCCGCAACGCCTGAAGCCCGGCTCTCGGCACTTACCAAAATCGTCGCCCTTCTCCCTACGCACACCCGGCGATCGGAGGAAAGCCAAGCGCTCCAGCAGTTCTCGACGCCGATCCCGCTCGGACTTGCAGCACTGACCGCAGCCGCCATCACCTCTGCTGATTACATCCTCGAACCATCGGCAGGCACCGGGCTCCTCGCGATCCTCGCCCAGATGGCCGGTGGATCATTGATCCTCAACGAACTGGCGGACACGCGCGCCGAGCTTCTGGCCAGCCTATTTCCGGCAACGCGCATCACGCGCTTCGATGCCGCGCAGATCGACGACCACCTCGATGCCGGCGCAATCCCCTCGGTCGTGCTGATGAACCCGCCGTTTTCGGCCATGGCCCATGTCACCGGCCGCGTTCAGGAAGCAGGCTTTCGCCACATCGCGTCGGCTCTTGCCCGCCTCGCTCCCGGCGGCAGGCTGGTCGCCATCACCGGCGCCAACGTCGGGCCGGACATTCCCGACTGGAAGGGTGCCTTTGCCGGTTTACAGGCCCGCGCCCGCGTCGTGTTCACCTGCGCAATCGCAGGCTCGGTCTATGCTCGGCACGGCACGACCTTCCCGACCCGTCTGACCGTCATCGACAAGTTGCCGGCAGCCGACCCCCAAGTATTTCCGGCATCGCAGGGGATCGCACCCGATGTCGCCACGCTCCTCGAGTGGATTACAACCAGCGTTCCGCCGCGGCCTTCCGTCACGCTGCCGGGGGAAACAGCATCTGCGGTCGCCACCATGCCCAGATCGGTGCGCGGCTATCTCGGTCGGTCCGCGCAGAAATCTCCACGCGGCAATGTCGCCGCCGATCCGAAGAGCGCCGAGCTAGTTTACGAGACCATCGACTGGGTGTCGCCCGAAGATACGCGAATGAGCGATGGCCTCTATGAAGGCTACGCGCTTCAATCGATCTGCATCCCCGGCTCGCAGCCCCACCCGACCAAGTTGGTGCAGTCCGCCGCGATGGCATCGGTCGCGCCCCCCAAACCGAGCTACCGTCCGCGCTTGCCGGTCAACATCCATACATTGCTTTCCGACGCGCAGCTAGAAACCGTGATCTATGCTGGCGAAGCACATGGCGATTACCTTGCGGGCTCATGGACCGTCGATGAGACCTTTGACCTCGTGCAGGCAGCGCCAGAAGGTGCGCCGGCCACGGTCCGGTTTCGTCGGGGCTTAATGCTCGGCGATGGGACCGGCGCGGGCAAAGGGCGTCAATCGGCCGGGATCATTCTCGACAACTGGCTTCAGGGCCGCCGAAAAGCAGTATGGATCAGCAAGTCCGACAAGTTGATCGAGGATGCACAGCGCGATTGGTCGGCGCTGGGCATGGAACGCCTCCTCGTTACTCCTCTGTCCCGCTTCGCGCAGGGCAAGCCGATCGGCTTGTCGGAAGGCATCCTGTTTGCAACCTATGCCACGCTGCGCTCCGACGAACGCGGAGACAAGGTTTCGCGGGTCCGGCAAATCGTGGATTGGCTAGGCGCCGATTTCGACGGCGTGATCATATTCGACGAGAGCCATGCCATGCAAAATGCCGGTGGCGGCAAAGGAGAACGCGGCGACGTCGCTCCTTCCCAGCAAGGGCGTGCAGGCCTGCGCCTTCAGCATGCGCTGCCCAATGCCCGTGTCGTCTATGTCTCGGCAACCGGTGCCACCAGCGTCCACAACCTGGCCTATGCCCAGCGCCTCGGCCTCTGGGGCGGCGAGGACTTCCCCTTCGCCACCCGCGCGGAATTCGTCGAAGCGATCGAGGACGGCGGCGTCGCGGCCATGGAGGTCCTGGCCCGCGATCTGCGGTCGCTTGGCCTCTACACCGCGCGTTCTCTGTCCTACGAGGGCGTCGAATACGAGATGGTCGAGCATCAGCTGACCGACGATCAGCGCTGCATTTATGATGCCTATGCCAGTGCGTTCGCCATCATCCACAACCACCTGGATGCGGCGATGGAGGCGGCAAATATCACCGGAAGCGACGGGACGCTCAACCGGCAGGCCAAGTCCGCCGCGCGCAGCGCCTTCGAGTCGGTCAAGCAGCGCTTCTTCGGCCACCTCCTGACGTCGATGAAGACGCCGACCCTGATCCGCTCGATCGAGCGGGATCTGGAGGCCGGGCATTGCGCGGTGGTTCAGATCGTGTCGACCGGCGAGGCGCTGATGGAGCGTCGCCTTGCCGAAATCCCGACCGAGGAATGGGGTGACGTGCGCGTCGACATCACGCCGCGCGAATATGTTCTGTCCTATTTGCAGCACTCCTTCCCGGTGCAGCTCTACGAGCCCTATACCGACAGCGAGGGTAACCTGGCGTCACGTCCCGTCGTTCGGGATGGCCAACCGGTCGAATGCTGTGAGGCGGTGGCGCGCCGCGACGATCTCATCGAACGCCTTGCGTCCTTGTCACCCGTTCCCGGCGCGCTCGACCAGATCGTTCAGCGGTTCGGCACGGAGATGGTCGCAGAAGTCACCGGCCGGTCGCGCCGGATTGTGCGCAAGGGTGAGCGCTTCGCGGTCGAAAACCGGGCGGCCAGCGCCAATCTGGCGGAGACGGCAGCCTTCATGGACGACCTCAAACGCATCCTCGTCTTCTCCGACGCCGGGGGAACAGGGCGCAGTTATCATGCCGATCTGTCCGCTCGGAACCAGCGCCTGCGCGTTCACTATCTCCTCGAGCCGGGCTGGAAGGCCGATGCTGCAATCCAGGGTCTGGGGCGCACCAATCGAACCAACCAGGCGCAGCCACCGCTTTTCCGTCCGATCGCGACGGACGTGAAAGCCGAGAAGCGGTTCCTCAGCACGATCGCGCGCAGGCTCGACACGCTCGGTGCCATCACGCGCGGTCAACGTCAGACGGGCGGCCAGGGCCTGTTTCGGCCCGAAGACAATCTCGAAAGCCCCTATGCCCGTGCCGCGCTTCGCCAGCTCTATCTGCTCGTGGTTCGCGGCAAGATCGACGGGTGTTCACTCGAACGGTTCGAGAGCGCCACGGGTCTCAAGCTGACGGACACCAACGGGATCAAGGACGAATTGCCGCCGATCACAACCTTCCTCAACAGGCTTCTGGCCCTGACCATCGAGTTGCAGGGTATCCTTTTCACGGCATTCGAGCAGTTGCTCGACACCAAGGTTGCCGGCGCCATCGCCAGCGGCACCTATGATCTGGGCCTCGAAACCCTGACCGCAGAGAGCTTCGTCGTCACGGATCGGGTAAGCATCTACACCCATCCGGCAACCGGCGCGCAAACGCGCCTGCTGACCATCACCCAGCGCGAGCGCAATCGGCCCATGTCGCTTGGCGATGCGCTGACCTGGCTCGAAAATGACCATGGCCGATTGCTGGTCAACGGCAAGTCCGGTCGCGCGGCCGTGCAGGTTCCGGCGCCATCGTTGATGCTCGACGATGGTGAAATCGAGCGCCGCGTTCGCCTGATCCGCCCTATGGAATACCATCACGCCTCGCTCGCCGCGATGGCCGACAGCCACTGGGAGGAGGTCGACCGCGATGCTTTCGCCCAAGTCTGGCAGCGAGAACTGGCCGAGGTGCCAACCTATACGGACAGCACGATCCACATCGTAGCCGGCCTGCTCCTCCCGGTGTGGAAACGACTGCCCGACGAATCGACGCGGGTCTATCGGCTTCAGACCGATGAGGGCGAACGTATCATTGGCCGTCGCGTTTCATCGGCATGGGCGGCAAATGCAAGCACCGTCGGCGAACTCGACCTGACTGCCGATGCTGCCTACGCAGCCCTTCTTGATGGGCAGACGATCATCGATCTCGCCGAAGGTCTGCAATTGCGGCGGACCAGGGTCATGGGTGCGAACCGCCTCGAGTTGACCGGTTTTACCGAGGCGATGCGCGAGCGCCTGCGCGCATACGGCCTGTTCACGGAGATCATCTCCTGGAAGCTCCGTTTCTTCGTCCCCATCGGCACCACCGGCGTCGCCATTCTCGCCCGCTTGCTCGATACCTATCCGGCCTCGCGCGTGTCCGAGCGGGAGGCAGCCTGATGGCGCGGATGGATGCAGGCGACCTTGCTCATTGTCTCGGCCGCCAGGCCGAGGCGGTGTGCCGCCGTTACCTCAATACCGGCCGTAAGCACGGCAACTACTGGCTGGTTGGCGATGCGAACAACACACCGGGACGCTCCCTTTTCGTCCGGCTCCATGACTCTGCCAAAGGCCCTGCGGGGAAGTGGCAGGATGCCGCGACCGGCGAGCACGGTGATTTGCTCGACCTGATTCGGCTGGCGCGGGACCTCACCGAATTTGTCGATGTTGTCCAGGAAGCACGCGCCTTTCTTAGCGTGCCACATCCTGAACCCGCGCCGTTGCGGCACAAGTTGCCGCGTGTCTCATCAGGTTCGGTTGAGGCTGCAAAGCGGCTCTTTGCCATATCGCAGCCGATCGGCAGTTCAGTAGCCGGCACCTACTTGCGACGTCGCGGCATTGCATATCTCCCGGGACCAGCAAGCCTGCGTTTCCATCCCCGATGTTACTATCGGCCAGAGACCGATGAGATGACCCAGACCTGGCCAGCGATGATCGCCGCCGTCACAGATCTCGATGGCCAGATCACCGGGGTTCATCGAACCTGGCTTGCACCCGATGGAAAGGACAAGGCGCCCATCGACACGCCGCGCAAGGCAATGGGAGAGCTGCTTGGCCACGCGGTTCGCTTTGGCGTACCCGGCGACGTCATGGCCGCCGGTGAAGGCATCGAAAGCGTGCTATCGGTTCGCGAAGCCGCACGTGACATGGCCATGGCGGCAGCCCTCTCAGCACCGCACCTTGCTGCCATCGCGTTCCCTGATGCATTGCGCCGCCTCTACATCATCCGCGACAATGACCCGGCCGGAGACTGGGCGCGTGATAGCCTGGTCGAACGAGCCAATGCGGTTGGGATCGAGACGATCGTGCTGTCGCCGGCACTCGGGGATTTCAACGAGGATCTGTGCACGCACGGCCTCGACACGCTGCGGGCACGCATCCGGGACCAATTCGCCCCGCAGGATGTTGCGCGTTTCCTGAGTTCCGCTGCTTGACCCACGGCACGGCAGGCTTGTGCGGTCCGATGCAGGCGTAGCCATCCGGGATAGGTCTTACCATCGACAGAGGTCGCGCCCGGCCTTCGAGAGGGCGATAGACCCACAAGCGTTCTGGTCCGGCAATGGCGGCGGCCAGCTATTTTCCGGCGGCGCGGGGGCCGCGCCTTTCCATCGCGAAACAAAATAGCAGGCCTTTGCCATCCTCCGCGTTCGCTCCGGCCCTTACGGGTGCAGAACCAGCCCGTTCGTGGGCTTCATCGCCATGAAGGCCGCGAGGGCGCGGTCCAATCGATGGAGCATCAGATGGACGAGCACGACTACTTTGAACCGCATCACAACTCTTCCCCAACCGACCATGTTTTGCAGGAACTCCAGCTCTACGGCTACCGCCCCTTCGAGGATGAACCCGATCCCCGCCCGCTGCCCGAAGGCAATCGTGTGGCCGGTGCCGTCGCCGACATCTTCGACGCCCTGATTTCCAGCCTAGAAGACACACGCCTCGAGCCCGACCTCGACGACCTTCTATGGTCGACCGTCAACCTCTTTCACCGCGCCTGCCAACGGATCGAACGCGAACTCGACGACAATGAGGTGGGCCAACGCCGTCTCCAGAGCGAGCAGGACGGCAGCGAGGTGAAGTCGGTCGAACTGGAACGCCTGACCGCTCAGGGACAGAGTCTCCTCGAACGGCGCGATGCCTTCGAATTGATGCGCGACCAGGCCGCCGAACATTTCGAGCGGCAAACCCGATCAAGCTGGAAACCGCACTCGGGCTCCATGGTCAACCATCGTCACCTGACCTCCGCCATGATCGACAGCCGGGATTTCCTCAATGCCAAGCGGCGCGCCGAAAGCGAAGTCCTTCTCCCCGCCGGGCCAAAGATCGCATTTTCCGGAGGCGAGAGTACGGACCATCATCTGATCTGGGCCAAGCTCGACCAGATCCGGACCAAGCATCCCGACATGGTGCTGATGCACGGCGGCACTCCCAAAGGCGCCGAGAAGATTGCTTCGCGCTGGGCTGATACCCGCAAGGTGCCGCAGGTTGCGTTCAAGCCGGACTGGACCAGGCATGCGAAGGCCGCACCGTTCAAGCGCAACGATCAAATGCTCGCCGTCATGCCGATCGGTGTCATCATCTTTCCTGGCACGGGCATTCAGGACAATCTCGCTGACAAGGCCCGCAAGCTCGGAATTCCGGTCTACCGGTTCGGCTCGGGCGGCGCGTAAGCGCCGCCGACGATACTACCCCTTTCGAGGTTTTGGCTGGTGCAAGCGTCGCTTCACATTAGGTTTCAGCGCATAGCCGACGTCCTTGTCGACGATCGCAAGGTCGAACCAATCAGGATCGAAATGCCCACCGCACCACTGCTTGGTTTCGCGATGCTCCGGGTCACCGGGGTCGGCCATGATTTCAAGAAACCGTTCATAGCCGGGAATGCCGCCAACATCTTCCGGCGGGCGAGCACGCGCGCCGTCCACGCATCGGGCTTTTTTCGGTGCAGCATCGAGGGAAAGCCACTGTTCCAATTCGACAGTGTGCGACCAACTGTCGCCAAAATCATAGAGGTATTTGAAGCTGGCTCCTGCTCGCGTAAAGTCCCGCAAATGAACGTCGGCCTGCTCAAAAACCTGCGGGTCGTCTTCGCAGGACCCTTCGTAGGCAGCGGCAGCATCGCCGAAACGCAGGCCACCGATCTGGAACTCGTGCAGATGGTAATTCCACCAGTTGAACGCGGCCTGGATCGTCAGGTGGAGTTGTTCGAGGTTCCAGTGAATCGGGACGATCATACGCCTCCAGACCGGAGGCTCAATGTCGTCGATCGAAACACGAATCTGAATGGCATTGAAGGGTTTGAACATACTGGCAACAAGCCTTCGCAGGTGGGCGACGTCAAGCCTTGTCACAGATGCGAGGTGCGCAATTTCCACTTGCACTTTGAGTCTCAGCCAATGCGCCCAATTCGGCAACTGCGCAGCCCCCACTTCAAATGCGCTGATCCTTGGCCCTGCCAAGAGCCTGACGCCATCAACCCGTAAAGGGTCGGACTACGCAAAGCGTGCCGCCGCACTGACTGCGCCAGCGCGGTGATTGCAGCCCTTGCCCGGTCACTTCGGGCGCCTGTCAGCGGGGGATGAGCCTCCGCTTCGAACAGGAGCAGGTCCGATGTCCCTCAACGACGCGCAAGCTTTCGCCTTCAGCCTCGCCGCCACCCTGATGGTCGCCATCGTCATTTTCCGCGCCGGTGACGGCAGCCTGTCGGTCGTACCGGCCACCGAATTCGATCACGATGCCGAAGTCATCGCAGAAATCGATCCCTTCGCGGTCTGACCGCATCCAACCGCTCACGCGGAGCGGGAACTGTAACGGTTTCCGCTCCCTATCGGGACTGACTTCCGCTATAGTGCAAAACGCGCCGCGGTGGTGGTGGAGGCGCGACCGTTAGACCAATTCTCACGGGAGACCACCGCCATGATTATTCTTGGCATTTTGCTGTCCATAGCGGCGATCGGCTTCTTCTGCTGGTTGCTATTCACGCTTGCGGTGTTCGCGCTGCCCCTTTTTGTCGGCATGAGCGCTGGCGCATGGGCCTACCAATCGGGCGCCGGCCTGCTTGGTGCGATACTCGCCGGCTTGTTTGCGGCAGGCCTGACGCTCGGTGTAGGGCAGATTGGGCTGATGTTGGCGCGAACGACCTGGGCAAGGCTGCTGATCGCATTCGTCTTCGTCGCACCTGCCATCCTGGCCGGCTATCACGCCACCCATGGCATCGTGAAGCACACCATGCCCTCCGAAACCTGGCAGCAGCTGTTCTCGGTGATCGGCGCGATCGCCGTGGGTTGCGCGGCATTCGTTCGGGTAGCAAGCATGGCAGGCACCAGGCCGTCGTCGGGGCATTTGACGAGCGCCTGAAGCGCCCCAGCAACTCACTGGGCGACCGACGAGGCAAAGTTATTGCCGTCCTGCTGGACGAGAGCGGCATATTCGGCTGCACAGTCGCATCAAGCTGGACCCTGTATGGTCTGCGGCACTGTCCGAACACTCGAAGGGTTGCCCGATTGAGGCGGCATGCGACGAAACGTGGCCCGGGCCGCTGCCTGTGAAGCGTGCTGCGTTCTATTGCCCACATACATGTCTGGCGCGGGAGCAATCATCGCGTTGTTCCGCCGTGCCGGTCTGAAGCTGAAGGGGTCTCGCTAGGCATGTCCCGTATCTGATCGCTCGCGCCCGCTCCAAACGGCCTCTGTCATGGGCTGATCTGGCCGAAGATCGGCTGCGCCTCGACCGCCTATGCCGCAACAGCGTTCCGCCAACTTTCTTCCCCTGCCGGCCCAGGCCGTCATTCCTCGCGAGACAAGAAAGCTGGCTTCACGCCGTCCTGCGCTTCGCTGCGGCAGCGAGCTGTGCGGCGTCAGTCGTCTCCGGCCTCTCGATCGCCATCGAGGCCGCAATGGTGCGGGTTCGAAGACGAACGAACGGAGATTTCTCATGGCTACCATCGGCACCTTCAAGAAGACCGGCTCGAACGAGTTCACCGGCGACATCATCACCCTCAGCGTCCAGGCCAAGGGCGTGCGCATTATCCCCGACCTGCGCGCCACCGGCGAAAACGCCCCCAGCCACCGGGTCGTGGTCGGCCGCGCGGAAATCGGCGCAGCCTGGTCCAAGCGCTCGGGTGAGGGCCGCGACTATCTGGGCCTCAAGCTCGATGATCCGAGCTTCAACGCCCCGATCTACGCCAACCTCTTCGACGACGAAGACGGCGAAGGTTACTCGCTCATCTGGTCTCGCCCCAACGGTCGCCGGGGCGACTGAGGTCCCCGTCAGGCCCCGACCAGAACGGTCGGGGCCTTTTGGCATTCGGGCGGCCGAATCAGGTCCGCCAACCGCTCAAATAGTTCGCGGTTCAAGAGGTCGATCGACGCAGGATAGAGGTGGTATTTGCAGCAAGGACGACTAATATAGTCGTAGTTCTGGCGCGTTCATCCGCGGCGGTGGGAGGCGATCATGCATGATCACCGCTCGCCAATCGCGGGCCGCACGCGCGTTGCTGGGATGGACACAGGAGACGCTCGCTGACAAGGCCCAGGTCTCTCTGACCGCGCTCAAACGCCTCGAATCCGAAAGCGGGCTCGAGGTGTATGAAACCACGCGCGATCAGGTTCGCAGGGCGCTTGAATCCGCTGGTGTCGTTCTCCTGTCCACGGAGAAGGGCGAAGGTGTTCTGCGGCTCCATCATCCAGGGGATCGAACAGCCCGGCCTTGAGGCTGGCTGTCGTCTCTTTCCGCTACCGGAAAAAATCTGCGAGCCGCTGTCCTGGATCAATGCTAGGGCCGATGGAAAGTCGCAAAAACACCCAGAACAACGTGGTGGCCGGTGATGGACGAGTCTGCACCGCAGTTCCTTGATGAACCGCCGCAAGGCCAACAGCTCACCTCCTACGATCGTGAGCACATGGTGCTGTACCTGCGGCTTCTGGATGCCCATCGGGACGGGGCCGACTGGCATGAGGTCACGCGCATTCTCTTCGGCCTCGATGCAGCAATTGATCCGGTGCGGTCCCGCAGGGTCCACGATGCTCATCTGGCGCGCGCGCAATGGATGTCCGAGCACGGCTATCGCGAACTCCTGCGCAAGGGGCAGCCGGATTAGCAGGTGATGCCGCTCCGGCATCACCTGTTGCCGACATGGGGACTTCCGACCGCCAGCGCAGAAAGGAATCATCGTCTTCCCGTATTCGATTGAGGCCGGGGAGAATCGTGATGATGCCGGATGCATCGCAATGGCGTTCGTCTGAACGCTATGAGCCCGTTGAACGCATGAGTGCCTCGGGTCTCGCATGGGAATGGCTTCGACGAAACGAAGCGTATAACCGCGATTTCGACGCCCTGTCGGCACACGATGCCGACATAGCCATGCTGACGGACGCGATCCGCCAGCGCTGGAGGTTGCGATTTCGCGGTCGACCCCGCACTGGATCACGCTGCCGCCACCGCTTTCTGGATGCCTCAGGACGACACCAGCATCGTCGTTCTGGCAGAAGCTCCCCCTGAGCTGGACTTCGGATCTGGCGGTGACCATTTGCCTGCCGTGATCCCCGGAAGTGATGGCGAGGCCATGGTCCGGCTTGCCAACGGCAAGCACATTCAGATTCAACTTCTGGCCTCTGCGTCCAATCCAGTGGTGGCCGTCATTCCCTTGAACCTCGACGGGTTCGGCAGGCTCGAAGCCGCACATCGCCTTCTGGCGGCTCTTCACGGTCGCGCGATCCCGCCCGACACCAGACTGACCCGTCAGCAGCGAACGCGGGCGCGCAGGATGCTTCAGGCATTCGATGGTTCGCGCCACGGTGCCACCCAGCAAGACATTGCTAGGGCCTTGTTTCGACTTGGCCCGGTCAGCCGCGACGAATGGCAAGCCTCCTCCACGCGCCATGCTGTCATGGCGCTGCTGCGCGATGCCCGCGCAATGATCGCGGGCGGATACCGGAACCTCTTGAGGCACAAGCGCCGGTCCTGAACCGTCTCCCGAATGCTGATGTGGGAATTTGGCAGGGACCAAAATCCCGCTGCAACTCGCCGATTTCGCTTCGCCATTGTGGCCTTCGCCCGCCGTCGATCTCCGACGGCACCAACGAAGCCCACGAAAGGCCGACTTATGCGACCCGATCTCGCCGTTCTGCCGCCACGCTATCTGCGCACCAAGGAAGCGGCCGCGTTTCTCAGCCTTTCGCCGCGAACACTCGAAAAGCACCGGACCTACGGGACTGGCCCCGCTTACAAGAAGCTCGGTGGCCGGGTAGTCTACTCGGTCGACGATTTGCAGCATTGGGCTGAGCGCGGCGCCGTCACGTCGACCTCCGACCCGCGAGGCACCGTGCTGCCGGCGAAGTGGCATCCGGACGATGTCGTTGCCACGACCGGCCGCCTCGCGCGCTGATCGCAGCCAATCTGCACATGGCGCCCCGCCTCCAATCCCCTCCGGAGCACGGACAGCTCGATCTGTTCCGCACCATCCCTGGCGACATCGCGCCCCGGGACGCGCAGGATCTCATGGCCTATCCATTCTTCTCCCTGTCCAAGACCCACCGCGTCACCCCGATCGACTTTGCCGCCGGCAATGTCTCGATCCGGGTCGAGGCCGTGCCGGATCATGGCATGGCGACCATCTGGGACGCGGACATCCTGATCTGGGCTGCGAGCCAGATTATCGAGGCCCGCGACGCGGGATTCCGAACGTCCCGGCTGATCGTCGCAACGCCCTACGAAGTGCTGCGGTTCATCGGGCGCGGCACGTCCATGCGCGACTACCAGCGCCTGAAAGCCGCGCTGGACCGGCTTCAATCGACCACCGTCGCCACGTCCATTCGCCAGCATGCCGAAGGACGGCGCCACCGCTTTTCCTGGATTAACGAATGGAAGGAGCGCCGGGACAGCAACGGGCGTCCCGACGGCATCGAACTGATCCTGCCCGACTGGTTCTATCAGGCCGTACTCGACGAGGCCCTCGTGCTGACGATCGACCGAGCCTATTTCGATCTCACCGGCGGGCTTGATCGCTGGCTATATCGCCTGGTCCGTAAGCACGGCGGTAAACAGCGCCATGGCTGGCGCTTCGACTTTCGCCATCTGCACCAGAAATCCGGCAGCCTGTCGCCCTTCAAGCGGTTTGCGTTCGAGCTTCGCGACATCGTCCGGCGCCAGCCGCTCCCGGGCTACGTCCTGTTCCTCGAAGTCGAGGCCCGAGGCAGGACCCTGCTCGCCTTCAAACCAGCGATGCCCGGTGGAAAGCCTGTGGACGGCGTCGTGCCATCGGGAACCGCAAGGCCCGTGCCATCAGGAACTTCAGGCTCGTGCCAACGGGAACCCGATGAGGGGTTAAGTCTCGACAGCGCAAGCCGAATTCGCGCCCGTAACTTAGACTCTAACCAAGAATCTAACTTTGAAGAGCGCGCGCGCGATGTGCGCAGCCTCATCGATACGGTCCGCAACAGCCTCACCGTCAATGCGCGGCAGCGGCGATCTCCCGCTGGCGCGCCGTGAACCGATCACTTCCCAACTTTCCTGGAGAACCATCATGACCTGCGCCGCAAGCTCCGGCCAGCAGCACGGCATTGCACCGCTCGCCCGCTCTGCTGACGTCCTGACCCATGTCGAACTAACGCACATCGAACAGCGAATCGAGAACTGGATCAGGTTCGGCCGTCATGTCCGCGAGCAGATCCTTGATCGACGACGGCGCGTGCTTTCCTATCGACCGGGCAGTGTTTTCGGCTTCATTCGCTGGGCCGCCAACGACTTCGGCACCATCGCCTCGCGGATCGACATCGTTCGTACCGTGGCGCCCGGTGAGGCCTATCAGACGCTGCCCTTCATTCGCCCCGGCGGCGAAATCCTGCTGACCGTCGATGGCTGGACCAAGGTCTGCCAGGTGCTTCAGCTGGTCGATGACGTGGAAGCCGTCGGCCTCGATGCCTGCGATGTAGCCCCCGATCACTGGCGTCATGTCGCGAACCGGATGAGCGTCGGTCAGGCACCGCGAGCCTACACGCCAGAGCGCCATCTGGCATGGCTCAAGCGCCAGGAGATCGAAGGATGACCCGCTTCGGTTACGTCATGACGACGTATTTCTCCATGCTGGGAATTGGCATCGCGTCGTTCCTCCCTGTGCCGCTCCGGCTCGTCTGGAATGCGTCGGCCAGTGTCCCAGTAGGTCTCTACGATCTCGAACCCCCGCATGATCTTCGCGTTGGCGATCTGGTCGCCGTGGCACCGTCGCGGCCGCTGGCGGATTTCATGGCGGCGCGCGGCTATCTCGGTCGGGGCGTGCCGCTGATGAAGCATGTTGCGGCATTGCCGGGACAGACCGTCTGTCGGCTGACGAACACGATCACCATTGATGGCGTGGTCTTTGGCGAGGCGCTCGATCACGACCGCAAAGGACGCGGATTGCCGGTTTGGCAGGGCTGTCGCCACATTTCCGCAGGCACTGTCTTCCTGATGAATTCCGCCGTGCGGGACAGTCTCGACGGCCGCTATTTCGGCCCGGTCCCGGCGCGCTCGATCATCGGACGAGCGACGCCAATCTACACGGATGAAACGGCCCGCGGCTAATTCGTCTGGCGCGCAAACGGCCACCAAACGGCGCGCTGACCGCCATCGCCAGGCCGCGCCGTTGCTCACCAATCGGCATTTCAACCTGCAACCCAAGGAGATTCTCCATGCCACAGATCGGCACGTTCACTGAAACGACGGACGGCTTTGTCGGACGCATCCATACCTTCGCCCATTGCCGCGAAATCGACATCGTGCATGCCGAACCATCCGATGCTGACAATGCGCCGGATTATCGCGTTCACCTCCGCCACGCCGACGGCATGGAAGTCGGACCTGAGATCGGTGCGGGCTGGAAACGCACAGGTGAACGCGCTGGCAACTTCATCGCGCTGATCATCGACGATCCCGCTCTCCCGCAGCCCGTTCGCGCCAATCTGTTCCGCGACGGCGCCGATGGCGTGTCCTGGTCGCTGCAATGGAATCGTCTTTCCAAGCGCGATGCACGGGATTGATGCCATGCGCCGCTCCGCACTCCTTTCTCTTTCCGGCCTGATTGGCTTCTGCCTCTTACCGACCGCCACGCTCGCGCAATCGGCTGCGGCCGAGCGCGGAATGCCCGGCGTTCCATTCGGCGAATTCATTGTCGAGGGCGCGTCGCGCTTTGCGATTCCTCCCGCCTGGCTGCACGCCATCATGCATGCGGAAAGTCGCGGCAAGCCTCGCGCCGTTTCGCCCAAGGGCGCGATGGGCCTCATGCAGATCATGCCTGCGACGTGGGATTATCTGCGCGCCCGACACCGATTGGGGGCGGATGCTTTCGACCCGCATGACAACATCATCGCGGGCGCTGGCTATATCCGCGAACTGTTCGATCGCTACGGATCGCCAGGCTGGATCGCTGCCTATAATGCCGGTCCCGGGCGCTATGAAGCTGCGCTCAGGGGCAGACCATTGCCCGCTGAAACGCGTGCCTATATCGCGGTGGTTTCACCTGCGATTGGCCAGGCTGATGCGGTAAATACGACCGCGATTGCCATGGTCGATCGCTTTGCCTGGACACGTTCACCGATCTTCGTTGCACGCGCGGCAGCATCCAGCATGCCATCCACCGGGACCGCCGATCAGCAATTCGCCAAGCCTGCACAGGCCAGCGAACCTGCGGCTCAACCGCAACCGCATGGGCTGTTTGTAGCGCGGGCGGCGGGGGATGGTCTTCGATGATCGATGCATCCGCCCATCGCATCGCCTCGCACGATAGCGGAGGATCGGGGGAGACTGTCACCACGACCGAAGGAGGGCAGGATAAAAGGGCGCACGTTGTGCCCCGGTCGGTTGGTTGCTTTTCCGAGGTTTTTGCGGGCTTCGCACACATTGCGCCGGGTATCGGCAAGGTGCTGAACCCATCGAACAGTCTGATTTTTCACCATCATTTGCACATTGTCCGGTGCGCCGATGGCCGATGACCGCGAGTTTCGCATCCGTCCCGGCCGCGTTCGTTCATCGGGTTCGCAGCGCGCACGGCCGTTCATCGCCCAGGCATTGGGAGCAGCCCAGCGAGCTGGCGGCGGCATCTCGCTGACCGGACGCATCAAGTCAGGCCACACCTCGCGCTTCGGCCGCGGACAACGCGCCAGCATCCAGGCTAACCGGCTCATCACCGCACGCACGCGCGGCGCCGTCGTCAAGGCACGCATCGTTCGGCTCAATGCGCGTAGCGCGCCGCTCGCGACCCATCTCGACTACCTGCGCCGCGAAGGCGTCACCCGCGACGGCGCGAAGGCCCGCCTGTTCGGCGCGGAGCCAGGCCACGTCAATGCTGCCGAGTTTGCAGAGCGCTGCAAGGACGATCGCCATCACTTCCGCTTCATCGTCTCACCTGACGACGCACTGGAGATGCCGGATCTGAAAAGCTTCACCCGGGAACTGGTCGGTCAGATGGAAAGGGATCTCGGCTCCCGGCTCGATTGGGCCGCCGTCGACCATTGGAACACCGAGCATCCTCATGTTCACCTGATCGTTCGCGGCGTGCGTGACGATGGGCAGGATCTCGTCATTGCCCGGGACTACATCAAGGAAGGCTTGCGGGATCGGGCACGCGACCTCATCACGCAGGAACTGGGACTGCGGACCGATCTCGATATACGCCGGTCCCTCGATCAGCAGATCGGCGCCGAACGTTGGACCCAGCTAGATCGGCAACTGGTGCGCGATGGCCGCAGGAGCGGTGTCATCGATGTGGCTCGGCTGCCCGGTGGTGAACCTGATCCGTTCCAGACGCTCAAGGTCGGGCGGCTCCGCAAGCTGGAAACTCTCGGCCTCGCGACGCAGATCGGCCCCGGCCAATGGAACATCGACGACAAGGCCGAAGCGACCTTGCGCGAAATCGGCGAACGCGGCGACATCATCAAGCGCATGCACCGGGCACTGACCGATCGGGGGATCGAGCGCGCGTCGGCGAGTTACGTGCTGGCAGCCGAACATCTTGACCAGCCGGTCGTCGGTCGCCTGGTGGCGCGCGGTCTCGACGATGAGCTGAGGGGCAGTGCCTTTGCCGTGGTCGACGGCCTTGATGGTCGTACCCATCACATCAGGCTTTCCGACCTTGATGCGGCGGGCGACAGTGCGCCGGGCTCGATAGTCGAACTGCGCAGCTTTGACGATGGCCGGAGCATTCGGCGCGTGGCGCTGGCCGTCCGATCTGACATCGACATCGAACATCAGATCACGGCCTCCGGCGCGACCTGGTTGGACCGGCAAGCCATCGCTCGCGCGCCGGCTGCGATGTCCGATAGCGGGTTTGGCGGCGAAGTGCGCGAGGCGCTTGATCGCCGGGCCGAACACCTCATGAAGCAGGGCCTTGCCGTCCAGCACGGCACTCAGGTCCGCTTTGCCAGCAATCTCATCGAGACGTTGCGGCGCCAGGAGATCGCGGCGGTAGGCGAAAAGCTCTCCGCCGAGACCGGCAAGCCCTTCAATCAGAAAGGAGACGGCGAATATGTCGCCGGCTCTTACCGGCAGCGTCTGGCGCTTGCTTCAGGCCGTTTCGCGATGCTCGACGATGGTCTCGGCTTCCAACTCGTGCCCTGGACGCCCGCTCTCGAAAAGCACCTTGGTCGCCACGTCTCGGGCGTGGCCCGCACCGACGGCGGCATCGACTGGAGCTTTGCCCGCAAACGCGGCCTCGGCCTCTGACCGACCCTCTCGAAAGGACTTTCCATGGCCGCCACTAAAATTCTCTGGGGTCAGATCATTGCCGTCTTGGTGATCGTGCTCACGACCACATGGGCCGCGACCGAATGGGTAGCCTGGCGCCTCGCATTCCAGCCGGAACTGGGCAGCCCGTGGTTTCACCTCTTCGGCTTCCCGTTCTATCCGCCTCCCTCGTTCTTCTGGTGGTGGTATGGCTTCGATGCCTATGCCCCGGCCATCTTCATCGAAGGCGCCTATATCGCAGCGTCTGGCGGCATCATCTCGGTCGCCGTTGCGATCGCCATGTCGGTCTGGCGCGCACGCGAAGCGAAGAAGGTCGAGACTTACGGTTCGGCGCGCTGGGCGGAGCCGAATGAGGTTCGCACAGCCGGTCTGCTCGGTCCGGACGGTGTCGTGCTCGGGCGTTTCCACCATGACTATCTGCGGCACGATGGACCGGAGCATGTGCTGTGCTTCGCCCCGACCCGGTCAGGCAAGGGCGTCGGCCTGGTCGTGCCGTCGCTGCTCGCATGGCCGGGCTCCGCCATCGTTCACGACATCAAGGGCGAGAACTGGCAACTCACCGCGGGTTTCCGGGCGCGTTTCGGGCGGGTGCTGCTGTTCGATCCGACCAATGCGAAATCGGCCGCCTACAACCCGCTGCTTGAAGTCCGGCGCGGCGAGTGGGAAGTACGCGACGTTCAGAACATTGCCGACATCTTGGTCGATCCCGAAGGCAGCCTCGAGAAGCGCAATCACTGGGAAAAGACCAGCCATGCCCTGCTGGTAGGCGCGATCCTCCACGTGCTTTACGCCGAAGCCGACAAGACGCTTGCCGGCGTCGCCGCTTTCCTTTCCGATCCCAGGAGGCCCATTGAATCGACCCTCGCCGCGATGATGACGACGGCGCATCTGGGGAAGGACGGCCCGCATCCGGTCATCGCCAGCGCAGCCCGCGAGCTGCTCAACAAATCGGACAATGAGCGCTCTGGCGTGCTGTCCACGGCCATGTCCTTCCTTGGCCTTTATCGTGATCCGGTGGTCGCGGCGGTGACCCGGCGCTGCGACTGGCGCATCACCGATATTGTCGGCGGGCAGCATCCGACGACGCTCTACCTCGTCATCCCGCCATCCGACATCAACCGTACCAAACCGCTCATCCGGCTCTTGCTCAATCAGATCGGGCGCCGTCTCACCGAGGATTTGCAGGCGAAGCGTGGGCGGCACCGGCTGCTCTTGATGCTGGACGAGTTTCCTGCCCTGGGCCGGCTCGACTTCTTCGAAAGCGCGCTTGCCTTCATGGCGGGCTACGGGCTGAAGAGTTTCCTGATCGCGCAGTCCCTGAACCAGATCGAAAAGGCTTACGGCCCCAACAATTCGATCCTCGACAACTGCCACGTCCGTGTGAGTTTCGCGACCAACGACGAGCGCACCGCCAAGCGTGTCTCGGATGCGCTCGGCACTGCCACCGAAATGAAGGCTATGCGCAACTATGCCGGACACCGGCTCTCGCCCTGGCTTGGGCACTTGATGGTGTCTCGCTCGGAAACGGCGCGACCGTTGCTGACGCCGGGCGAGATCATGCAACTGCCACCCGCCGATGAAATCGTGATGGTCGCCGGCATTCCGCCGATCAGAGCCAAAAAGGCGCGCTATTATGAGGACGCGCGCTTCAAGGAGCGGATCTTGCCGCCGCCTGCATTGGCCGCTCCGAAGAAGGTGCAGGCAGACGACTGGACGGGCTTGGCCCTGCCGCCACAGATTGCGTCCGTCCCGGCTTCGCCGCTCGCGAATGGCGACGATGACGATACGACAGATTCCGAGCGTCGCCAGCAGCCCGAGCTTAGCCTTACCCAACCCATCGAGAACCGGCAGCCCGTCCAGAACGAGTTTGATCTCGATGGCGATCGCACCGACGAGGAAGACGATCTGGCCGCGCGAAATCAACGGTTGACCGGGATCATGCAAGGCGTGGCCCGGCAAGCATCGCTCGACTTCGACGACGGTATGGAGATCTGATCACGATGGCCATCCGCAAGAAGAAAGCCCAGATTTCCGTCTATCTCGACCCCGAAGTCATGACGATGCTGGCCGACTATGCTGCTCGCCGCAATCAGTCGCAGTCACTGGTGGCCGAGGCGGCGATTGCTTCTTTCCTTTCGCCCGATGCTGCCGATCGCCGCGAGGCGGCACTGGCAAAGCGTCTCGACCAAATCGATCGGCGAATGATGCGGATGGACCGAGATGTAGGGATAGCGGTGGAGACCCTGGCAGTCTTCATCCGCTTCTGGTTGGCGACCACGCCGACCTTGCCCGAACCGGCGGCACAGGCCGCCCGGGCCAAAGCTGGCGAACGCTATGACGCATTTATCACCGCGCTCGGTCGTCGGCTCGCGAAAGGCCCCAAGTTGCGGCAGGAAATCCCGGAAGACGTGTCTTCCAGCGCTGGTGGTACAGAACGGTGAACGAAGTTCTTACCTGGCCAGTTCGACTGCTATCCCAAGATCGATCTCCGTCCATGCCGCGTCCGTTGTCAGGGCAATGGCCTTGAGTTCACCGGCCAGCGCAAGACAAGCCCGATCCCCCAAGGACAGACCCTTCGATCTGGTGACGTCGCGCAATGCCCCGGCACGCAGAGCCTGCGGTGTGTCGAAATCGCGGACGTCGAGGTCGAGATCGGACAGGCTTTCTTCAATGGAATCGGCGGGCACGCCGCGCTCGGTCAGTTTTGCCACGACCTCGGAGAGATTAACCGTGCTGATGCAGGCGTCGGCAAAGTGCGCCTCGACCGTCTCCGCCCCACGCTCACCCATCATCGCCGCCAGCAATGCCGAGGCATCGAGCACATAACGAACATCACTCATGCCCGGATGCTTGCCTGCGCTCAGCGATCAATTCGTCAGAGAGGCTGATTTCGGCCGGAATATGCGCGCGCAGGCGCGCCTGCACCCGGCTCAGCGCATTGTGCACGGGCCGCACATGCAACTCGCCATCGACGATGCGCAACAAGACCGGGTCGCCATCGGCGAGGCCGAGGGCACGCCGAATGTCGGCCGGAACCTGCAACCGACCTCCGCTCACCAATTTGCCTCGTTGCGCATTCATGTAGCATGTCCTGACATTGTACAGATGATGCCTATCTATACATTTCTTGCAGAGTTGGCAATTGAACTTGCGCGGGGGACATCGTGCCATTCAATCCTCTACCCTTCACAGGCTTCGAACGAACGGGAGCGAGCCTTGATGCCGGTTACAACGGTCACGAAGGGGCTTTGTGACCGTCATAACGTCCATTTTGGCGGCGGGCAGGCGAAATGGTGCGGACGGCATATGCTTCCGTTTTGACCAACGAGGCGAACCCTGCCTGACGCCGGAACTCCGCCGTTTCCCTGTATTTGCACGCCACGCTTCTACTACGACCGAAACCTGTTGAACCGGGCAAATTTCTGGCTCTCTTAATCATCCCCAAGCCGGGGAGCGCCTGTTCTCCCCGCTGAAACGGGGACCCAATGGCGGCTTCACACCATAATTTGCAAAGGTCGGCACGCGGCGCGCGCATGCTGCGCACGGCGCTCGGTCCCGCCATCGCCCGCCTGCTCGAAGACCCCTCAGTCGTCGAAGTCATGCTCAATCCCGACGGACGGCTCTGGGTCGACCGCCTGTCGGAAGGACTCTCCGATACCCGCGAGCATCTGTCTCCCGCCGACGGCGAACGCATCGTTCGCCTGGTCGCGCACCATGTCGGCGTCGAAGTTCATGCCAACGCGCCGCGCGTATCCGCTGAGCTTCCCGAAACGGGGGAGCGGTTCGAGGGCCTGCTCCCACCTGTCGTCGCCGCGCCCACCTTCGCCATCCGCAAGCCTGCCGTCGCGGTCTTTACGCTCGCTGACTATGTGGCGGCCGGGATCATGGCGAGCGATCAGGCCGAGGCCTTGCGCTCAGGCGTTGCCACCCGCTGGAACATCCTGGTCGCGGGCGGCACCTCGACCGGCAAGACCACGCTCACCAACGCGCTCCTGGCCGAAGTCGCGAAGACCGACGATCGCGTCGTCATCATCGAAGATACGCGCGAGCTGCAATGCACCGCGCCGAACCTCGTCGCCATGCGCACCAAGGACGGTGTCGCATCACTGTCCGAGTTGGTGCGTTCGTCGCTCCGTCTTCGTCCCGACCGCATTCCGGTCGGCGAGGTGCGCGGGAGCGAAGCCCTCGATCTCCTCAAAGCCTGGGGCACCGGACATCCCGGCGGAATTGGAACCATTCACGCCGGTAGCGCGATCGGCGCGCTGCGGCGGATGGAGCAACTCATCCAGGAAGCCGTCGTCACCGTGCCTCGCGCCCTCATCGCCGAGACCATCGACCTTGTCGCCGTTCTGGCTGGTCGCGGCGCCTCGCGCCGTCTCGTCGAACTCGCCCGCATCGAGGGCCTTGGCCCGAACGGCGACTACCGCGTCACCCCCATCATCCCTCAGCCCCAAGAAGGAGCTTGCCCATGAATGCGCCTGTCCGCCGCCCGTATCGCCGCCTGACGACGGCTTTGTCCGCGCTCGTCCTCACCACCATGATGGCGCCTGCGGCCCACGCCTCGGGCTCCTCCATGCCGTGGGAGGCGCCGCTGCAATCGATCCTTCAGTCGATCGAAGGGCCGGTCGCCAAGATCATCGCGGTGATCATCATCATTACCACCGGCCTGACGCTGGCGTTCGGCGACACCTCGGGCGGTTTCCGCCGGCTGATCCAGATCGTCTTCGGCCTTTCGATCGCGTTCGCCGCATCGAGCTTCTTCCTGTCGTTTTTCTCGTTCGGCGGCGGGGCACTGGTCTGATGATCGGCGGTGTGGATCAGGGCGGCGAGATCGCGGGCTATACGGTCCCGGTTCACAGGGCGCTCACAGAGCCAATCCTGCTCGGCGGCGCACCGCGCGGTCTCGCCATCCTGAACGGCACGCTCGCCGGCGCTGTCGGCCTCGGCCTGCGTCTCTGGCTCATCGGCATCGGGATCTGGGCCATCGGCCATGTCGTCGCGGTCTGGGCCGCCAAACGCGATCCGCTCTTCGTCGATGTGGTGCGTCGCCATCTGCGCATCCCCGGCCATCTTTCCGTCTGAGGGGGCACAGATGTTCAACCTGGCCGAATACCGCAACCGCAACAGCCGGCTCGCCGACTTCCTGCCCTGGGCGGCTCTGGTCGGCCAAGGCATCGTGCTCAACAAGGACGGCAGCTTCCAAAGGACTGCGCAGTTCCGCGGGCCGGATCTCGACTCCGCAGTGCCTGCCGAACTGGTCGCTGTGGCAGGACGGCTGAATAACGCCTTCCGCCGCCTCGGATCGGGCTGGGCGATCTTCGTAGAAGCCGATCGCCACGCCGCCGCCCACTATCCTGACTGCCGGTTTCCCGACGCTGCCTCGGCACTGGTCGATGCCGAGCGCAAGGCTGATTTCGAGGAAGCCGGCGCGCACTTTGAGTCCGCCTACTTCATGACGATCTGCTATCTGCCGCCGGCGGAAGACGCGTCCCGCGCAGAGACCTGGCTCTACGAAGGCCGGGAGAATTCCGGCATCGAACCCTTCGAAGTCCTGAGCAGCTTTGCAGACCGCACCGATCGCATCCTGCGGCTGATCGAAACCTTCATGCCCGAATGCCGATGGCTCGATGACGCCCAAACGCTGACCTACCTCCACGGCTGCGTCTCGACCAAGCGGCATCGGGTCCGCGTTCCCGAAACACCGATGTACCTCGATGCCCTACTCGCCGATCAGCCACTGACCGGCGGCCTCGAACCCCGCCTTGGACCATCGCATCTGCGGGTTCTTACCATCACCGGCTTTCCGACTGCCACCACGCCGGGCCTGCTCGACGAGCTGAACCGGCTGGCCTTTCCCTATCGCTGGTCGACCCGTGCGATCCTCCTCGACAAGACCGATGCCACCAAGTTGCTCACGAAAATCCGGCGCCAATGGTTTGCCAAGCGCAAGAATGTCGCCGCGATCCTCAAAGAGGTGATGACCAACGAGGCATCGGTCCTCGTCGATACCGACGCTGCAAACAAGGCGGCAGATGCCGATCTCGCGCTTCAGGAACTCGGCGCCGACTATGCCGGCATGGCCTATGTCACGGCCACGGTCACCGTGTGGGACGCCGATCCGCGCACCGCAGACGAGAAGCTGCGCCTCGTCGAGAAGGTCATCCAGGGCCGGG
The DNA here is from genome assembly GCF_004122115.1 of Sphingobium fluviale. Classification (GTDB taxonomy): domain Bacteria; phylum Pseudomonadota; class Alphaproteobacteria; order Sphingomonadales; family Sphingomonadaceae; genus Sphingobium; species Sphingobium fluviale. Next base: position 118,415 of record NZ_SBKP01000002.1, read on the forward strand.
ACTTCACCGCCAGCCCGGAGACCATCAACGCGGTCGATGCCTGGCTCGGTTCCCTGCCGGGGCATGTATACGCCAATGTCCGGCAGCCGCCCATCAGCACTTTGAACCTCGCCCACATGATACCCTTGTCAGCGGTGTGGGCGGGGCCGGAACGGGACGAGCATTTTGCAGCGCCCCCACTGCTCTTCGGCAAGACCGAAGGCTCGACCCCGTTCCGGTTTTCCCTTCACGTCGGCGATGTCGGGCACACGCTCGTCGTCGGCCCGACCGGCGCGGGCAAGTCCGTTCTCCTGGCCCTCATGGCGCTCCAGTTCCGGCGCTACCCCGGTGCCCAGGTCTTTGCCTTCGATTTCGGAGGTTCGATCCGGGCGGCGGCGCTCGCCATGGGCGGGGACTGGCACGATCTCGGCGGAGGGCTCACCGATGCCGCACAGACATCCGTCAACCTGCAACCGCTCGCGCGCACGGCTGATCTGGCCGAAAGGGGGTGGGCTGCTGACTGGATCGGCGCGATCCTGACGCGCGAAGGCGTCGCAATGACGCCCGACGTGAAGGAGCACGTCTGGACGGCGCTGACCTCGCTGGCCTCGGCGCCCGTCGATGAGCGGACTATCACCGGACTTGCCGTGCTGCTCCAGTCCAATGACCTGAAGCAAGCCCTTCGGCCCTATTGCGTGGGCGGCGCCTATGGCCGTCTGCTCGATGCCGAGGCTGAATATCTCGGCAGCGCCACGGTGCAGGCCTTCGAGACCGAGGGGCTCATCGGCACCGGGGCGGCATCCGCGGTCCTGGCCTATCTCTTCCACCGGATCGAAGACCGGCTCGACGGATCGCCAACACTCATCATCATCGACGAAGGCTGGCTCGCGCTCGACGACGAAGGATTTGCCAGCCAGCTTCGCGAATGGCTGAAAACACTGCGCAAGAAGAACGCCAGCGTCATCTTCGCTACACAGTCGCTGTCCGACATCGACGGCTCGCCCATCGCGCCAGCCATCATCGAAAGCTGCCAGACGCGGTTATTGCTGCCCAACGAGCGCGCGATCGAGCCGCAGATAACCGCGATCTACCGCCGCTTCGGGCTCAATGATCGCCAGATCGAGATCATCGCGCGGGCCGCTCCCAAGCGCGATTATTACTGCCAGTCGCGGCGCGGCAATCGGCTGTTCGAGCTGGGGCTGTCCGATGTCGCCATCGCCCTTTGCGCGGCCTCATCGAAGACCGATCAGGCTGCAATCGCTGAAATCCTCAGCCAGCACGGGCGCGAAGCCTTCCTCGTTCAATGGCTTCGTCATCGTGGTCTGGGCTGGGCTGCTGACCTCGTCCCCAACCTCACCAATCAGGAAACACGCCCATGAAACCGCGCCGTTCCCGCAGCGTGCGGCTCGCCGCCGCATTGCTCGCCGCCCCCGTCGTTCTCACCCCGATGCTCGCCACGCCGGCCTACGCTCAGTTCGGCGGCATTGTATTCGATCCGTCGAACTATGCGCAGAACGTGCTGACCGCGGCGCGCTCGCTCCAGCAGATCACCAACCAGATCACCTCTCTGCAAAATCAGGCGCAGTCGCTGATCAACCAGGCCCGCAATCTGGCGAGCCTGCCATATTCGGCGCTCCAGCAGCTCCAGCAATCGGTGCAGCGCACCCAGTCGCTCCTCAATCAAGCGCAGAACATCGCCTATGACGTGCAGACGATCGATCGCGCTTTCCAGCTCAAATACGGCAGCACCGCCATGTCGGCGAGCGATACCCAGCTGATCGCGGATGCGCGCTCGCGCTGGCAGAATACGGTCGGCGGTTTGCAGGATGCCATGCGCGTGCAGGCCGGTGTCGTGGGCAATATCGACACCAACCGCACCCAGATGTCGGCCCTGATCGGCCAGAGCCAGGGCGCGACCGGAGCCTTGCAGGCGGCGCAGGCCGGCAATCAGCTTCTCGCGCTCCAGGCTCAGCAACTGGCCGACCTTACTGCGCTGATCGCGGCCAACGGCCGGGCGCAGGCGCTTCAGTCAGCCGAACAGGCGGCTGCGGCCGCGCAGGGTCAGGAGCAGCGCCGCAGGTTCCTGACGCCGGGCAGCGGCTACCAGCCCGGCACCGCCAAAATGTTCCAATCGGGCAACTGAGGCCAGACGATGGACGGCAAGACCCTCGCACGCATCGGTGCAGTCGTCTTCGTGGCCCTCGCGGTCACGGCGACTGCGATCGATATGAACCGCAGCGATGCAGGTCCGGAAACGACCACAAAGAAGCCGCCGTCCATCGTCCGGCACGACCCGCTGGATGACCAACTTGCCCGCTGTTCGCAGGCAGGCGAAGTAGGAGCTAGCGATCCCCAATGCCTCAAGGCATGGGCTGACAATAGGCGCCGCTTCCTCGGAACTGCGCCTGCGCCGGACCCGTTCTCAACCGACCGGCCGGAGGTCCGCTGATCATGGGCGACACCGGCGTCATCGACCATTTCCTCGAGGTCTTCACCCGCTACATCGATGGTGGTTTCGGGCTTCTGCATGGCGAAGTCGCATTCATTGCGACGACGTTGGTGGTCATCGACGTAACCCTTGCCGCGCTGATCTGGTCGTGGGGTGCCGACGACGACATCATGGCGCGTCTCGTCAAGAAGACCCTGTTCGTGGGCATGTTCGCCTACATCATCGGCAACTGGAACAACCTTGCCCGCATCGTCTTCGAAAGCTTCGCCGGCCTCGGCCTGAAAGCGAGCGGAACAGGGTTCAGCACCGCAGATCTCCTGCGCCCCGGCAAGGTCGCGCAGACGGGCCTCGATGCCGGGCGGCCGCTGCTCGATTCCATCTCAGACCTGATGGGCTACTGGTCGTTCTTCGAGAACTTCATCCAGATCGCCTGCATGCTGTTCGCCTGGGCGCTCGTGCTGCTCGCCTTCTTCGTCCTCGCCATCCAGCTCTTCGTCACCCTGATCGAGTTCAAGCTGACGACGCTGGCCGGGTTCGTGCTCATCCCCTTCGGCCTGTTCGGCAAAAGCGCCTTCATGGCCGAACGGGTGCTCGGCAACGTCATCTCGTCGGGGATCAAAGTCCTCGTTCTCGCCGTGATCATCGGTATCGGCTCGACGCTCTTTTCCGAATTCACCGCCGGCTTCGGCGGGACAACACCCACCATTGATGATGCCATGGCGATCGTCCTTGCGGCGCTATCGCTGCTCGGCCTTGGCATCTTCGGGCCGGGCATCGCCAATGGCATCGTATCGGGCGGCCCGCAGCTTGGCGCAGGCGCCGCCATCGGATCAGGCCTTGCCGCTGGCGGCATGGCCGTCGCCGGGGCCGCCGCCGCGGGTGCTGTCGCATCGGGCGGAGCCGCCCTTGCCGGCGGTGCGGCCGCTGCCGCGCGTGGCGGCGCTACGCTCGCGGGCGGTGCGTCGACCGCGTACAGCCTCGGTGCAGCCGGACAATCTGGCGTTGGAGGTGTGGCGTCTGGCCTGGGCAATGTCGCCAGTACCGGCGCGCAGGCTGCCGCTTCGCCCTTCAAACGCGCAGCATCGAAGGCCACCGAAAGCCTGAAATCGAGTTACCAGTCCGGCGCCAATGCTGCTGCCGAGATCGCGGGCGCCACAGCTGATGCAGAACCGGCGGCTGCCGCTGCTGCAACCACCGTAGCTGCCGAGGGCCAGCCCGACTGGGCCAAGCGCATGAAGCGCAATCAGCAGCTTTCCCAGGGCGTTCAGGTCGCCGCGCACGCCGTCAAATCGGGCGACAGCCACGGCGGCGGTGCTTCCATCAACCTCTCAGAAAGCGACTGAACCATGAGCATCTTCAAGAGACCATCGACCCACTACGGCAAATCGCCCGTGCCCGAGACGCCCTACCAGCGCGCAGCGCAGATCTGGGACGACCGCATTGGTTCAGCCCGCATCCAGGCCCGCAATTGGCGGCTCATGGCTTTCGGCTCCCTGACCTTGTCGGCAGGCCTGTCCGCCGCGCTCGTCTGGCAGACAGCCAGTGGTTCGATCGTTCCCTGGGTAGTGCAGGTCGATCATCTGGGGCAGGCCCAAGCCGTCGCCCCCGCGACTGCCGACTATCAGCCAACCGATCCACAGATTGCGTTCTATCTCGCGCGCTTCATCGAGCAGGTCCGCAGCATCCCGGCAGACCCCATCATCGTGCGTCAGAACTGGCTGCGCGCCTATGATTTTACGACGCAGGCCGGGGCTCTGGCGCTGGGGGACTATGCCCGTGCCAACGATCCCTTCGCCAAAGTCGGCAAGACGCAGGTCGCGATCGACGTTTCCAGCGTCATCCGGGCCTCGCCCAGCTCGTTCCGCGTCGCCTGGGTCCAGCGAACCTATCAGGACGGCGCGCTCGCGGCGACCGAGCGCTGGACCGCCATTCTGACCATCGCCGTGCAGCCGCCCCGCGATCCCGAGAAACTCCGGGCCAATCCGCTCGGCATCTACGTCAACGCCATCAATTGGTCGAAGGAGCTTGGACAATGACATCCACCTTGCGCCGAGCCGCGAGCCCGAGGTTCCCGGCTATCCTGTTCGCAGCCATCCCCGCCGTGCGCAGATGTGCGCTGCCTCTGCTGCTGGCCACGTCCACGCTGGGCGGCTGCGCCACGGTGCAGAAGCCACCAGCCATCAATTTCGACGATGCGCCCGCAGCCATGCAAACGGTTGAACCACCGGCGCCCGTCAGCGTAGTCGAAATTCCGCAGGTGCTACCGCTACCGGGACAGCTGAAACCGGTTGGCAAGGACGGACCGTCAACGCCCGACCTGCCTGATCCAGCATCCCGTGTGAACGCCGCCAATGCCGCCGCGCGCATGCAGCCGGTGAGGAACGGCTTCATCAATGCCATTCAGGTTTATCCGTTCGTCGATGGAGCGCTCTATCAGGTCTACACCGCACCGGGGCAGATCACCGACATAAGCCTGCAACCGGGCGAACAGCTCGTGGGTGCCGGCCCCGTTGCTGCTGGCGACACCGTTCGCTGGATCATCGGCGACACCGAAAGCGGTGTCGGCGCATCGCGGCAGGTCCACATCCTCGTCAAGCCGACGCGCGCATTGTTGATGACGAACCTCGTCATCAACACCAACTTGCGCACCTACCACATCGAGCTGCGCTCCACTGAGAAGACCTATATGGCATCGGTCTCGTGGCAGTATCCGCAAGACCAGCTCATCGCGCTTCGTCGCCAGAATGCCGAGGCCAGAGCCGCGGAGCCCGTCGCATCGGGCATCGATCTCACCCGCGTCAATTTCCGTTACGCGATTGCGGGTGATCGTGCGCCGTGGAAGCCACTGCGGGCATTTGATGACGGTCGCCAGGTCTTCATCGAATTCCCGCGCGGTGTAGCCCAGGGCGAGATGCCGCCAATCTTCGTAGTCGGCCCCGAAGGCAGTACGGCCGAACTGGTGAACTATCGGGTCCGGGCCAGCTACATGATCGTCGATCGCCTGTTTGCCGCTGCGGAACTGCGCTTCGGGTCCGGCAAGCGTCAGCAGCGGGTGCGGATTTCGCGCACCGACGGGAGGCCGGCATCGTGAGCGAGCGACAGGAACCCGGAAGAGAGGAAAATGCGGTGCCGCAAGGGGCTGCCCCGGCGGAAGCGGACGACGGCGATGGAGCGCTGCCGCTCGTCGGTGAGCCGGTCGCCCGCATGCGCCTGCGGCCAGAGCCGCCCCGCGTAACCCGACTGTCGCGCAAGGTCCTGGCCGGGGTCGGCATCATGACCGGCCTGGGTATTGGCGGCGCGCTGATCTACGCACTCCAGGCCCAGCATGGCGGCAAGGCGACCGAAGAACTCTATACGACGGATGGGCGCAGTACGCCCGATGGCTTGGCCAGCCTTCCCAAGGACTACCGCGCTGTCCCGCGTCTTGGTCCGCCGCTGCCGGGTGACCTTGGACGCCCGATCCTCAATGCCCAAAACGTCGGCCAGACCGGTCCAGTGCCGGGTATGGCGCAGCCTGTTACCGCGCCAGTTGGCCCCGATCCGGAAGTTCAGCGCCGCCTTCAGGAATTGGAGGCCGCGCGGACGGCTCGCCTGTTTTCTGCTTCCCAGGCTGCTACTGGCAATGGGTCGTCTTCATCTCCGCCGGTAACAGCGCCTGGTGTGACGGATCTGGCTGGGCTGGGTCTCGCGCCGCAGCCGGCCACACCCACGGGGCAGGACCGGCAACTGACTTTCCTTGGGCAAACGCCTGACAAACGCACGGTTGCGCCAGACCGGATCGCAGCGCCAGCCTCCGCGAACGTCCTTCAGGCCGGCGCGGTTATTCCTGCCGCGCTGATTACAGGCATCCGCTCCGATGTGCCAGGCCAGATCACGGCGCAGGTTACGCAGAACGTCTATGACAGCCCCACCGGTCGCATCCTCTTGGTGCCCCAGGGAGCCCGGATCATCGGCCAGTATGACAGCGGCGTCGGCTTCGGCCAGCGCAGGGTCTTGCTGGTCTGGAATCGCCTCATCATGCCTGATGGCCGCTCCATTGTCCTTGAACGACAACCCGGCGCCAATGCCGAAGGCTATGCGGGCCTCGAAGATGGCGTCGATTTCCACTGGGGCGAGATGTTCAAGGCTGCGGCGCTCTCGACGCTGCTTTCGGTGGGCGCCGAGGCAGGAACCAGCCAGAATGAGAACAGCCTGGTGCAGGCACTGCGTTCAGGCGCCTCGAACAGCATCAACCAGACCGGTCAGCAAATCGTGAGCCGCCAGTTGGGCATCGCGCCAACACTGACCATCAGGCCGGGATTTCCAGTGCGGGTCATGGTCACGCACGACCTGGTTCTCGAACCTTACGGAGGCTGACATGGCCAAGCTGAAACTCGGCCCGATCGCGGACGACAAGCCGGTCAAGATCACACTGGAACTGCCGGCAAATCTGCACCGCGATCTCGTCGCCTACGCTGCGATCCTCGGCCGTGAGGGCGGCCAGGTAGCGACTGATCCGCTGCGTCTGATCGTCCCCATGCTCGAGCGCTTCGTCGCCTCGGATCGGGGCTTTGCCAAGGCACGCCGCGATGTGCTTCGCGCCGTCGGAGACTGACCGGTCGTTGCCTTGCTGACCCCGCGTCATGTCTTGGAAGCGAGATCCTTGTCTGGTTCGCTTGTCGCGTCGGGATCAAGAAAGCTGAAGGCCGACTGCTTGGTTGCATCGGTCATCGACCGCGCAAGTTCCATCAAGCCCAAGAGCGCGGGATTGTCGTTGCTCGGCGACCAGACGGCGCAGAACGGCAGAATTTCATCTTCGATCGGGCGGAAGACGACCCCTGGAAAATGCGCAGCTGTGGTTGCCTCGCTGGTTACAGTGAGTCCGCGGCCCAAGGCGACGAGCCGCATGAGATTGTCGCGCCCGACGGCGTGATGGTGGATTTCCGGGTGGCGACCAAGATCGGCAAGCCGCTGCACCAGATAATCATGGATCTCTTGGCCAGGTGCGGCTTCGCTGACGATGAAAGCTTCGTGGGCGAGACCGCTGAATTGGACTTGAGGCTCGCTAGCGCGCGGATGATCCGATGGCAGAACCACGAAGATGCGCTCAGACCAGAGCTGCTGGCTCGCAAATCCGGGCCATTCGTCGGCGCCGGTTATGAAGGCAATATCCAACTGATGCTGGCGGATCGCGGCCAGATGGTCTGCCGGATTGCCATCGATGAATGTGAGTTTGATCGCGGCGTGCTGCTCGCCGAAGGTCTGAATGAGATCCGACAAGAACCCGGAGGCGAGGGATGAGAATATCCCGATCCTGAGGTGCCCGTCCTCACCGCGACCAATCGCGGAGACCTCCGCCTTGGCCATGCCGATTTCCGACAAGGCCTTGCGTCCTCGCTGAACAAACTGTTTGCCGGCATGAGTAAGCTTCACGCCGCCTGGCGAGCGGATGAAGAACGCCGTACCTAATCTACCCTCAAGGTCGCGAATACGCCTGCTGACAGCAGATTCCTGAATGCCGAGAACTGCGGCGGCCTGCCGGAAGCTGCCGTGATCGGCAGCAGCTACGACATAGCGGACGTGGCGGAGTTCAATTCGCGATCCAGGCAGGCTTTTTTCCTTCCGTCAGAAGAATAGTGCCGGGCGTTTCCGTTACGAACGTGAGGGAACTGGCTGACACTCGGTCTGGACGGACGAGCTGGTTGGTTGATCCATAGAATGTATCGGTAGGCGCCCTTGGACGACCCGCGCTGCCGCGACCTCGCTGCGGATGAAACAGTCCTCGGCATGGTCATTGATAAGTCCCATCGCCTGCATGAAGGCATAAACGGTGGTTGGTCCAACGAATGCCCAGCCACGGCGTTTGAGTTCCTTTGACAACGCAATCGAGGCAGCTGACGTGGATCGACTCTGCGGATATGCATCATCCTCCGCAACAGGTGCATAACTCCAGACGAAGGCGGCAATCGAACCCTCGCGCACGACCATCTCAACCGCACGGCGGGCATTGTTGATGACCGCTTCAATCTTGCCACGATGGCGCACTATCCCGACGTCGCCGAGCAGCCGTGTGATGTCGCTCTCATCGAAGAGAGCTACTTGCCTGAAATCGAAGCCGCAAAAGGCGGCGCGGAAATTTTCGCGCTTGGCAAGGATTGTTCGCCAGCTCAGACCCGATTGAAAGCCTTCGAGGCACAATTTCTCGAAAAGGCGAATGTCGTCTGTGACCGGGAAGCCCCATTCGCGGTCATGATAGTCGAGAAAAGCGTCCGTTGTTGCGCACCAACCGCAGCGGGGTCGACCATCCGGTCCAGCAACGGTCGTACTCATGCTGCCTCCTGGTCTAGCAAGAAGCGGAGGTTTGGTGCGGCCTGCCCCGGTACGAATTCATGCACTGTCGCTGAGACCACTCTTTTCGTCACAAACGGATCGCATGCGATCCGTGCATCGATTGCCTCTCGGCTCTCGCTACGCGCCAGAATTGCGCCTCCCGCGCCTCCGGCAAGACTTCCGACGAGCAGGAATTCCCCGCTCTCCAGCCCCTCGCGGATCCATTTCTTATGGGCGTCCATGAGTTCGGCGGCTTTGGAGCGATTGTCGCTGAACGCGAGAAAGATTATAAACATCGACTTCCCCCTTATTGCGCTGCCAGTTCGTGTACCCACGCACACATACGGTCGACCTCGGTCGCAACCCAGGTATCATCGCGAAAGGCAGTGTAGAGCGTCGCCGCACCCTGACTGAATGCGAGCACACGAAGCGCCAGTCCCTGTGCCTCTTCGCCCCGGCCCAGTTCAGTGAAGCGCTCTGTCAACCAATCACGGAACTGCGCGAATATCTCCACGGCGCCGGGAAACGCATTATGGTCCAGCTTGGCCAGTTCGTTGCACAATGTGCCGACCGGACAGCCATGCTCCCTGATCTTCTCGCCATTGACAATGAGGATGCGGATGAAGGCACAGATGCGCGCGATGGGATCGTCCGCCTCGGCTGCCCAGCCCTCCAGCATTGCGCGCGTGGCCGCTTGTCGTTCGTCGATGACGGCGTCCAAAATCGCGTCTTTTGTACGAAAATGATAATAAAAATTACCGCGTGACATACCCACGGCATCGGCGATGTCCGAAAAGGAGGTGTCTCCGTAACCGCTTTCATAGATTAGTCTGTCCGCAGCAGCGACAATCTCGCTGCGGGTCGCTCTACCGCCTTTTGCGCCTTTACGGTTTGTTTCAGGCGGCATTGGCTTCGGCATCTTGATAGAATGGATAATCAGCGTATCCATTTTCGCCACCAGAATAGAAGGTGAGTGGATCGGGATTATTTAGCGGAAGCGATTCCCGGAAGCGGCGAACCAGATCGGGATTGGCGAGAAACGGCGTTCCAAATGCAACCAGATCAGCGTCGCCTACCTGCAATGCTGCCTGAGCCCGAGCCAAGTCATATCCGTTGTTCGCGATATAGGTCCCTACGTATCGCGCGCGCAACGCCGCGTAATCCAGCGTCTTCCTGTGGGTCGCCATGTCACCTTCGAGAATATGGAGGTAGGCAAGATTACGGGCGCTCAACTCATCCAGGACGTAGCCGAAATGCGTTTGCGGATCGGAGTCGGACATCGAATTAAAGCTGTTCTCCGGGGTAAGGCGCAGGCCCACACAATCAGCCGACCAGATCGTCAAAACTGCATCCAGTACCTCGTTCAGCAAGCGCATTCGGTTCTGGATACTGCTGCCATAGGCGTCCGTGCGGTGGTTACTCCCGTCCCGAAGGAACTGGTCGATGATGTACCCGTTTGCGCCATGTACCTCGATTCCGTCGAACCCCGCTTGCCGGGCCCTGACGGCTGCATGCCGAAAGGTCGCGACGATATCGGCGATCTCAAGGGCTTCCAGCGCCCTTGGTGTGACAAAATCCTGCATGCCCTCATAGGTAACCGCTTGCCCTTCGGGCTTCAGGGCTGACGGCGCCACGGGCAGCGCGCCTTCCGCCTGTAGGCTCGGATGCGAAATCCGACCGCAGTGTTGAAGCTGGACGAAAATTCTACCCCCGGCCGAGTGAACGGAATTTACGATGCGCGACCATCCGGCCATTTGCGCATCCGTGTGAATTCCGGGAGTGAAGGGATAGCCTATAGCCTGCGCCGATATTGGGGCGGATTCTGCAATGATGAGCCCTGCAGTCGCCCGCTGACCATAATAGGTCGCCATAAGTTGCGTGGCGACACCGTCACGATCCGCACGATTCCTGGTCATGGGGGCCATGACCACGCGATTAGGCAGAGCTAGTTTGCCGAGCCGGAAAGGCTCGAAAAGATCCGCAGGCATTCTAGGCACTCCTGAAAGCGATTGCTTGACGACTCATACGATCGTCCTAACCGTCATTAGGACGATCGTATGATTTATGTCAATAAGGCCAAGAACCGCTCTATCGCTTCCACTGCCCATGCCTCAAAAAATGGAGGCCGTGCAATTTCCGATGATCCGATCAATTTGGGCACGCGGCGGTACAGTTTCCCCACAATGGGCGCGCCGGCGACCGGAGCTCGTTGAACCGGCGCGCCCTTCATTTTCTAAGACATGCCGAAGAACGGCATGCAGCCAGCACTATGTTGGCTGACCTAGCGGGCTTCCTGCGGGTTCGCCGCCATTCCCGCCACCGCCCTTGATCCACCCCTCGCGGCGGCTTCTCCGACGGTCCCGGCGCTTGATGGGTCCCGGTCCCCAAAGCAATATCGGCTCGTCACACCTTCGAGGCGTGATCGAGCGAGGTGGCTTGTACAATGGCGCGAAAATTCTCGGAGAACTCCGGATGCCGTGTCTTTAGAAATCGTTCGATCTCAGGCTTCGACATCAATCGTTCGAGGAAGCCCGAGGCAACGACGAGGACCAACATGTCATCCCCATAGGACACCTCCAGTTCCTTATAGTCCGCGTTGAGCGAAGCCATTTCCCGTTCGAGCCGGGCCATCTGTTCGGAGGAGAGGCCCGTTGATTTCTTCAGGTCATCCGGCTTGTGCAGATCGGCAGGTTTGGATGTCGCCAGCAGCGCCTTTGCATAAGAGGACGTGTAATTGTTGGCCGACACCATGAGTTCGGCGACCTCCAGCTGACGGATCGGCTTCATTTTTCGCAGCTTCTGGAAAGCGTTATGCCCGACAGGCTTGTCCTTCAGCAATTCCGCGACGTCCTGGCTAATCCCCGACAGGAGATGCCTCCGCTGGCCTTCAGCTTGAACGAGACGCGGTTGTAGACATTGTTGCCGATGTACTTTTCGTTGGTCAGGATCTGGTGAACCGTGCCTCGGGTCCACGGTCGGCCGAGATCGGTCACATGCCCTTCGCAGTTCAATATCCCGGCGATTTCGCTTTCGGTTCGCTGCTGCACGACAAACATGCGGTAGAGACGCCGCACGATCTCGACCTCTTCAGGCGGGCCAGGTTGCAGGACCACGCGGTCGGTCTGGAGGCTCTTCTGCTCGCCACGTTCGAGTGTCGTCTTGGGATTGAAGTGCTCATCAACCAGCACGCGGCGCAGGCCGAAGCCCGCTGGTCCCCCCTGCCTGAAACCAAGCCGGATGAGGCGGCACTGACCGGTGAAGACCTTGGCGGACAATTCCCGGCTGTATTCTCCGGCCATGGCCCGTTTCATGCTCTTGATGATCGTCGCACTCAGGCTGCCGTCGTTCTCGAACTGCTCCGCGCAGTAGTGTACCTTTATCCCGCCTTCACGGCAGATGAACTCATAGTAGGCGCTTTCGTCGGCATCCTGAAAACGGCCCCATCGGCTGACATCATAGACGAGGACCACCTCGAAGTCGGTGTTACCCGAGCGGACATCCGCGATCAGCTTCTGAAGTGAAAGCCGGCCATCCAATTTGAGACCGCTCTTCCCCGAGTCCTCATAGGTCCGAACTATCTCGAATCCACGACGCACTGCATACTCAGCAATGATCTCCGCCTGATTCTCAGTTGAATACTTCTGATGCTCGGTTGACATGCGCACGTACTGCGCCGCCCGTATCAGGCGCTCAGGCTTTTCGTCGCTATTGCCCGAAGTGTTTGTCACGACCGATGCTTTCAGTTCGCTCCCAGGAGACGCGCTAAGCCCGACGCGGTCTTGGCCCGATTGAAGGAGCGATCGGCATGATTTCGGACGACGTCCGCCGTCAGATCGCTGCCGGCGAATCCAACATTACCGCGTTTATCGCAGACCCAGCCGATATAGATCACATCGCGGCAACGGTTGCGGGCTTTCTCAATGCCAACGGCGGCATCCTGTTCATAGGCGTGGCCCAATCCGGAAAGATTGTCGGGGTGGGGTCTGACATTGAGGCAGAAGAGCGCCGCAGGGAAATCGAGCATCACCTTCGCGATCGAATCTCACCAGAGGCGCTTTTCACAGTGAGCGTCGATGTGGAGAAGGACAGGCCGATCATAACGATCGAGGTCCCTCAAGGCCGCGATGGGCCTTATGCTGTCAATCGAGCATTCTATGTACGGCGCGGCGCATCCACCGTGCAGTTCGACGACGCGACTCTCAGTCAGTTTCTTCGCAACCGTGCGATTGAGACCCAGCGCTGGGAACGCCGCCCTTCTGTCGGCATGCTCGACAGCGACATCTCGTTTCCCGAGATCAACCGCCTCATGGCTGACGCACAGCGAACGGGTCGCTTTGATTTCACCGGTCGCGAGGATGGCATGTCCCTTCTCGGTCGCCTTGGCCTTCTATCTGGTGGCGATCCCACGCAAGCCGCCGATGTATTGTTCGGCAAAGAGCCGGAACTGCGACATCCGCAATGCCGGGTGCGCTACATCCGCTATGAGTCCGACAAGGTGGGGGACCGATTTGCCGACGATCGCTGGATTTCGGGACCTCTCGGTTTGGTCTTCGATCAACTTGTCGAGCGTTTGGCTGCGACCGTTCATATTCAAGCGACTTTTGAGCCAGGCAACCCAGTCCGTCAGGATCGCCCGACCTACTCGATGGCGGCGCTTCGCGAGGGTGTCGTCAATGCGCTGGCACATCGCGACTACGCAGATTTCTCGAGTGGCGTGACTATCTCAGTTTTTCCAGGCCGGATCGAGATTTGGAACTCGGGTAAGTTGCCATCGGCGCTTAAAATCGCTGATTTGAAGAAGGTTCACCCTTCAATCCCGACCAACCCCGATATCACCTTCATCCTCTATCTGAGGGGCCTTATGGACCGCCTTGGGCGAGGTACTCAGAAGATTCTTCTGGGGTGCAGGGAGCTAGGCGCGCGGCCGCCTAGGTGGGAAAGCAAAGCGTCCGGGATTACGCTAACCATTTACTCGGCGAGCAATAGCGATGTTGATCCCGTTTTCCTGAATGAGCGTCAGCGTCGCCTCATCGAGAGGTTGCGTCCCGGTGACGTAGTGCGTGCTACTGACTATATGGTTGAAGAAGACATCTCGGAGCGGCAAGCTCGGCGTGACTTGTCTGACATGGATGCAGCGGGCTTGCTCGAAAAGGTCGGCTCGGCGAGGGCCACAGCTTATAGGCGGACGGAAAGGGAGGTCTGATCGGTCAGGAGTATCCGGCCAAATCCGGACAGCCAATGATCGGAAGGGGAGTGGTCAACTTTGCTTGGATTTCCTCGACTATCCGCAGCTCAATCCCGTTAGCGAAGGGAGTATCCGGCCAAATCCGGCCAAATCCGGCCACGTTTCGAAGGGGCTAAGGAGCAGGTAAAACGATCGGCATACGCTCATGCGATGCAAAAATGGTGCTTCCTATGTGATTACATTCGCCAAAACGGCCGTCAAAAAAGTTACTTTTTCCATTTTTTAATCAAGATGTTATATGACTTTTGCGCCTAAAATCTGGTACTTCCGCTATCGAAAGCGGTGAGGCGAGGCGCAGACCGCGCCTGATCGGAGCCGCTCAGTTCGCCGGTTTGGTGACGTCGACCTTTTCAACCCATTCCGGGTAGAAGCTCGGCTCGCGGTTGGACCATCCGATAGCCGTTGCCGCCGCTTCGCTGATCGACTGCAGCAGCAGGCGGCGCTTGTCGGGGTGGAGATTGGGCAAGCTTGCCGCGGCGCAGAAAGCACCGGGCAGCCATGGCCGCGCACCCGCGCCAAGCAGGCGCTCATAAAGAAACCGGTAGGCCGAAAAGCTCGATAGCCTGTCCTGCCCCAGATCAAAGGCGGAAATGGTGATGAGCGGGGCCATAAACGGCTCCATCTGCTCAAGCCCGCTGTCGTCCGGCACGATGGTGCGCAGGTCTTGAATGCGCTCATAGACGCGGGCCTGTGCGCGGATACTGGCAGCTTCTACCACATCGCGGCACCACAGCTCCATTGCATCGGCACGATGAAAGGCAACATCGAGGGAGCGGCGAATATAACGCTGGGTAGCAGCGGGAAAGCTCGCGAACTCGCGCATCTCCGCCAAGGTGATTGTGCCGTCTGCAGGTTTGCCGCTCATCATACCCATTGGTTGTTCCCTCCGAACCTTCCCAACTCGGACTATCCATCTTATGCGCACACAGCGGTTAGCAAAGGCTTAAGCATGTGTTGTCTGATGTTAATGTGGAAAAATGCTGCATTGCAACATAAATTTATGATCAAGCAGATCAGATTGGCACAGGTGGAGATTGCGCTAGTGCCCCTTAGAACATATATGGAACGCTCGCAGCGCCTGATATTGCTTATTTTTGCGGCGAAACACCAGTTACGGACCTCTTCATGCTGACCCATATCAAAGTGCGCGGCGCGCGCGAGCATAACCTCAAGGGCGTGGATATCGATCTGCCGCGAGATCGCCTGATTGTCATCACCGGCCTCTCCGGCTCCGGCAAATCGAGCCTCGCGTTCGATACCATCTATGCCGAGGGCCAGCGCCGCTATGTCGAGTCGCTGTCCGCTTATGCGCGCCAGTTTCTGGAGATGATGCAGAAGCCGGATGTCGAGCATATCGATGGCCTCTCTCCAGCCATCTCTATCGAGCAGAAAACGACCAGCCGCAATCCACGCTCCACCGTCGCCACCGTGACGGAGATATACGACTATATGCGCCTTCTGTGGGCGCGGGTCGGCATCCCCTATTCTCCCGCGACCGGCCTGCCGATCTCGGCGCAGACGGTGAGCCAGATGGTCGACCGGGTGATGCAGTTGCCGGAAGGCACACGCATCTATCTGCTCGCGCCCGTGGTGCGCGGCCGCAAGGGCGAATATCGCAAGGAACTGGCCGAGTGGCAGAAGGCGGGCTTCACCCGCGTGCGGATCGATGGTGAGTTTTATGGCATCGAGGACGCGCCCGTGCTCGACAAGAAATACAAGCACGACATTGAGGTGGTGGTTGATCGCATCGCGGTGAAGGACGACATCGGCACCCGTCTGGCGGACAGTTTCGAGACGGCGCTGAAGCTGGCCGAGGGGCTGGCATACGTCGATCTGGCCGACGGCATTGTGCCGGGGCGCGAGGCCGAGGTGGCGGATGGGGGCGCGATGAAGGGCGCGGGCATCCCCGCGAACCGCATCGTCTTTTCCGAGAAGTTCGCCTGCCCGGTTTCCGGCTTCACGCTGGCGGAGGTCGAGCCGCGGTTGTTCAGCTTCAACGCGCCACAGGGCGCCTGCCCGGCCTGCGACGGGTTGGGCGAGAAACTGTTGTTCGATGAGCAGCTTGTGGTGCCCAACGAGGCGCTGTCCCTCAAAAAGGGAGCGATCGTGCCCTGGGCGAAATCCAACCCGCCTTCGCCTTACTATATGCAGGTGCTGGAAAGCCTCGCCAAGGCCTATGGCTTCAGGCTCGATACGCCATGGGCGGAGCTGCCCGGCGAGGTGCGGCTCATCATCCTGCACGGCACCGGCGGCAAGCCTGTGCAGCTCACCTTCAAGGACGGGCGCAAGGAATATAGCGTCAACAAACCGTTCGAAGGCGTGATCGGCAATCTCAACCGCCGCATTCTCCAGACAGACAGCGCGTGGATGCGCGAGGAGCTGGGGAAGTATCAGACTGCGCAACCCTGCGAAACATGCAACGGTGCGCGCCTCAAGCCGGAGGCGCTTTCGGTCAAGATCGCGGGTGAGGATATTTCGATCCCTACCCGCCGCAGCGTGGTGGATGCGCTGGCATGGTTCACGGACCTGCCGCGTCATCTCACCGATCAGCAGAACCAGATCGCCAAGGCGATACTGAAGGAGATCATCGAGCGTCTGGGCTTTTTGAACAATGTTGGCCTCGATTATCTCAACCTCGATCGTACATCCGGCACCCTTTCCGGCGGGGAGAGCCAGCGTATCCGCCTGGCGTCGCAAATCGGCTCCGGCCTGTCAGGCGTGCTCTATGTGCTCGACGAACCCAGCATCGGCCTGCACCAGCGCGACAACGACATGCTGCTCGCCACGCTGAAACGCCTGCGGGACCTCGGCAACACCGTGCTGGTGGTGGAGCATGACGAGGATGCGATCCGCGCGGCGGACTATGTCGTCGATATGGGGCCGGGCGCGGGCGTGCATGGCGGCGAGGTGGTGGCACAGGGGACGCTTGAGGATATTCTCACCGCAACCGGCAGCCTCACCGCCGATTACCTCAACGGCACCCGTGAAATCGCCGTGCCGAAAAAGCGGCGCAAGGGCAGTGGCAAGAAGGTGACGGTGCATAATGCCCGCGCTAACAATCTGCGCGGGGTGACGGCGAGCATTCCGCTGGGCACCTTCACCTGCATCACCGGCGTATCCGGCTCCGGCAAATCGAGCTTTACGATCGACACGCTTTATGCGGCCGCCGCGCGGACATTGAATGGCGCGCGCATCATCGCGGGCGCGTATGACAGGATCACGGGCCTTGAGCATTGCGACAAGGTGATCGACATCGACCAGTCGCCGATTGGCCGCACGCCACGCTCCAACCCCGCGACCTATACCGGCGCCTTCACCAACATCCGCGACTGGTTTGCGGGCCTGCCGGAAGCCCAGGCGCGCGGATATAAGCCGGGGCGTTTTTCCTTCAACGTCAAGGGCGGGCGCTGTGAGACCTGCACCGGCGACGGCCTCATCAAGATTGAGATGCACTTCCTGCCCGATGTCTATGTCACCTGCGAGGCGTGCCACGGCAAACGCTATAACCGCGAGACGCTGGAGGTGAAGTTCAAAGGGATGAGCATCGCCGATGTGCTCGACATGACGGTGGAAGATGCGGTCGAGTTTTTCAAGGCGGTGCCGCCGATCCGAGACAAGATGGCTATGCTGGCCGAGGTGGGGCTGGGCTATGTCAAGGTCGGCCAGCAGGCGACGACGCTGTCTGGTGGCGAGGCGCAGCGGGTGAAGCTCGCCAAGGAACTCAGCCGCCGCGCCACCGGCAACACGCTGTATATCCTGGATGAACCGACGACCGGCCTACACTTCGAGGATGTGCGCAAATTGCTGGAAGTGCTGCACGCGTTGGTGGAGCAGGGCAACAGCGTGGTGGTGATCGAGCATAATCTCGATGTCATCAAGACGGCGGACTGGATCATCGACCTGGGGCCGGAAGGCGGCGTGAAGGGCGGGGAAATCGTGGCCGAAGGCACCCCGGAGCAGGTGGTGAAGGAGAAGCGGAGCTATACGGGACGGTATCTGGCGCAGCTGCTGCGCTGAGGCAGCAAGACTACTTCACGCAACTTATCGCTCCTTTGCGGGTTTAACCGGGACATGTTCCTACCCCCAAGGAGAGATACCATGCCCCAGTCCCTCAAATCCCGCGCGATGCTCTCGCTCTGCGCCCTGTCAGCCCTGCCGCTTGCGGCGTGCGCCGGCTATGGCGATGACCGTCCCCGTTATGCTGACAGGGGCTATAATGACGGCTATGTGCTGCGCGACGATGACCAGATTTATCGCGACGCCAACGGCAATTATTATTGCAAGAAGCCCGATGGCACGACCGGCCTGATCGTCGGCGGCATTGCGGGCGGCGTGTTGGGCAACGTGATCGCGCCGGGTGGCAGCAAGACGCTGGGCACGATATTGGGCGCAGCCGGCGGTGCGCTCGCGGGCCGGGCGATTGATCGCAACAACGTGCGCTGCAAGTAACAAGCACAAGGTGGTGGCGCGGGTATAGAGAGCGCCGCTACTGTTGGCATTGCGCGCAATAAAAGGTGCTGCGTCCGCCGTCCGCGCGGCGCTGCACCGGCGCGGCGCAGGCGGGACAATCTTCACCCTCGCGCCCGTATACGCGCCACTGCTTGGCGAAGTAGCCCAGCTCGCCATCGGGCCGGGCGTAATCGCGCAGGGTGGAACCGCCCGCGAGGATCGCAGCCGCCAGCACGTCGCGGATCGCCTGCACTAATGCGGTGAGCTTGACGGGCTTGATCCGCCCCGCCGCCATATTCGGCGCGATGCCCGCCATATGCAGCGCCTCGCACACATAGATATTCCCCAGCCCCGCGACCACGCGCTGATCGAGCAGTGCGGCCTTGATTGCAGTGGCTTTGCCATTGAGGGCCGCCGCCAGCGCTGTGGCCGTGAAGCCATCGCCCAGCGGCTCCGGCCCCATGCGCGTGAACGGCGGATAGTCCGCCAGCGCATCGGCCCGTATCAGATCGACAAAGCCGAAGCGACGTGGATCGCACAAGGCCAGCCGTCGCCCGGCTTCCGTTTCCAGCACCAGATGGTCATGCTTGCCCAGCTCATCCGGGTCCACCCGCCACCGGCCAGACATGCCGAGGTGAAAGATCATCATATCTCCCCGGTCGGTCTCTATCAGCCCATATTTGGCGCGGCGGCCAAGGCTGGACACGCGCGCACCCGTCAGGCGCTGGCGCAGATCAGGCGGGAAGGGTGTGCGCAGGTCCGCCCGGCGCGGCTCGACCCGCGCCAGCACCTGCCCCTCCAGAACGGATCGCAATCCTGCGACGGTGGTTTCGACTTCGGGAAGCTCTGGCATAATCCCGTGCTTAGCCGCTTCCCACGACGATAAACAGGGGCTAGAGACGGGCCATGAACGAAACGGTTTCCTTTGGCTATCGCGAGGTCGATGCCAGCGAAAAAGCTGGCATGGTGCGCCAGGTCTTCTCTGGCGTGGCAGGCAGCTATGACCTGATGAACGACGCTATGTCTTTTGGCGCGCACCGGCTGTGGAAGGACCAGTTTGTCGCGCGGGTGAAGCCGCGTGCGGGCGAGGCGATCCTCGATATGGCGGGCGGCACCGGCGACATTGCCTTCCGTCTCGCCAAGGCGGGCGCGGCGGTGACGGTGGCAGATATCAACCCGGAGATGCTGGCTGTCGGGCAACAGCGCGCCGGGAAACGCCAATTATCAGGCCTCCTATGGTCAGAGCAGAACGCCGAGGCGCTGAGCTTTGCCGATCGCTCGTTTGACGCATACACGATCGCCTTCGGCATCCGCAACGTCACCTTCATCGACAAGGCCTTGGCCGAGGCGCACAGGGTGCTGAACTATGGCGGGCGCTTCTTTTGTCTGGAGTTTTCCACCTGCGTCTGGCCGGGCTTTGCCGAGATATATGATGCCTACTCGCACCGGCTGGTGCCCAAGATTGGCAAGGCACTAGCGAAGGATGAGGAGAGCTATCGCTACCTTATCGAGTCAATCCGCCGCTTTCCGCCGATGCCGGAGTTTGAGCGCATGATCCGTGCGGCGGGTTTTGCGCAGACGAAGGTAGAGCCGATCTTGGGCGGGCTGGTCGCGATCCATTCGGGCTGGAAAGTATGAACGGCTCAGTCGTTCATGTCCCTGCGATGGCGGGGATCCAGATAATTTCATGACCTCCCATGTCACCCACCTCTGGCGCCTGCTGAAATGGGGGCGCATCCTCGCTCGCCATGGTGCGCTGATGGGCATCGAGCGCGATGTGAACACGCCCGCGCCGGTGCGCCGCCTTGTGCGCATCGCCCGGCTTGGCGCGCGGGTGCCGAAGCAGCCGCGCTATGCCGAGGCGTTTCAGGCGATTGGGCCCGCGGCGATCAAGCTGGGGCAGACGCTCGCGACCCGGCCCGATCTGGTGGGAGAGGCCGCCGCGCGGGATCTGCTCACGCTTCAGGACGCGCTGCCGCCTCTGCCCTTCCCTGCCATTCGAGCCGCGGTGGAGAGCGCGCTGGGCCAGCCGCTTGAGGCGCTCTACGCCCGGTTCGATGAAGTGGCGGTGGGCGCCGCCTCAATCGCGCAGGTCCATCGGGCGCAAACGACCGACGGGCGGGACGTGGCGGTGAAGGTGCTGCGCCCCGGTATCACGGAGCAGTTCGCGCGGGACATCGCGACATACGAATGGGCGGCTGCGCATCTGGAGCAACTGGGCGGAGAGGCGAAGAGGCTGCGCCCGCGCCTCGTGATCGCCAATCTCAAACGCTGGACCGCGCGCGAGCTGGACTTGCGGCGGGAGGCGGCTTCGTCTTCCGAGCTGGCCGAGGCGATGGCGGCGGAGGCGGGCTATGTGGTGCCGGAGATCGACTGGGACCGCACCACCGGCAAGGTGATGACGATGGCGTGGATCGACGGCATCAAGATATCTGACCGCGAGGCGATCATCGCCGCCGGGCATGACCCGAAGGCGCTGGCCGCGCGGCTGGTGAACACGTTTCTGCGGCAGGCGATTGCCGAGGGCTTTTTCCACGCGGATATGCATCAGGGCAATTTGTTCGTGACGCCGGACGGGCGGATCGCGGCGATTGACTTTGGCATCATGGGGCGGATCAACCGGCAGGCGCGGCTGTGGCTGGCCGAGATACTTTATGGCCTGATTACAGGCAATTACCGCCGCGTGGCAGAGATTCATTTCGAGGCGCAATATGTGCCCGCGCATCATGATGTCGCGGAATTCGCCACTGCGCTGCGGGCGGTGGGCGAGCCGATGCGGGGAAAGCCGGTGAAGGAGCTGAGCGTCGGCCAGATGCTCGACGGCCTCTTCGCGATCACCCGCGACTTTGACATGGAGACGCAGCCGCACCTGCTGTTGCTGCAAAAGACGATGGTGATGGTCGAGGGCGTCGCCACGGCGTTGGACCCCGATATCAATATGTGGGAGACGAGCGGGCCCTATGTTTCCGCCTGGCTGCGCGACGAGCTGGGGCCGGAGGCAAAGGTGGCGGATGCGCTGGTGGACAACTGGCGCACGCTGATGCGCCTGCCCGATCTCGTCCGCCGGATCGAGGACCGCTACCCCGCCCCCGGCGGCGCGCCCCCGCCCCCGCCCCCGCCCTTGCCCGACGTGCGGCTCATGACATGGCAACCCGGCTGGTTCGTCCGCTATGGCGCGGTGGCGCTTGGCGCGGCGGCCATCGGCGCGGGCCTGATGCGGGCGGTGGGTTAAGCCTCCTCTCGCAAAATAACCAAATAGGAAAAATTCTTCTGTCCTACAGCGTCACGCTCAGGCTAGGACGACAGGCATGATGGCGAATCGCGTCGAGGGGGACGGGCCGGGGCGGAAGCGTTCCGGCCCGTCCCCGCTTGTGGCGCGGATGCGGAGGCATGATGGCAGGGAAGGAACGCACCGAACCGGAACAGGGCGCGGGCAAGCCAGCGGGCATGAAGCTGTGGGTGCAGCAGCGCGGACCGGGCGAGCCTGCCCGCGCGCAATATTACCGGCCGCGCAAAAGCAGTTGGACGGGCAAGAAAATGGCGCAGTTTCTCGATGTGCTGCGCGCGACATCGAACGTGACCGAGGCCTGCCGCGCGGTGAAGATGGATATTTCCGGCGCCTATGCGTTGCGCAAGAAAGACCCGGCCTTCGCGGCTGGCTGGGCCGAGGCGCTGGAGCAGGGCTATGCCGAGCTGGAGATGCTGCTGCTGCGCCAGTCGATCCACGGATCGGAGATTACCGAACAGGTCGACGACGGCAATACAGACGGCAAGAAAAAAACCAAAACGGTTCACAGCTACCCGCACAGCATGGCGCTGAGGCTGCTGATGGCGCACAAGGGCGCGGTCGACGCCTATCGCGCCGAGCAGGGAATAGACCGGCCCGGCAGCGATGCGCTGCATGCCGAGATTCGCGCAAAGATCGCGCTTGTCCGGGCGCGGAGTGACGGGAACGGTTCCGGTGAAGGGAATGAAAATGCATGAGCCGATCGATCTGGGAGGAATTGGCCCACTGGCCTGAGGAACGGCTCGACGCGCTGCTCGATCAGCTGGGCCATGCCGGGCGCGCGACGCTGTTGCATGACTGGTCGGTCCATGCGCGGCCAGAACAACTGGCGCCGGATGGCGACTGGCGCATCTGGCTGATGCTGGCCGGGCGCGGCTATGGCAAGACCCGCGCGGGGGCGGAATGGGTGCGCTCCATTGCCGAGCGGGATGGCGGCGCGCGGATCGCGCTCGTCGGCGCTACGCTGCATGACGCGCGCAGCGTGATGGTGGAGGGTGAGAGCGGCCTGCTCGGCATCGCGCCGCGCTGGGACCGGCCGATCTGGCACCCGGCCTTGAAGCGGCTGATCTGGAAATCCGGCGCGCAGGCGATGCTGTATGGCGCGGCGGAGCCGGAGAGCTTGCGCGGGCCGCAGTTTACCCATGCCTGGGCGGACGAGCTGGCGAAATGGAGCTATGCCGAGGCGGCGTGGGACAATCTGATGCTGGGTTTGCGGCTTGGTGCGCAGCCACGTGTGCTGGCGAGCACCACGCCGCGCCCGGTGCCGCTGATCCGGCGTCTGGTGGAGCAGGCTGGCGTGGTGGTGAGCCGCGGGCGCACCCGCGACAACCGGCTGCATCTGGCGCAGGGTTTCCTCGCGGCGATGGAGCAGGACTATGGCGGCACGATGCTCGGCAGGCAGGAGCTGGACGGAGAGCTGATCGATGAACCCGAAGGCGCGCTGTGGACGCGCGCGCTGATCGAGCAGGCGCGGGTGCGGCGCGAGGCCTTGTGGAACGATGGCGACAGCCCGTTTGCGCGGGTGGTGGTGGCGGTCGATCCGCCGGCGTCGTCTGGCGGGGACGCATGCGGCATTGTGGTTGCCGGGCTGGGGCTGGATGGCATAGGCTATGTGATCGAGGATGCGTCCGCCGCCGGGCTAAGCCCGGAAGGCTGGGCGGCGCGGGTGGTGGCTGCCTCCGCGCGCCACGGCGCGGACCGGGTGGTGGCCGAGGCCAATATGGGCGGCGATATGGTCGAAAGCGTGCTGCGCGCGGCGGAAGCCGGGTTGCCGGTGCGGCTCGTGCACGCCAGCCGGGGCAAGAGCGCGCGGGCAGAGCCTGTCGCGGCGCTCTATGAGCGGGGGCGGGTCAAGCATATCGGTGCGTTTCCGGCGCTGGAGGATCAGCTCTGCGGCATGATGATCGGCGGCGGCTATGAAGGGCCAGGCCGCTCGCCCGACCGGGCGGATGCGCTGGTGTGGGCGCTGAGCGCGCTGATGCTGGAGAAAAGCGCCGGCTACGGGATCAGGAGCCTGTGAATGGCGTATCATAAGGGGACGATCGGGAGCGCCGGTTTTACCGATGTATCCCCGGCGGGAAATTTGAGCTATAACAGGCCTGTGGGTATGTCTGAGTTTGGATGAGACCGTGAGCCTCAAGGTAGCGGAGATAAGTGATGCTGGCTCCCCCCCAGAGCTTTGGCGGGTGGTGCGCGGCTATTATCGCGAGCTTGGTTTTCGCGGGTTCGCCTATTTCATGGCGAACCGGGGCGACTCGTTGGTGCGGGGTGGATTCAACCTTGTTCATCGCGGGTTTTCGCGCAAGGTCGTCCAGGCCTATGTGACCGAAGGCTGGGGCGAGAAAGATCCGCTGCCGCAAATAGTTATCGGCAGGGGCGCGCCTACCCGCTGGTCCGAGGCCTGGAGCCAGATGCAGCCGGACGCCGAACACATGGCGTTCCTGAACCGGATGCGCGAGGCGGAACTGGACGATGGCTTTACCCTGCCGGTCTATGGGCCGGGCGGACGCAACGGCAGCGTCAATATAGGCGCGGCGGTGAGAGAGAGCGTGTTCGAAACCGCACCGGTCGATGAAATGCACATGGTGGCGCAGGTTGCGCATATGCGGCTATGCCAGCTTTTGCCTGACAGGGGGCCGCTGGAAAAGCCGCTTTCCGCGCGGGAGCTGGAAATTCTGGACTGGGTGGCGCGCGGCAAGAGCAACGGTGTGATCGCCGACATTCTAGACCTGTCTGGCGCGACGGTGGATACCTATTTGCGGCGCATCTATGAAAAGCTCGATGTGTCGGACCGCACGTCTGCGGCGGTTGTCGGCGTCGGCATGGGTCTCATCGCCGCCTAGAGGAATTGCTCTCCATCGGTCTGCAAATGGCGTTCTGCTGCGCTTCCGGTGCTCACGACCCTTAAAGGTCGCTGCGCGCCGGTTCTCGCATTCCACCATTTTCGACTCAATGGAGAGCAATTCGGACACCCGAATCTGTTCTCGGCTCCAACGGAGTAACCTCATGAAATTGTTCGGATGGAAGGGGGCGGCGGTGGCGCCGCGCCCGGTCTTGTCGCGCGCCTATATGATCGGCGGCCCGGCGCTGGGCGAATGGCCCTCCAGTTATGATGCGCAGGTGCGCGCGGCCGTGCTTGCCAACCCGGTGGCGCAGCGCGCGGTGCGGCTGGTGTCTGAGGCGGCGGGTGGCGCGGCGGTGGTGGCGTCTGGCGCTTCCGCGGCTGACAATGCGCTGGCGCTGGAGATGGTGCGCCATGCCTCGGCGGGGCAGGGCTTGATCGAGACGCTGGCGCTGCACCTGCTGTTGCATGGCAACGGCTTTGTGCAGATTTTGGCGGATAGCGAAGGCGAACCGGCAGAGCTGTTTGCGCTGAGGCCGGAGCGGATGAGCGTTGATGTAGACACTAATGGCTGGCCGATTGCCTATCATTACCGGGTGCAGGGCCGGCTGACGCGGCTGTGGGCCGAGGATGGCCGGGGCCGCACCGCCGTGATCCACCTGAAAGCGATCAACCCGCTCGACGATCATATGGGGCTGGGCTGCATCGGCGCGGCGAGCGGGCCGGTGGCGATCCACAATGCCGCGACGACATGGAACAAGGCGCTGCTTGACAATATGGCGCGGCCCAGCGGCGCGCTGGTCTATGACAGCGGCAAGGATGGCGCGACGCTTTCGGCTGAGCAGTTCGCGCGGCTGAAGGCGGAGATGGAGGCGGCGTTTGCCGGCGCGATCAATGCGGGCAAGCCGATGCTGCTCGAAGGCGGCCTCAAATGGCAGTCGCTCTCGATGTCGCCCGCCGAAATGGATTTCGTGGCGCTGAAGGCGTCTGCCGCGCGGGAGATAGCGCTCGCTTTCGGCGTGCCGCCCATGATGCTCGGCCTGCCGGGCGACAATACCTATGCCAATTATCGCGAGGCGAACAAGGCGCTGTGGCGGCAGACGATATTGCCGCTGATGGCGAAGATATTGGGCGGCATCGCGCAGGGTTTGCGGCCCGCGATGCCGGGGCTGGAGCTGGCGGTCGACCTCGATCGGGTGCCCGAACTGGCGGACGAACGCACCGCATTGTGGGAACGGGTGAGCGGTGCGGATTTCCTGAGCGCGGAAGAGAAGCGGGCGATGCTGGGGATCGCTGGACCGGGAGGCGCATAATTGGCTTGCCGCATCGGCCCGCTCCCCCTCCCGCAGCCGAGTCTCGTGCCTCGGCAGCGCTCCCATAAGATACCCTGTCGGGAGGTTGGGAGGGGCGTGGCCGAGGCGCGTGACTCGTCCACGGGGCTGGCGCCGAATCAAGGAGTAAACACAATGAGAGAGAGCGATATGCTGGCCGGGCTGGTGGCGCAGGCCGAGGGGCGCGGCGGTGATCTGGTGACGATCCGCGCGCTGGTGGAGGAGGCGAGCGAGATGGGCGCGGGCCGCGCGCTCGACCGGCTGGGCCTCTCCGACCGCGCGGCTGAGGATGATGTGCGCGAGCTGCGCGAACTGCTCTCTGCCTGGCGCGATGCGAAGGCGGCGGCCAAGAACGCGGTGATCGGCTGGCTGGTGCGGGCGGCCCTCGCGCTGGTGTTGCTGGGCATTGCGGTGAAGACGGGACTCGTCTCGCTGGTGCGGCCTTGAGCGGGGAGAGAGCAAGCGTGCTCCTGCGCAAGCAGGAGTCCAGAGGACAGGGCACGTCATCCGATCCCTGGGTTCCTGCTTCCGCAGGAACACAAGAGCGACCGAAGGAGGGCGTGCGCTTCGCGGGCTATGCCGCGCTGTTCGACAAGCAGGATCGCGGCGGAGACATCATCCGCAAGGGTGCGTTTGCGCGGGCGATCGCGTGGTGGCGCGGGCGCGGCAAGACGGTGCCGCTGTTGTGGCAGCACCGGCCAGACAAGCCCATCGGCATCATTGAGAGCCTGGCCGAGGACGAACGCGGGCTGCGCGTGATCGGCCATGTGCGGGCCGATGCGCCCGCAGAGGCCGCCGCGATGCTGAAGCAGGGGCAGGTGAACGGGCTGTCGTTCGGCTATCGCGTGGCGAAGGCGGACGGGCGGCACCCGCGCGTGCTGAAGGATCTGGACCTGGTGGAGGTGAGCCTTGTCACCTTCCCGATGCAGCCCGCCGCGCGGGTTCATGCGGTGGAATCAACTCATACCTCGTCACCCTGAACTTGGTTCAGGGTCCATTTCTCCCCACGCACCACCACATTCAGCGGCGGGATGGATGCTGAAACAAGTTCAGCATGACGGTGGGAAATTCAAGTGACGAAGAAGCAGGGCGGACCGTGGGGCCGCCTTTTTTGTGACCTTTCTACGACCTCTTTTGCAGGAGAAGCCTATGTATGAAGTGAAAGCCGACGCGCTGGAGGAGAGCTTTGATGCGCTCGGCCAGACGGACAAGATTTCGACGCTTGAAGCAGATGTCGCCGCGCTGAAAGGCCAGGTGGCCGCGGTTCAGCGCACTGCCATCGCCCGCCCGGCGCTGGATGGCGTGAAGGGCGGTGATGTGGACCCGGCCCGTGCCGCCTTTGTCGATAAATATCTGCGCCACGGCATGGAGGCGGGGCTGGAGCTGAAAAGCTTTACCGGAGCCACCTCGGCAACCGGCGGCTTCGCGGTGCCGCGCGAGCTGGACGCGATGATCGAGACGTTTTTGAAGGCATCCTCGCCGATCCGCTCGGTGGCCAATGTCGTCAAGGTCGGTTCGGCGGGCTATCGCAAGCTGGTGACGACCGGCGGCACGCCGTCCGGCTGGGCCGCTGAAACCGCCGCGCGGCCCGAAACCGGTACGCCGGTGTTTAGCGAGATCGTGCCGCCATGGGGCGATCTTTATGCCAACCCGTCAGCCAGCCAGTCAATGCTCGACGATGCCCAGTTCGATGTTGAAAACTGGCTTGCGGGCGAGATTGCGATGGAGTTTGCGCGGGCAGAAGGCGCGGCGTTCGTCAACGGCACCGGCACCAACCAGCCCAAGGGCTTCCTCACCTACACCACCACCAACGAGGTGGACAGCATCCGCGCGTTCGGCACGATCCAGTATGTCGCGGCAGGCGCGGCGGGCGGCTTTGTCGCCACCAATCCGCAGGACAAGCTGGTCGATCTGGTCCACGCGCTCAAAGCACCCTATCGTCAGGGTGCGGCGTGGGTGATGAACGCGGCGACGCTGGCCGTGATCCGCAAGTTCAAGACCTCGGACGGCGCGTTCATGTGGCAGCCGGCACTGGCGGCGGATCAGCCCGCGACCTTGCTCGGCTATCCGGTGATCGAGGCAGGCGACATGCCGGACATCGCAGCCAACAGCCTCTCGATCGCGTTTGGCAACTTCCGCCATGGCTATGTGATCGCGGAGCGCAACGAAACCAGCGTGCTGCGCGATCCCTACAGCAACAAGCCCTATGTGAACTTCTATTCGGTGAAGCGCATCGGCGGTGCTGTCGTGAACAGCGAGGCGATCAAACTGATGAAGTTCAGCATTTCCTGAGGCTGATTTGGTTCGCGCAGAGGCGCAGAGTACGCAGAGAGGCTGTTCGGCTTCGCTGCGCCTCTTGTTGCCTCTGCGTGCTGACTTGATGGGCCTTCGGCCCGGAGTGTCTCCCCTGAACTGGCCTCTCCCATTGCCCGATGGGGGAGGCCATTTTTCGGCGGAGGAATGAAATGTGGGGGCGCAGGCCATGACAGTGACAATGAGCGCGGTGGCGCAAGGCACCATCGACGCAGGATTAGCAGAGACCAAGGCGTGGCTGCGGATCGAAACCGCGACCGACGATGGCGCGATTGGCGCACTGGTGCGCTCTGCCATCGGCATGGCGGAGGATTTCTGCGCGCAGGCCATGTTTGCGCGCGCCGGGGTGGAACGACTGGCGCTTAGCAGCGAATGGACCCGGCTGCGCGCCTGCCCGGTCAGCGCGATCAGCGGAGCGCGCGCGATCGCGGCGGACGGAACGGCGAGTACGCTCGCCGTGGGGACCTATGCGATAGACATCACGGGTGACGGCGATGGCTGGGTGCGCGTCAGCCAGTCTCGCGCCGAGACGCGGCTGGAAGTGGACCTGGTGGCAGGCATCGCCGCCGACTGGCCCAGCCTGCCGGACAGCTTGCGGCAGGGCATCGTCCGCCTCGCCGCGCATCTCTTTACCGAGCGGGAAAGCAGCGAGCCGCCGCCCGCGATCGTCACCGCGCTCTGGCGGCCGTGGCGCAGGATGCGGATCGCATGAGGGCGTTCGATGGCCTGATGGGCCGGGCGCAGCGTCATGCCGAAGCGCGTGCGGCGCGCAGACGGCGCAGCATATCCGAGGAGGCGGGCGGATTGCCCGGCATCTCGGCCTATGTCGAGGGCGATGACGTGATCCTCGAAGGGCGCGGCCTGCTGGACCGCTGGATCAGGGACGCAAGCCTGCGGCACATTGGGAGGACCGCGCCATGAACCCGGATGTCGATATTCGCGCGGCGCTGATCGCGCTGTTGCGGGCGGACGCGGCGCTCACCGCGCAGGTCAACCGCATTTACGACGGCACGCCGGACAAGGGGACCCCGCCGATGGTGATCGTGGGCGAGGGCATTGGCACCGACTGGGCGACCAAGGACAGGCCGGGGCGCGAGCTGCGCATCGGCATCGGCATTGAGGACGACCGCGAAACCCACACCCGCATCGGCGCGATCATGCCGCTGGTGGATGCGGCGGTGCAGGGGCTTTCGGGCGCCGTGGGCATGTGGCGTATCGGCAGCCTCGTCATGACCCGTTCCCGCTTGCTGCGCAATGGCGCGGGGCGCTGGAATGCGGTGATGGATTACCGGATCAGGGTGCTCGCTATATAATTGGATCCGAAACAGGCAGCTGCGCTGCGTTTCGGACGATCGGCACCGGCCCGCTCCCGCGCATCCAAAATTCGCTGTTTCGCGAATTTTGCCAAAAAACCTCAATTCCCGCTGGCGAAGTTGTCCGTCATCTGTTCGATATAGCCGTTGACCTGATCCTCGGCATCGGCGGCGGACTCTTTCTCGCTCATGCCATCAGCCTTGTTGGCGGCGATGAGGGCGGCTCGGAATGTCGCTTCCTTGTCAGCGCACTTGGCTTTCAGGCCGGGGACGAACTCTTCCTTCGGCATTTTGCGGTCCACCGCATCGTTGGTGAACTGGGTAAGGCACCCGGCATAGGCCTGGCGCGCCTTGGGAACGGCAACTGCGGGCGTAGCCGCGGCGAAGATCATTGCGATGAGTATCATAATAGCCCCTCCATACCACCAAATGGCTGCACGAATGCTTAACGCCTTTGCGGCCTTCTTTTATGAAAGGAACAGTGCGCCATGAGCGTCGAAAAAGGAAGCGCGTTTTTGCTGAAGATCGGCAACGGTGACACGCCGTTGACCTATACCACCATCGCCGGTCTGCGCACGACGCAGCTTTCGGTCAGCGGCGAGGCGGTGAACATCACCAACAAGGATTCGGGCGGGTGGCGCGAGCTGCTGTCGGGCGCAGGGGTGCGGGCGGTGAGCGTCTCTGCTGCCGGCATCTTCACCGGATCGGCGGGCGAGGTGAGCATCCGCAACCGCGCGCTTGCGGGCGTGATCGACGACTATGAGCTGAGCTTCGAGAGCGGCGAGCGGATGCAGGGCACGTTCCTTGTCACCCGCCTCGATTATGCGGGCGATTATAATGGCGAGCGCACCTACACGATCAGCCTCGAAAGCTCCGGCACGGTGGTGAGCCTGTGACGGCACGCGCGCCCAATGGCTTGCGCGGTGAGGCATCCGTGCTGGTGCGCGGAGAGCGGCTGATGCTGCGCCCCACATTTTCCGCGCTGGTGGCGGCGGAGGAAGAGCTTGGCCCGCTGTTTGCGCTGGTCGAGCGGGCGGCGTCCGGCGGGCTGAAGCTCGGCGAGATGGTTGCGCTGTTCTGGCACTGCCGCTTCGAATGGCCGGAAGAGGTGACGCGCGAGGTTCTGGGCGAGGCGGTGGCGGGCCAGGGGCTGGCCGCGGTGACGCCCGCGCTGAAAGCGGTGCTGGGCCAGATCCTCTCAGGCGAGGCATGAGCAGCCACGCCTTCGCCCCGGTCGCGGTTCGGCTGGCGGGGCTGGCGGGCTGGCATCTGGGCTGGAGCGCGGATCAGTTCTGGAACGCCACGCCCGCCGAGATGGAGGCTGTCGTCTCCGCGATGCTGGAGCGCAAGGCAGCCGGAGAAGGGCCGCCTTCCCGCCCCGATATAGCAAAATTGCAGGAGATGTTTCCCGATGGATGAGGAAATCGACCGGCTGGTGATCGCGGTGCGCGCCGATACGCAGGGCTTCGCGAGAGACGTTGGAGTTATGCGCGACACGCTGGAAGGGCCGCTGGCGCGCGGCGCGGACAAGGCGGGCCGGATGATCGAGACGAGTCTGTTGCGCGCGCTGCGCACCGGGAAATTCGGCTTCGATGATCTGGCGCGCATCGCGCTGTCGGTGCTGGACCAGATCGCGCAGGAGGCGCTGCGCGTGGCGTTCAAGATGCCCGGCGGCGGTGGGGATAGCGGCGGCCTGCTCGGTGGCGTGCTGAGCGCCGCCGGCGCGCTGTTCGGTGGCGGTGCGCCAGGGCGGGCGACCGGCGGGCCGGTGTCTCCGGGCCGGGCCTATCGTGTAGGCGAAAACGGGCCGGAGCTGTTCGTGCCGACGACAAGCGGGCGGGTAATCGCCAGCGGAGCGGGCGGCGGCAGCGGGCGCGATGTGCGGGTGACGATCAACCTCAACGCGCCGCAGGGCAGCGCGCCTGAGGCTCTGGCGCGCAGTGCCCGCCAGATTGCCAGGAATGTGCGCAGCGCCCTCTCCGAATAGGATTTCTAACAATGGCATATTGGCTGGCGTCCACTGACGGCGGGCAGGAGCGCGCGTTCATAAAGCGCTTTTCGCCCGCATACTGGACTGTGAACTTCCCGCGCCCGATGATGGCGAGCGTGGTGACGACCGCGCCGGACGCGCTGCGGGTCGACACTGTATTCTATGGGTCGGGCGATCTCGCGGGGCTGATCTGGGAGGCGCAGGACCAGTGGGATCACCCGCTGCTTGCCTATGAAACGCGCCGCGATTTCCGCAACTGTCAGTTGCGCTTCCACTGGCGCTCTGGCGGGATCAGGGCGCTGGATGCGGTCAATGGGCCTACGCTCACTATCGAGGGGCGGGATGCGGGCGGCGCGCCGCGCAGCTGGTACGTGCGCCTCTGGAATTATGCCAGCGGCTCGCCGACCGACGCCGACATCACGCTCGATTTCAATGCGCTGAACGGCGGGTTCCTGCTGCCAGCTGAGGCGGACCCGGTGTGGGCGGGCGACATCGACCGTATCTTCATTTCGCTGATCCCGCCCGGATATGACGGCGGCACTACGCAATATGCACTGGGGCAGGAGGGCTGGGTCGAGCTGACCGGCATCGCCTGCGACGGCTCCGGCTCGGTGCTGTCAATCGGCGATCCGATGCTGCCCGAACACGGCCTTTCGATCGCCACCGGCTATGACGACGCCTATAACCAGACGCCAGAGCGGGTGCTGCGGCAAATCCGGGCGCTGGGCTATCGCGGTGACATTCTCCATTATGTCGGCATGAGCCATTATTTCCGGCTCGAACTCAATAGCGGCGGTTATTATGCGAGCCTCAATGGCGGCGTGCTGTGTAGCCCGTGCGCGGCGTGGCACGCGGACTTTGCGGCGCGTGCGCAAGCACAAGGCTTTGGCGTCATCTGGTCGCTGTCTTACGAACTGCTCGATCAGCATTGCTGGGGCAACTGGAAGCAGCGCGCAGAGGATGGGTCGCCCGCGCTCACCGGCTGGTCTCCACCCTCGACATTGCTCTCGCCTGCCGAAAACGGAGCGATGGGCTATCTGCATCAGGTCGGCGCGGCGTTTATTGGCATTGCAGTGGCGGCTGGCCTCTCGCCGCAGTTTCAGGTGGGCGAGCCGTGGTGGTGGGTGATGCCGGACGGGCGCATCTGCCTTTATGATGCGGCGGCGAAGGCGGCCTTTGGTGGCAGCCCGGTGTCGATCCCCGATATTCGCGCATCGCTCAACAGTGCGCAGACGGCATTGCTGGATCAGGCAGGCGTGCTGCTGGCGAATTCCACGGCGGCGCTGGTTGCTGCGGTAAAGGCGGCGGCGCCCGCTGCCAAGGCGCACCTGCTCGCATATCTGCCGACGATACTCGATCCGCTGGCCCCGGAGGCCAAGCGCGCCAACATGCCTTTGGGCTGGGCCAAGCCCGCGTTCGATGTGTTGCAGCTTGAGGATTATGACTGGGTGACGGGCGGGCATGGCGCGCTCTCCGCCGCCGGTGCTGCCGCCGCGACCGCGCGGCTGGGCTATGCGGCGGCGGAGCAGCACTATTTGAGCGGCTTCGTGCTGCACTCCATCGATGCCTCGACCCAGTGGCCGCTGATCGAAGCGGCGGCGCGTGTCGGCGAGGCGCGTGGGGTGGCCCGCACCTTCATCTGGGCGCTGCCCCAAGTGGCGCGCGACGGCTTCACCCATTTCAGTCTGGCAGGAGAGCCTATGCAGGCGTTCGACGATGTGATCTTCCCCTTGAGCATCGGCAAGGAGGCAAGCGTGACCCCGGCGTTTTCGACCCAGACGGTCGAGAGCATATCGGGCCATGAGCGGCGTTCGTCCGACTGGGCAGATGCGCGGCTGCGGTTCGATGCCGGGCCGGGGGTGCGCTCAGAGGCGGACCTCGTGACGCTGATCGAGTTTTTCCGGGCGCGCAGGGGCGCGGCGCGGGGGTTTCGCTTCACCGATCCGTTCGACAACCAGAGCGCGCCAGTGGGGCAGGTGGTCAGCCCGGTCGACCAGCGGCTCGGCACGGGCGACGGCGTGACCAGCCAGTTTCGGCTGGCCAAATATTATGGCAGCGGCGCGGACGCGCAACAGCGGCTCATCAGCCGCCCGGTGGCAGGCACTATCCGCGTTGCCGCCAATGGCGTGGAGCTGACGAGTGGCTGGCAGCATCTGGGCGGCGGGGTGATCTCTTTTTCCACCGCTCCCGCCAACGGCGTAATCCTCACCGCCGGGTTCCGGTTCGATGTGCCGGTGCGCTTTGCCGAGGATGCGCTGGAGGTGAACCGCGCGACCTTTGCGGCGGGCGAAGCGCCCTCGGTGCCGCTGGTGGAGATCCGCGAATGAGCGCGTTTGACGCCATATTGGGGCAGGAGCTTGCCGCCTTCGCCTTTTGCTGGCGGCTGGAGCGGCGGGACGGTGTGACCATCGGGCTGACGAGCCACGACCGGGATCTGACTGTGGCAGGCGTGGTCTATATGGCCGCGCCGGGCATGGTGCCCTCCGCCATAGCCAAGGGTATCAGCCTGGAGCCGGAGAGCATGGACCTTAAAGGCGCGCTCACCAGTGATGCTATCAGCGAGGCGGACCTCTCGGCGGGCAAATGGGATGGCGCGTTGCTCACGCTCGCACTGACCGAATGGACCGCGCCGGGGACGATGTGGCTGGAGCTGACGCAAGGCACGTTGGGCGCGGTGGAGCGGCAGGGCGAGGCCTTTTCCGCCGAGCTGACCGGGCCTGCGGGCGTGCTGGCCGGGCCGGTGGCGCCTGAGACCTCGCCGGGATGCCGCGCGCGGCTGGGCGACCGGGCATGCCGGGTCGATCTGGCGCGGCACCGGCGCGAGGTGCGCATTTCCGGCATGAGCGCAGAGGTGGCGAGCGTGATGGGCGGCGGCATGGGCGCGGGCGCCTATGTCTTCGGGCATCTCCGCTGGCTGGAAGGCGAGAACTGCGGAATGACGCAGGGCGTCGTCGCAAATGACTCGGCGAGTGTGACGCTCTCTGATCTCCCCGCCTTTGCCGTGGCATCGGGGACGCGCGCGCTCATCACCGAAGGATGCGACAAGCAGATGGCAACATGCGCCGCGCGCTTCGCGAACGCCGCCAATTTTCGCGGTGAGCCATACCTCCCAGGAATGGATCTGCTCACCCGCTATCCCGGAGCAAATTGATTTTGCCGATAATGGCCTGCGAAAGTCGGCCCGCTGCGCTTCCGGTGCTCACGACCCTGAAAGGTCGCTCCGCGCCGGTTCTCGCAAGCTGCCATTCTCGGCTCATTCTGGGCAAAATCGTTTTTGTTAACGAAATTGGGGTTCGATCATGAAACGGGCAGAGAGGATCGTCGCGGCGGCGCGGGCGCTGATCGGTGCACCGTTCCGGCTGCATGGGCGCAGCGCCGAGACAGGCGTGGACTGCATCGGGCTTGCGGTGCTTGTGCTTGGCCGGGCGGGGCACCAGCGGTTGGGCAGTGGCAGTGTGCCTGCGGCCTATAGTGTGCGCGGCGGCACTTTGGAGCGGTTTGTGGCAGGGATGCGTGCCGTGGGGCTGCGCAGGGTCCACGCGGCCAGGCCGGGCGACCTCGTGCTGACGCGCGCAGGGGTGGCGCAGTTTCACCTGATGGTCGCGACGGGTGCCGGGCATGTTCACGCCGATGCCAGCCTTGGCAAGGTGGTCGAGATGCCGGGGCACTCCCCCTGGCCGGTGATCGCGCAGTTTCGATGGGGGCGATAGCATATGGCGACATTATTGGTTAGCGTGGTCGGCGCCGTGGGCGGGCCGCTGGGCATCATCCCCGGAAAGCTGCTCGGCCTTGGTCCCAAGGGACGGGAAGGCCCACGCCTCAGTGATCTGCAGGTGCAGACATCGCGCTATGGCGACCAGATACCCCGGTTGTTCGGCACAATGCGCGTGGCGGGATCGGTGATCTGGGGCACGGACCTCGTTGAACAGCGCAAGACGAGCGGCGGCGGCAAGAACAAGCCCAAGACGACGACCTATAGCTATAGCGCGAGCTTTGCAGTGGCGATTTCGGCCCGGCGCATCGCGGGGATCGGGCGCATATGGGCGGATGGCAACTTGCTGCGCGGCAGCGTGGGGGATTTCAAGACATATATCAGCTCGTTCCGGCTTTATCCCGGTTCGGAGGATCAGACGGTGGACTATCAGATCGCCGGTGCTGTCGGCTGGCCCAGCGCCAGCGCGCACCGCGGCATGGCCTATGCAGTGTTTCAGGATTTGTTGCTCACGGATTTCGGCAACCGGATACCCTCGCTCACTTTCGAGGTGATCGCGGATGGCGCCCCGGTGCCGGTGGCGGACATTGCGCATGACCTGAGCGATGGGCTGATCGCACCGGATGCGGGGGGTGGCGCGCCTGTCATTGCGGGCTATGCCGCGAGCGGCCCCAGCGTGGCCGATGCGCTCTCGCCGCTGGTGGAGGGCTATTCGCTGGCATTTCGGACGGGCGTGGCGGCGACCAGCCTTGCGCAAGACGCGGCGGTTGAGGCGCATATTTCTGCCGATATGATTGGCGCACGCTTCAACGACAAGCGCGAACAGGGCGCGAAGCTTGTGCGCGGGCGGGCAGAAGATGCGCCGCTGCGCGTTTCGGTGCGGCATTACGACCCCGCGCGCGATCATCAGGCCGGGGTGCAGATGGCCGAGCGCTCCGGGCCGGGCCGCCGGGAAGACATGCTCGATCTTCCCGCCTCGCTCGATGCAGGCGCGGCGCGTGCGCAGGCCGAAGCCCGGCTGCACAGGCTATGGACCGGCAGGCGGACGCTGGAACTGCGCTGTGACTGGCGCGCCCTCCCGCTGGAGCCTGGCGCTGTCGTTACAGTGGAGGGAGAGGGTGGGCGCTGGCGGATCGAGCGCAGCGAATGGGAGGGCATGGGCGTACGCCTGATGCTGAGGCAGACAGGCGGCGCGGGAGTCGCGGCGCCCCCGGCCGATGCCGGATCGCCGGTATCGCAGGCCGATGTGCTGCACGGGCCGACCAGCCTTATGGTGGTCGATCTGCCGATGCCGGACGACACGCTGCTCTCCGCTCCGCTGGTGGTTGCGGCGGCGGCCGGCACTCAGGCCGGGTGGCGTGGGGCGGAGTTGTTTGTCGAGGACAGCGCGACTGCCGCGCTGACCTCAATCGGCGGCACCGCGCTTCCCGCGGTCATTGGAACCACGGTGAACGCGCTTGGCGCGGCCTCGCCTGCGCTGTTTGATCTTGCCTCCACCCTCGATGTGCAAATGCTCAACAGCGCCATGCTGCTCACGAACGCGGATGATGCCGCGCTGTTGCGGGGAGCCAACCAGGCGCTGGTGGGCAAGGAAGTGATCCAGTTTGGGCTGGCGAGCCAGACCGGGCCGACGAGCTGGCGGCTTTCGCGTCTGTTGCGCGGGCGGCGTGGCACAGAATGGGCGGTGGCCAGCCACACGCCGGGCGAGCATTTTCTACTGCTCGATCAGCCGAGCCTGCTCCCTGTGCCTGCTGCCTATGCGGTGATGGGGTCGAGCCTGCTGATGGATGCCATCGGCATCGGCGATACTGCGCCAGCGCAAGCGAGCGCGCTGGTGGCGGGGCAGGCGGTGCTGCCGTTGTCGCCCGTCCATGCGTGGGCTGTCGCTTCCGGCGGGGGATGGCGGCTAGACTGGGTCCGCCGCAGCCGTGTCGGCTGGCAGTGGATCGATGGGGCGGATGCGCCGCTGGGCGAGGAGCAGGAGGCCTATCGTGTCGACCTGATCCGCAATGGCGCTGTCTATCGCACCGCCACTGCCGTCACCCCGCAATGGACCTATGACGCGGCGATGATCGCGGTCGATCATGGCCTTGGCATCAGCGGCGCGGTGACGGCGGAGATCCGCCAGATCGGCAATTATGGTGCTGGCCGCCCGGCCACCCTCACCCTTTCGATATAACCCAGCCTTTCGGAGTTCGCATTCATGACCACTAACAGTGATCGCTTCGCCCTGCCGCTGTTGCAGGCAGGGCAGGCACAGAAAGAGCTGACGCATAACGAGGCACTGGCTCTTATCGATATGGTGCTGCACGCGCAGGTGGAGAGCATCACGGTCGCGACGCCACCGGGCGGTGCCGTCGTCGGCCAGTGCTGGGTAGTGGCGACTGGAGCCACGGGCGCGTGGACCGGGCATGATGGCCAGCTTGCCTGCCTCACTTCCGGCGGCTGGCGCTTCATTGTGCCGCGCAAGGGGCTGGAGGTGCTGTGCGCCTCTGACGGGCAGAGCTATATCCATGACGGCACGGTCTGGCAGCCGGCCGCCGTGCGGCCCGATGGCGTCTATATCGGCGGCAATCGGGTCGTTACCGCGCGGCAGGCGGCGATAGCCGATCCCGGCGGCGGCAGTGTTATCGATGTGCAGGCGCGCACCGCCATCGGCCAGATTTTGGCGGCTATTCGCGCTCATGGACTAATTGCCTGAATTCGTGAAATTCCTCGCGCAACACACAGACAACTTTACAATTCGCCAAGGACAAATGCCCTTTCACCAATTAAAACTGGTCTTGCCATGAAACTTTCCTGAGAGTAGGGAGTTTTCACAGTCCATGCGACCAAGTTTGGAAAGGGGAATAAACATGCGGAAGCTCGCTCTTGCGGCAGCTCTTGCGACCACGGCGATTGCGTCTCCCGCACTCGCGCGTGATGATGCCTGGTATATCGGCGCTCATGGCGGCGCAATGATGGTCGAGGATGTCGATATCGACGTTCTTGGTTCAACCGGCGCTGATGCGAAGGCCGACTATAACACCGGCTTCGATGTGGATGGTGTTATCGGCTACGACTTTGGCATGTTCCGCCTTGAAGGCGAGGTTGGCTTCCGCCGTGCGTGGACCGACAATGTCGCCTATGTTGGTTATAACAGCACGCGTGGCAACGTCCGCTCGCTGAACTTCATGCTCAATGGTCTGCTCGATTTCGGGCCGGATGACGGGCTTCAGGGCTTTGTCGGTGGCGGTGCGGGCGTGGCGCGCACGCATCTCTATTCGCTGACGACCGATGATTCGGACACCGGCTTCGCATGGCAGGCTCTGGCCGGCGTTCGCCTGCCGCTCAGCGAAAAGCTCGATGCGGAACTGAAGTATCGCTACTTCAACCACAGTGGCGTGGATCTTGTAACCAGCAGAGCTCATAATGGTGTTGGCGCGGCAGGATCGGCGGTTGATACCGATGTGCGTACGCACAGCCTGCTGGTCGGTCTGGTATATAACTTTGGTGAGAAGGCTCCTCCGCCTCCGCCGCCACCCCCGCCGCCACCTCCTCCGCCTCCGCCGCCACCCCCGCCGCCTCCGCCGGTGGTTGAGTGCCAGCCTGGGCCGTATATCGTATTCTTTGAATTCGATAAGTCGGACATCACGCCAGATGCGGCGACGATCCTCGACAGCGCGGTATCAGCATACGCAAACTGCAATAACGCGCAGGTCATGCTGGCCGGTCACGCAGACAAGGCGGGTCGCCCTGCATACAACGTTGCGCTGTCTCAGCGTCGCGCGGATGCTGTGAAGGCGTATATCGTCTCCAAGGGCATCTCCGATGGCGTCATCGGCACCAAGGCGTTTGGCGAAGGCCAGCCCAAGGTCGAAACCGCTGACGGCCAGCGCGAGCTTCAGAACCGTCGCGTGGAAATCACCTACGGTCCGGGTTCGGGCATGTAATAAACCCTTTCGGGTATGAAAGCAGGGGCTGGTCAGCGATGACCGGCCCCTTTTTCGTTTCGTGAACGTTATAGAGGGCGTGGATGACGGGAATGGTGGTTCATTCCCTTATCATTCCGTTTACGCACACTCTCGAAAGGATGTTCGCATGGCCTATCTATCTCCTGTTGCCCCTTCCCGCCGCCTGATGCCGCGTCTCGCCGCCGCCTTGCCACTGATCGGGTTGATGGGCATGCAGTCTGCCTGTGTCACCACACCCGCCCCAAAGTCTGCGGCGAGCGCCGCCCTGATGGACGGACAAGGATCAATGCGCGGCAGTGTGACCATCACTGAAGGCGCCGATATCACCGTCCAGGTTCGCGCAATGGGCCTTGCTCCAGGGCTGCACGCGGTTCACATACATGCGGTTGGCCGGTGCGACGCGCCCGATTTCGCGACCGCCGGACCGCACTGGAACCCTATGGGCAAGAGCCACGGGGCCGAGAACCCGAACGGCCCTCACCTAGGCGATCTTCCCAATATGACCATTGGTTCGGATGGCGCGGGCGAGCTGACATTTTCCGTGCCTGCGCGGCTTGATACCGGCGATCACCCCCTGCTGGACAGCGATGGCGCGGCGCTTGTCATCCACGCCGGCCCGGACGACATGAAGACCGATCCATCGGGCAATTCCGGCGGGCGCATAGCGTGCGGCGTGATTATGAAAAACGGGGTAAAATAGCGATTGTCCGGTTTTTCTTGAATCTTTAACCGCAACACACGATATTGCATGGGTTGGCAATAGCGCCAATGACAAGGAGTTGACTTACAATGGCTAACTGGTCTGACCCCCGGACAGGTGGGATGAGCTTCGGCGCAGGCGCGTCCGCGGCCACCCAGGCGTCTTATGACGCGGGGCTACGGTCCTACATGCTGTCGGTTTATAATTATATGGCTAGCGGCGTGCTGCTCACCGGCCTCGTCGCCATGCTGTTCG
Organism: Sphingobium fluviale; assembly: GCF_004122115.1. Lineage (GTDB taxonomy): Bacteria > Pseudomonadota > Alphaproteobacteria > Sphingomonadales > Sphingomonadaceae > Sphingobium > Sphingobium fluviale. Next base: position 158,541 of record NZ_SBKP01000002.1, read on the forward strand.
CTGGAAGCGGCCTCGCCTATCAGATTCTCGCCGGGCCGGGCATATTGAAATATGTCATCATGTTTGCACCGCTTGGCTTTGTGCTGGTACTGAGCTTTGGTATCAACCGCCTTTCGACCACGGCGGCGCAGGCGATTTACTGGGCCTATGCGGCGGTGATGGGGCTTTCGCTCTCGTCGATCTTCCTGATGTACACCGGAACCTCGATCGCGCAGACATTCTTCGCGACGGCGGCGGCCTTTGCGGGCCTGAGCCTCGTGGGATACACCACGAAGAAGGATCTTTCGGGCTTTGGCACCTTCCTCATCATGGGTCTGATTGGCCTGATCGTGGCTTCGTTGATCAACATCTTCCTGAAGTCGAGCATCATGGACCTCGCGATCAGCGCCATCGGTGTGCTGATCTTCGCGGGCCTGACCGCCTATGACACGCAGAAGATCAAGGAAACATACGCCTATGTTGCGGGCACGGAGATGGTCGGCAAGTCGGTGGTGATGGGCGCGTTGAGCCTCTACCTCGATTTCATCAACCTGTTCATGATGCTGCTGCGCTTCATGGGCAACAACCGCAACTGATCTTTCTGATCTGAAACATAAAAGCCCGGCCGGGAAACTGGCCGGGCTTTTTCATTGCGAGGCGAGGCATGGTCACAGCCGCTTCAATTCCTCGCCATCATTTGCTACCCACGCAGCCATGAGTCTGCTGGGTCGCCTCCGCCGCAAGGCCAGATATAGCACCGATAATTGCCGCATCTACGCGATCGGCGATGTGCATGGCTGTTTCCCGCTGCTCGTCAGGCTGCTCCAGATGATAGAGCAGGATCAGCGCGCGCGCTTCCCGCTGGAAACCCATGTGGTGCTGTTGGGCGATTATGTCGACCGCGGCCCGCAATCCCGCGATGTGTGCGAGCTGCTCCATGCAATGGAAGGCTCCGCCTATTTCCACTGCCTCAAGGGCAATCACGAGGAAACCATGCTGCGCGTGCTGGACGGCAACCGCATGGCGCTGCGCTTCTGGCTCAAATATGGCGGCGAGGAAACGTTGCAAAGCTGGGGGATTGACCCATCGCTGATCGAGCGCGCCTATGTCAGCGAGGGCAGCCAGTGGCAGCTTATAGAGGAATTTCAGGCGGCGGTGCCGGAGGCGATGGTGCGCTGGATGCGGGCCTTGCCAGCGTTCCACCGCCATGGCGACTATCTGTTCGCCCATGCGGGTGTGCGGCCCCGCCTGAAGCTGGAGGAGCAGAGCGACGAAGACCTGCTCTGGATTCGCGAGCCGTTTCTTTCCAGTAAGGCGCGCCACCCGTGGCGGGTGGTGCATGGCCATAGCCAGACCGATACTGCAGAAATCCTCCACAACCGCATCGGCATAGATACTGGCGCCTATCGCACCGGTATTCTTACCGCGATCGGCATCGAAGATGACGACGCCTGGCCGATCGAGGCCGTAACGGCGTAATTCAGTCGCGGGACTTGGCGGGCGACCAGGTCTGATAGGTTCGCCCGCGCCAGGCATCCACCACACCCAGAAACGCGGCCCAGATCGCCGCCGCGATCTCCATCAGCATCACGCAGGGGCGAAGCCGGAGCATGGCGCCGAGTGCCACCAGCGCCACTGCCCCCCATAAGGCGCCGAGCAGACCTGGCCGGCCATCCAGCCACAGCGCCGCGCTCAGCGAACCCGCACACACCAGCGCCAGCGGTGCGCCCATCCAGCGCAACAGCTTGTGCGATACAAACTTGTAGCGGTCTGCCAGCGAGAAATGGCGCGCCAGTTGCGGCCAGAGATGGCGGTAGGAGGCATAAGAGCGGCAGGCGATGCGCCGCTTGCGCCGAAACTCGTCCACAGGATCCGTGGTGTTGCGCTCATAGGCGATGACATCGGGGGCGCTGATAAGGCGCTTGTCGTGCAGCAGCACACTCATGGATGCAATCATGTCATCCAGCAGATGTGACGGCACTTGCGGATAGAGCGCGCGACGTGTGGCGAAGATCGCGCCATCGGCTCCCATCATCGACCCACAGCGCGATTCGAGCGCCTTGATCTTTTCCTCCAGCCGCCAATACAGCCCGCCCACCTGCGCCGTCGCGCCGTCGCCATTGTTGATGTAATGCAGTGTGCCCGAAACGCCGCCGATCTCTGGGTTGTGAAAATATTCGAGCAAAGGCGCAACCGAATCGGGCGCGAGCAGCACATTGGCATCGGTGAAGATGCAGATTTCGCCCTTGGCCTGCGCCACCATCCGCCGCATGCCGGTTGCTTTGCCTGCACGCTCCGTAGCGGGGACGACCATAAGCAGATCGGGCCTGCTTTCCAGCAGCGCCAAGGTGCCATCAGTGCTCATGTCGGAATAAGCAAGAATTTCCAGATCGGGATACAGCCGCTTGATCGCTTCCAGATTATCCAGCTTCGCTGGCAGGGCGCGCTCTTCGTTATAGGCGGAAAACAGAAGGCTGGCGGAAGGACGGGGCTCATTCGCGCTGTCGGCGCGCACGGGCCGTTTTGCAAAAAGGCGCAGGCTCAGGGGATAGCTGACATAAGGATGAAGAAACAGCGCGCCGGCCAGCAGCGACAGTGCGTATAATGCGACGACCATGATGATTCGCTAGCGCGCTTTGCAAACGATGTCGCGTGGATTTTGGCAGGCGACAGGGATAGCGCGCCTTTATGTTGACGGATATGGGCGAAGCCGCTATGGGCCACCCTTCGTGATTCAGGGGAGCCTTGTTGCTCCTCTCAACCGCCCTTCAGACGGATTATTTGAGGAACTTATGGCCAATACGCCGCAGGCAAAAAAGCGCATTCGCCGCAACGCGCGCCGCACCGAAATCAACGGCAACCGCATCAGCCGCATTCGCACGCTGGTGAAGAAGGTTGAGAGCGCAGTCGCTGCTGGAGACAAGGATGCCGCCGCCACCGCCCTGGCGACCGTTCAGCCGGAGCTGGCACGTGGCGTGGCGCGCGGTGTGCTGCACAAGAACACCGCCTCGCGCAAGTTCAGCCGCCTGACCAAGGCTGTCGGCGCAATCGCCTGACACGAATAGACGGCGGCACATTTGCTGCTGCACGAATGATTTCGGACCCGCTGGAGCAATCCGGCGGGTTTTTCCATAGGTGCTACAGAGCCATGGATGCGCTCGCGCCAGGAGCCAAAGCGACCGCTTGTGATGTGCCGATCCTTCCTTATCCGGGGCAGATCCTTCAAAAGGCAGGACTTGTGCTGATTCGCTGTGAGTGCGAAAAGAAAGTTGGAATAATTATCCAACAAAAACAGTATATTAATTGATTATGACGCAATTACGTGGCCTTGGCTCTGTCAAATATTTTATTTCATTTTTTTGACGCCTCCCCCCCTTGATCCAATCGTTAACGATTGCCTAATCCTGTTGCTCACCCGCAGTCCGAATCGGACAACGCGGTTATCATGATCCATGATGGGCCAACCGCTTCTCGGTGACGGGAAGCGCATCGGTGAATTGTGGCTCGTGCATGGGGGTTACGAGCAGAATGACTCCGGCAGAAAAGGAGGGCGGTCGCGTGCTTGCAGAAGCTGAAGATAATTGTGCCGTGAGCGAGCGCCCTTTTGACGCGGGTGCGGTGTTGGCCGGGTGGGAAGGCGTGAAGGCGGCATTGCGCGGGGCAGTGGGTGCGCGCATGTATGACCAGTGGCTGCGTCCCTTGCGGCTGGGCGCCTTTTGCGATGCGACCGGCACGCTGGAGCTGCTCGCCGGGTCCGATTTTACCGCCAATTTCATTGTCAGCCAGTTTGGCGACCGTATCCGCCTCGCCTTTCGTGCTGCCGATATCGGGGTTGAAGACGTCCGGGTGATTCGCGCACCGCATCTGCCGGGGGTGATCGCGCCAGGCGAGGCGTCCGACGCTGGCAAGAGCAAGGCCGCCGGGAGTGCAGCGGGTGTGCAGGGCGCTGATCTGTCGGCTTCGTCCTCTGGCCCGTCGGCCGCGCGCCGCGTCGCGCCCGATGGCCTTGCCCTGCGCCACAGCTTTGCCGATTTCGTTGTGGGCGAAAGCAACCGCCTCGCCTTTACGGCGGCGCAGGCCATGGCCGCGCAGCAAGCGCCACTGTTCAACCCGCTGTATATTCATGGCGGCACCGGGCAAGGCAAGACGCACCTGCTGCACTCGATTGCAGGCGCCTATCATGATCATTTCCCCGCGCACCAGATTATATATATGTCCGCCGAAAAGTTCATGATGGAGTTCGTCACAGCGATGCGTGCGAACGACAGCATGGCGTTCAAGGTGCGGCTGCGCGCGGCCAAGCTGCTGTTGGTGGACGACATCCAGTTCATCGCGGGCAAGGGATCGACACAGGAGGAGTTCCTCCACACGATCAACGAGCTGGCCGAGAACGGCGCGCGCATCGTCATCAGTGCGGACCGTGCGCCCCAGCATCTCGATGCAGTCGATCCGCGCATCCTTTCGCGCCTGGCAGGTGGCTTGGTAGCGGATATTCAGCCTGCCGATCTCGATCTGCGCCGCACAATCCTGGAGGCCAAGCGCGCTACCCTCTCTGCCGCTACGATCCCTGATTCGGTGCTGGATTATCTTGCCCGTTCCATCCGCTCCAACCTGCGCGAGCTGGAAGGCGCGTTCAACAAGCTGATAGCCTATGGCCAGCTTACGGGGCGTGCAGTGGATATGGAATTTGCGCAGGCGATGCTCGCCGATTCGGTGCGCGCCAATGCCCGGCGCATCACTGTGGACGATATCCAGAAGGCCTGTGCCGCCCATTATCGCATTGATCCGTCAGAAATGCGCTCCAAGCGCCGCGCGCGCGCGGTAGCGCGGCCGCGGCAGGTGGCGATGTATCTCGCGAAGAAGATGACGCCGCGCTCGCTCCCTGAGATTGGCCGTATTTTCGGCGGGCGCGACCACAGCACAGTGATTCACGCGGTGCGGACGATCGAGGAGTTGCGCCAGAACAACGCAGAGATGGATGCCGATATCCGCAAGCTGCAGCGCCAGCTGGAGATGTAGGGGGGGGCTACCCCCTGGCGGCGAGCCAGTCCTTCACCCTTGCGGCGATAGCGGTAAATGGCTCGGCCTCTGCGCCGTCTGCCGTGGCAGGCGGCGTTCCTGCGTCAGAAGCCAGCCGGATACCAATGGATAGCGGGATACGGCCCAGAAACGGCATGCCCATCGTCCGCGCGGCAGACTCCGCTCCCCCTGCGCCGAAGGGATCGGACACCTCACCGCAATGCGGGCAGGCATAGCCCGCCATATTCTCGACCAGCCCGATCATCGGCACGCCCGCCTGCTCAAACAGGCTGATGGCGCGAGTCGCGTCCATCAGCGCCAGATCCTGAGGGGTGGAGACGATCACCGCGCCCGCTGGCTTGTGTTTCTGGATCATCGAGAGCTGGATATCGCCGGTGCCGGGCGGCATGTCGACGATCAACACCTCGGCATCGCCCCAATGTGCATCAACGAGCTGTGAGAGCGCGTTGCCCGCCATCGGCCCGCGCCATGCGATCGCCTTGCCCGGCTCGACCAGATGTCCCATCGACAGCATCGGCACACCACCCGCGCCGATGATCGGAAACATCTTGCTGTCTTCCGCCAGCGGCTTTTGCCCCTCGCTTGCCAGCAGGCGCGGCTGCGACGGGCCATAGATATCGGCATCGACAAGCCCGACTTTCACACCCATGCGCGCGAGCGCAATCGCGAGGTTGGCGGAGACGGTGGATTTGCCCACGCCGCCCTTGCCGGATGCCACGGCTATGATGGTGCAGCCGCGCTTTTCCATGGTCTCCGCGATACGCACGGCGGTGATTTCGGGGAGGGTGCGCGCGGCCGCCTCTATCGCGCCGGTCATCTCCCGGCGCTCGCCCGCACTCAGGCTCCCTATGTCGAGCACCATCGATAATACCCCATCGCGCAGGCGCAGGGCACTGGTGCGGCCTTGGGAAAGCGAAGTGATCCGGGCGGAAAGCATGTCAAACTCGGTCATGCCGCGCCCATATGCGATTATCTTGGCAAAGGCACTGTTTTTCCGCCGCGCGGCTCCTTATAGATATGGATCATGAACCAGAACAGTCCCGCGCTTCTTCGCCGCCTCCGCTCGCTCCTTTCCTTGCTGCCCGGTCTGGCCATGGCTGGGCCATGGGGTGGAAAACCCGGCGGCGCTCCCGAAGGGGAAGATGGCGCATCCGGCGAGGGCGCGAGTGGCGGAGCGTCATCTGGCGGCCCTCGCAATCCCTGGACCCAGCCGCCACGCGGTGGGCAGGGTGCTGGCGGCCCTTCCGGGGGCGGAGCGCGTCCTTCCTTGATCGAGGATCTGTTGCGGCGCGGGCGCGAGAGCCTTGGCGGCGGCGGCAATGGCGGGGCGCCGGGCGGCGGAGGCGGAGGCTTTGCCAGCGGCGGCAATCCGCGGACGCTATGGCCCATTGCGCTCGGCATCGTTGCGGTGATGTGGGTGGTGCTTACCAGCTTTCATCGTGTCGGCCCGCAGGAGCGCGCAGTGGTGCTGTTCCTCGGCAGCTACAGCCGCTCAATGACGCCGGGCATAGGCCTCACCTTGCCCGCCCCGTTTGAAACGGTCGAGACGGTCGATGTCGAGGAAATCCGCACGGTCGATATCGGCTCGGTTTCCGGCGAGGGCCAAAATCTGGTGCTGACAGGCGATCAGAACATCATCGACCTTGCTTATTCGGTCCGCTGGAACATCCGCGACCCGGAGCTGTACCTGTTCGAGCTGAAGGACCCGGACGCCACTGTGCAGGAGGTTGCGGAGACAGCGATGCGCGCCGTGCTGGCGACAATCTCGCTCAACGAGGCGCTGGGCGCAGGGCGCACCGGCATTGAGCAGCAAGTGGCTCTAAAAATGCAGGAAATACTGGATGGCTATCGCTCTGGCATCCGTATTCAGGGTATAGCAATCAAGCAGGCTGACCCGCCGAATGAAGTGAATGACGCGTTCAAGGAGGTGTCCGCCGCGAAGCAGGACGCTACCACATACGTCAATCAGGCGACTGCCTATGCGCAGCAGCTGAGCGCGCGCGCGCAGGGTGAGGCTGCGGCTTTCGACAAGGTGTATGCGCAATACAAGCTTTCTCCCGAAGTGACCCGGCGGCGCATGTATTATGAGACGATGGAGGCGATTCTTGCCGATACGGACAAAACTATTGTCGAGGCGAACAATGTGATGCCCTATCTCCCGTTGCCAGAAATCAAGCGCAAGTCCAGAGACAGCGCAGCAAACACCACCACTGTTGAGGGGGTCCGCTGATGGAACGCGTCCTCCGTAACCCGGTTTTGGCCGCGCTCGCGGCGCTCGGCTTCCTCATATTGCTCGGCAGCACCGTCTCGATCGTGCCAGAGACCCAGCAAGGCGTGATCGTGCGATTCGGCCAGCCGGTGCGCATCCTCAATAGCTATAACCCAAAGGAGCGCTTTGGCGAAACCGGCGCGGGTCTTGCTGTGCGGGTTCCCTTCGCCGAGCAAGTGGTATGGATCGACAAGCGCATCCAGTCAGTCAAGATGGAGCGGCAACAGGTGTTGTCCACCGATCAGCTGCGGCTTCAGGTCGATGCCTATGCCCGCTATCGCATCACGAACCCGCTACGCATGTATGTGGCTGCAGGCAGTGAGCAGAATGTCGAGGAGGCCTTGCGCCCGATCCTCGGCTCTGCGCTGCGCAATGAACTGGGCAAGCGGCCTTTTGCGGCGCTCCTGTCGCCGGAGCGCGGGCAGGTGATGAACAATATTCGCGCGGGGCTTAACCGCGTGGCGCGGCAATATGGCGCCGAGGTGATCGACGTGCGGATCAAGCGGGCGGACCTGCCCGATGGCACACCATTGCAGAGCGCGTTTCAGCGCATGCGCACCGCGCGCCAACAGGAGGCGCTCACTATCCGCGCCCAAGGCGAGAAGCAGGCGCAGATCATCCGCGCCGAGGCCGATGCCCAGGCAGCACAGGTCTATGCCGCCAGCTTTGGCAAAGATCCGCAATTCTATGACTTTTATCGCGCAATGCAGGCATATCGTCGCACGTTCAATCCGCAGAACGACGGACAGACCAGCGTCATTCTGTCACCCGACAATGACTTCCTGCGGGAGTTTCGCGGGCGATAGCGCCCCTGCGGTCGCGGCTTATTCAATTCCGGTTCAGGCGGGTGTTGGCATCCATCTGGGCATTGTTTAGGGCAGGCCACGCCTGCGCCATTGAGTGTATGAGAGGAAGTGTGTTTTGCGCTACGTCTATGGTTTGACCGCCGCTCTGCTGCTTGGCGGCACCGCCATCGCCATCAGTTCGCATGAACCTCTGGATGCGCAGCCCCCCCAGAACGAAGGTATACAGACCCCCGTTGCGCCGGGTGGCGCTCCGGCCAGCTTTGCCGACATGGTGGAGCGACTTCAGCCCGCTGTCGTCAATATTTCCACCCGCCAGCGTGTGCAGGCGCGCCGCAACCCGCTGGATGATCTGTTCGGCAATCTGCTCGGCGGGCCGGGCGGTGCGGACAGGCCGCAGATTCAGGAGGGCACGTCGCTCGGCGCGGGCTTCCTGATCTCGGCGGATGGCTATATCGTAACCAACAGCCACGTCGTCTCGCCGGGTGGGCCGAACGCCACAGTAGAGGCGATCACTGTGACGATGAACGACCACACGGAATATGCCGCCGAGCTGGTGGGGCGCGATGAAGTGGCCGATCTCGCGGTGCTCAAGATCAAGACCAGCAAGCCTATGCCCTATGTGCGTTTTGGCACCACCAAGAGCGCGCGCGTGGGCGATTGGGTGATCGTGATCGGCCAGCCTTTGGGCCTCGAAGGCACGGTGACGACCGGCATTATTTCCAACATCGCGCGCACCACCGGCTCCGGCTCGCCCTATGACCGCTTCATCCAGACCGATGCCTCGATCAATCAGGGTAATTCGGGTGGGCCGATGTTTGACCTCAAGGGCAATGTGCTGGGCGTCAACACCTGGATCGCATCGCCCAATGGCGGCAATATCGGTCTCGGCTTCGCCATTCCGGGAGAGATCGCGCGGCCCATCGTCGAAAAGCTTATGCGCGGAGAGAAGATCGAGCGCGGATATATCGGCATCGGCTATTCCCAGATCAACGACAAGCTGGCGCGCGCGCTGGGCGTAGACAAGAACCACGGCGTGTTCGTCAATGCGGTGCCCAGCGATGGCCCGGCAGGGCGCGCAGGCATACAACCGCGAGACGTGATCCTGAGCGTGGGCGGCAAGGATGTGAACATCGACAATCCGCTTTCGGTGATCGTGGCGGACCTCCAGATTGGCAAGCCGGTCCCAGTAGAGCTGATCCGCGATGGCAAACGCCGCACCGTTTCCGTGACGCTGGGCCGGCGCCCCAGCGAGAAGGAGCTTTCCGGGGGATTCTTGCCGGATGACGAACCGCAGGCCGCCCCGTCAACGCCACAGCAAAGCTATGTGCCGCGCTATCCCAATGAAAATGGCATTGGCCTTGCGCTGCTGGAGATCAACCCGGCGATCCGTCGCCAGCTTGGCCTTGACGACAGTGTGGAGGGTGTCGTCGTCAATGGCGTCAACCCGCAGAGCGACGCCGCAATTGTCGGCATCCAGCGGGGTGACATGATCCTTGAGGTCGATGGCCGCAAGGTGCGCACCGCCGCCGACGTGAAGGGGGCGGTCGCCGCTGCCCGCACGGCAGGCAAGAGCGCGGTTCTGTTGCTCATCGCCCGCCCCAGCGCGCGGTTCCGTGGCTATGTACCGGTCGAACTGACGAAATAAAGTAAACTCTGACTGGCGCCCGTCACCTCGCTCTTTCCAGCGGCGGTGACGGGCGCTATGCCATGGGCGAACCTGAAACTGGGGAGCCTTTCATGAGTGACGGCATTTTCATCGGCGCGGCGGGTGGGCAGCCGCAGGCGCTCAACCTGAGGCGCGCCAACCGGCATGGCCTGATTGCGGGCGCGACCGGCACCGGCAAGACCGTGACGCTACAGGGTATCGCCGAAAGCTTCTCCCGCCTCGGCGTACCGGTGTTCATGGCCGATGTGAAGGGCGACCTTGCGGGAATAGCCATGCCCGGCTCGCCCACCTTCAAAAACGCAGACAAGCTGGAGGCGCGGGCCAAGGAGATCGGCATGGCGGACTATGCCTATGCCGACAACCCGGTGATCTTCTGGGATCTTTACGGGCAACAGGGCCACCCGATCCGCACGACTGTCTCCGAGATGGGGCCGCTGCTGCTCGCGCGCCTCATGGATTTGAACGAGACGCAGGAAGGCGTACTCAACATTGCCTTCCGCTATGCTGACGAGGAAGGGCTGCTGTTGCTCGACCTCGGTGATCTGCAGGCGATGCTGGCCTATTGCGCGGAAAATGCGGACATGCTCTCCGCCAAATATGGCAATGTGACCAAGGCGAGCGTGGGGACCATCCAGCGGCAGTTGCTGAGTCTCGACAGCCAGGGCGGCGCGGCGTTTTTTGGCGAGCCGGCGCTCGATATCCATGACTTTCTCCACGTGGATGATAAGGGGCGCGGGTTTATCAATGTGCTGGCGGCGGACCGGCTGATGCAGAGTCCCAAGCTCTATTCCACCTTCCTGCTCTGGCTACTTTCCGAGCTTTTTCAAGTACTTCCGGAAGTCGGCGACCCTGAAAAGCCCAAGCTCGTCTTCTTCTTTGACGAAGCGCATCTGCTGTTCGATGACGCGCCCAAGGCATTGACCGACAAGATCGAACAGGTGGTGCGCCTGATCCGTTCCAAGGGCGTGGGCGTCTATTTCGTGACGCAGAACCCGATCGATATTCCCGAAGAGGTGGCGGGCCAGCTCGGCAACCGGGTGCAGCATGCGTTGCGCGCCTTCACCCCGCGCGACCAGAAGGCGATCAAGGCGGCGGCGGAGACATTTCGCATCAACCCGGACCTCGATGTCGAAACCGCGATCACGGAACTGAAGGTCGGCGAGGCGCTCGTCTCGCTGTTGCAGGAAGACGGCAGCCCCAGCATCGTGCAACGCACGCTGATCGCGCCGCCGCGCTCGCGCCTCGGCCCGCTCGATGCCAAGGAGCGCGCGATCATCCGCTCTGTCTCGCCGGTTGACGGCAAATATGACATGGCGGTGGACCGGGAGAGCGCGGAGGAAATCCTCGCCGCGCGGGGGCGGGCCGCCGCCGCAGCGGCCGAGGCGGAAAAGGCGCAGGCTGAGGCTGACAAGCAAGCCGCCGCGCAGGCCAAGATTGATGCGAGGCAGCGCGAGGCGGAGCTGAAAGCACAGGCCCGCGCCGATGCCGCCGCCGCGCGCGAGGCAGCCAAGCCGAGCAATTTCGACCGCGCCGTGCAATCCGCCACTCGTTCGGTCGGCTCGTCACTCGGCCGTCAGGTCGCGAACGAGATCGGCAAGGCCGTGTTGGGCGGCTCGTCGCGCAAGTCGTCGGGCGGTGGCCTGATTGGCGGGCTGGTGCGCGGCGTGCTGGGCGGCCTGTTCAAATAAAGGGGAGGGGGCGCGGGATGCGCCCCCTCCCTTCCCGCTCAGAGGTCGCTCAGACGGAAGCGCACTGTCATCACCCGCTCGCTCGACACGGCAACGCCATCGCGCGTGGCGGGCCTGAAGCGCCAGCGCTCCAGCGCCTGTTCACGCGTCGCCTTCCAGAAGGCGCTGTCGCTGGTATCGACCAACTCCACCGTCTCGACTCTGCCCGCCGCCGATATGTGTATGCGGACGGTGGCATAGCCCTCGATCTGCGCACGGATCATGGCTGGAGGATAATCGGGCTGGAAATCGCGCAGGCGCTTCGGGTCCGGCATGGCGGAGACGAACACGGGCTGATGCGTAACCGGCCCGGTTCCGGTAGAGACGCCAGTTCCGCCGCCCTTATCCGGCCCTGTGGGGCCTGATTCTTCGGTATATTGGGTGGGGTCCAGCGGTGGGGTTTGCGGCTCGGCGGTTTGCTGCTGGTTACGTGCGCGCTGCAAGGGCTGGCGCTTCTCTGGCCGATATATTTGCTCCGGCGGCGGCTTGGCGGCGGGAATATTTTTGACCCAGATAATGTTGGGGATAACCTTGGGTATCGTCCCCGGCGGGAGCATCCATATCACCCCCCCAACCGCGACATGCACCGCGATTGTCGCGCCTATGGCAAGGGGCGAGGCCCGGTTGCCCGTATATCCACTTCCGATTGTGCGATTGTTGTTCAGGATCCACTGCATCATGCATCCTCCTCCTGTGGCCTGCACAGGATCGCGCAGGATCCACAAAGGAGATGATATCACATTCACCACCGGGTCCAAAGCGATATATCGGGCGTGATGTTATGGGACCGGGCCGTCCGACGGGACAAGGGTCTGCGGATCTATCCGGGCGTCGTGCCATTTCATGCCCCAGTGCAGGTGCGGCCCGCTGGTGCGCCCGGTCGCGCCGATGGTGCCCAGCACCTGGCCCTGCCGCACGATATCGCCTTCCTTCACGGCGAGGCTTGCGCAATGCAGGAATGCGCTGGAGAGCCCCATGCCGTGATCGACGATCAGCAAATGCCCCTCCAGCGTGAAGGGCGCATCCGCAGCGGCGAGCACAACCACCCCGTCGGCAGGCGCGACGAAGGGCGTACCAGTGGGCGCCGCGACATCCACCCCGTTGTGATAGCTGCCCGGCGTTCCGCGATAGACACGCTGTGAGCCGAATATGCCGGAGATACGCCCCTTGGCGGGCCAGAGGAACGCCTGCCGCCAGCCTTCGGATACAGGCATCAGTGCGCGCGCAGCGGCAATGCGCGCCAGCTCGGCGGGCCTGCGCGCCTGGAACTCGGCGCTTGGCACATTGGCGGTGGGCGAGGCGTTGACATGCTCGATCCGCCAGTCGCCCTGCGCTACCGCTAACGTGTGGGCGAGGCGCGCGCCATCATCCAGCTCTGCCGCCAGCAGGGCGTTGGGCGCGGCGTCCCGGTCAAACGCGATCAGGAAACGGCCGTCGGGCGCCAATATGATCGGCTGGCCATTTAGCGTAACGGCGCGCGCGTGGGATGGCGCATAGCCATAGATCGCGCCGCCTTGCCGCGCCGTGCCTTCCAGCACGAAGTCGGGGCGGGCAGGTGGCGTCTTGGCAGGAGCGGGTGGCGGGGCAGGCGCAGGTTTAGGCGCGGGCGCGCTGACGCAGGCGCTCAGCACCAGCGCGCTGAGCAGGGCGGGGAAAAGCCGCGTCATATCATTCAGGCGGGCAGCCCTTGCTCCTTGCGCCAGCGCACCTCGGCTTGGGTGGATGCGGCGGCATCGACATAGGCCTCCTGCCGCACGATCGACCAATAGCGCAGATCATCGAGCGGGATGCGCGCGCCAGTGACCGCGCACAGCACATAATCTCCGGGGCTGAGCACCCGAAAGCTGTAGGGCATGTAATGCAGCTTTGCGGGCTGGTCCTTGCCTTGCATCAGCATCAGTCGTCTTTCTCTTGGTCCGCGCCGAACAAATCCTGCTGCACGGTTGCGGATGGGGCGCGCGCGGGTTTGCGCGCCAGCTTCTGCGGCGATGATAACCGGGAAGTGGCAGCGGACTCAAGCCCGTCCTCGCCCAGCGTGGCAACATCAAGCGCGCCGTCATGGAAGGTGAGGCGCATTGCCCCCGCCGCCTGCGCCGCCGACGCCGAGGTCAACACCCGCTCACCCACGCTCACCAGCGCAAAGCCTTTGGACAATGGCCGACGCGGATCGAGCGAGAGCGCGAGCCGCCACGTACCCTCCAGACGCTCACGCCGCTGCGCGATGCCGCGCGTGACGAGATCGGGCCGCAGACGCACGACATCGAGCCGGGCGCGCTCCCTCGTGATCCGCTGATGCAGCAGGGCCGGACGCAGCGCGCCGCCCGCCTCGGACAGATGCCTCCAGGCGAGCGTCACGCGCTGCTTCAGCCCCCTTCCCAGCCGCTCGCCCAGATCATCGGCGCGCTGGCGCTGGGTGGCGAGCAAGGCCTCAGGCGTTGGCAGCAGCCGCGCGGTCATGGCGAGCCGCTCGCGCCGCAGCTCCAGCCCACGCCGCATCGCCCTGCCGCCGCGCAGGCCAAGCTCCGTTAGCCCCGCTATCAGCTCCGCACGCACCGGCACCGCCATCTCGGCGGCGGCGGTTGGGGTGGGGGCGCGCACATCCGCCGCATAGTCGCACAGGGTCGTGTCCGTCTCGTGCCCCACGGCGGAGATGATGGGGATGGTACAGTCCGCCACCGCGCGCACGACGGCTTCCTCGTTGAACGCCCACAGATCCTCGATTGAGCCGCCACCGCGCGCAACGATGACGAGATCGGGCCGGGGGACAGGCCCGCCCGGCGCCATCGCGCTGAAGCCGCGCACCGCAGCCGCCACTTGCGCCGCCGCGCCCTCGCCCTGCACCAGCACGGGCCACAGCAGCACATGGGTGGGGCAGCGATCCGCCAGTCGATGCAATATGTCGCGGATCACCGCGCCCGTGGGCGAGGTGACAACGCCGATCACGCGCGGCAGATAGGGCAGGCGCTTCTTGCGCTCCGGCGCGAACAACCCCTCGGCGGCAAGCTGCTTCTTCAGCCGTTCGAGCAGCTGCATCAGCGCGCCTTCGCCCGCCAGCTCCATCCGCTCGATCACGATCTGATAGCTGGAGCGCCCAGGATAGGTGGTGAGCTTGCCGGTGACGACCACCTCGATCCCGTCCTGCGGCATAAAGCCAAGCCGCCCGGCCACGCCCTTCCAGATGATGCCGTCTATCCGCGCGCTGTCATCCTTGAGGCTGAGGTAGATGTGGCCCGAGGCTGCTCGCTTGTAGCCCGATATTTCACCGCGCAGGCGCACATGGCCAAAGCGGTCCTCCACCGTGCGTTTCAGCTGCGCCGACAATTCGGACACGGAGAGCGCAGGCGCGTTGTCCCCCGCGCGCTCTTGCGCTAACAGGCGGCCCGACGCATCGAAGGCGGCATCCATTTCTTCTTCCGGGGGCATTATCGGTATGAACATCCTGTTGCTGGGTTCGGGCGGACGCGAACATGCCCTTAGCTGGAAGCTGGCGCAATCGCCCACATGCGAAAAACTGTTCGCCGCGCCGGGCAACCCCGGCATCGCCGAGTGCGCCACGCTGGTAAAGCTCGATGCGACGGATCATGATGCGGTGGCGGCGTTCTGTGCGGTGCAGGCGATTGATCTGGTGGTGATCGGCCCGGAAGCGCCGCTGGTCGATGGGCTGGCGGACGCCCTGCGCGCCGCTGGCGTCGCTGTGTTCGGGCCGAACAAGGCGGCGGCGCAACTGGAAGGGTCCAAGGGCTTCACCAAGGATTTGTGCGCGCGGGCGAACATACCGACTGCGGGTTATGTGCGCACTACGTCGCTGGAACAGGCGCGCGCAGCTTTGCCGCGCTTTAGCCTGCCGGTCGTCATCAAGGCGGATGGGCTGGCTGCGGGCAAGGGCGTGATCATCGCGGAGACGCATAACCAAGCGGACGAAGCGCTTGTCGATATGTTCTCCGGCAGCTTCGGCGCGGCGGGGGCAGAGGTGGTGCTGGAAGAGTTCATGACGGGCGAGGAGGCGAGCTTTTTCGCGCTGACCGACGGCACGGATATTCTCGCTTTCGGCAGCGCGCAGGATCACAAGCGCGTGGGCGATGGCGACACCGGCCCCAATACCGGCGGCATGGGCGCCTATTCGCCCGCGCGGGTGCTGACGCCGGAGTTGGAGCGGGAGGCGATGGAGCGGATCATCCGCCCCACGGTCGATACGATGCGCGCCGAGGGCATGCCCTATAGTGGGGTGCTCTATGCCGGGCTGATGCTCACGCCGGAAGGGCCGAAACTGGTCGAATATAATGCCCGCTTTGGCGACCCGGAGTGCCAGGTGCTGATGATGCGGCTGGAGGAGGATCTGGCCGAATTGCTGATGGATGTGGCGACGGGCAGGCTGGGCGAGCGCGGCGCGGTAACGATGGCGGAGGACTGTGCGCTCACGGTGGTGATGGCGGCAAAGGGCTATCCCGGCACGCCGGACAAGGGCGGCGCAATATCCGGCATCGATGCCGCCGAAGGGACAGCGCCCGGCATCAAGGTCTTTCATGCGGGCACGGCGCTTGCAGACGGCGCGCTGGTGGCGAGCGGCGGGCGCGTGCTTAACGTCACCGCGCTGGGGGCCAGCATCGCGCAGGCGCAGGTGCGCGCCTATGCGGCGGTGGACGCTCTGTCCTTTCCGTCGGGCTTTTGCCGCCGCGATATCGGATGGAGAGAGGTGGAACGCGAGCAGGACGCCGCGTAACACGTACAACTGGCGTTCATCTGGTCTGTTCGATAAGCTGGCGCACGGCGAAACGCCGCCTGCCGATCGGAAGGATGGACCGATGCTCATCAGAAATCTCCCCGAGTCTCACCTGCACGAGCGCGACGCCACGCCGGAGCCGCTGTATCGCGACAGGCGGGCGGTGCTGGCGGGGATGATCGGCGCGGGCCTGATGCCGCATCTGGCGCAGGCGGCGGAAGAAGGCGAGGGCAGCGGCTTGCCGCGCTTGCCTTCGCGTCTCACGCGACGGCTGGATGAAGACCAGACCAGCTATGACAGCGTCACCCACTATAATAATTTCTATGAGTTCGGCACCGGCAAGGAAGACCCGGCGCGCAATGCCGGCAGGCTGCGCACCCGGCCGTGGACGGTGCGGGTGGAGGGGCTGGTATCCAAGCCGCAGACGATCGACATCGACCGGCTGATCCGCCTCGCGCCGCTGGAGGAGCGGGTCTATCGCATGCGCTGTGTCGAGGGCTGGTCGATGGTCATTCCCTGGGTCGGTTTTCCGCTGAACGCCCTGCTCAAGATGGTCGAGCCGCTCGGCAAGGCCAAATTCGTCGCGTTCGAGACACTGAAAGACCAGCGCCAGATGCCCGGCCAGCGCAGTTCGGTGCTGCAATGGCCCTATGTAGAGGGGCTGCGGCTCGATGAGGCGATGCACCCGCTCACGTTGTTGGCTGTCGGGCTATATGGCCGGGCGCTGCCCAACCAGAACGGCGCGCCGATCCGCCTCGTCGTGCCGTGGAAATACGGGTTCAAGTCGATCAAGTCGATCGTGCGTATCCGGCTGGTCGATCGCCAGCCGCCGACGAGCTGGAACATCTCCGCCCCGCAGGAATATGGCTTTTATTCCAACGTGAACCCCACCGTCGATCATCCGCGCTGGAGCCAGGCGCGCGAGCGGCGCATCGGTGACTGGCTGCCGCGCGCGACTTTGCCCTATAATGGCTATGGCGCGGAGGTGAGCCAGCTCTATCGCGGCATGAACCTCAAGCGTTATTTCTGATGGGCTGGCTGCGCGCGCACAGGCAAGGGCTGGCCCATATCGTCATGGCGCTGCCCGTTCTGGTGCTGGCGGTTCGCTGGGTAATGATGATCATGGGGAGCGATCCGCGCGCCGTGGGCCTGAGCGCGGAGCCGATCGACTATACGATCAATTACCTCGGCCTGTGGGCGATCCGCTTTCTCATCCTTTCGCTGGCGATCACACCGCTGCGCACATGGGCGCGGTGGAGCTGGCTGGCGCCGCTGCGGCGGCCGCTCGGCCTCTGGGCGTTCGCCTGCGCGCTGTTGCACCTCAGCGTCTATTTCCTGCTGGATCAGCTTGGGTCATTCAGCCTGTTGTGGGAGAGCGTCGCCAAGCACCCGTTCATCCTGCTCGGCATGGCGGCGTTTACGTTGCTGCTTCCATTGGCGCTGACATCGACACGCGGCGCGATACGGAGGATCGGTGCGCGGAGGTGGCAGGCGCTGCACCGGCTGGTCTATCTCGCTGCGATATTCACGGCGATCCATTTCATATTGCGGGTGAAGGGTTTCCAGCCGGAGCCGTGGATTTATGCGGGCGTGGCGGCGGTGCTGCTCCTCGTGCGCGCTCTGCCTACCGCCTGGGTACGCCGCGCCTGAGCGGTCAGCCAGCTTTGGGCGTGACCAGCAGCTTGTCGATCTTGCGCCCGTCCATATCGACGACCTCGAACACCCAGCCCTGATCTTCGAAATGCTCGCCCACTTCGGGCAGGTGCTTCAAGCGCCACAGCACATGCCCGGCCACCGTGGCATAATCGCGCTCTTCCTCCAGGCTGAGGCCGATGCGCTCGGCCAGCTGGTCCATCGCCATCTGGCCTGAAACGAGCAGGCTGCCGTCCTCGCGCTCCACCAGATCCGGCTCGTCATAGAGGTCCGCGTCGGATGCGAAGGTGCCCGCAATGGCCGAGAGCAGGTCAGACGGGGTGACGATCCCCTCGAAATGGCCATATTCGTCATGCACCATCACCATCGGCACTTCCGAGCGCCGCAGAACCTCCAGCGCGTCCATCGCATCGACCTGATCGGGCACGACGGCGACAGTGCGCATCAGCGCTGAAACGTCTATCTTCTCGCGCTTCAAGAGGGCGGACATGATGTCGCGCGCCTGAACCACGCCGATGATCTCCTCCACGCTGCCACGCCCGACCGGCAGGCGCGTATGCGGTGTGGCGAGCAACTTGGCACGCAGCGCGCGCGCGTCGCTCGACACATCGACCCAGTCGACATCGGTGCGCGGCGTCATCACCTCGCGCACCGGTCGGTCAGCAAGGCGCACCACGCCGGAGATGATCGCGCGCTCGCTCTCCTCGATCACGCCGGATTTGCTGGCCTCGGCGACGATCAGGTGCAGCTCCTCCGCCGTGACATGCGCCTGAGACTCGCGGTTGAGCCCTAGCGCGCGGAAGATGAGGGCGGAGCATCGGTCCATCAGCCACACCAACGGCGCGGTCGCCTTCGCCAGCCACAGCATCGGCCGGGCCATGACGATGGCAATCGGCTCCGGCGCGCGCAGCGCGAACTGCTTGGGCACCAGTTCGCCGACGATCAGCGACGCGAAGGTGGTGAGGCCGATAACGAGCGCAAAGCCGACGGTTTCTGCCGTCTCCGCGCTCAGCCCCAGCATCTCCAGCCGCTCCGCCACCGGGCCGCCGAGGCTTGCGCCGGAATAAGCGCCCGCGCCGATGCCGATCATCGTGATGCCGATCTGCACCGTGGAAAGGAACTTGCCGGGGTCTTCGGCGAGTGAGAGCGCCACCCGTGCCCCGCTCTTCCCCGCCTTTTCCGCAGCTTGCAGCCGGGGCCGCCGCGCGGAAACGATCGCCAGTTCAGACATGGCGAACAATCCGTTGAGCGCCACAAGCGCGAGAATGATGAAGACATCCGCCCAGGGAAAGGGGGTTAGGGATAATGCGTCGGTCATGGCCTGTGGCCTTATTGCCGGAACTGCGCGCAATGCACAACAGGCCGATCAGCGCTAACCGAAATTACAGCCCTTCCGGCGCCTTCAGCCCCGCGCGGACGCAGGCGGCGACCAGTGTGTTGCGCAGAAGCACCGCAATGGTCATCGGGCCGACGCCGCCGGGCACGGGCGTGATCGCGCGGACATGGCTGATTGCCTCGGCGGTGGCGACATCGCCGACGATCTTCGTCTTGCCCTCTTCCTCAGCCGCTACGCGGTTGATGCCAACGTCGATGACCACCGCGCCGGGCTTGATCCATTCGCCCTTGATCATCTCTGGCCTGCCCACGGCGGCGACGACTATGTCCGCGCGGTGGACGACGCTGGCGAGGTCGCGGGTGCGGCTGTGCGCGATGGTCACGGTGCAGCTTTCGCCGAGCAGCAATTGCGCCATTGGCTTGCCGACGATGTTCGAGCGGCCGACGACCACAGCCTCCAGCCCGGAAAGATCGCCCAGCTCGTCTTTCAGCAGCATGAGACAGCCCAATGGCGTGCAGGGCACCAGCGCGGGCAGGCCCACGGCGAGCCGCCCGCTGTTGATGACATGAAAGCCGTCGACATCCTTGGCAGGATCGATCGCGGCGATCACCGCCTGCTCATCGAGATGCTTCGGCAGCGGCAGTTGCACGAGGATGCCATCGACGCGCGGATCTCCGTTCAGCTCCTCGATCAGCTCCAGCAATTCATCCTGCGATATACTGGCCGGGCGGCGGAACTCGAAGCTTTCCATGCCGACCTCGACCGTCATCTTGCCCTTGGAGCGGACATAGACGGCGCTGGCCGGATCTTCACCCACCAGCACCACCGCAAGGCCCGGCTTGCGCCCAGTTTTTGCAACAAAATCAATAATATGATCTGTAAGTTGTACCCGCAGCCCTGCCGCGAATCCCTTGCCGTCTATCAGCTTGCCGATGGTCATTGTTCTGGGTCCAGTTTCTGCAAAATTGCGCCCGCTTCATGGGCGTGGTCGATGAGGCGGATGCGCTTTAGCCGGTTGGTGTCTCCCGACTCAAGCACGATGTCTCTTGCGGCAATGCCGAGCCGCTCCGCAATGCTCTGGATCAAAGCCTTGTTGACCTTGCCCCTTTCCGGCACCGCGCGAACGCTGATCTGGAGCCAGACCGCGCCCTTCTCATCCCGCCATGTGCCGCCGATCTGCTCCTTCGCAGCTTTCGGCGTCAGGCGGATGGCGAGGAGGAGGTCGTCTCCATCAGCGCGCAAGAAACCGGCGCTCACCGCCGGATCACATCATTGAAGAGTACAGGCCTGGCAAAATCGTCTGCAAGATGATGATGATGAGCAGCACCACCATCGGCGAGAGGTCAAGCGCGCCGAGATCCGGCATCACTTTGCGAATCGGGCGATAAATGGGCTGGGTCAGCCGGTCGAGCGCGATCCAGATGGAGCGCACCACTTCATTCTGCGTGTTGATGACATTGAATGCGATCAGCCAGCTCATGATCGCCTGCACGATGATGATCCACCACAGCACGTTCAAGAGAATCATGATGATCTGAAACAGAGCGAGGACCATATTAACTCCCTGAAGCTTGCAGCAAGCCTTAGCCCAGCCGGTTCATCCGGCACAAGCGCGGAAATTTCGGATCAAACTTACCCCCGCACCAGCGTGCCCGCGCCGCGCCGGGTGAAAATCTCCAGCAGCATCGCGTGCGGCACCCGCCCGTCGAGGATCACGGCGGCGTCCACCCCGGCCTCGACCGCGTGAACGCAGGTATCGAGCTTGGGGATCATCCCGCCGGTGATCGTGCCGTCGCTTTGCAACGCGCGGATGCGCGCGGGGTTAAGATCGGTCATCAACTCGCCCTGTTTGTCGAGCACGCCGGGAACGTCCGTCAGCAGGAAAAAGCGCTTGGCCTTCAGCTCCGCCGCGATCGCCCCCGCCATCGTATCGGCATTGACGTTGTAGGTGTGCCCGTCTGCGCCAATGCCCACTGGCGCGACCACGGGGATGATGCCATCGCGGCACAGCGTATCGAGTATACGGCGATCCACCTGCACCGGATCTCCGACGAAGCCGAGGTCGACATGCCGCTCTATACCGCTGTTGGGGTCTGCCTCGCGCTTGCCGCCAACCTTCTCGCACAGCACCAGCCCGCCATCCTTGCCGGAAATGCCGACAGCGCGGCCACCGGCCTGCGCGATCCAGCCGACAATCTCCTTGTTGATGGAACCGGCAAGCACCATCTCGGCAATCTGCGCCGTCTCCGCATCCGTCACGCGCAGGCCGCCGACGAACTGCGATTCGACGCCAAGGCGCTTCAGCATCGCGCCGATCTGCGGCCCGCCGCCATGCACGACGACGACATTGATGCCGACCGCCTTCATCAGCACCACGTCCTCGGCGAAATCGCGCGCGGCTTCGGGGTCGCCCATTGCGTGGCCGCCATATTTCACCACAAAGGTCTCGCCGGTATAGCGCTGGATATAGGGCAGCGCCTCGACAAGCGTTTCGGCCTTGGCGAGCAGGGCGGGTTCGGGGGCGTGTTTGTTGCTCATGGCTGCGCCCCCTAGCGAGTTTTTTGCCAGACGAAAAGGACGCTCTTCAGAACAGCAATGTCTGCGGATCGGGCATCGCCGCGCGCTGTTGCGCCTTCACGAGCGAGAGCACGGTGCGGATCAGCATCCAGATGCAGGTGATCGTCATGATCACGAACCCGATCAGGATGATGAGCGTGAGCGCGCCCAGCACACATCCGGCCAGCCCGAACCAGAAGGTGCGGATGAGATAGGTGTAATGCGTCGCCTCCCACGGCTCATGCGGCTCGGCCTTCCAGACATAGGCGAGAACAAGGCCGATCAGCCCGCTGACGCCGGTGAGCAGCGAACCGGCATAGAGCAGGCCGATGATCGTCGGGCGGTTGAAGTCAAAGCCTCCGACTGGCGTTGCGGGTGGCGGACCAGCGGGTTGAGGCGGCAGTGGGGTGCCTTGGTCGGTGTCGCTCATGATGCGTTCCCTCTCCAGAAAGACAGGAGCGCATCATGCAGCATTTTTACAAGGGAACAAGCCGGTAATTACACGCAGCCCGCTCAGAAGCTCGGCACTGGCTCCGGCCCGGAATAATCGTAAAATCCCTTGCCGGTCTTGCGCCCCAGCCAGCCCGCCTCCACCAGCTTGGTGAGGACCGGCGCGGGGCGGTATTTCGGGTCTCCGAAATCCTTGAGATAGACGTGCAGCACATTGAGGCACACATCGAGGCCCACCATGTCCGCCAGCGTCAGTGGGCCCATCGGGTGGCCAAGGCCCAGCTTGCAGGCCGCGTCGATATCCGGAATCGAGGCCAGCCGCTCGCCCGCGGCAAAGCATGCCTCGTTGATGAGGGGGAGCAAGATGCGGTTGACGACAAAGCCGGGGCTGTCCGCCGCGACGACGACCTGCTTGCCCACTTTCTCTCCATAAGCCTTTGCGCGCTCGGTCGTTGCCGGTGCCGTGGCGAGGCCGTTGATCAGCTCTACCAGCGCCATCAGCGGCACGGGCGAGAAAAAGTGGATGCCGATGAAACGCGCGGGATCGGCGGCGTAGCTTGCCAGCCGGGTGATCGAGATAGAGGAGGTGTTGGAGGCGAGGATCGCGTCGGGCGCCAGCACCTTGCCCACCGCCTCGAATATCTTGGCCTTGATCTCCTCGCGCTCGGTCGCCGCCTCGATGATGATCTCCGCCGCGCTCATCGGCGCATAATCGGCCACCGGCTCGATACGGGCGAGCAGGGCGTCGAGATCGGCCTGCGTCATCTTGCCCTTCTCGACCTGCTTGCCCAGAATCTTGGCGATGCCATCCTTGCCGGCCTGCGCGCGGGCGAGGTCAATGTCAGACAGGAGCACATGGTAGCCCACCTGTGCGCTCACCTGCGCGATGCCTGAGCCCATCAGCCCTGCGCCGATCACCCCGATTGTGCCCATGTCTTTCCCTTTCCGTAAGCGTAAACTTGCTGCGCGGCTCTATGCTGCCTCTGGCTCGATTCCGCAATGCAAAAAAACGGTCGCGTCGATCAGCGCGAGGCGCCGGGCACCCATTTGATGTCGCCTTGCCCGCCCAGTGCGGCGGAGGCGTTTACATGCCGCGCCAGCACGAACAACAGATCTGACAGGCGGTTGAGATAGGTGCGCGCTGGCGCATTGATCGTGCGCGTTTCAGCGGCGGCGACCACGCTGCGCTCCGCCCGGCGGGTGATCGCGCGGGCGAGATGCACCGCCGCCGCTGCTGCTGAGCCACCGGGCAATATGAAGCTGTCTAGCGCGGGCAGCGCCTCGTTCAAACGGTCGATCTCCTGCTCCAGCCGCTCCGGCTGCGCGGGCGTGATCCGCAGCGCCCATTCCGGGTCCGCGCCGTCTGTCACCGGCGTCGCGAGGTCTGCGCCAAGATCGAACAGGTCGTTCTGGATGCGCCGCAACAGCGCGGCCTCGTCGCACTGCCCCAGCGCGGCGACCGCCATGCCGATCGCGCTGT
Source organism: Sphingobium fluviale (assembly GCF_004122115.1). Lineage (GTDB taxonomy): Bacteria > Pseudomonadota > Alphaproteobacteria > Sphingomonadales > Sphingomonadaceae > Sphingobium > Sphingobium fluviale. Next base: position 182,223 of record NZ_SBKP01000002.1, read on the forward strand.
TCGCCTCGTCGACATCGCCCACCGCCTGCATCAGCGCATCATGCTTGGCCACGCGCGAGCCATCGACCAGCCCGGTGGTGCCGTCGTCACCCGTGCGGGTGTAGATCTTGTTGAGCTTGACCATGATTGGCAGGCGGGCCGTTAATGCCCGCGCATCATCAGCAACAGCGCGATGATCAGCACTGCCAGCGCCTGAAACATGATGCGGCCCATCATTGCCTTGTTCTGCTTGAGGCCAGACGCGCTGGGGCCGCTTTCGCCCGATTTCAGCTCTGCCTCGGTCGTCTTCAAAAAGGTGACGATGCCCTTGACGAGCATGAACAGGGTCGCGCCCATGGCGGCGACGAGGAGCAGGATGAGGAAAGTGTTCATGCGACGACTTTAGGCGCTAAGCAGGCGGATGCCAACCGGAAAGCGTTCTGCACGCAGGTCTTCGCGCAGGTGGGCGGGGTTGACGCCCTGTTCGCGCAAATCCGCGAGGGCTATGCCGCCGGTGCGCTTGGCGAGGCGCTTGCCCTGCGCATCCGCCAGCAGCAGATGATGTCGATAGAGCGGGCTTGGCAGGCCGAGCAGCGCCTGCAACAGCCGATGAATATCTGTCGCGCTAAGGAGGTCATCGCCGCGCAGCACATGGGTGATGCCCATTTCGGCATCGTCAACTGTAGCGGCGAGGTGATAGCTGGTCGGCGCATCCTTGCGGGCGAGGATGACATCGCCTGCGCGCTCCGGGTGCGCGGTGATAGTGCCGCGATCCATATCCTGCCAACTTAGCGGCCCGGCGCGCGCCACTGCCCGCGCCATATCCAGCCGCCAGCAGTGCGGCTCATGCGCATCGATCCGCTCCGCTCGTTCCTGATCGGACAGTAAGCGGCACGTGCCGGGATAAAGCGGACCGCCGGACCCATGCGGGGCGGAGCCGCTGGCCGCAATCTCCGCTGCGATTTCCGCACGGGTACAGAAGCAGGGATAAACGAGGCCATCCGCCTTCAGCCGATCCAGCGCGGCGTCATAGAGTGCCAGCCGGGCGGACTGGAACATGACTTCACCGTCCCACTCCACCCCAAGCCAGCGCAGATCCTCTATGATCCCCGCCACATGCTCCGGGCGGGAGCGAACGCCATCGATATCCTCGATCCGCAGGCGCAGCACCCCGCCGCCCGTCCGCGCCATATCCATTGCCATCAGCGCCGACCAGGCATGGCCGATGTGCAGCCTGCCCGTCGGGCTGGGCGCAAAGCGGGTGACGACTGGCCGCACAATATGCTGTATGTCGGCGCTCATCGTCACACAGACTCTTGACGGGAGGATAGGGTTAATGCTGTCATGGCGCTGTCATGCTTATCGGCGATGAGCGGGGCGCAACAAGGGGGTAGTGAGCATTTATGTATCATCCCGACCTGATACGACCGGAAGAACACTGGAACGTGGAGCGTTGCCCGGCGCTGGTGCTGAACGCGGATTATACCCCATTGAGCTATTATCCGCTCAGCCTGTGGCCGTGGCAGACCGCGATCAAGGCGGTTTTCCTGGACCGGGTGGATATCGTCTCCAGCTATGAGCGTGAGGTACATTCGCCCAGCCTGCAGATGAAAATCCCCTCGGTGATCGCGCTCAAGCAATATGTGCGCCCGTCCGCCTATCCCGCCTTCACCCGTTTCAACCTGTTCCTGCGCGACAAGTTTCAGTGCCAATATTGCGGCAGTTTGAAAGACCTGACCTTCGATCATGTCGTGCCGCGCCGCGCGGGCGGGCGCACCACGTGGGAGAATGTCGCCACCGCCTGCTCGCCCTGCAACCTCAAGAAAGGCGGGCGGACGCCCAAGGAGGCGCATATGAGCCTGCATGTGCAGCCCATCCGCCCGACGACATGGCAGCTGCAGGAGCATGGCCGCGCCTTTCCGCCCGGCCACCTGCACGAGAGCTGGCATGACTGGCTCTATTGGGATGTCGAGCTGCAGCCTTAACCATACTTGCGCGGCGCGCATTAGGCTTTAATAGCCACCAGATGGATCGCATTATCATTCGCGGCGGAAACCGCCTTTCCGGCCGCCTCCCCATCTCTGGCGCGAAAAATTCCGCCCTTGCCCTGCTGCCGTGCGCGCTGCTGACCGACGAGCCGGTGACGCTGCGCAACTTGCCGCGGCTTGCGGATGTGGACAGCTTCGGTCATCTGCTGAACCAGCTTGGTGCGAGCACGATGATAGAGGGTGCGCGGCCGGAGGATTTCGGCCGGGTGATGACGATGCGCGCCGGGCGGATCACCTCGACAGAGGCGCCCTATGACATCGTGCGCAAGATGCGCGCGTCGATCCTTGTGCTGGGGCCGCTGCTGGCGCGCGCAGGCGAGGCCACCGTCTCGCTTCCAGGCGGATGTGCGATCGGCAACCGGCCGATCGACCTTCATCTGAAGGCGCTGGAGGCCTTTGGCGCGCATATCGAGCTGGCGGCGGGCTATGTGAAGGCATCCGCGCCCGATGGCGGCCTGCCCGGCGGCAAATATGTGTTCCCGGTCGTCTCTGTCGGTGCGACGGAAAACGCGTTGATGGCCGCGAGCACGGCGAGCGGGGTCTGCATCCTTGAAAACGCCGCGCGCGAGCCGGAAATCACGGACCTGTGCCGCATGCTGGTCGCCATGGGTGCGGAGATAGAGGGCATCGGCACGGACCGGCTGGTCATCCACGGCAAGCCCCGCCTGCACGGCGCGACCTATGCCGTGATGCCGGACCGGATCGAGGCGGGCAGCTATGCCTGCGCGGCGGCGATCACCGGGGGCGATGTAGAGCTGGTTGGCGCGCATGCGGATGATATGCAGGCAGTGCTGACCGCGCTGCGCGATTGCGGCGTGCATGTGGAGGCGGAGCGCAACTCGATCCGCGTGGCTGCGGAAGGGCGGCTGTTGCCGCTCACCCTCTCGACCGCGCCGTTCCCCGCCTTCCCGACCGACATGCAGGCGCAGTTCATGGCGATGCTGACACTGGCGGACGGCGCGAGCGTGCTGACCGAAACGATCTTCGAGAACCGCTATATGCACGTGCCGGAGCTGGCGCGCATGGGGGCGGACATTTCCGTCAATGGCCGCACTGCAGTCGTGCGTGGCGTGGAAAAGCTGACCGGCGCGCCGGTGATGGCGACCGATCTGCGCGCCTCGATGAGCCTCATCCTCGCAGGGCTGGCGGCGGAGGGCGAAACGCAGGTCAACCGCGTCTATCACCTTGATCGCGGCTATGAGCGGCTGGAGGAGAAACTCCAGGCCGTCGGCGCGGATATAGAACGCGCCAGCGACGGCTGAACAGTCTTACGCGGGGTCAATCCTCGTCCAGCTGATCCGCTGTCAGCCTGTCGCTCTTGGTTTTTTCGATGCGTTCGGCGCGGTCGGCCATCTGCTCCCATGCGGTGGCGGAGCGCATGCACCGCTCGCGCACATTATCGAGCGGGGTTGATAGCGCGTCGTTACGCGCCTGATTGGCCTGTGTTCTGCAAAATGCGGCATATTTCATACCGGGGCCTTTCCGGCAGGTGGGGGTGAGGGCGCCACCCCATTGGATAGCGCCCATCCCAGAAATCAGGCTGTCTGGATATTGACGGCAGATTGCTTGCCGCGCTTGTCCAGCTCCAGCTCATAGGTGATGCGCTGATCCTTATCGAGCGTGCGAAGCCCGGCGCGCTCTACGGCGGAGATGTGGACAAAAGCGTCGTTTCCGCCATCTTCGGGCGCAATGAAGCCATAGCCCTTGTCGGTATTGAAAAATTTAACGGTGCCAGTAGGCATGGGTAGTTCCTTAGTATGTACCGCCGCCAGATGGCGAGCGGTGTAGGCCGGGCCGGGAAACGAGTATGACCGAAACGCCGCCCGACCCGGCCAGCGCATCCGAAAGCGGAGGGCGTTACCGATAGGGTAGCGGCGCACGTCTCATATACAGGCCGGATCGTGTGACCGGCCCCAGAATAAGGTTCTTCTTCATGCGGATGCGCAGGCTGGCCGCGCCATCGCTGTTGTTCAGCACCACGCGCGTGCCGCCGGATTGCAGCGGCTCTATCACCGAAATGCCAATTGCATGCTTGTCGCAGCAATCGATCACAACCTGCATATTGGCATCAATATGAACGGCCCGGCTCAAAGGATGGAAGCCATGCTGGTTGGCAGGGCCAAAGGACGCGCCTCTTGCGTCATGATACAAACAACCATCTTACACTCCCATCGGCAAGCGGGAGCGCATTGGTCTCTCAGTTACGGCGAATGCTTGCGGGCCATTTTCGCGGCAATATTCCCTTTATAGCAGAGATTGCACACGCTGTCGCGGCTTATATTTCAGGGCGTATCCGGGGCGGCAGGCGGCAGCTCGGCAGACGCGCCGGGATCGGTCGCCTGCTGGTTCAATTCACGATCCTGCGTCTTCCTGCGGCGCAGATTGGCGCGCAACTGCTCTGCCAGCCTCTTTTTACGATTTGTTTCCGTTTCCGCCATAGTGCGGCTTAACCAAAAAGAGCGGCGCGGCTCAAGCCTTGCTTGACTTTTTGTGTGGAGCAAGGCCATAGGCCCGGCTCCGGCGGGTTTGTCTTCATCCCCTGCCTACAGGACGGATGCTGCTGTAGCTCAGTGGTAGAGCACTCCCTTGGTAAGGGAGAGGCCGAGAGTTCAATCCTCTCCAGCAGCACCATCATTTATCCTTCCTGAGCGTGGCGACCCATGCGATGTGGGCGAGAGATCAGGCCTGTGCTGCTGTTCATGCGGACCGAAGCAACATCGCCCCTTGTGCATCCATGCTCACCCCCGCCCCCGATACCCTGCCACGCCCTGATCCGGCACCCACATGTCTGCCGGGGCCACGCCGCTTTGCCAGAATACATCGATGGGGATGCCGCCGCGCGGATACCAGTAGCCGCCGATGCGCAGCCATATGGGCTTCATCTCATCGAACAGGCGCTGGCCGATGCCGACGGTGCAATCCTCGTGAAACGCGGCGTGATTGCGAAAGCTCCCCAGAAACAGCTTCAGCGATTTTGACTCCACAATCGTCTCGGCCGGCACATAATCGATCACCAGATGCGCGAAATCGGGCTGGCCGGTGACGGGGCAGAGCGAGGTAAACTCCGGCGCGGCAAAGCGCACCATATAGCGCGCGCCCGTGCGCGGGTTGGGCACATAATCGAGCACCGCCTCTTGCGGAGAGGCGGGCAGCGGGCTGGTCTGGCCAAGATGGATCGGGTTCATGCCCCGCGCTATAGACGATGGCCGCCAACAGCGCAAAGGGGCTGGAAAGAGGCTGGCCACTCCCCTATCGCTGTAAACGGACTCACGCGGACTTCAGGGGCGATACATGGACATTTTGGTAAGCACGGACTGGCTGGCGGAAAATATGGGTGCGAGCGACCTGCGCATTGTCGACGCGAGCTATTTCCTGCCCGAAATGGGCCGGGATGCGGCCGCCGAATATGAGGCGGAGCATATCCCCGGCGCGGTGTTCCTGAACCTTGCCGAGCTGGTGGACACCACCAACCCGCTCGCCAACACGGTCCCCCCGGCGGAAAAGTTTGCCAGCCGGATGCAGGCGCTGGGCCTGGGCGATGGCAGCCGCATCGTGCTGTATGACAACAGCCCACTTCGCACCGCGGCGCGCGCCTGGTGGCTGTTCGAGATCATGGGCGCCCCCAACATCGCGATTCTCGACGGCGGGCTTGGCAAATGGCTCAGCGAAAAGCGCGAAACCGAGAGCGGCAAGCAGCAACTGCGCCACCGCCACTTCACCGTCTGGCGCGACGACAAGGCGATAACGACCAAGGCGCAGGTGCTGGAGAACATCAGCACGAAGGCCGCGCAGACAGTCGACGCGCGCACCATGAGCCGTTTCACCGCCGAAGAGCCCGAGGTGCGCCCCGGCATGGCATCCGGCCATATCCCCGGCTCGGTCTGCCTGCCCTATTCGCGCCTATTCAATGCGGACGGCACATGGAAGCGCGGGCATGAGCTGAAAGGCCTGTTCATCGAGGCGGGGGTCAATCTCGACAAGCCGCTCATCACGACCTGCGGCAGCGGCGTGACTGCGGCATGCGTGCTGTTCGGCGCGCGCCTGCTCGGCAAGAAGGACGTGACTCTCTATGACGGCAGCTGGAGCGACTGGGGCTCCGACCCCGCCACCCCCAAGGCCACTGGCCCGGCATGAGCAAGCCGGGCGACGACGGGGAAGCGGTCAGCCCTTCCACGCAAGTGACACAGGCCGGGCGCAGGGCGGAGTGGACCGGCATTCCCGGCCAGCCCGGCGGCGTCGTAAACCCGCCGGTATGGCGCGCGTCCACCATCCTTTATGATGATGTCGCCCATCTGCGCGCCGCGCGCGGCAACAGCCACGAGCGCTGGTATTATGGCCGGCGCGGCACCCCTACACACTGGGCGCTCGCCGACGCGCTGACCGAGATGGAACCGGGCGCGGCGGGCACGATGCTGTTCCCCTCGGGCGTCGCGGCGATCAGCTGCGCGCTGATGGCTGTGCTGAAGCCCGGCGACCAGTTGTTGATGGTCGATAGTGTCTATGACCCCAGCCGCGCCTGTTGCGACAAGGTGCTCAAACCTATGGGCATCGAGACGGTCTATTACGACCCGATGATCGGTGGTGCGATTGCGGATCTGATGACCGAGCGCACGCGCGCTATATTCATGGAAAGCCCCGGCAGTTTGACTTTCGAAGTGCAGGATGTGCCCGCCATTGTCGCGGCGGCGAAGGCGCGCGATGTCGTGACCCTGATCGATAATACATGGGCGACGCCGCTGCTGTTCCCGGCGCACAGCCACGGGGTGGACATCTCCATCCTTGCCTGCACCAAATATATCACCGGGCACAGCGATGTGATGCTCGGCTCCGTCACCGCAAGCGCCGCACTGTTCCCGCGCATAGAGCAGACAGCGCGCCTGTTCGGACAGATATGCGGGGCTGATGACGCGTGGCTGGCGCTGAGGGGGCTGCGCACCCTTGCCGTGCGGCTAAAGCAGCATCAGGAGAGCGCGCTCAGCGTGGCGCGCTGGCTGGCCGCGCGGCCGGAGGTAGGCGCCGTGTTGCACCCCGCCTTGCCCTCCTGCCCCGGCCATGCCCAATGGGCGCGCGATTTTGCCGGGTCATCGGGGCTGTTCAGCTTCACCCTCAAAGGTGCCGACGATGCAGCGCGGGCGCGCTTCATCGATGCGCTTCGCCATTTCGGCATCGGCTATAGCTGGGGCGGGTTTGAAAGCCTTGCGCTGCCGGTCGATCCACAGCTATGCCGCAGCGCGACAATATGGCCCGCTACCGATCCGCTTATCCGGTTGCATATTGGCCTTGAAGACTCTCAGGATCTGATCGCCGATTTGGAGCAGGCCTTTCTTCGCCTGTAACCCGCTCTCGCAACATGTTGTAAAATAATATTTTATTTGCCGTTTACCCTTTATTAACCATAGATGCGCCATTCCAGCTTCACCGGACCAAGCGTTGCAGAAAGGCAACATCTGTGTGTCTAATTGGGTTTGCGAGCACGATTTCGTCTTGTGCAGCGCGAAGGTTCCGGCCATCAAAAGCGTGTTCGCGGTGACTGGCCCAGCTCTTGATCAGGGCATCCACAGAGGCAGCGGCCCGAACGCAGGTGGGACGATCAATTGATCGACTCTACGAAGGGAAAAATAACTATGCGTAACATCATTCTTGGCATGTCGGCGCTCGCGCTGGCAGCTGTTTCTGCGCCTGCTTTCGCTGAAGAAGCGACTCCGGCCGTAACGATCTCTGGCGGTGCGACCCTCGTGTCCGACTACCGCTTCCGCGGCATTTCGCAGACCGACAAGAGCTTTGCGGTTCAGGGCAGCATGACCCTGACTCACTCGTCTGGCCTGTATGCAAGCGTGTGGGGCAGCTCGGTTGACGAGTATGTCGCCGCTGCTTCGGATCAGGAAATCGACTTTATCCTCGGCTACAAGAAGAGCTTTGGCGCGACCACTGTTGATGTCGGCGTGCTCTATTATTTCTACCCGGGTTCGGGCGATGTGGTTCCGGGTTACAATTCTGACTTCTTCGAGCCTTATGTTGCTGTTTCGCAGGCATTTGGCCCCGTCACCGCGAAGGTTTCGGCTGCATATGCTCCGAAGCAGAAGGCTCTGGCCCTCGTAAACACCAAGGATGACAACCTCTACGGTGCGCTGGATATCTCCGGTTCGATCCCTGACACCGGCGTGTCGCTGAGCGCGCACCTCGGCCACAACTTCAGCGATGACAGCTTCCTGTCGGCTGGCAAGGACTACACTGACTGGTCGCTGAGCGCTTCCTATGCCTGGAAGAACCTGACCTTCGGCGTTTCCTATGTCGACACCAACTTTGCCAAGGGTGCCCTGGTTAGCCCCTTCAGCGGCAAGGACATCGCCAAGGCTGGTGTCGTTGCTTCGGTTGGCGTTTCCTTCTGATCTCCTGATCGGAAGCACGATACAAGAAAGGGGTCGCGGTCTTCGGATCGCGGCCCTTTTTCTATGTGGTTGACCCGGCCTGCTTTCTGAACAGCGCCCTGTCCTCCGGGCCAAAGCCATAGCGCCAGATGACCACGCTATAGGCCGCCAATATCGCCGGCACGCCCACCGCCAGTTCCACCCATTCCAGCGCGTGCGGCAAGGCGACGAAGCCGCTGCCGACGATCACCGCCACGGCGGACGCCATCACCAGCGCCGGGCGCCATGTCGCGATCGGCAGGCGCAATAATCGTTGCAACAGGCGGGACTTGACCACCGAGTTGAACCCCAGCGCCAGCGCCAAAGCCAGAGCGGGCGCGACCGCCATCGCAATTTCAGGGTATCCGCCCCTACGCATCACGATCAGCAGGATCAGCGTCAGCCCGATCTGGATCGCGATCATCCCCATAGACAGCGCGAGGTTGCGGTGCCGCGCCATATAGACCAGCGCGCTCTCGCTCACCACCGAGGGCGCCGCCGCCACCTCTGCCACCAGCAGGAAGCCCAGCGCCAGAGCCCCCACGGCAAATTCCGGTCCGACCAGCCCCATCACCGCCTCGCCCGGTATGCCGAGCGCAAGCGATACGCCCGTCTGCGCGGCCAATATCCAGAACCCCACCTGGCTCACCTGCCGCGCAATCGCCGCATGATTATGCTCGGCTAGGTTGCGGGTGATGACCGGGCCGAGAATCGGCTCGAAGCTGGATTTGAGCTTTTGCGGCAGGGACGCGACCTGCTGCGCCACATAATAGATGCCCACCGTGGCGGGCGAGACGAACAGGCCGAGCAGCGCAAGGTCCAGCCTGCGCGAGCCCCACTCCACCGCGTCGGCGGCGGCAAGCGGCAGGTTGATCTTGGTCATGCGCCACAACCGCCTTGGGTGCGGGCGCCAGCCCGGTTTCCAGCCGAAATGGCGCACCATCGCCCACAATGCCACGATCATCGCGGCGACCATCGCCAGCACATAAGAGATGATGAGGCCGTCACGCAGCGAGTAGTATGAGAGCACCCACGCCGCGATGCTGATCGTCCATGGCTCCACCAGCGCGCGGGCGCGCACCGTGGCGGCAATGTCAAACCGCCACGCACAGGCCGAGAGCGCCACGTCCGTGCTGGCAATCGCGATGATGATAAGCGGCAGCAGCCGGTCCAGCCCGTTCAACCCGCTATTGGGAAACATGATCTGGGGCACCAGCATCAACAGGCCTGCCGTGATCAGCGAGAAGAGCAGCGTCAGCACCAGCGCATCGGCCAGCACATGCGCCTCTGGCCGCTTGGTCTGCGCCAGTGCGCCCGCCAGTCCGCGCTTCAGGCCGACGGTCGCGATCTGCGCGGCGAACTCGACGATGATGACAGCATAGGCAAAGCGGCCCAGCACCTCCGGGCCATAGATTCGCCCCGCGATGAACAGAAACGGGATGCGCGCGGCAAGGCGCAGCAAAAATCCCGCAACATTGGTGCGCCCGCCTTTGGCCAGCGCGGCGATGTCGCCTTCCTCGCGCTGCGCCCCTGCGGGCGTCGGGTTCACCGCCAAACTGCTGCTCCTTGCCCCACGGAGGCGGCATAATAGGCGAAGCATCCGCCCAAGTATATCGTCATTCGCTGCGTAGCGGACGGGCGAGCAACGCGTCGATCATATGGCCGAGCGGCACCCGCCCCTCGATCAACGCGCATACACCCTCGACGATCGGCATCTCGACTCCTGCCTTGCGGGCGACATCGCGCAGTACCGGCGCGGTGTATGCGCCCTCCGCCACGGTGCGGCGCTCGGCCAGCAGCTCCGCAGCCGCCTGCCCCTCGCCCAACCCCTTGCCGAGCGAAAAGTTGCGCGAATTGGTGGAGGAACAGGTCAGCACGAGGTCGCCCAGCCCGGAAAGCCCGGCCAGCGTCTCCGCCTTCGCGCCGAGCGCCAGGCCAAAGCGCGTCATTTCCGCAAAGCCCCGGCTGATGAGCGCGGCGCGGGCATTGAGGCCAAGCCCCGCCCCCTCCGCCACGCCACAGGCAATGGCGAGCACGTTCTTGACCGCGCCTCCCACCTCCGCGCCGATCACGTCGTCAGACAGATAGGGCCGGAAGGTCGGGCGAGCGATGCGCGCCGCCAGCCGCTCGGCCAGCGCAGCGTCGGCGCAGGCGAGCGTCACCGCCGTCGGCAATCCCGCCGCCACCTCATGCGCGAAAGTGGGGCCGGAGATGACAGCGAGCGGGGCGTGCGAGGCGACCTCCTCCGCCACCTGAGACATCAGTTTGCCGCTGCCCGCCTCGATCCCCTTGGCACAGAGGATCAGGGGCGCATCGGTGCGCGGCAGGCGGCCCAGCGTGGCGCGCAGATGCTGTGCGGGCGTGACGATGAGCAACGCGTCGCATGCCGCCATCCCGGCCAGATCAGTCGTCGCGCGGATGGCGGGCGAGAGCGGCACGCCGGGCAGATAGAGCGCGTTCACATGATCGCGGTTGACGCCGTCCGCCACCTCGGCCTCCAGCGCCCAGAGCAGCACCTCGCCGCCCTGCGCCATCACCTGCGCCAGTGCGGTGCCCCATGCGCCCGCGCCCACCACGCCGATCTTCATGCGCATCCCCTCATGCTTTCACTCCCGCGCCGCGCACTTTCTCCGCCGCTTCGTCCAGCGGCCAGCGCGGTCTTGCGGGCACATCCATGCCATCGGTGAGGCCCAATGCAAAGCGTTCCGCGCCTGCCCAGCCAATCATCGCCGCATTGTCCGTGCAGAGCCAGAGCGGCGGCGCGATGAAGGGCAGGCCGTGGCTCTCGGCCAGTGCAGACAGGGCGCCCCGCACGCCCTGATTGGCCGCGACGCCGCCCGCCACCACCAGCGCGGTTACGCCCTCGCTTGGCGTAAGCGCCCGCGCAGTGCGATCAACGAGGCAGTCCACCACCGCCGCGCTGAAGCTCGCCGCAATGTCTTCGGTGCGATACTGGCCCGATTGCTGCGCCCGCATCACCGCGCTTTTGAGGCCAGCGAACGAGAAATGCGGCTCTGCGCTGCCCATCAGTGGGCGCGGCAGCGGCACGGCCTTCGCGTCGCCCAGCATCGCCGCCCGTTCCACCGCCGGACCGCCGGGAAAGCCGAGGCCCAGCATCTTCGCCGTCTTGTCAAACGCCTCGCCCGCCGCATCGTCTATCGTTGTTGCCAGCCGCCGGTATTGCCCTACCCCCTCGACCCGCAGCAGCTGGCAATGCCCGCCAGACACCAGCAGCAGCAGATAGGGAAAGGCCAGCTCCGGCGCAGTGAGGCGAGGCGAGAGCGCATGCCCCTCCAGATGATTGACGGCAATGAGCGGCTTGTCCGCAGCATGGGCGAGCGCTTTGCCCGTTACCAGCCCGACCATGACGCCTCCGATCAGCCCCGGCCCCGCGGTGGCGGCGATGGCGTCCACATCCTTGAGCTTCAGCCCCGCCTCGGCGAACACAGCCTCTATCAGCGGCGTCAACACCTCCGCATGGGCGCGCGCTGCGATTTCCGGCACCACACCGCCATAGGGCCGGTGCGCCGCCTCCTGCCCCGCCACCTTGTGCGCCAGCACGCGACGGTCTTGGCAGACGAGCGCCGCCGCCGTTTCATCGCAGCTTGATTCAAGACCGAGGATGATGCTCATTTCCGCCTTTCCTCTAATGACCGCGCGGATTAGAGCAAGCGCCTATGACAAACCCTCTTCCTTTGGGCCGCCCGGTGCGCCTCGGAACCCGCGCTTCCCCGCTCGCGATGGCGCAGGTGCATCTGGCGGCGGATGCGCTGTGCGCGGCGCATGGCTGGCATCGCGATGCCATCCAGATCGTGCCGGTGACGGCGAGCGGCGACAAGGTGCTGGATCGGCCGCTTGCCGAGATAGGCGGCAAGGCGCTGTGGACCAAGGAGCTGGACCAGTGGCTGATCGAGGGGCATATCGATGCCGCTGTCCACTCGATGAAAGATGTCGAGACGCTGCGGCCTGATGCGCTGGAGATCGTGGCGATGCTGCCGCGCGCCGATGTGCGCGATAGCCTGGTGGGCGCGCCTTCAATTCAGGCGATCCCGCAAGGCGGGCGGCTGGGCACCAGCTCGCCGCGCCGCGCCGCGCAGGTGAAGCGGTTGCGGTCGGATATCGAGATCGTGCTGTTTCGCGGCAATGTCGCGACGCGGCTCGCCCGGCTGGAGCGGGGTGAGGCCGAGGCGACCCTGCTGGCGACTGCCGGGCTGGTGCGGCTGGGCGAAGCGGGCGTCGGCACGCCAGTCAGCGTAGAGGATATGCTGCCCGCGCCCGCGCAAGGGGCAATCGGCATCGAGACGTTGCGCGATAATGACGCCGTGCGCGCCTTGATCGTGGCGATTGACGATGCGCCGACCTCCGCCTGCGTGCGGGTGGAGCGCGCACTCCTTAAGGGACTGGGCGGCACATGCCACTCGCCTATCGCCGCGCTGGCGGCGATGGAAGGCGATACCGTCCGCCTGCGCGCCGAGATCCTTTCCGCCGATGGGCGGGAAAGAGTGGCGGAGGAGCGTCTGCTTCCAGCCGAAGCTGCGCCAGCGCTGGCGGAGGCATTGGGCGCGGAGATGCTGGTGCAAGCCAGCCCAGACCTGCGCGCATTATTCACCCCATGACGCGCCGCGTCGTCATCCTGCGCCCACAGCCGGGGGCTGACGCCACCGCCGATGCGGCCAGCGCGCTGGGGCTGGAAACACTGCTCGCGCCGCTCTTTGCCGTCGAGCCGCTGGATTGGATGCCGCCCGGCCCCGAACAGTTCGACGCACTGATGCTCACCAGCGCCAACGCCGCGCGCCATGCCGGGCCGGTCCTGTTGCGCTATGCCGCGCTGCCGCTGTTCGCAGTAGGCGAAGCGACGGCGCAGGCCGCGCGCACCGCCGGGCTGAACCCCACCCATATTGGTACGCGCTATGCCGCCGCCTTGGTGGAAGATATGCGCCGGGCGGGCATCAGGCGCGCACTGCATCTGTGCGGCGCGGAGGTCATCGCGGCGGAGGCGGAGGGCCTGTCGATACGGCGCATCCCTGTCTATCATACCCGCGAAACGGGCGAGGCGCTTGCCTTGCTCCAACCCGGCGACATCTGCCTCGTCCATTCGCCCCGATCTGGCGCAAGGCTTGCGACATTGGTGATGCCAGACCAGCGCGCAAGCCTCTCCCTCATCGCCATATCAGACACGGCGCGTATCGCCGCAGGAACTGGCTGGGCACATAGAGTCGCCGCGCAGCATCCCTCCGATGCCGCCATGCTGGCCTTGGCCGAAGAACTATGCCACAAACCCCACGACACAGCGCCGGACGCGACCCGGAGGGGATGAGATGGACAGCGAAGTTTCAACACCGGATCGGGCGCCTCAGCCGATGGCGCCACAGCCCCCCGCATATCGGCCACCCTCTCATCAGTCTCGTGCCACGATCACGCTGATCCTGTTGCTCATCGCCTTTGCGGGCGGTGTTGTGGCGACAGTCTGGGCCGTGCCGGTGGTCAGGCAGTGGCTAGACCGCGGTCAGGACGCAGCGGAGCAGGCGCCGCTCGCCAATGTCGCGGCACCTGCCGCCTCCACCCCCAGTCCACAGACCGCATCCGCGCTGGAGGCCCGGCTGGCGGCAGTCTCCGTGAAGCTGGACAGCATTTCTGAGCAGGCAGCCAATGCCGGTGGCAATGCCGCCCGCGCCGAGGCGCTGTTGATCGCGTTCGCCGCGCGCCGCGCGCTCGATCGCGGGGCGCCGCTGGGCTATCTGGAGGCTGAGCTGCGCTTGCGCTTTGCCGATGCGCAGCCGCGGGCCGTCGCCACCATCATCAACGCTGCCGCCTCGCCGGTCACGATCCCCGATCTTCAGATGCGCCTTGGCGAACTGACCCCCGCGCTCGCCGGGGCCGACGCGAAGGCGGACTGGTGGGACGCCGCCCGGCGCGAGCTGTCGTCGCTCATCATCGTGCGCAAGGCCGGTGCGCCCTCCCCGGAGCCGCGAAGGGTGGTTGAGCGCGCGCAGATGCTGCTCGCCTCAGGCCGGGTTGATGCGGCGCTGGCCGAGATCGAGCGGATGCGCACTCATGACAAGGCGGACGCATGGCTGCAAATGGCCCGGCAATATAACGAAGCGCGCCGTGCGCTCGATGTGATCGAGGCGGCGGCGATACTGGAGCCAAAGCGTATTCCCCTGCCGGAGACGGACGAGCCCGCGTCCGCAGAATGATTATTCCGGCATCTGCCACAGGATGAAGGCGAACTCCTCCGCCGTTTCGCGCAAACTCTCGAACCGGCCAGACTTGCCGCCATGCCCCGCGCCCATGTTGGTCTTGAGGATGAGCGCATTGCCGTCCGTCTTCGTCGCCCGCAGCTTCGCCACCCATTTCGCCGGCTCCCAATAGGTCACGCGCGGATCATTCAGCCCCGCCGTCACCATCAGCGGCGGATAGGCCTGGGCGCGGACATTCTGATAGGGGCAATAGGAGGCGATCAGGTCAAACGCTTGACTATCCTCTATCGGGTTGCCCCATTCCGGCCACTCGCCGGGCGTCAAGGGCAACGAGGCATCCAGCATGGTGTTCAACACATCGACGAACGGCACATGCGCGACGCACGCGCCCCAAAGGTCAGGATCGGAGTTCATCACCGCGCCCATCAGTTCGCCTCCCGCCGATCCGCCTGAAATGCTGATCCGCCCCTTGGCGGTGAAGCCGCGTTCGATCAGCCCCTTGGCCACATCGACGAAATCGGTGAAGGTGTTGGTGCGCTTGTCGAGCTTGCCATCGAGATACCATTGCTGGCCCAGATCATCGCCGCCACGGATATGCGCGATGGCATAGGCGAAGCCGCGATCGAGCAGGGACAGCCGCGCCGTCGAAAAGCCCGGCTCCATCGCCAGCCCATAGGCGCCATAGCCATAAAGGTGCAGCCGCCCGGAGCCATCCATCGGGAAACCGGCAGGATAGACGATGGAAACCGGCACCATCGTTCCATCCCGCGCGGCAATCATGATCCGCTGCGTCTCGTATTTCTCTGCGTCATAGCCTGCGGGGATTTCCTGAACCTTCAGCAACTCCCACTCTTCGCTGTCCAGATGATAGTCATAGATCGTGTCCGGCGTGACCATCGATTCATAGCCGATGCGGAGTTTCTCGACATCATATTCCGGGTTGTCATCGAGCGAGGCGGTATAGCTCGCCTCCGGGAAGGGCAGGCGCTTTGCCTCATGGGTGGTGTAATCGCGCAGCTCGATCTGGTCGAGGCCATCCAGCCGCCCTTCGGTGACATAGAAGCGTTTGAACAGGGTCACGTCCGTCAGGTAGAAATGATCGTCCGGCGCGATCACTTCCTCCCACTGGTCCGGCGTATCGAGCGCCGCCTTCACCAGCCGGAAATTGGGGTGGGTGTCGTTGGTGCGGATGTAGAGCGTGCCTTCATGCTCATCGACATCATATTCGCGGCCCGCCTGCCGTGCGGAAACGAGCTGGGGTGTGGCGAACGGATCGTCGGCGGGGATCAGCCACGCCTCGCTGGTCACATGGTCGCCGGTGCCGATGACGATCCATTTTTCGGAGGAGGTGAGGCCGATAGAGACGCGGAAGCCCTCGTCATCCTCATGAAAAATCTCGCGGTCCTCGGCTATTGGTGTGCCGATCACATGCACACGCGCATTGTCCGTCCGCCAGTTCTCGTTGGCGAGGCTATAGAGCAGCGCCTTGCTGTCTGACGTCCACACCAGCGCGGACAGGGTGCCGGGGATGACATCGGGAAGCAGATCGCCCGTTTCGAGATCGCGGATGCGCGCCTCGAACCGCTCGCCGCCATCGGTATCGATCGCGAAGGCGAGGAAACGGCCACAGGGCGAGACGGACATCGCGCCGAGGCGGAAATAGTCATGTCCTTCGGCCAGCGCCGGTTCGTCAAGAATCAGCTGGTCCGCGCCAGCGCCGTTTGCGGGCTTGCGATACCATTTGCGATATTGCGCCCCCACCTCGAACGCGCGCCAGTAGATCCAGTCTCCGTCCTTCTGCGGCACGGATCTGTCATCCTCCTTGATGCGGCCCTTCATCTCGGTGAACAATGTGTCTACCAGCCCCTTGTGCGGGGCCATCGCCTGCTCGAACCACGCGTTCTCTGCCTCCAGATAGGCGAGAACATCCTTGTCTGTGACATCCGGGTAGCCGGGGTCGCGCAGCCAGAAATAGGGGTCTTCGATCACCTTGCCATGATGGCTGATGCTGTGGGCGCGGCGGGCGGCCATTGGCGCGGCGGTAAGGGGCTTGGGATCGGTCATCACGGTTCCGGTGCTGTTGCGGGTAGCGGGATCGCCCACGCCTGCTTATGTTGGATGCGCCTGCCATGCTTCAAGGAGCACCAATTGTCCACTTCTGCCGCCCACTATACTAAGCGCCTTGCCCTTTTGCGCGCAGAGCTGGCCTCCCGCCAGCTCGATGGCTTTGTGGTGCCGCTGACGGACGAGCATATGAGCGAATATGTCGGCGCCTATGCCCAGCGGCTGGCGTGGCTCACCGGCTTTGGCGGCAGCGCGGGCAGCGCGGTGGTGCTGGCGGAGAAAGCCGCGGTCTTCGTTGACGGGCGCTATACATTGCAGGTGCGCGATCAGGTGGATGGCGCGCTGTATGACTATTGCGATCTGCCGGCCAAGCAGCCTACCGACTGGCTCGTGGCGGAGGCGCGCGAGGGCATGCGCATCGGCTATGACCCATGGCTCCATACGCGCGACTGGGTGGCGAAGATGCGAGAGACGCTGGCGGCGAAGCGGGCCGAACTGGTCGCGGTGGAGGATAACCCGGTCGATGCGGTGTGGCAGGATCGCCCCGCCCCCAGCCTCGCGCCCGCCGTGCCGCATGGGCTGGAATTTGCGGGCAAGGCGCATGAGGACAAGCTCTCCGACATTGCCGAGTGGCTGAAGGCGCGCGGGGCCGATGCGGCGGTGCTTTCCGCGCTGGACAGCATCGCATGGGCGCTCAACATCCGGGGAAGCGATGTGGCGCGCACGCCGGTTGCGCTGTCCTATGCTATCGCCAAGGCGGATGGCACGGTTGATCTGTTCATAGCGCCCGAAAAAGTCACGGACGCCCTGCGCGCGCATCTGGGTAATCGCGTCTCGATCCGCGACCGGGCGGACTTTGCGCAGGCGCTTGCCTCCGAATATGCGGGCAAAAGGGTCACGGTTGACCCGGAGCGCGCCGTCGCGGCAATCTTCGAGGCGCTTGGGGGAGGCGGCGCGCAGATTGATGCCGTGCGCGATCCCGTTGTGCTGGCGAAGGCGATCAAGAACGCCACCGAAATCGCGGGGCATGATGCCGCGCAACTGCGCGACAACGCTGCGCTGGTGCGGTTCCTCCACTGGATCAGCGTTGTTGGACCGCAAGGCAGCGAAACCGAGCTTTCCGCCGCAGCCAAGCTGCAATCCTTCCGCGAAGCGACCGGCAAGCTCATCGACCTCAGCTTCGATACGATCAGCGGCGCGGGACCGAATGGCGCCATCGTCCATTACCGCGCGGAGGAGCGCACCAACCGCGCCATCGCGCCCGATATGCTCTATCTGGTCGACTCCGGCGGGCAGTATCGCGATGGCACGACCGACATCACCCGCACCATCGCCATCGGCACGCCGACTGAAGAGATGCGCACCCGCTTCACGCTGGTGCTGAAGGGTCATATCGCACTCGCCCGCGCGCTTTTTCCGCAGGGCACGCGCGGCAGCCAGCTCGACGTGCTTGCGCGCCGCGCCTTGTGGGAGGCGGGGCTGGATTATGCGCATGGCACAGGCCACGGTGTCGGCAGCTTCCTCTCAGTGCATGAGGGGCCGCAGCGCATAGCGACCTTCGGCGGGGGCGATGAACCGCTCAAACCGGGCATGATCGTGTCTAACGAGCCCGGCTATTACAAGACCGGGGAATATGGCATCCGCATCGAGAATCTCGTGCTGGTGGAGGCGCGGGAAGTGGCCGGGGCGGAGAAGCCCATGCTGGGCTTTCGCACTCTCTCGCATGTGCCGATAGACCGGGCGCTGGTGGATGCGGGCATGCTGGACGCGAGCGAACGCGCGTGGCTCAACGCCTATCACGCAGAAACCCTGCGCCGTATCGCGCCGCTATTGGAGGGCGACGCAGGTGTCTGGCTCAGCCAGGCCTGCGCGCCTGTGTGAGCAGGAACCTGAAGCAGCCTGTATTTGATCTGATCGTATCAGCTGGAGCATCGCGCCAAAAAGTGGGAACCGGTTTTTGGCAAAAAGCGATGCGACAACAAAAAGTTAGAGCGCGCCGCTTCGCAAACCGCATAAAATACGCGCCGGAATCTCTCCCGGCGCGTCGTGAATTTCAGTAAAGCGAGGCCTGCTTATTTCTCCGCGCCATAGCGCTCGATCGCCTCCAGCGTCACGCGCCGGGCTTCGGTGGCATCGCCCCAGGTGCCGACACGGACCCACTTTTCGGCTTCCAGATCCTTATAGTGGGTGAAGAAATGCTCGATCTGGGCGAAGACGATGTCGGGCAGATCGTCCTTTTCCTGCACGTCCTTATAATAAGGGAAGGTCGCGTCGTCCGGCACGCAGATCAGCTTTTCGTCGCCGCCATGCTCGTCCTCAAGGTTCAGCACCGCGATGGGCCGGGCGCGCACCACGCAGCCCGGCACGAACGGCGAGCGCGCGACGACCAGCGCATCCAGCGGGTCGCCATCGGGCGACAAGGTGTGCGGCACAAAGCCATAGTTGGCGGGATAGCGCATCGGCGTGTGGAGGATGCGGTCCACGAACAGGGCGCCGGATGCCTTGTCGAACTCATATTTCACCGGCTCGCCGCCGGTCGGCACTTCGATGATGACGTTAAGGCTGTGCGGCGGATTGGTGCCCACCGGGATAAGGTCGATACGCATGAATGGCCTGACTTGGTTCCGTGTTGATCGTTAGGGCGATGTTGTTTTTGATTGGAGCAGCCGGTCAAGACTGCTCTCACCCTCTCCTGTTTTGGTGAGGCGCGGATAGCGCACGCCGAGGAAATAATCGAGTCTGATAACCCTGATATTTTTGCCCTGCTTCATGATCAGCTCCAGCGGCTTTTTATCGGCCTTTGCCTGCGTGAGTGACGCTTTGAAGACATCGCCGGAATATTCGGTGCCGTTTATCGCGACGATCTTCATGCCGCTCGCGAGGCCAGCCTTGAAGGCGGGGCTATCCCAGATCGTCGTGAGGATATCCCCGTCCGTCTTCACCACCAGCCCTATGCCATAGCTCTGGTCAATACCCTTCAGCGCCTTTTCGATCTCTCTCGTGGTGCTGTTGGGTGTATCGCCAAAGCTCAAGGCATAGCCACCGAGCGTGAACCCGGCTTTGGGCGCTTCCGTCGTGGTGCGGTCCACCCGCTGGCTGAGGAAGCCCGCCCAGTCATAGGGCTGGACCGTGTTCAGCGTGTCGATCACATCCTGCCGGGTGTAGGTGATTTGTCCCCAGTCGCCGTCCTTCATGCCGAAAAACGCCTTGGCGAAATCATCCATGCCGCGCGCGCCCTTGCTTTCGCGCCGAATAATACCGTCCGCCTCCAGCCAGATGAGCAGGCCTTCATTGTAATAATCTTCGGCCCGCTGCCAGCTCGCCCAGTTCTTCGGGCGGCGGGCGGAGATGATGGGATCATGCGTCGTATCCTCCAGCGCGCGCCAGCTGCGCCCTTTCGCGAGGTCCAGCCGCGCGGCGATGGAAGCAAGAGCATCCAGCGTCTGCTCCTTGGTATAAAGGCCGGAGCGCGCGCCGAGCACATAACCCCAGAACTGCGTCTGCCCCTCATAGACCCAGAGCAGATTGTCCTGCATCGGGGTGCGGTAATCGGGCGTCCAGAGTAGTTCGGGGCGGCGGAATTTGCCGTTCCAGCTGTGCACCAGCTCATGCGGCAGCAGGTTGCGGTCGCCCGGCCCGTCGTTCCATTTGGTGAAATAGCCTGTGTCGACGGCATTTTCCGAGGAACGGTGATGCTCCAGCCCGATGCCGCCCATTTCGTCGGTGATGGCGAGCAGGAAGTCATAGCGGTCGAAGTGGCGCGCCCCGAACAGCGCGAGCGATTCGGCCACCAGCTTCTTGTGTGCGTTCACCTGATCCGGGGTGGCGGCCAGCTCCTCCTTGCTGTCGGCCACGATGTTGAGCGTCACGTTGCTGCCCAGATCGACCGTGCCAGCATATTTGCCCGCGAAGATCGGCGAATCGATCAGCGTCTCAAAATCGGTCGGTTCATAGATCATCGTCGCACCGGCCTGCGTGCCCCGAAGCGCTGAAAAGGCGGACCACCCGGCAGGGTATGTTACGCTCGCCTGCACCGGGATCTGGCGCACATAATAGCCCGCCGGATAGAGCGCCGTCGCCCAGAATTGCAGGTTCACCATTTTGTCGGTGGCGCTGATGCGCCCGGCATTGTCGGTCGTGGGGTTCAAAAACTGAAACTCCGCCACGATCTCGCGCACGCCTTCGGGCACGTTGACATGAAAGGCGAAGACATCGAGCGGGTTGCGCCGCCAGCCGATGTCCTTGCCGTTGGCGCTGATCCTGAGGCCCGCGAACTTGTCTATCTGCCCGCGTGGGGAGTGCGCGCCCGGTATCCATTCGGGATAGAGCAGCACCAGCGGGCCGGATGAGGAGACTGGGATCGTCTGTTTCACCCGCCATATGCGCTGGGTCGTGTCGCTCGCGTCAACCTCCAGCCGCATCGTGCCGGGGTAGGGAATGTCCCGCGCGGCGGGGATGGTATCGAGGATCGGCTGGGCGGCAGGGGCGGAGCGGGTGGCGGGTGCGGTGAAGGGTGAAGGGGCGGCTGTTTGCGCGAGGGCAATCGGGGCGGAATATAGAAGCAGGGACAGGGGGATCAAAGAACGCATGGAGGAGGCCTTGTTCGAGTGCAGGAGCGCAGAATGACGCGGGATTTCCCTCACGTCCACCCCTGCCGCGACTGGTCGCGTCACTCCATGCCGGGGAAACGGGAAAAAGCGGGCAGATCATGCGCCGTTGCCATCCAGCCGATGCGCTCCGCCACCTGAATATGCGCCGTGGGGGGCAGCGCATCCGGATCATCCATTGTGGCAGACTGTATGTCCACGATACCCGGCAGGAACTCGGCATTACGATAGAACAGGCCGGTGCCGCACTCTCCGCAGAAGCTGCGGTAGGCGGCGCCAGAGGAGTTGATCGTCTTCGGCTCGCCCTTGGTGAGCGAAAACTCGGCTTCGGTGAAGGCTGCCCAGGCAACCATCGGCGCACCCGCGCTCTTGCGGCAATCCACGCAATGGCACAGCGCCACATGCTTTGGCGCGCCGTTGACTTCATAACGCACCGCGCCGCAATGGCATCCACCTGTAACTTGCATGGCACTCTCCTTCTTCGGTTCGAACATATCAAGAACACAGCGCTGCCGCAAGTCTGTTGCAGCCCTGTTTCCATAAACGCATTTTCCCGCTAGAGCGCGCGCATGGCAGATAAAGACACCAAACGCATCGAAACGCCCCGCCCCATTCGCGGCACACAGGACATGCTCGGCGGCACGTCCGATAGCCTGGCGGATCGTTTCGCTTACGTGGTCGAGACGTTCGAGCGCGTGAGGAAGCTCTATGGCTTTCGCCGCATCGAGGTGCCGGTGTTTGAGCAGACGGCGGTGTTCGCGCGCTCGCTGGGCGAGAGCACCGATGTGGTGTCCAAGGAGATGTACACGTTTGAGGATCGCGGCGGCGATTCGGTGACGCTGCGGCCTGAGTTCACCGCCGGGATCGCGCGCGCCTATATCACCGAGGGGTGGCAGCAATATGCGCCCTTGAAGGTGGCGACGCACGGCCCTTTGTTCCGCTATGAGCGCCCACAAAAGGGCCGCTATCGTCAGTTCCATCAGGTCGATGCCGAGATTATCGGCGCGGCAGAGCCGCTGGCGGACGTGGAGCTGTTGTGCTTCGCGGATCAACTGCTGAAGGAGCTGGGCATCAACGAGGGCGTGACGCTGACACTCAACACGCTGGGCGACGCGCAGAGCCGCGAGGCGTGGCGACAGGCGCTGGTCGCGCATTTCGAGGCGCATCGGGGGGAATTGAGCGAAGACAGCCTCGCCCGGCTGGAGAAAAACCCGCTGCGCATCCTCGACAGCAAAGACCCGCGCGACCGCCCCATCGCCGACGCGGCGCCGGATATCGATGCGTTTTTGACGGAAGAGGCGCGCCAGTTCTTCGACAAGGTGACGGCAGGGCTGGATGCGGCAGGCGTCGCTTGGCAGCGCAACGCGCGGCTGGTGCGTGGCCTCGATTACTACCGCCACACCGCGTTCGAATTCGTGACGGATCGCTTGGGCGCGCAGGGGACGGTACTCGGCGGCGGCCGCTATGACGGCCTGATCGAGAACATGGGCGGCCCCGCAACGCCAGCCGTCGGCTGGGCGGCGGGGATCGAGCGGTTGGCGATGTTGGTGGATAGATTGCCTAATGCACCCACTGTTGCAGTGATTGCCGACAAGCCAGAGCTGTCAGGTGAAGCAAATACGCTAATTACCAAGCTTCGCGCGGAAGGGCTTGCAGTGGATGTCGCCTATAAAGGCAATGCCAAGCGTCAGGCAGAGATTGCACGGAAGGCAGCCAACACTGCGATTATATATGTGCGTCAACCTTTATTGGAAGCTGATAGCGTTCACCTTACCTTTGTTTCTGACAATCAGCAGGCCAACAATGTGGTTGAAACGTCTGTTGCGCGTGTCTTAGGCCGGGGCAATTCGGATAAGTAATGAACATCCTCCCCACTACTCCCCACCGTCATGCTGAACTTGTTTCAGCATCCATCGTGCCCATTGGTCCGGTGCCAGCCTCAAAATGGACCCTGACCCGTCAGGGCGGTGAAGCCAAACAAGTTCAGCATGACGAAGAGATTTTTACCTCTGCGTTCTCTGCGCCTCTGCGCGAGAAAATTGTGTTCGCGCAGAGACCGCAAAGGACGCAGAGAGGGCGCGCGTGGGTTCATGTGCGCGCACTATCTATTCTTGCCGTCATGTGCTCCCCTGGCGGGGAGCGGAAGAAACCGGCATGAAAATCTCCCCCGCCACCATTTCCCAGATCGAGCGGCGCTATGAGGAGGCGGAGGCCGCGATGGCGCGGCCGGATCTTGACGCGGCGGAGTTCGTCAAGCTCTCCAAGGAATATGCCGAGCTCGAGCCGGTGGTGAAGGCCGCGCGCGCGCTTTCCGGCTGCCAGAAGGAGATCGCCGACCTCGAAGCGCTGCTTTCCTCCGGCGAGGCGGACGCCGAGATGCGCGCGCTCGCCAACGATGAATTGCAGGAACTGCGCGCCCAGCTTCCGCAGGCCGAGCGCGCCCTCGCGCTGCAGCTGCTGCCCAAGGATGCGGCGGATGCTCGCCCCGCCATGCTCGAAATCCGCGCCGGCACCGGCGGCGACGAGGCGGCGCTCTTCGCGGGCGATCTGCTGCGCATGTATCAGCGCTATGCCGACGAGCAGGGCTGGAAGATGGAGATCATCTCCGCCTCGCCGTCCGAGCAAGGCGGCTTCAAGGAAGTGGTGGCGTCGGTCAACGGCGTTGGGGTGTTCGCGAAACTGAAGTTCGAGAGCGGGGTGCATCGCGTCCAGCGCGTGCCCGTCACCGAGAGCGGCGGCCGCATCCACACCAGCGCCGCCACCGTCGCTGTGCTGCCAGAGGCGGAGGACGTGGACGTGCAGATCAACGAGGCGACTGACCTCAAGATCGACATTTTTCGCGCATCCGGCGCGGGCGGGCAGCATGTGAACACCACCGATTCGGCGGTGCGGATCACCCATCTTCCCACCGGCCTCGTCGTGATCCAGCAGGATCAGCGCAGCCAGCACAAGAACAAGGAAAAGGCGATGAAGGTGCTCCGCACACGGCTCTACGAGCTGGAGCGGGAGCGCACCCACAGCGAGCAGGCAGGCGCGCGCAAGGCGATGGTGGGGTCGGGCGACCGCTCGGAGCGCATCCGCACCTATAATTTCCCGCAGGGCCGCGTCACGGACCACCGCATCAACCTGACGCTGCACCGCCTGCCGGAGATATTGGAGGGGCCGGGATTGCAGGAGGTCATCTCCGCGCTGATGGCCGAAGACGAAGCCGCGCGGCTGGCGCAGCTGGATGGGGTGGGGTGAGCGGGGAGGTTTTTTTCGCGCAGAGGCGCAGAGGCGCAGAGAACGCGGAGGGGTTCTCATGCGCCGCAGGCACCATTTTTTTCTACAGTGCAATCTATTAGAGACGGCTTCGCCGTCAATTCTACCCCTCAGCGTACTCTGCGCCTCTGCGCGAACCACATAAACTCCGGGATATTATGAACAGTAAGGAGAGCATATCGGCCGCTGAAGCCCTGCGCGAGGCCGCTATCCGTCTCGCCGCTGTATCCGATACGCCCCGGCTTGATGCCGAGCTGCTGATGGCCCATGCTGCGGGGCTGGAGCGCGGGGCGCTGCTCCTGCGGCTGCGCGACATGAAGGAGCCGGAGGGCTTTGCCGCGCTGGTGGAGCGGCGCCTGGCGCACGAGCCGGTATCACAGATCGTCGGCACGCGCGAATTCTGGACGCTGACGCTCACCGTCACGCGCGATGTGCTCACCCCCCGGCCGGATAGCGAGACCTTGATAGAGGCGGCGGTGGCGCATTTCGCCGGGAGTGAGGGGCCAAAGCGCGTCCTCGATCTCGGCACCGGCTCAGGCGCGCTGTTGCTGGCCGCGTTATCGCAATGGCCGTCCGCCACCGGCATTGGCGTCGACATCAGCGGTGAGGCGCTGGCGGTGGCGCGCGGCAATGCCTTGCGGTGCGGGCTGGGGGGGCGGGCGGAGTTGGTGGAGGGCGACTGGTTTGCCGGTATCGAGGAACGTTTCGACCTCATCCTCGCCAACCCGCCCTATATCGCCACCAGCGCCGTGCTGCCCCGCGATGTGGTGGACTATGAGCCGCACGGCGCGCTCTTCGCTGGGCCGGACGGGCTGGACGCTTACCGCGTCCTGGCGCCGAACATGGGGCGGCATCTCGCGTCCGGTGGCATGGCGGCGGTTGAGATCGGCCACGATCAAGGGGTTAGCGCCGCCGCACTCTTTGCGGCGAACGGACTGGGCGTGTCTGTGTTCAACGATCTGGGCGGTCGGCAGCGCTGTCTCAAATTGGTGCGGCTGTGATTTTATCCGCCTCAAAGGCATTTCTGCTTGGTTTCTTAACCCGAACCGTCTAGGACGGGCAGGCAAAGCCCGATGATCGGTTTGATCCGGGTGAGGCTGGCTCCCACAATCGTCGGACACATAAATGAGTGTCTGGTGCTGAGATGGAGGTCCGGGCCGTGAACGGCCCGAACCCGTGCGACGCTTACCGCGCATCGGGCAGTGCGTTTAAGGATGGCATTGAAAGCAAGGATCTACCTTTGATCAATAATCGTCAGGCCGGTCGCCGCAATCGCGGCCGGAACAATGGTCGCCCGAATAACGGCAACAACCGCAGCAGCGGCGAAAATGGCAACCGGATAGACAGCCGGGCGCGCGGCAATGCGCCGCAGCTTCTGGAAAAATATCGCAATCTGGCGCGCGATGCGCAGCTGGCGGGAGATCGGGTCAACACCGAATATTATCTCCAGTTCGCGGATCATTATTTCCGCGTGATCGCGGACAACCGCTCGCGCCAGGAAGAGCAGCAGTCGCGCTATCGCCGCAACGACGAGCCATTTGACGACGAGGGCGAGCGCGGCGGCTATTCCGCGTATGACGATGGTCCGATGATGGCAACCGAGGCGGACCGGCATCAGCCGCGCACCCAGAGCGGCGCTGCGGATGAGCGCATGGATGGCGACGAGCAGGACGCGCCGCACGCGCGCATGGAGCAGGCCGAGCGCCCGCGCCGCGAACCCCGCGAATACCGCGAGCCGCGCGAGGCGCGTCAGCCCCGGCAGGATCGTGATCCGCGCCCGGCATACGAACCCCGCGAGCCGCGTCAGGAGCAGGCGCAGCCCGCGCCTCAGCAAGACCAGCAGGATGAACAGCCTCGCGCCGAGCGCGCAGCGCGCCCCACCCGTGGACGCCGCCCGCGCCGCGAGTCCAGTGAAGTGGCAAGCCAGGAGCAGGATGCGCCCGGTCTGGATCTGGCGGTGCTGCCGCCATCGATCTCGCGGGCCGATAATGACACCGCAGACAGCGCGCCCGCCCCGGCGGCAGAGGAAGCGCCCGCGCCCAAGCGCCGGGGCCGCCCGCGCAAGGTGACGGTCGAGGCGGCAGAGTAAACTCTGATCCCGTTCAGCTTGCGATAATCTCGCAACAGTGATGAAAGGGCGGTGTAGCGATACACCGCCCTATTCGTTTGCGGGCGGAGCAGATAGAGGATTGAGGATGATGAAGCAGTTTCTGTTAGCGGGCGCGGGTCTGGCTCTGGCGCTCGCCGCCACTCCCTCTGGCGCGCAGGACAGCGCCAACCCGGTTGGCCCTAGCGCGCAGGGCGATGTCTCCGTCACCATCTATAACAACAATCTCGCGCTGGTGCAGGATGTGCGCCAGCTTGCCATCGCGCAAGGGGTCAGCCGGATCGAGTTTCCCGATGTCTCGGCCCAGATCCGCGCCGAAACCCTCTCCTTCGCCGCGCCGGGCGCCGCGATCATTGAACAGAATTTCGATTATGACCTGCTCAGCCCTGACAAGCTGATGGAAAAGGCGGTGGGGCAGGTGGTGACGATCGTGCGCACTAACCCCGCAACCGGCGCGGAAACGCGCGAGCAGGCGCGGGTGCTGGCGGTCAATGGCGGCGTGGTGCTCCAGATCGGCAGCCGGATCGAGGTGTTGCGTGACGATGGCCTGCCGGTGCGGGTGATCTTTGACAAGGTGCCGCCCAATCTGCGCGCCAAGCCCACGCTTTCGGTGAAGGTCGATAGTGACCGCGCAGGCACACGCCCCGCCTCGATCCGCTACCTCACCCCCGGCCTCGGCTGGAACGCCGATTATGTCGCGCTGTTTGACAGCAAGGCGGGCAGGATCGACGTGCAGGGCTGGGTCACGCTCACCAACAATAGCGGCACGACCTATACCAACGCCAACACGCTGCTGGTCGCGGGGGCCGTCAACCAGAATGGCGGCGGCTATCCACCCTATGCCCGGCCCCAATATGCGCCGGTGCGCCCCTCAATGGTCAAGGCCGGCACCGAGACTGCCAATCGCGAGCGGCTGGGCGATTTCTATCTCTATCCCATCGCGCAGCGCACAACGATAGCCACCAACCAGACCAAGCAGGTGAGCTTCCTTGATGTGCAGGGCGTGGCAGCGCAGGCGACCTATGAGTTCGTGAACGGCTGGCTTTCCGGCAATAACGAGCCGCAGAGCGCGGCGAGCGTGGTCAAGTTCTCTACCTCGAAACAGGGCGGCCTTGGCGATGCGCTGCCTGCCGGGACCGTGCGCTTCTATATGAAGGATGCCGCCGGAGCGCCCCAGTTCATCGGCGAGAACGGCATCGGCCACACGCCGATGGGGAGCAGCCTTGCCTTGAAGACCGGCGACGCGTTTGACGTGAAGGTGAAGGCGACCGTAGAGCAGCGCCAGCGGCTGAGCGACAGCAAATGGCGCACGACGATGCGCTATGAGCTGACCAACGCAAAGCCCGACGCGGTGACGGTCGATCTGGTTCAGTCCGGCCTCGACTGGTGGTGGGCGGATACGCGCATCACCGCCGAATCGATGAAGAGCGAGCGCAAGGACGCCAACGCCACGGTCTGGCATGTGCCGGTGGCGGCGAACGGCAGCGCCACAGTGACGGCGACGTTCGAAACGCGGTATTGAGGCGCGCGTGATGCGGGCGGCCCTCGCCATTTTGCCTGTGATACTCAGCGCTCCCGCCCTTGCGCAGAGCGTGGTGGTGAGCAGCGCGCCGGTCTCCACATCCGTCACCGTCTATCGGGACATGGGGCGCGGGGACGGGGCAATGAACCCCGGCTGGCTCAACGGCTATGCGCTGATCTCGGAAAAGCGGCGCATCAGCCTGCCCGCGGGCGAATCGGTGGTGCGGTTCGAGGGCGTGGCGGATGGCATGATCGCGGTGAGCGCCGTCGTCTCCGGCCTGCCGGGCGGGGTGAGCGAGAAGAACCGCGATGCGCGGCTGCTTACTCCCGCCTCGCTGCTGGATGGCTCACTCGGCAACCGTGTCCATATCCGCCGCACCAATCCCGCCACCGGCAAGGTGAGCGAGGGCGATGCGATCATCCGCTCCGGCTCCGGCGGCGCGGTGGTGCTGCAAACGCAGGAGGGGGTAGAGGCGTTGCGCTGCTCTGGCCTGCCGGAAGCACTGGTTTATGATGCTGTGCCAGAGGGCTTGTCTGCCAAACCGACTTTCTCGGTGCATACCAATAGCCCAAGCGCCACCACGGCGGAGGTGACGCTCACCTATCTCGCCACGGGGTTTGACTGGAGCGCCGCCTATGTCGCGACCGTGGCGGAAGACGGCAAGACGCTCGACCTATCCGCCTGGCTCACCGTCGCCAACGGCAATGGCGCGGACTATCGGGGCACGCAGCTGCTGGCGGTGGCGGGCAAGCCCAACCAGACGAGCGATTTCCGCGCGCTGGGCGCCAAGCCTGAGGCGCTGTCGCTCGCGCTTCAATGCTGGCCGATGGACGGGACGAGCACCTATCCCGCGTGGGGTGTGCAGCCTTCTCCTGCGCCCGCTCCACCCCCAATGGCGGCGGGAATGTATGACGGCAGCGAGGAGGTGATCGTCACCGCGATGAAACGGTCCGAATCGCTCCAGGCCTCGCCGGTCGCCGTCACGGCCCAGCAGGAAGACCTTGGCGACCTGAAGCTCTATCGTGTACCCGTTCCCGTCGATGTCGTGCCCAATGGGCAGAAGCAAGTGGCGCTCATAGGCAAGGCGAATGTGCCCTTCGAGCGGCTTTACACCCGGACGATGAACCCGTGGGATTCAGAAGATGAAGGACCGCTTGAGGTCACATTGCGCATGCAGAACAAGGTGAAGGAAGGGCTTGGCGTTCCTCTCCCCGCGGGCGGCGTCGTGATCACGCAGAGGCAGAATGACGAGGACATGCTGGTCGGCGAAAGCCGGCTGGATGATAAGGCGGTGGCCGAGCGCGTGGAGCTGGATGTGGGCGAGAGTGAGCAGGTCCGGTTCGAGCAGAAGACGCTGTCTGTCGATGAAAGCGCGCGCCGTGTGCGAATCACGCTGACAAATGCCTTGCCGTCCCAAGCGAAGGTCGAGCTGCGCGTGCCGCGTTTCAGCAACTACCGGCTGAACGCATCGCCAAAGCCTGTGCCAGACGGAGCGGACAGTATCGTCAGCGTAGTCATCCCTGCAAATGGCAGCAAGAAAATCGACCTGACGTTCAGCGCGCGCTGAGCCTCACCCCTCCGGCAGCGGGCGTGGCCGGTGATTCTCATCCAGCGCTACAAATGTGAAAATCCCGCTCGTAACCGGCACCTCGGATTGCGCGCGCCCGCGTGTGGAAACCACATCCACCCGAATCGCGATAGAGGTGCTGCCCCGCCGCTCGACGGCACAGTAAACCGAAACGACATCATGCAGCATCACGGGCGCAATGAACTTCATCGCCTCGATCGCCACTGTGGCCACGGCGCCCTGCGCCTCGCGCGCGGCGACGATACCGCCTGCTATGTCCATCTGGCTCAACACCCAGCCGCCAAAGATATGGCCATTGGCGTTGATGTCGCCCGGTCTGGGCGCCACGCGCAACACAGGCTCGGTCCTGTCAATCGTCGTCATATCCGGCTTCTTTCTTCAGATAATCTTCTATCTGTTCGTCATGCCCGGTGCCGCTCGAAAGGAAGGCCAGGCTCATCAGCGCGGTGCCGAGCATGAAGGTGAACCACACACCCGCGCTGGTGGCGATGATCA
>NZ_SBKP01000002.1:217500-342292 GCF_004122115.1 Sphingobium fluviale
CGAGCGAACGCGGACCAGGCCAGTGCCTGATATTCAACTAGCAGAAGCTTCTGGAAAGGAGCGCCATAGCGGGTGACAGCCCCGTATGCGAAAGTGATGTATCAGGACTCGAGTAGGGCGGAGCACGTGAAACTCTGTCTGAACATGGGGGGACCACCCTCCAAGCCTAAATACTCGTACATGACCGATAGTGAACCAGTACCGTGAGGGAAAGGTGAAAAGCACCCCGATGAGGGGAGTGAAACAGTACCTGAAACCGGATGCCTACAAGCAGTTGGAGCGGCCTTGAGCCGTGACAGCGTACCTCTTGCATAATGGGTCTGTGACTTAATGTACCAAGCAAGCTTAAGCCGTTAGGTGTAGGCGCAGCGAAAGCGAGTCTGAATAGGGCGATTGAGTTTGGTGTATTAGACCCGAAACCCGGCGATCTATGCATGACCAGGCTGAAGGTGCGGTAACACGCACTGGAGGGCCGAACCGTTTAATGTTGAAAAATTATCGGATGAGTTGTGCTTAGGGGTGAAAGGCCAATCAAGCCGGGAAATAGCTGGTTCTCCGCGAAATCTATTGAGGTAGAGCGTCGAATGATTGCCGTTGGGGGTAGAGCACTGGATGGATGCGGGGGTCGCGAGATCTACCAACTCTAACCAAACTCCGAATACCAACGAGTCTAGTTCGGCAGACAGACGGCGGGTGCTAAGGTCCGTCGTCAAAAGGGAAACAGCCCTAACCTACAGCTAAGGTCCCCAAGTCATCACTAAGTGGGAAAGCATGTGGAATTTCCAAAACAACCAGGAGGTTGGCTTAGAAGCAGCCATCCTTTAAAGAAAGCGTAACAGCTCACTGGTCTAAATAAGAGATTCTGCGGCGAAGATGTAACGGGGCTAAAGTGATGCACCGAAGCTTAGGGTGTGATCTTTGATCACGCGGTAGCGGAGCGTTCCGTAGGCCGATGAAGCGATCTGGTAATGGGTCGTGGAGGTATCGGAAGTGCGAATGCAGACATGAGTAGCGATTAACAGTGTGAGATGCACTGTCGCCGAAATTCCAAGGGTTCCTGCTTAAAGCTAATCTGAGCAGGGTAAGCCGGCCCCTAAGACGAGCCCGAAGGGGGTAGTCGATGGGAACCACGTGAATATTCGTGGGCCTGGTGGTGTGTGACGGATGGCGTAAATTGTTCGGCCTTATTGGATTGGTCCGGGCAGTGAAGTTGTCCCAGGAAATAGCCCCACCGTATAGACCGTACCCTAAACCGACACAGGTGGAATGGTAGAGTATACCAAGGCGTTTGAGAGAAGTATCCTGAAGGAACTCGGCAAATTGCCTCCGTACCTTCGGAAGAAGGAGGCCCCACATTAAGGCAACTTTTTGTGGGGGGCACAGGCCAGGGGGTAGCGACTGTTTAGCAAAAACACAGGGCTCTGCTAAGTCGGCTTCAAGACGACGTATAGGGCCTGACGCCTGCCCGGTGCCTGAAGGTTAAGAGGAGGAGTGCAAGCTCTGAATTGAAGCCCAGGTAAACGGCGGCCGTAACTATAACGGTCCTAAGGTAGCGAAATTCCTTGTCGGGTAAGTTCCGACCTGCACGAATGGCGTAACGACTTCCCCACTGTCTCCAGGATATGCTCAGCGAAATTGAATTCTCCGTGAAGATGCGGAGTACCCGCGGTTAGACGGAAAGACCCCGTGCACCTTTACTGCAGCTTCAGAGTGGCATTAGGAAAGAATTGTGTAGCATAGGTGGGAGGCTTTGAAGCCGGGACGCCAGTTCCGGTGGAGCCATAGGTGAAATACCACCCTGTTGTTTTCTGATGTCTAACCTCGCACCGTTATCCGGTGCAGGGACCCTCTGTGGCGGGTAGTTTGACTGGGGCGGTCGCCTCCTAAAGAGTAACGGAGGCGCGCGATGGTGGGCTCAGGACGGTTGGAAACCGTCTGTTAGAGTGCAATGGCATAAGCCCGCCTGACTGCGAGACTGACAAGTCGAGCAGAGACGAAAGTCGGTCATAGTGATCCGGTGGTCCCTCGTGGAAGGGCCATCGCTCAACGGATAAAAGGTACGCCGGGGATAACAGGCTGATGATTCCCAAGAGCTCATATCGACGGAATCGTTTGGCACCTCGATGTCGGCTCATCACATCCTGGGGCTGGAGCAGGTCCCAAGGGTTTGGCTGTTCGCCAATTAAAGTGGTACGTGAGCTGGGTTCAGAACGTCGCGAGACAGTTTGGTCCCTATCTGCCGTGGGCGTCGAAATTTGAGAGGAGTTGACCCTAGTACGAGAGGACCGGGTTGAACATACCTCTGGTGTACCTGTCGTTCCGCCAGGAGCGCAGCAGGGTAGCTATGTATGGACGGGATAACCGCTGAAAGCATCTAAGCGGGAAGCCTCCCTCAAGATAAGATTTCATCGAGCCGTGGAAGACCACCACGTTGATAGGCCGGATGTGGAAGTGCGGTAACGCATGAAGCTAACCGGTCCTAATAGCTCTTTTCGCGCTTGATTGTCCCACCATCAATGACAGCACAGAGTGCTGATATTGTGGACTGGATGATTATTCGCAGCCCGATATGGTTCGTATACCTTCAGTAAAAGTGCATCGATTAAAAACCCGAATATCCGCTTATGCGCCTGCTTCATTGCTTGGTGACCATAGCGTCAGTGACCCACCCGATCCCATCCCGAACTCGACCGTGAAACCTGACCGCGCCGATGGTACTATTGCTCAAGCACTGGAAGAGTAGGTCGTCGCCAGGCATTGTAGCCGGCGCATGAGCAAGATATTCTGGTTTAAACCCATTCACATGTTTCAAAGGCGGCCAATAGGCCGCTTTTTTTGTCTCGCGATCAGGCTCCTGCCTGCAGCGAGAATGGTTGACGCGGGATGGAGCAGCCCGGTAGCTCGTCAGGCTCATAACCTGAAGGTCGCAGGTTCAAATCCTGCTCCCGCAACCATCACCATTTTATCCCATCATGCATAGCTCTTTTAGGCGAGTTTTTTCTCTCGTACGCAGCGAGTTGTTGACCGTGACGGCGCGATTCGCTTTACCGTGAGCTGCAAGCGCAATGGGAAGCAGATATGTCCGATGGCCGGTTCGTCCTGACCGCAGATGTTGATTGGGCGTCGGAGTATTCCATTCGGAGCTTTATCGACTACACTGTCAGTAATGACATAGTACCGACCTTGTTCGTCACGCATCAGTCCGCTGTAATTGAAGATGCAGCAGCGGCAGGTGAGATAGATTTGGGCATCCACCCAAATTTTATGCCCGGCAGCACCCACGGGGCCACCGTTGATCAGGTTCTGGACCATGTCTTTGATCTCGTGCCTGATCCTGTTGCATCGCGAAGCCATTGTTTTTTTGATAACAGCGCGGTTTCTCTCGCGCTGGCGCAACGTGGCATAGCAATAGACAGCAATATCTGCTGTCATTTGCAGGAAGGTCTGCCTGTTTTGCAGCATTGGAACGGAGTTAAACGACTCCCGGTTTTTTTCGAGGACGACGTACACTGGACGCGCGGCGGCGGGTGGTCCTTCGCGGACCATCAGCCTGCGTTTGAAAGCCCCGGCCTCAAGATCCTCAACTTCCATCCCTTCATGTGGGCGCTGAATGTACCGGATGCCGAGTTTTACGAGAAGAACCGGGCGCATATTACTACTCTTGCGCCCGAAATAGCGAACGTGCTGCGCTTTAGCGGTCAGGGTAGTGCAACATTCCTGGAAAATATTATTCAATGGGTCCGGCAAACGGGCGGCAGGTTTGTCAGCCTGCGAGAGTTATGCGAAACCGCATGACAGAGAGGGATAGCATGCTTTTATCTCAAGTGATGGCGGATCTTCCGGTTGAAATTATCCGTGATGTGAGCGTCAGGCGCTTTGGGCCGCTGAGCATTGCTAGCGAGGGTTTGATCCAATATTATTCCGATCCACGCTTTGCCCGTCAGCTTGAGGCATTATGCGGGGTACGGGCTATCATAGCGTCGCCCGACTTGGGCCCGATGGTGCCTGATGATTTCGGCCTTGCTGTGTGCGATAGCCCCAAGGAAATGTTTCTTAAAGCTTATCTGCGGTATGGGGCTGCACTTGAGGTGCCGGAACCATTCCCAAATCGCATAGATGCAAGTGCGCGCATCCACCCGCGAGCTGCCATTGCAGAGCACAGTGTTTGCATCGGAGCCAATGTTTCCATCAGCGCAAATGCTGTGATCCATGAAAGAGTGACGATCGAAGATGATGCCAGCATCGGCGCCAACAGCGTATTGGGAGGCGACGGGTTCGAGGTCGGCATCGTTGATGGGCGGCAGATCGTTGTTCCGCACTATGGCTCGGTGCTTATCCGCCGCGGCGCCGTGATTATGACCAATTGCTCAATCGACTGGGGGCTATTCGGCGGATGTACCGAAATTGGTGAAGGCAGTGTGGTCGATAACCTCGTGCATATTGCCCATAATGTTAGAGTGGGGCGAAACTGCCAGATTATAGCGTGCGCTATGATAGGCGGTTCTACCGTCATTGAGGACCGTGCAAGAGTCGGCCCTAATGCCACGGTGTCAAATGCCTTGAGGATAGGGTGCGATGCGCGCGTAACCTTGGGTGCTGTGGTGACACGCGATGTGGAGCCGGGGGGGCATGTGACTGGAAATTTCGCGTTACCTCATTCACAGTTCATCGAAAATATGCGCAAGGCCCGGCCATGAAGAGTAAGGAGGCCTCAGCCTCGGCCGTTGATGATCTCGCAGATATGCTGAAAATTGACAGGGCGGTATTGGTAAAGGCCGTGCCTGGTATTGAATCCATCCTGAGCGACGGCCCACTCGCGGGCCTTGGTGAACTGATGGCGGCGACAGTGCGCCGCAATGCGAAGCTGGACAGCGCCGATGATGGATTGCGCGCGCAAATCTTGCGATATCATGCGACAGACCTGATGACTGATCGTGAACGAGCAGCATTTTTCGGTTTGCCAGAGGGCTGCCGCATGCGCGAGCGCGCCAAAATATTGGCCCCTGAGAAATTTGTCTGCGGAGAGAATATATGGATCGGTGAAGGTGCGGTCCTTGATGCGCAGGGCGGGCTGACCATTGGCGATCACAGTCAGATCGGTTTGGGCGTTATGATCTGGTCACACAGCAGCCATCTTCAGGCTATCCGTGGGGAGACAACGGTTAGCCGTGAAAGCATAGTCTACAAGGAAACCCGTATCGGTAAGAACTGCTTCATTGGTGGCCCGACCGTAATCGCGGCGGGCGTTACTATTGGCGATGGCGCGATTATCTCGCCCATGACCTTTATCGATAGGGATGTCGCACCCGGCGAGCGGGTCAGCGGCCCCCGATCGCTTACTAAGCTTGAGCGGCGGGTTGCACAGCTTGAAAAGGCACTGGCCGCACTGGCCTGATCCCAATCACACTGGATATTTCATAATCTTAAGACATTGAAATCTGGGCTTTCGGTCGGCGCTCAATCCTTTCAAATCATGGTAAACACCTGTTAAGTATTTTCCATTAGCCCATGCTGTATGGCTAAACTCAAAGTCGGTCTTTGCGGTCTGGGGTATTGGGGGAAGAATCTCTTCCGCGCGCTGTCGGGCAACCCCGATATCCAGCTTGTTGCGGTTGCTGACGCGCGAGCGGACATCCGCGATGGGCTTGCCGTGTCGCACCCTCACATCATCCCTTATTCTGATGCGACAGACCTTATCGCTGATCCAGAAATAGAAGCCGTCGTCCTCGCGACGCCGGTGGCTTTTCATTACGCGCAGGCCAAGGCCGCGCTCGATCGTGGCAAGCATGTGATGGTTGAAAAGCCGATGTGCACGACCAGTGCAGAGGCGGACGATCTTGTGGCGAGAGCCGACCTTTATGGCCTCACACTAATGGCTGACCATACATTCCTGTTCCATCCTGCCGTTCTCAAGCTGGGTGAGCTGGTCCGTTCGGGAGAACTGGGCAAGGTTAGCTATTTTGACTCCCAGCGCATCAATCTTGGTCTTTTCCAGCCTGATGTGAACGTATTGTGGGATCTTGCGCCGCATGATCTGTCGATCATAGACTATCTGTTCGGCGGTGAGCCGGTCCATATCGAGGCTTCAGGCTATTGTCATGTTAACCCCGGTTTTCCTGATATCGCCTATCTGACCTTTCACTATTCCACGTCGATGGTTGCGCATCTCAACCTGAGTTGGATGTCTCCCGTCAAGGTACGGCATATAGCTGTCGGCGGCAGCGATAAGATGGTGGTCTGGGACGACCTCAATCGTGAAGAGCCGCTGAAGATTTACGACAGCGGAATCACCACCCATCCGCGACAAGACCGCGAGATCATTCTTCCCAGCTATCGCATCGGATCGGTGACATCCCCCCGCCTGAGCGGAGGAGAGCCGCTCGTCGCGGTGGTAGAGCATTTTCGGCAGGTTATTGTCGGCAAGACGAAAGCGCGGACAGACGGACGCCTCGGTCGCCGTATCGTGCGGACGCTTGAGCGCGCGCAGGCTGCGCTGGATCTCAGCCTTCGGCAGGCACAATCTTCTATGCCCGCCGTTTCCTCCCCCTCAGCAGCAGCGGCATAAAAACATGACTATCATACCTGTAAATAGCCCATATCCCAACAGTCTTGCTGGCAAGAATGTTCTGGTCACGGGTGGTGCCGGTTTCGTCGGATCGCATATTGTCGATCAGTTAATCGCTCATGATGTGGCGGCCATCACCGTTGTCGATAACATGGTGCGTGGGCGCCCTCAGAATCTCGCCGATGCACTTAAAAGCGGCCGTGTAACTGTTGTAGAGGGAGATATCTGCGATCAGACCTTATTGGATAGGCTCGTCAGTGAGGCGGATATCGTTTTCCATCAGGCAGCTTTGCGCATCACGCATTGTGCAGCAGAACCACGGCTTGCATTCGATGTGATGGGACGAGCAAGCTTTGAGATATTTGATGCCTGCGTCAGGCATAAAGTTGAAAAGCTGATCGCCGCCTCCTCTGCTTCAATCTATGGTCTGGCGCCTGAGTTTCCTACAACTGAAGCCGCTGCGCCCTATGCCGACCGCACCTTATATGGTGGGTTGAAGATGTTGAACGAAAGCCTCTTGCGGGCGTTCAACGATATGTACGGGCTTAATTATGTCGCGATGCGCTATTTCAATGTTTTTGGCCCGCGTATGGATATTCACGGCAAATACACGGAGGTGCTGATCCGTTGGATGGAGCGCATCTCCCAAGGTCTGCCGCCCTTGATCTTCGGTGACGGATTACAGACGATGGACTTCATCGATGTGCGCGACATTGCGCGCGCCAATATCGCCGCCGCTCTGTCTCCTGCGTCTGACCGGGTTTATAACGTCGCCTGGGGTAAGGAAGTTTCGCTGAAACAACTGGCGGATACACTACTCGAAATCATGGGGCGGCCGGAACTTGGTATCGAATATCATCCGGCGCGTGCAATCAATCCTGTTGAGCGCAGGCTGGCGGACATAAGCCGAGCGCGCGATGAACTTGGGTTTGCCGCCACGATCACGCTGGAGGATGGACTTCGTGATCTCGTGGCCTGGTGGGAGGCCGAGAGCGGCCTGGATCGAGCCGCAAAAAAGGCAGCGGCATGATTCCGCTAATGAAGCCAATCATGGGTCAGGCTGAGGCCGATGCGGCTTGTGCAGTCATTGCCTCTGGCTGGTTGACTCAAGGGCCGCAGGTCAAGCAGTTTGAAGACGAATTCGCGGCAACAGTGGGCGCTGACCATGCTTGCGCCGTCTCCAACTGCACAACTGCGCTCCATCTTGCGCTTTTGGCGGTCGGCGTGAAAGCCGGAGACGAAGTCATTACCGTGAGCCACAGCTTCATAGCTACCGCCAATGCCATCCATATGTGTGGTGCAGAGCCTGTCTTCGTCGATATCGAAGATGGCGGCTACAATATGGATCCTCTCGCCATAGAGGCGCTCATCAGCCCGCGCACCCGCGCGATAGTATGTGTGCACCAGATAGGTATGCCCTGCGATCTGCCAAGCATCTGCGCAATCGCCCGCAAGCATGGCTTGCGTGTGGTAGAGGATGCGGCCTGTGCGAGCGGCTCTGAGATCTCTGTCGACGGGTGCTGGCGGAAAATTGGCGATCCCATTGGCGATGTTGCGTGCTTTTCCTTCCATCCGCGCAAGATACTGACCACGGGTGAAGGGGGGATGATTACCACCAATGACCCCGCCATTGACGCCAGATGCCGCCTGCTTCGCCAGCACGGCATGAGCCTGTCAGACCTTGCGCGCCACACGTCGAGCAAGGTGATGGTGGAAACATACGACGAACCCGGTTTCAACTATCGCATGACTGATCTTCAGGCGTCGATCGGCCGGGTGCAATTGTCTCGTCTTGATGAGATAGTAGCCGAACGCCGGAGCCTTGCTGCGCGCTATGCGGAACTCCTTGCTGATGTTCCTGGCGTTACTATTCCGCATCAGCCCGAATGGGCGCGCTCAAATTGGCAGAGCTATACTATTGGATTACCGCCCCAGGCAGATCGCGCGCAGGTGATGCAGTCAATGCTCGATGCCGGCATCTCTACACGGCGGTCAGTCATGTCCTGCCATCTTGAAAAGCCATGGCGCAATGCGCGGCGCGGTCATCTTGGCGTGTCAGAGCGTGTGAGCGCCACACATATGATTCTACCCTTGTTCAACGGGATGACCGATGTTGAGCAGATCACAGTGCGCGATGCGCTCGCGTTCGCGCTCGGTGATGCTCAGGAAAAAAGGGTGGCCTGATGCCGATAGCAGAGAGCGTCCGACTGCATCCCGAAGCTGTGATCCATCATCCGGATCTCGTGAACCTGTATGGCTGCAGCATCGGCGCGGGAACACGCATCGGGAGCTTCGTCGAAATCCAGTCGGATGTCACGATTGGTGTCAACTGCAAGGTCCAGTCGCACAGTTTCCTGTGTTCAGGGGTCACTATTGAGGATGAAGTATTCATAGGCCACGGGGTCATGTTCACGAACGACATGCATCCTGCTGCGACCAATGCCGATGGCAGTCTGCAAACCGCGGGGGATTGGACCTGCGCACATACTTATGTTTGCCGACGCGCGTCGATAGGCAGCGGAGCGACGCTGTTGCCAGTGACTGTCGGTGAGGGGGCTTTGGTGGCAGCTGGCGCGGTCGTCACGCGAGATGTGCCGCCCTATGCCATCGTTGCGGGCGTACCTGCGCGGCAAATTGGTGATACCCGGACCAGAGAGGGCACAGCAGCATGAATGTTATCAGCACAATCGAACGCCCAGTGCCCTTCGTTGATTTGTCACTTCAATGGGATCAGATCCGCGGCGATGTAATGCCCGACCTTCAGGGACTGTTCGAAGCCAGCGCTTACTGCCTTGGCCCATGGGCCAGTGCGTTTGAGAAGCAGGTGGCGGATTATCTGGGTGTCAAGCACGCCATCGCCGTGAGCAGTGGCAGCGCCGCGCTCCATGTCGCGACTATTGCAGCCGGGATCAAGCGGGGAGACAAGGTTCTTGTTCCGGCTCACACGTTTATCGGCACTATCTGGGGCTTGCTTTACGAAGGCGCGATCCCTGTGTTTTGCGAGGTCGAGGACACGACCGGCAATATCGATCTCGCGGATGCCGAGCGTCGTTTGGAAAAGGGCGTAAAGGCAATTATACCCGTGCATCTTTATGGCCAGCCTGCGGATATGACGAAAGTCATGGCTTTTGCCAACCGGCATGGCCTTGCCGTTATCGAGGATGCAGCCCAAGCCATAGGTGCATGTTTCCAGAACAAGCGGATAGGCAGCTTTGGCACGATGGGGTGCTTCAGTTTCTACCCCGGTAAAAATCTTGGCGGGGCAGGCGAGGGTGGTCTGGTCGTCACTGATGACGATGAGAAAGCCAAGCTTCTGCGCAGCCTGCGCGAGCATGGGCAGACTGAGCGCTATGTTCACGACCGCATCGGTTACAATTACCGCATGGATGGTATTCAGGCTCTCGTACTGGGGCACAAGCTCAAGCGTCTGGATGGTTGGACCGACCAGCGTCGCGCTATCGCCGCCCGTTATAGAGGGGAGCTTGCCGATACCCCGTTGCGCCTGCCCGATATGGTCCATGGGGATCATGTTTATCATCTCTATGTCATCCGCACAGAGAAGCGGGATTCTCTTCGTTCGTTTCTGGAATCATGCGGCGTGCAGACAGGTCTGCACTATCCTTTGCCGCTATACAGGCAGCCTTGCCTTGCCGGGATTACGACGCCACCCGCAGAGGGTTTTCGGATTACCGAAGATTGGGCCAGCCATGGTCTGTCACTACCCATGTTCGCGGGAATGACTCTCGCGCAGCAGGATCGCGTCATCGAAGCGATTCATAGCTTTTTCAAGGTAGAAAAATGATGAGCGCTGGCACTTCACGGGTGAAGATTTTGTGCGTCAGGGCGCAACCCAACCCGGATTGCGCCACTTTGCTACATTCTGTGGTCGATGAATGGGTGCATGCCCTCGCGTTGCATTGCGATATCGAGGTGATCGAGCAGGATTTCGATCTTCGGGAGGTCTATGAACGGGTAAAGCCCGATTTTTTGCTGTTCGATTCCATCCACTGGGGGCGCAAATACCGGCTCACTATATCCAATCTCGATGCCTACCCTGATCTGCCGCGCGCGCTTTTACTCAACAATGACCCGCACGAGCCTATGCGTCCGCTTACAATGGATTTCATGGCGGCCTATGGCATTGACACCGTCTTTTGCACGGGGGCCGAGGATCTGGAGCACATGCACGAGCTGCGGCGTTTCAATGCCTTTGTTTTGCCTAAGTTCATCGATTCCGATGTTTTCCATGATTATGGCGAGGAACGTACGATCCCTGTCACTA
This sequence comes from Sphingobium fluviale, assembly GCF_004122115.1. Lineage (GTDB taxonomy): Bacteria > Pseudomonadota > Alphaproteobacteria > Sphingomonadales > Sphingomonadaceae > Sphingobium > Sphingobium fluviale. The sequence goes on from NZ_SBKP01000002.1 coordinate 228,348, forward strand.
TCATGAGCGCGCACCTCTTTCCGACCTTTTATCCCTGGCGGGCGCGCGTGACGGAAGAAATCCAGAATCTTATGCCGACGCTGCTCTATACGCACCCCGGCTATACCAACGCGCGACATGATCCGTTTGCCATTCGCGATGAGAAATATGCGCGGATGCTGTCTCGCAGCCAGTTCTGCATCGCGGATACTACCCGTCTCGATTATGTCGTGCGCAAGCATCTTGAGATACCGGCGGCAGGCTCTGTCCTTGTCTCCCCACCGTCCGAGGCGCTGCGCGAATATGGCTTTATCGACATGGAAAACTGTGTGCTGGGCGCGGCGGGAGCGGAGCTTTACGGCAAGATACTGGCGGTCGCGAACGATCCGCTATGGTATGAGCGCATACGATCCAATGGGTCCGCCCTGGTTCACAGCCGCTATACGCGCCAGCACTGGACGCATATTCTTGATTGGTTTGCTTGCCGCCGCGCGTGCAAGCCCGGCCAAAAGGTGCAGCAGGATGGCGTGCTGGGCAAGTTCAGGATCGTGGAAGATGAACAGGGCGTGCCGGCCATCGCCGACTGGGTGGTCCGCGACAGCCCGATGGCGATCAAACTGCGCGCCGCGCGTGACGCATTGCTTCACGATGGCGATCTTCAGGCAGCAGTGGATGGCCTGAATGAGTCTATGGAATGGATCGGCCATATTGCCGAGCCGTGGTTCCTTATGGGCGTGATCGCGTTCAGCGTCGGAGATCTTGATAATGCCGCGCAGTGGCTGGCGAAGCGCAGCGCGATACAGGGCAGGGAAGATTCCGCTTTAGGCATTCTCGATCCCTGTGAGATAGCGTGGCTATTGCTGTTCGCCCACCTCACCGGTGACGAGGAACTGTATCAGCAAATGTCGGACTCTGCCGACAGAACCTCGCACCTAAGCATTCGCCGTATGCGGTGGCTGATAGACGGCGCCAATACCGATCTGGATATTAAGGAAGCGGGCCTCGATGCACCGCGAGAGGGCGATTGCCTCTCTATCCACTGGCTGGGCGACGAGGACTTTGAGGCGTGGTTCGGCCTCATACAGAAAGTGCTCATCGCCAACGAGCAGATGGCAGCGGCCCGCGTCGCCTGATCGTTTCGCTAATCGTTATACACGTGTTCAGCGCCCGATGAGAATATCGTCGGGCGCTTTTCCGTCAAGGAAGCGGGCATAGGCCGCGTCATACCCTGCCTCGATATCCCGTGCGAAGCTGTCGGTATCAAACAGCGGAGTCGTGAGGCGATTGGCGGCAAGGCGGGCGCGCAGCTCTGCGAGCTTGTTGCGGTTGGTCGCAAGGTCCAGCGCCATCGCTTCATAGGCCTCAGATGTGTCGACAGCCAATTCTGGCAGGCCGACGGCATGCAACAGGCTGCCCGCCACCCGCGCGGCAAAGCTTTGGCCCATCCGCGTCAACACCGGCAGCCCGCCCCACAACGCGTCGCTGGCCGTGGTGTGGGCGTTGACGTTGAACGTATCGAGAAAGAGATCGGCGAGATGCTGGCGGGCGAGATGTTCGTCTACCGAAATTCCCTCTGCAAAGATGATGCGGTTTGCGGATATTCCGTGCTTCTCTGCTTCCTTGCGCAGGTTGGCCTCGGCCCAGCGGTTGCTCTTGTAGAGCCATAACACGCTGCCCTCCACCTTCGCGAGCAGGCGCATCCAGATGGCAAACTCTTCCGGGGTTATCTTGTAGCTGCTGTTAAAGCAGGCGAAGACGAAGGCGTCCTCTGGCAGGCCCATGTCCGATCGGGTGAACACGCGGGAAGAAATCTCGCGGCCATTGTCGTTCGGCTGGTAGCAATGCGGCATGGTGATAATGTTTTCGGAATAATGGGCGCGCTGCTCGGCCGGGATCGTGATGCTGTCCGCGATCATATAGTCGAAAAAGTCCGCACCAGTCGTGCCGGGATAGCCAAGATAGCTGATCTGCACCGGGGCCGCGCCATGTGCGAAAATACGTAGCCGCTTGCCTTTTGTATGGCCCATCAGGTCAATAGCGATATCGATATGCGCAGCGCGGGCGCGCTCTGCGATGGCGTCGTCCTCCAAGCTGTGAACCTGATGGAATATATCCACCGCATTGACAAGCCGCGTGTGCATCCCATCCTGCACGCCCTCGCCATAAGCGAAGCCATGCACCTCGAACCGGTCACGGTCGTGCAGCTCTAGCACGCGCACGATCAGATGCATGACGGCGTGGCTCCAGAAATCGGCAGAGAAATAGCCGATGCGCAGTTTTTCTGGCCGCTTGGGCTTGGCGGGTGAGAAGAGGTGGCGTTTTATGTCCTTCTTAGCAGGTGCAGCGGCGTTTTCCGACCGCAGCCTGTGCCTTGCAGGGTTGTCGTCGAGCGACAGCATGCCCCATGCGGTCGTTCTGCCCAATGTCGGTATCCGGTCTGCCGCGGCAACAATTGGCGCCCATTCGCACATCTGCGCTTGCTGGTGCAGTTTGGCGCACCAGGCCAGATCATCGTCGGGGTTTGCAGCAATGGCGCGCTCGAAGGACAGGATCGCCTCGTCGCGCAAATCGAACCCCAGGAATATATTGGCAAGTTCACGATGGGCGTCCCCATAATCCGGCTGGTGCACAACTGCGCGCTCCAGCGCCATGATGGCTTCGCCCTTCTTGCCCTGCTCGTTGCGCAGCAGGCCAAGGTTGAAATGCGCCTTGGCGTTGTCTGGCTGGAGGGTGATCGCCTGATTATAATAGGCTACTGCCGTGTCCTTGTTGCCCATGTCGCGAAAGGCATTGCCGAGGTTGATGTATGTATCGACATAATTCGGCCTCAGTTTGAGCGCGTCCCTCAGCGCGACGACTGCGTCGTTAAGATTGCCCTTCGCGACATAGAGCGCGCCGAGATTGTTATAGGCGTCCGCATAATCCGGCTTATGTTCAATGGCGGCGGCGTAACAGGAGGCAGCCTCGTCATTATCGCCCAACTCCTGCAGCACACGGCCAAGGTTATAGCGTGCCTCGGCGCAGTCTGGACGCACGGTGACAGCCGCGCGAAATGCGGCAGTGGCCTTTTCCAGATCCTTGCGCGCATAATGAATACGGCCCATCGAATCATGCAGCAGGACCGAGCGTGGATACTCCCGCAGCAGCGCCTGTCCCCTCGCAAGCGCTTCTTCCAGCCTTCCACTGTTGAGCAGGGCGAGAAAATGGTCGGTATCATGCGGCGGCGGCGCGCCATCCAGCGCCACAGCTTCGCCCCGCGCCTTGCGCAACGCATCCAGCCCCTGACGGGCGCGCATATTCTTCGGAAATTCGAGCAGGACCGCCTCGTAAATATTCTGCGCGGCTTCAAACTCACCCCGCTTGGCGCATCGCCGTGCGTTCATGAACATAGTTTCGAGCGGCTTGCCCATAATCAGCGAAATCCCCGGTCCTGTAGCATTGGACCCGGTTATCAGGACTTATCCCTAAAAAGCCGTTAACCATGTTGTGGCGGTTTACACAGGCGCGCTGAATCTCTTCTGGTGCGCGTCAAGCCGGGGATCGAAGATGGCTGCTATGGTGCGGGCGTAGGGCGAGGCGGCGGGCTTGAGCCGCAGCACGCCCATGGAAGTCGAGATCAGTCCGCGCTGGGCAAATCGATCAAGCTGCTCCTTCTGCCGGGCTGACAGGCGCGCAGGAAGCGCTGCCTCGCCGTGGCAGAGGATGTCCAGAATGAGCGCGCCGCACGCCCTGCTTTCGGCGTCACGCCACACGCCGCGTTCGACGGGAAGGCGGCCGCTTGCGATGGCTTTGCGATAAGCGCCGATGTTCTTGGCGTTCTGGGCATACAGGCCGGGGAGCTGGCTGATCGCCGATGCACCGAGGCCAATCAGATGCTCGGTGTCATCGTCTGTAAAGCCTTGAAAATTGCGGTGGAGCCGGTGGGTGCGCGCTGCCGTCGCCATGGGATCGTGCGGGAGGGCGAAATGATCGAACCCCACCGGACGATAGCTTTGCGTAATCAGATAGTCATGGCCGACATTCGCCATCATGAAGCGTTCGGCTTCGTCGGGCAGGGCGGCAGCATCGATGCGTCGTTGCCGCACTATCACATTCGGCACATGCGCATAGCCGAACAGGGCGATGCGATCGGGCTTCATCTCCGCCGCATGCGTGAGCGTGTCGACCAGGCTTGTGAGATCCTGTCCCGGCAGGCCATACATCAGATCGAAGTTCAACGACTGTACGCCGGCAGAGCGCAGCCGCCTGGTCAGTGTGGCGACGACATCGAGCGGCTGAACGCGGCCTATCGCCTGCTGCACAACCGGGTCAAAGGTTTGTACGCCTAGGCTGGCATTAGTGACCCGCGCCAGCTCAATCACGCGTAGCCAGCCGGGGGTAAGGCGGCGGGGATCAATCTCCAGCGAGATGAGCGGCTCCTCCGCCCCGAACGCGACTGTGAGATCGCCTAGCAGGCGTACGAAATCGAGAGGATCGAGGGCGTTGGGACTGCCGCCGCCAAAGGAAATGCGCCGTACCCGGCCCCGCCCATCCAGCAAGCCGGAGAGCATTTCAATTTCGCGATAGAGCGCATCGAGATAGGCGGCGAGGCGGGATTGCTTGCCTGCGCGCGCGGTGTTGCAGCCGCAGTACCAGCAAATCTCATCGCAGAACGGGATGTGGACATAAAGCGAGAGGGCGGTGCCTTTGCCGATCTGCAGCAGGGCGCGCGTGAGCGCGTCCGGACCTACGCTGTCGTCAAAATCCGCAGCGGTGGGGTAGCTGGTATAGCGGGGGACGGGCCGTTGCAGCAGTTCCGGATAATGGGTCCACATGCGCTTGGTTGTCGCGCGTGTAGACAGCTATTTCCTTGTTCAAGATCAAATTGCGATTTGCGTCCGATCAAGGATCGGCGGCGGGAAATGCTGCACATGCGGGGTGGACCGGAGGGAAATATTATCCCGGCCATCGAACAGGTATGGAGACAACAATGACTAGCAAAATCAACTTGTTGATTGGCGCAGCCGCCCTTGCGGCGCTCGCCGCGCCTGCGCCGACTCTCGCGCAGGACAATCAGGGCAAGCTGCAGATCAAGCTGCTCGGAACAGCTGTGCTGCCCGACGGCAAGATCAGCAAGGTGCGCAACAACGCGGCGGGCGTTCCTGCTGGCACGCAGTCCTTCGCCAGCGACAATGTCGTGCCGACGCTCGCGGTCGAATATTTCTTCTCGCCCAATTTCTCGGTCGAGACGATCTGCTGCCTCACGGCGCATCATATCAATGGCGCGGGCGCGCTCGCCGGCACCAATCTGGTGCGCACGGTGAAGATCCTGCCGGCCACCGTCACGCTCAAGGCGCATATGCCGCTTGGGCCGATCAAGCCCTATGTCGGCGCCGGGCCGACCTATTTCATCTTCATCAGCGAAAAGTCCGGCACGACGACCACGGCATTGGGCCTGCCCAAGAACAAGATCGACGACAAGGTTGGTTTTGCGCTTCAGGCGGGCGTGGATGTGCCGCTGGGCGCGAACGGATTTGGTCTGTCGCTTGATGCCAAGCGCTATTTCGTGCGGCCTGTGGCGCACTGGTCTACCGCGGGTGGAGCCGAGCTGCTTGCCACGCGCCACAAGCTCGACCCTTGGGTGCTGAGCGCGGGTGTGAGCTATCGGTTCTGACCGACGCCTAAACCGCAGAATGATTCAGGGCCGCTTTCCACCCCCGGAAGGCGGCCCTTTCTATATGTCGGCGTCCTGATCGATCTGGCCCGATAGCGCCTTGCGCTTGTTGGGCAGACAGGCGTGGCAGGCCTTGCCTGGTGATGGATTCTGAGGGCGCGCGGGGCCAGAGCCTTCATCCCACACCAGCATGGTTCGCGCTTCTCCATCGCCGGTGCAAAGCGCCATTATACGCGCGGTACATTCGCCGGTGATCGGGCTGGCCGCCAGCATGAACGCAGCGGAGAAGGCGGCGGCACCGTCAAGCAGCGACATCGCTGCCTCCCTCGTCATCGATCAGGATGCGCATGGCCGCGCCGTCCGGGTCATCGAACTGGCCGTCGTTCATGGCCCACAGGAATGCGCCCAGCCCGCTGAGCCCAAGGCCGAGCGCGATGGGAATGAGGAGAAGAAGGCCGTTCATTGTGCGCACCTCTTGAGCCGCAGGGCGTTGGCGATGACAATAACCGATGAGGTCGACATCGCAATCGCTGCGATCAACGGCGTGACATAGCCTGCGATGGCGAGCGGAACGGCAAGAACATTATAGCCGATGGCGAGGCCGAAATTCTCTTTCACCACGCGCAGGGTGCGCCGCGCTGCCGCAATCATCACGGGTACGGCGACAAGCGAATCGCCGGTAAACACCGCGTCCGCCGCCTGCTGGCCCATGTCGGTCGCTGAGCCGGGCGCGAGCGAGGCGTTGGCAGCGGCGAGTGCCGGGCCGTCGTTGAGGCCATCGCCCACCATCAGCACCTGATGCCCGGCGGACTGCAACCGCCGGATCGAAGCGATCTTGTCTTGCGGCAGGGCGCGCGCCTGTGCGGTGAGGCCAAGCTGATGCGCGACCGCACCCACGGCTTCCGCCCGGTCGCCGGAGATGATCGTGGCGGGCGCACCGATCAGTCCCAGGCGGGTAATGGCTTCCTGCGCGTCCGGCCGCAGCGCGTCTGCCAGGGTGATGTCGATATGGGTGTCGCCCATGGCGAGCCGCGTTGCTGCCCCAGATGTGGCGACGCTCTGCGCAGGCCGCTCCAGCGCGACCCGCTGCCCGCGCCACAGCCCGTGAACGCCGACGCCCTGTTCTTCCCTGATCTGCTCAACCGCAGCAGCAATCACCCCGCGCGCCGATAGTGCACCGTGCAGCGCGCGCGAAATCGGGTGGCGGCTCGATTGCGCGAGGGCGAGTGCGACGGATTGTTCCTCCGCCGTCAGAACATCAAGGTTGAGCGGGGTCATCCGGCCGAGAGTCAGCGTGCCGGTCTTGTCGAACAGCACGCGGTCGATCTTCGCGAAGCGTTCGAGCGCGCTGCCGTCCTTAACCAATATGCCGCGCCGCATCAGCGCGCCCGCCGCCACGACCTGCGACACCGGCACGGCGAGGCCGAGCGCGCAGGGGCAGGTGATGATGAGCACGGCGGTGGCGATGGTGAGCGCCTGATGCCAGCCCGCGCCAGCGATCAGCCAGCCCGCGCAGGATAGGGCAGCCAGCAGGTGAACCGCAGGCGCATAGAGCCGCGCCGCGCGGTCGGCGATGCGCACATAGCGCCCGCGCGATTGGCCGGCTTCGTCCATCAGGCGGGCGATGTCGGCAATGATAGTATCCGGCCCGGCGGCGGTGATGCGCACGGTGACAGGGGCGGAGAGGTTGACGGAGCCTGCCAGCACCGAGTCTCCCACCGCGCGGGGCTGGGGTGCGCTTTCGCCGCTGATGAGCGAGAGGTCGCACATCGTTTCGCCGTCCTCGATCACGCCGTCTGCCGCGAGGTTTTCTCCCGCTGCCACCAGCATCCGTTCGCCCGGCTTGAGGTCCGCCGCCTTGACCCAGCGGGTCGCGCCATCCGCGCCGATGACCATGGCTCCGGGCGCCTGATTGCGCAGCAGCGCCTCGATCCCGGCGCGAGCCCTGTCCCGCATCATCGCATCGAGCACGCGCCCGGCGAGCAGGAAGAACAGCAGCATCACCGCGCCTTCGAAATAGGCCTCGCGCCCGCCGAACATGGTTTCGTATAGGCTCATGCCTGTGGCGAGGATGACGCCGATCGATATCGGCACATCCATGTTGGTCCGCCCGTGGCGCAGCGCCATCAACGCCGAGCTGAAGAACGGGCGGCCTGCATAGGCCACCACCGGCACCGCAATCATCGCGGAGAGCCAATGGAACAGATCGCGCGTGATGTCTGCCGCGCCGGACCAGATCGAAACGGAAAGCAGCATGATGTTCATCATGCCGAAGCCCGAAACGCCAAGCGCGCGGGTGAGGCGCTTGCGCTCCTCATGATCGGTGCCGAGCGGGTTGACGCTCAAAGGCTGCGCATCGAAGCCGAGCTTGCCGATTTCCGCGATCAGCGCGCGGTCGTCTAGCCGATCATCATGCGAGACAGCGAGCTGCTTGGCCGAGAAGTTGACGCGCGCCGCCGCCACGCCGGGCAGCAGACCGATGCCGCTTTCGAGCTTGGAGATGCACCCGGCGCAGCGCATGCCGGGCACGGCAAAGCGGCTGTCCTCCAGATGGCGGGTGCCCTGCGTGAATTCGGATGCGTGCGCAGCGTGGTTCATGTCAGCTTGCCTCCCCGGCGATGTCGAGCGTGTCTGCGCCGCGTATGATATGGATGCGCAGCTTCCAGCGGCCATCGGGCAGCGGCCCGGTGCTGCGATAGGTGCCGGGCGCGGTCTCGATGAAGCGGAGTGCCTGCTCTGGCGCGCGGCCCAGCGGATGTTCGGCCCGCGCAGTCAGCCCAGCTCCGTTGAGGGGTTCGCCGCTTGCGTCTTTCAGGCGGAGGACGATGTGGCTGCTTTCGTCGCGCATGGGAGCGGACACGGCCCAGCCCAACGCCTTCTCTTTGCGTGCCTTCTCTAGCCAGCCGTTGAATTTCTGGCTGGCGACATAGCTGTTGTCCACCACCGTGCCGCCGAAGGTGGCGCTGGCATAGCGCGCCATGACGAGGTTGACAGTGACCACCACCGCAAAGAAGCTGATGAGGATCGCCGCCATATGATGGCCGGTGAAGTGGCGCACTCGGTTTGTATCGCGCATTATCTCATTCTCCTCCGCGTTCCAGCACCAGTTCATGCTTGTCGCTTGGCGCTGCGTCGTCGTTCGCCTGCACCACCAGCGCAAATTCCTGCCTGCCGCCATCGCCCGCAGGCGACACCACGAACAGCCGCAGCTTTGTCACCGCGTCAGGCGCGAGATTTGCCTCGAACGAGCGCGCGGCCGCCTCTCGGCTCCCGGTCTCGCCGAGCCACATGCGGGCTTGGGGTGCGCCCTCCATCGTCACCCGCACGGTGCGCGGGCGGCTCTCCATATTGCGCAGCTTGACGGTGTAGGCGTTGCGCACCGATCCATCAGACATACGCACGAACAGCGGATTACGGTCATGCTGCGCGCTGATATCGAGCCGGGTGCGGTTGCCGAGGGCAAACAGCAACGCAAGGCCGATTCCACCCCATATCGCGAAATAGGCGAGCGTGCGCGGGCGGAACAACGTCTTCAGGATCGGAGTCGTCGGCTGGCCTTCTTGCTCTTTGGAAGCGTCCTCGAAGGTCACATAATCGATCAGGCCGCGTGGCCGCCCGACCTGCGCCATCACCGTGTCGCAGGCGTCAATGCACAAGGCACAGGTGATGCAGCCTATCTGTGGCCCCTCGCGAATGTCGATGCCGGTGGGGCAGACGGCGACGCACTGGTTGCAGTCTATACAGTCGCCGATCGCGCCGGGTTTTGCCTGTGCCTGCTTAAGGCTGCCGCGCGGTTCGCCGCGCCAGTGGCGATAGGTGACGAGCAGCGACTTCTCGTCCATCATCGCCGTCTGGATGCGCGGCCATGGGCACATATAGATGCACACCTGCTCGCGCATGAAGCCGCCAAAGATGAACGTGGTCATCGTCAGCACGAAGACGGTCATGTAGGCGACGGGCGCGGCGGTGCCGTGCAGGAAATCATGCATCAGCGTCGGAGCATCCGCGAAGTAAAAGATCCACGCGCCGCCGGTGCCCATCGAGACGGCAAGCCAGATGCTCCATTTGAGCAGGCGCCGCGCGATCTTCGCTGGCCCCCAAGGCGCGTTCTGCAGGCGGATCGCGGCGTTGCGATCACCATCCACCGCGCGCTCGATATGCTGGAACAGGTCCGTCCACACCGTTTGGGGGCAGGCATAGCCGCACCATGCCCGCCCCACGGCGGATGTGACGAGGAACAGCCCTATCCCCGCCATCACCAGCAGCCCGGCAACGAAATAGAATTCATGCGGCCAGATTTCGATGTCGAACATGAAGAAGCGGCGGTGCGCGAGGTCGACCAGCACCGCCTGATCGGGCGCATAAGGTCCGCGGTCCCACCGAAGCCACGGCGTGACGTAATAGATCGTCAGCGTCACGACCATGATCGCCCATTTCAGGCGGCGGAACGTGCCGTCCACCGCCTTGGGGAATACGCTCTTGCGCTTCTGATACTGGCCCAGGGCTGAGTCAGTGATGTCCGGGTCAGCCTCCGCCATTGGCTGCTTCCGCCGGAGCCGCCGCTGCCGTTGCGTCTGCTGGTGCCGGGGTCGGGGCGGGAGCCGCCTCGCCACCGCCGAGCGAATGGACATAGGCGGCCAGCATGCGGATCGTCACCGTATCGAGGTGAAGGTTCCATGCGGGCATCACCCCGTAACGGCTGTTGGTGATCGTCTGGCGGATCGTATCGCGATCTCCGCCATAGAGCCATATTCCGTCCGTGAGGTTGGGCGCGCCCTGGCTGCGCATGCCGGTGCCGTCCGGCCCATGGCAGACCGCGCAGTTGGCCGAATAGAGTGATCCACCGCGCGCAGACGATGTACTGGGCCGTTCCTGCTTTGCCAGCACGCGCACATAGGAGGTGACGTCGTCCACCTGTGCGGGCTGGAGGATGCCATCGCGCCCGAAGGCGGGCATCTGCGAGAAGCGGGTGGCCTTGTGCTCCGGCTGGCGGATGCCGTCGGCGATGGTCTTTTCGAGCGTGGCGAGATCACCGCCCCACAGCCAGTCGTCATCATTGAGGTTGGGATAGCCCTTTGACCCGACGGCGCCAGAGCCATGGCACTGCACGCAATGTACCTTGAACGCTGCTGCGCCGCCGGCAATCGCTTGGCTCATCAGCTCCGGCTTGCCCGGCAGGGCGGCAATGTCGGTCGCGGCGAGCGCGGCGTGGATGGGCTTCAGCTCCGTCTGCCGGGCCACGAGCGTTTTTTCCAGTTCATCGCGGCTGGACCAGTTGAGCTTGCCGCCCGGCGCGCCGTTGGCGGTCGGGATGGTCGGATAGACCACGCAATAGCCGATGGCGAAGACGACGGTCGCATAGAAGGTCCACAGCCACCAGCGCGGCAGCGGGGTGTTCAGCTCCTCGATGCCGTCCCATTCATGGCCGACGGTCTCGGTGCCGGTCGGGTGGTCGATGCGCTTGTTGTCAGCCATCGTCGTGCTCCTCATCGAAGATCATATGGGCGGCGGCGCGGTTGCGGTCGCGCGAGCCGGGGAGAAAGGGCCAGGCGGTGAGGATAAGAAAGGTGATCCCCATGAACACCAGGCCCCAGCTGTCGGCAAAGTGGCGCAGGGCGTCATAGTCGCTCATCGCGGCTGCTCCTGCCCTGCGGCGGCGCGGAAATCGACCAAAGTGCCGAGCATCTGGAGATAGGCGACCAGCGCGTCCATCTCGGTCAGGGTCTTGGGGTCGCCGTCATAATCGCGCGCCTGCGCCTTGGGATAGCGCTTCAGCAGATCGGCGCTGTCCGCCTCCGGGTCGGCCTGCGCGAGGAGGTCCGCGTTCGCTGCCGCAATCGCCTCGTTGCTGTATGGCACGCCGACGCGGGAGAGGGCGGTGAGGTGCCCGGTCATATCGCCAGCCTTCAGCGGCCGGTCCTTCAGGAAGGCATAGGGCGGCATGATCGATTCCGGCACCACGCTGCGCGGATCGACCAGATGCTGCACATGCCATTCGTCGGAATATTTGCCGCCGACGCGCGCGAGATCGGGCCCGGTGCGCTTGCTGCCCCACTGGAACGGGTGGTCATACATGCTTTCTGCCGCAAGACTGTAATGCCCATAGCGTTCCACCTCGTCGCGGAAGGGGCGGATCATCTGGCTGTGGCAGACATAGCAGCCCTCGCGGATGTAGATATTGCGCCCGGCCAGTTCCAGCGGGGTGTAGGGGCGCACGCCCTCTACCTTTTCGACCGTGGTCTTCACCCAGAACAAAGGCACGATCTCCACCAGCCCGCCGACGATCACGGCGAGGAAGGCGAACAGGCCGAGCAGGCTGACGTTGCGCTCCAGCGTCTTGTGCTTGTGTGCAAGTGTGCTCATCGCGCTTTACTCCGCGGCGGCCGGGACCAATGGGCGGTCCGCGGCTTCGTTATAGGGGGTTTCGGTCATCGGCTGTTCGCTGCGCAGTTGCCCGGCGATAGTCATCCAGATGTTGTAGGCCATCACCAGTGCGCCACCGAGGTAGAGCACCCCGCCCGCCGCACGGATCAGATACATTGGGAACATGGCGGCGACGACCTCGGCAAAGGAGTAGACGAGGTATCCGTCAGCCCCATATTCGCGCCACATCAGCCCCTGCATGATGCCCGCGACCCACATGGAGGCGGCATAGAGCACGATGCCCACGGTCGAGAGCCAGAAGTGCCAGTTGACCATGCGCAGCGAATAGAGGCGCTGGCGGTTCCACAGGCGCGGCGTGAGGTAATAGAGCGCCGCGAAGGTGATCATGCCGTTCCAGCCCAGCGCTCCGGAGTGAACATGGCCGATCGTCCAGTCGGTATAGTGCGACAGGCTGTTGACCGACTTGATGCTCATCATCGGCCCCTCGAACGTGCTCATGCCGTAGAAAGCGAGCGCCATCACCATCATGCGGATGATAGGATCGGTGCGGATCTTGTCCCACGCCCCATTCAGGGTCATCAGACCGTTGATCATGCCGCCCCAGCTCGGCATCCACAGCATGACCGAGAACACCATGCCCAGCGTCTGCGCCCAGTCCGGCAGCGCGGTGTAGTGGAGGTGGTGCGGCCCCGCCCAGATGTAGAGGAAGATCAGCGACCAGAAGTGGATGATCGACAGGCGATAGCTGTAGATTGGCCGCTCGGCCTGCTTCGGCACGAAATAATACATCATCGCGAGGAAGCCGGCGGTCAGGAAAAAGCCGACCGCATTATGCCCATACCACCACTGCGTCAGCGCATCCTGCACGCCGGAAAACGCGGCATAGCTCTTTGATCCCAGCAGGCTGACGGGCATCGACAGGCCGTTGACGAGGTGGAGCATCGCCACCGTGACGATGAAGGAGAGGAAGAACCAGTTCGCCACATAGATATGCGGTTCGCTGCGCTTGACGATCGTGCCGACGAACACCGCGAGATAGCTGACCCACACGACGGTCAACCACAGGTCCACATACCATTCCGGCTCGGCATATTCCTTGCCCTCGGTAATGCCCAGCAGATAGCCGGTTGCCGCCAGTACGATGAAAAGCTGATAGCCCCAGAACACGAAGCGGGCGAGCGCGGGGAAGGCGAGGCGCGCGCGGCAGGTGCGCTGGACGATGTAGAAGCTGGTACAGATAAGTGCGTTGCCGCCGAACGCGAAGATCACCGCCGAGGTGTGCAGCGGGCGCAGGCGGCCGAAGGTTGTCCATTCCAGGCCGAGGTTCAGCACCGGGTAGGCGAGCTGGAGGGCGATCAGCAACCCCACGAGGAAGCCAGCCAGCCCCCAGAACACGGTAGCGATCACGCCCCAGCGGATGGGATCGTCGTCATAGCGGCCGGGGTCCGGCATCCGCAGGACGCCGCGCGCGATTGCGCCATAGTCCGCGCCGCTCATGGTCGCCCACAACGCGATCAGCGCGGCGAGCATGATGATGCCCATATGGATGGCAAAGCCGCTGTCAGCGCTGAACGCCAATGCAAAAAAGGCAAGCAAAGCCGCAAGCAGCCAAGCGCCCGAACGCATCACTAATGATTCCATGGTGCCTTCCCCGGTTTGCTGGGCAGGCGGATGCACTTTGCACCTTGTCTGGCCAGACTTATATCGGCAGGGATTATTGGAGATCGGGCCGCTGTTCCTTGACGCGGGTCAAGAACCGGCGAGGATCATAAGTTTCTATCGCATATGCGAAAAAGGGGAGTCAGGCCGCTTCCGCTATGCCTTCAAGGCCATCGCGGTCCAATATCTCGATCCGCCGTCGTGATGGGACGGCGATCAGCCCCTGCACCTTGAAATCATTGAGGCGGCGACTCACCGTTTCGATCGTGAGGCCGAGAATGTCGGCAATCTGCTGGCGCCCGAACGGCAGGTCAAACCCGTCGACCGGCCCGTCATTGGCGCAATCCGGCCGCACCAGCCGCTGCGACATATCCAGCAGGAAGTGCGCAAGCTTCTCTGACGCGGTCATGCGGCCGAGCAGCAGCAGCCAGCGCCGGGTACGGTCCAGCTCCGCCAGCGTGCGTTCCAGCAGCTTGTGCTCCAGCTCTGGATGGCTCTGCGCGAACCTGTCGAAGTCTGAGCTGGAAAAGGTGCAAACATGCGCGTCCGTCAACGCGGTGACATTATGCTGCGTGCGGGTGCCGAACGGGCGGCCGATGAAATCCGAGGGATAGACCACGCCGACGATCTGCTCGCGTCCGTCGCTTAAGGAGGTGGAAAGCTTGAGTATACCGTCGATGACGTTGGCAACCAGCAGCGAATCCTCGCCCTCCCAGATAAGGGTCTGGCCCGCTACCAGCTTGTGATGGCGGCCCATTTTGCCGAGCAGGCTGATTTCGTCCATCTCCAGCGCCGAACAAATCGCGCGGTTGCGGACAACGCATGTGCTGCAATGATCCATATCAATCCCCTAGCAGCGGGATTTCATGCTGACAATTGCCAGCGCCCAATCTTTGGTCGCATATGTTGCTTTCGCCCTGGGTGCCGTGGCATGGGAGGCGCACCTGCCCCCAATGCGAAAGGCCGCATATGCCTGCTTCTCCTACCCTCTACGGCATCCCCAATTGCGATACGGTCAAGAAGGCGCGCGTCTGGCTTGGCGGGCGGGGGATCGACTATGTGTTTCACGATTACAAGAAGCAGGGCGTCGATGCGGACAAGCTGCACAACTGGGTGGCGGAACTGGGGTGGGAAGTGCTGCTCAACCGCGCGGGCACCACATTTCGCGCGCTGCCGGAGGCAGACAAGCAGGGGCTGGATTCGGAGAAGGCAGTGGCGCTGATGCTTGCCAACCCGTCGATGATCAAACGCCCGGTGCTCGATCTGGGCGATCGGCGGATCGTCGGTTTCAAACCGGAAATCTATGAAATGGCCTTTTCCTGACTTGAAAGGTTGAAATTCTTTGCCAAGCGGGCAATGGTCTCAACATGCTCTCGCAAAAGACCCGCTATGCCATTCGCGCGCTTCAGCATCTGGCCGATAAA
Organism: Sphingobium fluviale; assembly: GCF_004122115.1. Taxonomy (GTDB): domain Bacteria; phylum Pseudomonadota; class Alphaproteobacteria; order Sphingomonadales; family Sphingomonadaceae; genus Sphingobium; species Sphingobium fluviale. Next base: position 243,447 of record NZ_SBKP01000002.1, read on the forward strand.
TATGGCGAGGGGCCGATTCCGCTTACCGATATATCCGAGACGCAGAATATTCCCGCCAAGTTCCTGACCGTGATCCTCTCCGAAATGTCGCGCGAGGGGCTGGTCGATACGCAGCGCGGGCGCGATGGGGGATATTGGCTCGCGTTGCCGCCGGTGGACATCAGCTATGGCGACATTGTGCGCCTCACGCGCGGCTCAGTCGCGCTCACGCCCTGCGCCAGCCGCTTCGCGCACGAGCAATGCAAGAACTGCCTGCCGGAAGACGAATGTCGCCTGCATCGCATCATGCTGCTGGTGCGCGATGAAACCGCCAAGGTGCTGGACGGAATAAGCCTTGCCGAGGATATTCCGGTGCCGGTGGACGATGCCGCCCACGGCTGAGCGCGGGGGGCTGGCTCTCGCTGCCAAGACGGGCTAGAACGCGCTCATGTCGACGACCTTCACGCTAGACACCGCCACCAGCCGCGCCAACCCCACGCCAGCGCCGCTGCGCCGCCTCACCGTCCCTGCGATCCAGCAGCGCAAGGCGGATGGCAAGACCGCCGAGCCGCTGGTGATGCTGACGGCTTACACCGCGCGGCAGGCGCAATTGCTCGATCCGCATTGCGACATGCTTTTGGTGGGTGATTCGCTGGGGCAGGTGATTTATGGCCTCCCCTCCACCGTGCCGGTGAGCCTGGAGATGATGTGCGCCCATGGCGCGGCGGTGGTGCGCGGCAGCTATCACAGTGTCGTCATCGTCGATATGCCGTTCGGGAGCTATGAAGCCTCGCCGCAACAGGCGTTCGAGAGTGCTGCGCGGATCCTGAAGGAAACTGGCTGTGCGGCTGTGAAGCTGGAGGGCGGGGAGGCGATGGCCGAGACAATCGCCTTCCTGACGCAGCGGGGCATCCCGGTGTGCGCCCATGTTGGGTTGACGCCGCAGGCGGTGAATACGCTGGGCGGCTATGGCGCGCGCGGGCGCAGTGACGCGGAAGCCGCGAAGATCCTGAGCGATGGCAAAGCCGTGACCGAGGCGGGCGCATTCGCCGTGGTGGTGGAGGGCGTGATCGAGCCGATAGCCATTGCCTTGACCGAAGCGCTGGCGATCCCGACGATCGGCATTGGCGCTTCGGCGCAATGCGACGGGCAGGTGTTGGTGGCGGAGGACATGCTCGGCATGTTCGAGCGGGTGCCGCGCTTTGTGAAGCGCTATGCCGATATGGCGGGATTGATCTCGGAAACCGCCGCAGCCTATGCTGCCGAGGTGCGCGCCCGCAGCTTTCCAGGCACCGAACAGACCTATCAGCCGAAAAAGTGACTTGTCTGGGGCGGTATGGCCGCTAAGGTCCGCGCACTCTGGCCTCAAACGGGCCAGCAAACCGGATTCTCTGGAGATTTCCCTTGGCTGATGCGCCGCCCGTAAACGAAGCCTTCCTGCGTGAGGTGGACGAAGCCGTCCGGCAGGACCGCATGATCGGCATCTGGCAGCGGTTCGGCCGCTGGATCGTGGTTGCGGTCGTGGTCGGGCTGGCGGCGTTTGGCGGGTGGCTGTGGTGGGATCATCACAGCAAACAGGTTTCGGGCGAGACGGCGGAGAAGGCGCAGGACGTGCTGCGATCCGCAGCGACGGGCCAGGCGCCCGATGCCGCGGCGTTGGCTGTGCTCAAGGGCGCCAGCCAGCCCGGCTATCGTGCCGCCGCGCTGCTGACCGAGGCGGGCGTGACCGCGCAGAAGGGCGATGTTGCCAAGGCCATCGCGCTTTATGGCGCCATCGCGGGCAATGAGGACATCGCGCAGCCCTATCGTGATCTGGCGACGGTGCGCAAGGTTGCCCTTGGCTTTGAGCAGATGCAGCCACAGGCGGTGATCGATACGTTGAAGCCGCTTGCAGTGGCGGGTAATCCGTGGTTCGGCAGCGCGGGCGAGATGAGCGCCATCGCCTATATGAAGATGGGTAAGAAGGATGTCGCGGGTGCGGTTTTTGCCGCTATCGCCAAAGACAAGACGGTGCCCGCCACGGTGCGTTCACGCGCGCGACAGATGGCGGGGCTATTAGGGGTCGATGCGCTGTTAACGGAAGAGGATGCGAATGGAGCGTGAGCAAGCGGTGATGCAGCCTGAACAGATCAAGGGCCGGTTTAACGCAGGCAGGGTTGCGGTGCTGGCTTTGGTGCTGGTTTCGGTCAGCGCGTGCAGCGTGCTGGGTGGAGGCGGAAGCAAAAAGCCCAAAACACCTGTATTCGGCAATCGCGTCTCGATTCTCTCGTCCGAGAGCAGCGCAGAGGTGGACAGCGCATTGGCGAGCATGCCGGTTGTGTTGCCGGAAGCCGTCGTCAATCCCGAATGGTCGCAGCCCGGTGGCAATTCGGCCAAGCTGATCGGCCATGTGGCGCTCGCCGCGGCGCCGGTTGAGGCCTGGTCAACCTCCATAGCGGGCAGCACAAACCGCGCCCGCCTCGCCGCGGCACCTGTGGTCGCTGGCGGCAAGCTCTATGTGATTGATGCCGATGCGCGCGTTATCGCCTTTGACGCAAAGACAGGCACGCGCTCATGGAGCACGCAGATGCCGTCTGAAGGCAATGGCCGCTCGCTGTTTGGCGGGGGTGTCTCTGTGCTGGAGAACAGGCTCTATGTCGCCACCGGCGTGGGCGATGTTGGTGCGCTCGATACCGCGACCGGCGCCGTGCTGTGGAAAAAGCGGCCCGGCGGCCCGCTGCGCGGTTCTCCCACGCTCGCCAATGGCCATGTCTATGTGATGAGCCAGGATAATCAGGTGTTTGCGCTCGATCAGCAGACTGGCGAGACGCAGTGGAGCGATGCAGGCACGGCGCAGGCCACGGGCGTCTTCGGCGTCGCCGCGCCCGCCGCCGCACAGGGCACAGTTATCGCGGGCTTCAGCTCTGGTGAGCTGACGGCCTATCGCTATGAAAATGGGCGCGATTTGTGGGGCGATGCCCTGTCTCGCACCAATATCTCCACCTCGGTTGCCGCGCTGACGGATATTGATGCTGACCCGGTGATCGACCGGGGCCGGGTGTTCGCGATCGGGCAGGGCGGGCGCATGGCGTCCTATGAGCTGGTCTCTGGCCAGCGCCTGTGGGAGATCAATGTTGCGGGCATTTCAACCCCCGCCGTGATCGATGAATGGGTATTCGTCGTCACCGATGACGCGCGGTTGCTCTGCATCGCGCGCACCACCGGCAAGATCCGCTGGATCAGCCAGCTGAAACGGTGGGAGGACATGAAGGACAAGAAGGGCGCGGTGCGCTGGACCGGGCCTGTGGCTGCGGGCGGGCGGCTGATCCTGGTATCGACCGACGGCGATCTGGTGTATGTGAACCCGGCGGATGGCGCTGTGGCTGTCAACAAGGATATGGGCCACCGCATGACGCTCAGCCCGGTTGTGGCGGATACTATGCTCTTTATCCTCGCCGATGATGGCCGCCTGACGGCCTATCGCTGAGGAATAGCAAAAGCTGGAAGGATAAGGGCCACATGTTGCCCACTGTTGCGATAGTCGGGCGGCCCAATGTCGGCAAATCGACGCTGTTCAACCGGCTCGTCGGCAAAAAGCTCGCGCTGGTCGATGATCAGCCGGGCGTGACGCGGGATCGGCGCGAGGGCGAGGCGCATTTGCTTGGCCTGCATTTCCGCATCGTTGATACGGCGGGCTATGAGGACGAAGACCCTCAGACCCTGCCGGGCCGTATGCGCCGCCAGACCGAGGCAGCCGTTGCCAGCGCCGATGTCGCGCTGTTTCTGTTTGATGCGCGCGCTGGCGTTACCCCGCTGGACGAGGAGATTGCCCGCTGGCTGCGCAGCTCTGACACGCCGGTGATTCTCGCGGGCAACAAGGCGGAAGGGCGCGCGGCGGAGGATGGCCTGACCGAGGCGTGGTCGCTGGGGCTGGACGAGCCGATCGGGCTCTCCGCCGAGCATGGTCAGGGGCTGGCCGATCTGTTTCAGGCGCTGCTTCCCCATATCGATCGCGCCAACGCCGAGATCGAGGCGGCCGGGCTGGCGCATATCGAGCAGGAGATAGACCCGGACGATGAAGACGCGCTTGACGCCGCCCCGCTGAAGCTCGCGATTGTCGGGCGGCCCAATGCCGGCAAATCGACCCTCATCAACAAGATCATCGGCGAAGACCGGCTCATCACCGGGCCGGAGGCAGGGATTACGCGAGACAGCATTGCCGTCGATTATCTCTGGCGGGATTTTGAAAACCGCGAGCGCATCGTGCGCCTCATTGACACCGCCGGAATGCGAAAGCGCGCCAAGGTGCAGGACAAGCTGGAGAAGCTGGCGGTCGCGGATGGCCTCCACGCTGTCGATTTCGCCGAGGTCGTCGTGCTGCTGCTCGATTCCACTTTGGGGCTGGAGGCGCAGGATCTGCGTATCGCCGACAAGGTATTGCAGGAGGGGCGCGCGCTCGTCATCGCTCTCAACAAATGGGATGTGTCGGAGAATGGCTCGTCGCTCTATCAGGGCGTGAGGAAGGCGCTGGACGAGGGGCTGGCGCAGGTGAAAGGCGTGCCGCTGCTCACCGTTTCCGGCGCGACTGGCAAGGGGCTGGACGATCTGCTTGAGGCCGCGTTCGAAGTGCGCCGGGCTTGGTCGCGCCGTGTCGGCACCGGCCAGCTCAACCGCTGGTTCGAAACCGCGCTGGAGGCGAACCCGCCGCCCGCGCCGGGAGGGCGCCGCATCAAGCTGCGCTATCTCACGCAGGCCAAGACCCGCCCGCCGGGCTTCGTGCTGTTCGGCACCCGGCTGGATCAATTGCCGGAAAGCTATCAGCGCTATCTGGTGAATGGCATCCGGCGCGAGCTGGGCTTTGGCGCGGTGCCCGTCCGGCTGATGCTGCGCTCCGCGAAGAATCCATTCGGAAAATGAGCGGCGACAGCCCGCCGGTCGAGGTGGATGCGCGGGGCATGCGATGCCCTTGGCCCGCCTTGCGCGCGGCGCGTGCGATGCGCGAGCATGCCGCAGTGCTGGTGCGCGCGGACGATCCCGTCGCACCCAAAGAGCTGGCTGCGCTGGCTGAGGAGCATGGCTGGGCCTTTGAATTGCGGGCAGAAAATCTTTTCCATATCGCCCGTCCCTGAACAGCCCCCGCCGGATGATAACCGGAAATTTACCTGATTGGGCTATGCCGTGATCTGGAGTGCTGAATTTCGTCAACGGTGCGTGCATGGATGCAGAGCTGATCAACCCGCAGGATTATGAACTGGCGCGCACCCAGCTGGGCGCCAGCTTTACCCGGATTCTTGGCTATTTCCGTGAGGATGGCATCAAATCTGTCGAGGAAGTCGAGCAGGCGATGCGGGATCGCAATGCGGCGGCGCTGGTGCGCCCGGCGCATACGCTGAAGGGCGAATCCCGCCAGTTCGGGTCCATCGCGCTGGGCGATCTTTCCGAGCGCATCGAGATGACCGCGCGCCACTGCGTGGAGCAGCGCACCGGGCCGGAAGATCTGGCAGAGGATGTCGCCGCGCTGCGCGCCTGCTTCACCCGCACACTCGCGGAGCTGGAGCGTAACAATGTCGGTCTAGGCCCGGTCGTCACAGCGCGCAAGCCGGTGGGCGGCTTTGGCCGCAAGACTGTCATCACCATGACGGGCATGAGCCGCGCCTGATTACTGCGCGCCGGTATAACCCTTATACCACGCTGCAAATCGCGTCAGCCCCTCTGCCAGCATGACCTTGGGCTTATAGCCGGTTAGCGCATTGAGGCGTGACACATCGGCGAAGGTCGCCGTTACATCGCCCGGCTGCATCGGTCGCATGATCTTCTCTGCCTTGCGGCCTAGCGCGTTTTCCAGCGTCTCGATCATCTCCATAAGGCCAACGGGGTGGCTGTCTCCGATGTTGAGGATGCGATGCTCCTGCCGGGCGGGGGCATTATCGAGCGCGCCGATTATGCCATCGACGATGTCGTCGATATAGGTGAAGTCCCGCGCCATCTTGCCCTCGCCGAACACCTCGATCGGTTGCCCGGCCATGATCTTCTGGCTGAAGCTGAAATAGGCCATGTCTGGCCGACCCCACGGACCGTAAACCGTGAAAAAGCGCAGGCCAGTCTGTGGGAAGCCATAGAGCGAGGCGTAGCTCTGGCTCATCAGTTCGCATGCGCGCTTGGTGGCGGCATAGAGCGAGACAGGGTTGGTTGCGGGCTCGTCCTCGGTAAAGCCCTCGCCACCCATCGGTTTATCACCATAGACCGAGCTGGAAGAGGCATAAACGAGATGCTCGAACCCCGGCGCGTGGCGACATGCTTCCATCACCGCAAGATGCCCGGCGAGGTTGCTGTGCTGATAGGCGAACGGATTTTCGAGGCTGTAGCGCACGCCCGCCTGCGCGGCGAGATGGATAACGCGCGTAACGGAGCTTTCGCGGATCAGGCGGGCCATCAGTTCCGCGTCCGCTACATCTGCGCGGTGAAAGGTGAAGCCTTCGCGCGCCGTCAGCGTCGCGAGCCGAGCCTCCTTTAGCGCGGGGTCGTAATAGTCATTGACGATATCCACCCCGATCACGCACTCGCCCCGGTCGAGCAGGCGATGCGCGGTCGCGTGGCCGATGAAGCCTGCAGCGCCGGTAACAAGGATAGGCGCACGCGCGCTCATGGGTTTTCAGCGGCCGATCGCGGTATAGCGGAAGCCCGCCTTTTCCACCATTTCGCGCGGATAGACATTGCGCAGATCCACCAGCACCGGCTGCTTGAGCAGGCTCTTGACGCGATCGAGATCGAGTGCGCGGAACGCATCCCATTCCGTGACGATCACTAGTGCGTCCGCGCCTTCCATCGCCTCATAGCTGTTGGTGCAATAGCTGACATTGTCGAGCACCAGCTTTGCCTGCTCCATGCCTTCAGGATCATAAGCGCGCACTGTGGCGCCGGCATCCTGAAGCGTCTGGACCACGGCGATGGCCGGGCTGTCGCGCATGTCGTCGGTATTGGGCTTGAAAGTGAGGCCGAGGACGGCGACCGTCTTGCCGCGCACATCGCCACCACACGCTGCAATCACCTTGCGGCCCATAGCCCGCTTGCGGTTGTCGTTCACAGCCACCACTGCCTCTACGATCCGCTGCGGCGCGTCATAATCCTGGCTGGTTTTCAACAGCGCGAGCGTATCCTTGGGGAAGCAGGAGCCGCCATAGCCCGGCCCGGCATGGAGGAACTTGCTGCCGATGCGGTTATCGAGGCCGATGCCGCGCGCCACATCCTGCACATCCGCGCCCACCTTCTCGCACAGGTCGGCAATCTCGTTGATGAAGGTGATCTTGGTGGCGAGGAAGGCGTTGCCCGCATATTTGGTCAGCTCAGCGCCACGGCGGCTCATCTCGATGATCGGCGAGCGGCCCAGCGCGAGCGGACGGTAGATCTGCTGCATCACCTCCAGCGCGCGCGGGTCATCCCCGCCGATTACAACGCGGTCTGGCCGCTTGAAATCATCGATCGCTGCGCCCTCGCGCAGGAATTCGGGGTTGGAGACTACGGCGAAATCGGCATCCGGGTTGGCCGCGCGGATGATGCGCTCCACCTCGTCGCCGGTGCCGACAGGAACGGTCGATTTGTCGACGATGACCGTAAAGCCGTTAATGGCTCCGGCAATTTCCTTGGCCGCGCCATAGACATAGGAGAGGTCTGCATGGCCGTCGCCACGGCGGGATGGGGTGCCCACGGCGATGAAGACGGCGTCGGCGTCCTTCACACCTTCGGCCAGATCGGTGGTGAAGCGCAGGCGACCGGCGGCGACATTGGTGGCCACGAGATGGTCCAGCCCCGGCTCGAAGATCGGGATTTTCCCGCCAAGCAGCGCGTCGATCTTGGACTTGTCCTTGTCCACGCACACCACTTCATGCCCGAAATCGGCAAAACAGGCGCCCGATACCAGCCCTACATAGCCCGAACCGATCATCGTAATCCGCAAGGTAAGTCTCCTTATTTCCGCGCTGCACCGCAACAGGGCATAGTGCCCTTGGTGTGCGGGGTCAAAGCGTCACCTGCACCAAGGACGTTTCAATACAGTAAAATTGGCGTCAATTTTCTCTGAAAGCGCCTTCATCAAGGCTGAAACAGAGCGCACTCAGGAAGTCAGGCCGGTAATGGGATGCGCACTAGGTTGGGTCAACTGCGTCACGCCTTTTTGCTGAATACTCGCATGAGTCGATAGCGCATCCCATTTAGGGGAGCATCCACCGCAATGTATAGCAGGGCCGCGACACCGTATGACACTATGCCCGCGACCAGCTTTTCGCTTGCAGTGTCACTCACGACGATGAGCGCGATAATCGCGTAATGCATAAGATAGAGCGCGTAGCTATAATCCCCGAGCACGCGGTCAATGTGGCTGGAGCGAATCGACAGCGATCGCTGTAGATAGGGAATCAGCGGAAGCAACCACAACAGGGCGAAGATGTCCCTGTGAAACGGGTCGTGTGTGGATTTGGTGAAGAACGGCGTGAAATAGGCGCCAACGCTGGCTAAAGCGAACAGGCCAAGTGAAGAATAGGCGGAGCGCGCCGATGGTATATGGCGCGACTGATCGGAAAGGGCGCCAGCTAGAAAAGCGGGCAGGTACAGCAGCGCAGTCCGTATGCCCAGAGTTGGCGTGACTATCCAGGCGACCGCAGTAACCGCGCTGCAAACCGTCAAGGTAGTCCAAGGGAAATGACGCAGCAGCGGAAGAAGTAACGGGCATAGCAGATAATATTGCATCTCGATGTCGAGCGACCAGGAAACTCCGGTCGGGTCGTTGCCTGTGGTGGCTATGCCAAATAGCAGAAAATTTTCGAGGGATAGCGGTAGACCGCGGAAGATGCTGCTGGCGAGCGAAACGACCAGAAACAGAGGGTAAATGCGGAGTGCGCGCGAGATGTAGAATGATACGAATTGCTTTTCGTCGAACTTTTCAGTCCAGATCCTTGACGTCCAATATCCACTGAGAAAGAAGAAGACGATAACGCCAAGCCTGCCGATGTCATATTTCGAGATATGAGAAATAATGACGGCGCTAGCGAGAAGAACTCGTACCACACCCGGTGAGAGGATAAAAATATCTTCGCCCCCCCCCCTCCCATTTTGGGGCGAGCGAAGGCATTATGGGTTATCAGTCGGTGATATCCCTTTATCATGCATGGCCCTGTTAAGCGTTGTCGATCAAATAATCGTATAAATTATTGTCTGACTCACGAAAAAAGTAAAGAGGGCTACTTTTGTGTGCCGCCACAAACTATGTTTTTGGGTGATGGATTGAATGGAACGTGCATATTCTTTCAGTTTTTACTGAAATATCTATGCTGATTTTTTGTTTTTCGGCAGACTTTTGATCAATTTTCTCTGAAAGCGCGGCTGAATTGATCACGCAGCGGTTTGGTGAGGTAGGACAACAGCGACCGCTCGGTGGTCTGCACAAAAACCTCTACCGGCATGCCCGGCACCAGTTTGAGATTGCCGAGGCGCTTGCGCTCCTGATCGGTCACATTGACGATGATCTTGTAATAGCTCTGGCCGGTCTGCGGCTCGGTAATGCGCTCTGCGGAAATGGTTTCCAGCGTACCATTCAGTTGCGGCGTGGTTTGCGCGTTGAATGCGGAGAAGCGCAGGCTGGCGTGCTGGCCGACGCTGAGCTGGTCGATGTCAAATGGGCTGACCCGCGCCTCAATGGTGAGCGCATCCTGTGTCGGTACGATTTCCATGATCGTTTCCATCGGGGGGAGCACCCCGCCCACCGTGGAATAAGCGAGCTTGGCGATCACGCCGCTATAGGGCGCGCGCACAAGGCTGCGTGTATAGGCGTCGGTGGCCGAGGCTGTGCGGATGCGCGAATCATTGAGCCGCGATTCTATGTCCACCAGCTCGATGCCCGACTGGTTGCGCATATCCTGCACCATTTGCAGCCCGGACTGCCTGATTTCCGCAATCCGTGCCCGCGCCTGCGCAATCTGCGCGCCATAGGAGGCGACTGCGCCCTGAAGCTCGACGGCTGTTCGCTCGATCTGGTTGAGGCGATTGACGGTAACGAGCTGCTTGTCCCTCAGCGCGCGCAAGCCTTCCAGCTCCGGCTTCACAAGGTCTGCCTGTAGCTGCGCGGCATTCATCTGCGCCGCGAGCGATCCAATCTGCTGTTCGGTCTGGCGCACGCGCTCGTTTATCTGCGCGAGCTGGTTTTGCTGGAGTTGGCGGCGGAGGACGAACATACGCTGGGCCTCGGCCATCGCCTCCTGTTTTGCGGGTGTGGGGTTTTGCGTGAGCGAAGGCGGGAAGTTGATCGAAGGCGCGCCGTCCCGCTCTGCTGTCAGGCGCGCGGCGGCAGCGGCGAGTTGCTCGAAACTGTCGCCTGATGCGCTGGCGCTGGTGCCGGTCACAGTGTCGTCAAGGCGCATCAGGATATCGCCTTTTTTGACGTGCTGCCCCTCGCGCACCAGTACGGCAGAGATGATCCCGCCAGTGGGATGCGCGATTTTCTTGACGCGCGATTCGACCGTGACCTCGCCAGTGCCGACAACAGCGCCCTGTGTCCCGATCAGCGCCGCAAGCGCGAAGAGGCCGAAGAACAAGAGGCCTATCGTGATCAGCCCCGCGCGGAAACTGCGGCGCAGGCCCTCCTGCGGATCTTCGATGACGGGGATAAGATCTGTGCCGGTGCTGACGGTCGCGGGAAGCTGGTAGCTCATAACGATGTTTCCGTTTCACTTGCAGGGTGCTGCTGGGGCTGGGCTTCAGGAGCGGCGGCGGGAGGGGTGCGGCCTGCTTCCTGCTCCACCTTGATGCGCTTACGCCGCTCTGCCATGCGCTGCCGCACTTCTTCCTTGGGGCCAAAGTCCAGCATCGCGCCATCGCGCAGTACGAGAATATGGGTGGCGACTTGTACGAGGCTGTTGGCGTTTCCGGCAAGGATGGTGATGGCGCCCCGCTTGCGGGCACCATCGATGCTCTGGGAAAACATCTGTTCGCCAGCGAGATCGACCTGCGCAGTCGGCTCATCAAGCGCCAGTAACAGCGGCTCGCCATAGAGCGCGCGGGCGAGAGCGATCCGCTGCGCCTGAGAGTGAGACAGGCGCGATCCATTCGGGCCGACCAGGGTGTTATAGCCTTCGGGCAGCTTGACGATCATCTCGTGGGCATACGCCGCCTGCCCCGCGGCGACGACATTCTGCGGGTCCGCCTCAGGGTCGAACCGGCCGATATTGTCTGCTACCGATCCCTCGATCAGCTGAATCGATTGCGGCATATAGCCGATATGCGGCCCCAGCGCGTCCTCGCCCCACTGGTCCAGTGCGGCGTCGTCTAGCCTGATCTTGCCGCGCGCCAGCGGGATAGTGCCCGCAATCGCGCGCAGCAGCGTGGATTTTCCGCAGGCGGCAGGGCCGGCAATAGCCAGCACATCGCCCGCCTGTAGGCTGAACTGGATGTTCTGGACAATCGCCCTGCGCAGCCCGGAATAGAGCACTGCGATATTCTCGCAATCCAGTTTGCGGTTGGGCGGCGGCAGGCGCACAGGCGCAACCGGCGGCATCACCGCCCGCAGCAGTGCGTCCATCCGTGTCCAGCCCTGCCGCGCGGCGACAAATTGATGCGCGCCGACGACGGCGTTCACCAGCGGCTCCAGCGCCAGCCATGTGAGCGCCGCCGCCGCGAAGGTCACAGCCGGGCTGGCCTTGTCGTGTATGGTCAGCGCGGCGCCGATGGCCAGTGTCGTGCCTGTCGCTGTAAACAGTAATGCACGGGCGATGGAGGCGCGTCGCAGATGGGTGCCGTCCGCACGCTCTGCCATGCGGCTAAGCGAGGCGTTGATGAGCTGCCACACCCGCCGCGCATGGCTCCTCATGCCCAACCCGCGAATGATGTCGTTATGAGAGCGGCCGAGGATCGATACTGCCTGCCTTCGCGCCAGCAGCGGCACGATGTCGCGCAGCGGCTGCTCCAGCATATTTACCGTGCGCCACAGCAAAAACAGCATGGTGCCAGAAAACAGGAGCAGAGACAGCGCCATCCATCCATGCAGGAGCAGCATCACGATGAGCAGGACCGGCAGCGCGGCGATATCGACCCATGCGCTCGCGACCGGAGATTTCAGGAAGCTCGACACCGCATCGAGATCGCGCACGGCCTGATCTCCATCGCTCTGGCCAAGCGAACTCTCCTCGCTCACTCGTGCGGAAACCTCGTCGAGGCGCGGGAGCATGTGTGTCAGGACAATGCCCTGAACATGCCCCAAAATGCGCCGGCGCAGAAAGCGGAAATAGGCGTGGACCCCGATCAGCGTCAGCATCAGCAGCGATACGCCCACCAGCGTACTGACGCTCCGTCCCGGTATCGCGACATCGAACAGCAGCAGGATATAAAGGCTCACCGCCACAGGAAACAGCGCGATTACGAACGAAAGCGCCGCCAATCCGCCAGCGGCGGGGCGCATTTCTTTTATTGCGCGTTGCGCTTCTTCACTGGTGGCGGGCAGTTTCATGGGTCTGGGTGCGGCTCTCGTGTCTTTAGTATCAGCCCGCCGATACGGGGAGAAGAGGAATCTTTCGGAAATTATTCCTGCGAACGTATGACGGTTTGCGATTTTTCTGGTCAGACAGCAAAAATATCATCGGCTGACTGTCCTGTTTTTGAACGCATAGCCCCTAAAACCGGCCCAAAACCGTATCAAACTGGCACGGTTTCATGATTTTACACATTTCATGGCGTCAAAATGCCGTTTCATCGCTTTCGTCATAATTGTCATGGATTTCCAGCTTATTGCGAGCGGGCCGGAAAATGGTTAACGCCAGCTGCGGTTTAAGACAAAAGGGTAGGCCGATCATAGGGCTGATTGGCTTCTGGGGTTGTCGGGGCGAACATATCAGGTCGGCAGGGCCGACAAGGTAGGGTACGCTATTATATTTGGCGCAGCACTGGGCATGGCGGCGCTTTCAGGCTGGTTTCAGTCCTGATGGTCTTGATCAGTGCCCTTTGCAGGGTGGGTCAGGCCGGGGGACTTCAGCATAACTGGAGTGTTAGGTGTGACGGTCATAACGGTTAATTCTTCCCAGGCCTTGATGAGCGCGGTGGCCAAAGCCGCCAGCGGAGACGTCATCAAGCTTGCTGCGGGTACATATAGCAATGTGAACCTCAAGGGGCTCAACTTTACCGGCGGGGTGACGATTACCTCGGCAGACCCCAACAAGCAGGCCGTGCTGACGGATCTCATGATTTCAGGCAGCAAGGGAATCAAGATTCAGGGGCTGGAACTCTCCAACACCAAGAATATTGACGTTGCCTTTCAGGTTCAGGGATCATCGAACATCGTGCTCGATAATCTCAACGTTCATGGCGCTCCAGGGTCGGCTGCGGCGATGAACACCCGGCTGATGATGATCCGCAGCAGCAGCAATGTGCAGGTGGTGAACAGCGAATTCTCGAACGGCTGGCATGGCATCAGCATGCTGAACAACAAGCAGGTGCGGATCGAGGACAATTATTTTCACGATCTGCGCACCGATGGCGTGCGCGGCGGCGGCAATTCCGATCTTACGATCCGCGCCAATATGTTCACCAATTTCCATCCGCAGGCGGCGGATCACCCGGATGCCATCCAGCTCTGGACTGCGAACACCAGCCAGTCATCCAGTAACATCATCATAGACCAGAATGTGGTCACACGTGGGACGGGCACCCAGATTCAGGGTATTTTCCTCCGCGATATCACGGGTACTTTGCCGTTCAACAACGTAACCGTGACCCACAATCTGATAGAGGGCGCGCGCGGCAATGGCATCGCTCTCAACGGTGTCAAAGGCGGCACCGTGGCCAACAATACCGTACAGGGATTCCCCGATCATAAATCGGGCATACAGATGTCGAATTCCAGCGCGGTCACGGTGGCGAACAACCTGGCCACGCTGTTTTTCGGTACGCTGAAGCCGATTGTGGGCACGCAGGGAAATGTCGCCATACCCTATGCCACAGATAATGGTCTGGCCATGGCTGCCACCTGGCTCAAGCAGCATGCAGCATTTGCTTCCGCATGGAAACTCGTCGACCCGGCGGCGCTTGCTGCGGTGTTTTCTGCCAGTGTCGGCGGTGGCGGCGGGTCTACGCCTCCACCAAAGCCCACCAAGACGCCCATAGACCTTGATGCCGCCGCGTTAAGCGTCGCGGCAACGGCGAGCGATGACAATGTTCTTAACCTGGCGCCGCAGTGGCAGATACTGAGCCCCGCGACCGCTGCAAAGCAGGCGTCCGCCACCGTGGTGATTGATACGACGCAAGAAGCGGCAACCGATACTTCCACCTTGCCCGACGACGAGGGCGGGCTGCCTGTCCCTGTGGACAGCGAGGTCGCGCCGGAGGATGTCACAGCAGAAGTGACGCCCGCCAACCCTGCCGACACCGATGCGGATGCGGTTGACGATGAGAATCTGATTATTGATACCACCGTGACCGATGACGAAGCAGACGCTGCGACGCCCAATGTCATCGTTGCAGAGCCCGGCACAGTGGTTGCAGCCCTGCCGGGCGTGGATCACATCGAAGTTGCCGTTACGGGGCAGTTGAACCACAATGACATCATAGTTGAAGGCTTCCAGGTTGGCGAGGACAAGATTGTGCTGACGGATGCCAGGGCAGGGGCCAGCTCACAAGCCGCCCAACCGTTCCAGTTCATCGCCACAGCGGCTTTCAGCGGAACCGCAGGCGAGGTGCGCTATGTCAGCAGCAAGAACGGCGTCGCCGTTATGGTGGACTCCGATGGAGACGGCATCGAGGATTTAGATTTTTCGTTGCGCGGTGTGCATACGCTGAGCGTAAGCGACTTCATCCTATAGTTCTTCATTAGTAAGCAGAGCGCCGAAAGGCCTGAACTCTGCTGAAAAATCAACAGCTTGTTATGCGGGCGGGGCTGCGAGATTGCTCCGCCCGAATTTTATATAGTGTGCATAGGCTTAACCATTGGCGGTAGTCGGCACGAAATAGCTGATCGTTAAAAACGTCTTCATTCGAACAAACCTCTGCGCACATCGCGAAGCTGATGTGGTCGCAATCGGCTGGAGGCATAATTAGTGACAGTTATCACTGTAAATTCGGTGAGCCAACTCACCAGTGCTTTATCAAAGGCGCAAAATGGCGACGTTATTCAACTCGCTGCTGGAAATTATTCCAATGTCTCGCTCTGCAACATCAAGATTAATGGCAACGTAACCATTACTTCTGCCGATCCACTTAAGCAGGCGGTGCTGAGCGATCTGACAGTAAAGGGCAGTAGCGGCCTCACCATTAAGAATCTGGATCTCAGCAACCCGGTCGCGAACAAGGATTTCGCGTTCCAGGTGTTGCAATCCTCCAACATCGTGCTCGATCACCTGAAGGTGCATGGCCCGAACAACATCGGCTCTGGCAACGAGGTGGCGCTGATGATGGTGCGCAGCAGCACCAATGTGACGGTGAAGGACTCCGAGTTCTTCAACGGCTACACCGGCATCTCGATGCTGGATAACAATGGCCTTACGATCGCCAACAACTATGTGCATGACTTGCGGATGGATGGTGTCCGCGGCGGTGGCAATTCGAACCTCACCGTAACGCAGAACACCTTCACCAACTTCCATCCCGCGCCGTTGGATCATCCGGACGCCATCCAGCTCTGGACCAACAACACCAGCACCTCGGCGACCAACATCAACATCACCGACAATCTGGTGGTACGGGGCAATGGCTCGCCGATCCAGGGCATCTTCATGCGGGATATTATTGGCAACCTGCCGTTCAAGAACCTCAACATCACCGGCAATATGATCGTCGGTGCGCGCTATAACGGCATCTCTGTCGAGCATGCCGACGGCGCGACCATCGCCAACAACACCGTGGCCGGTTATGTGGGCGAACAGAGCTGGATCCGCACCAACAACTCCACCAACGTCACGGTTGCCAACAACCAGTCAACCGCGTTTGTTGCACAGCAGCAGAATATGCCGGGCGTTAACGGCAACGTGCAGATTTCTCCGATCTTCGATCTGGGGTCTGGCTATGTGAGCAGCTGGCTGGCGAGCCATGCGGGCTTTTCCGGTCATTGGGCAAGCTCTGATACGACGCTGATGCAGACTCTGGGGCTCAATGCGACTACTCTTGCAGCGGCCTTGGCGGTCCGCGCTCAGGTCGTGACCATAGACGGCACGGCGGGCGACAACCGCCTGTTCGCATCGGCAACCAATGACTCGGTCGTCAACGCTGGAGACGGCAATGACAGCATCGATGGCGGCAAATATTTCAACCATATGCTCAAGGGTGGCAATGGAGACGACACCTATTTCATCCGTTCGCAGACCGCAACCGTAGTGGAACTGGCCGGTCAGGGCTTTGATACTGTCCGCACCTTCGTGGACCACACTCTGGCCACCGAGGTCGAGAATCTCCGCCTTGAGGTCGGGGGCCTGACCGGCATCGGCAACAGCATGAACAACACTATCACCGGGTCTGCCGGCGTCGACAAAATCTATGGCATGGATGGTAACGACAGCATCCAGGGCCGGGATGGCGATGACTCGATCTGGGGTGGCCTGGGTATCGACACGCTGCGTGGCGAGAATGGCAATGACATCCTGTTCGGCGAGGCTGGTGACGACAAGCTCGATGGCGGCGCGGGCAACGACAAGCTCGATGGCGGCGCCGGTAACGATCTGCTGATCGCGGGCGCTGGCAACGACGTAATGACAGGAGGTGCCGGGTCGGACATCTTTCGATTTTACACCACGGACGTCGCTACATATTCGTTTGACCAGATAACTGACTTCACCAGCGGTGCTGACAAGATCGACCTGAAGCAGATCTATCCTGGCGGTGGGCGCTTCACCTTCATCGGCACACAGGCCTTCCACAACAAGGTCGGCGAACTGCACTACACGGTCGTGAATGGCAGCGCAGTCGTGGAGGGCGATCTGAATGGCGATGGCAAGGCGGACTTCGCGATCAAGGTCGACAATGTGACCAAGCTGGCCGCGGCGGACTTTGTGATCTGACTTTACGCTTCCCCAAAGCGAACCTGTCCCCTGCCAAACCGTTGGTCTGGCAGGGGATTTTTATGCGGCAACGGGGGCGGCGGCTGGCATCAGTATCCTGTCTTGTCCGCTGTTGGTCGCGGCCATTTTTTTCTGCTGGTAGGACAGCGCCACCAGTGTCCCCATCATCATATACATGAACGAGGCGTTGTCTTCCTGCGCGAGCACGATGCGCGAGACCAGCCAGAACGCAATCGTAACCGCAGCGGGCATCGCATAGCCTATTTCCCGGTCCCGCGCGTCGAAAGCGAGCCGCATGCCCATGATGAGCATGAAAATGAACATGCCGAAATAGAAAACCGCGCCTACCGCGCCATAGCAGAGCGGTATGTTCAGCAACCCGCTGTCTATCGAAAGTTCTCCGGCTGGGTTTCTGAAGTTCAGCGCCTTTGCGCCCTGAGAAGGGCCATAGCCAAAGAGTGGCTTTTGTATAAACACTGGCGGGAAAGCGTCAGCCTGAGCATATCTGCCCAAGGTGCTGGCGCCTTCTGTCGCGCCGCCAAGCCAGATGCCGCGCAAACGTCCGACAAACAGCATCGCCAGCCCGAAAACCGTCAGGCCGACAGGGTAGGACAGCGCCAGAGCGGGGCCGAACAGGCTGTCCTTATGGGTGCGCCAGAACCGGATCGACCAGATAAAGCCATAAATGCCATGCGTCACCATGATACCGACAATGCCGACGCGCGCCTGCGTCAAAAGGATCGCATTGATGACCAGCGCGTCGCAGATCAGCAGGATAATCTTGTAACTGCGCTTTTCACCAAAGAGCATGTAATGGAGGAAGAACGGCAGCGTCAGCGCCATGAACTCCGCATAGCACAACGGTACGGAGAAAGTGCCAACCACCCGATAGTCGCCAGCCCGGAAGGCAGAATCCAGCAGGTTGACCATCGCGGGGTCGTCGACCTGAAGGAAGGAGGGGATGTGGTGCGCCCACAAAATGCCCTGGTTCTCATATTCCAGTACGGCAATGATGGCGAGGACCACGGCGACGATGCGGATCATGTTCGCGAAATACATCACCCGGCCGGGTTTTGAGAGGACATAAATCGTGATGAAGAGCGCCGCTGTACAGGCAAGCTGAATCCGCAAGTAGGCGCTAAATGCGCTGGACACATCGTTCGCGCCAACAACCGACAAAGTCTGCGCGATCACCAGGCCCAACAAAATCTTGAAGAACGCAGGCTCCGCGCCGACAATCTCTTTCATTTCCCGGATGAATTTGGTCGATACCGAGACGCTGATGAGCATGGCCAGAATACCGAGAAACAGGAATGTTCTGCGGATTTCTATCAGCGGTGCGCCCGGCAACTGGATGGCGAGATAATAGGGCCACAATATCAGCGCCACAAAGTAACAGAAAAACATCTTGGCCAGAAAATTCGTCGGCGGCCTGCCTGTTTCGGGCAAAAGCCAGATGATCAGGGCCGCCATGACAAAAAGCGGGATCGTCATCATCGCCTTGGAGTGATCGGGCAGAACCGAGAAGAAAAAGCCGAAGATGAAATTGAGGAGAACGAAACCGATTAGAAGCCTTCTCCGCCCTTTTGGCGACAAGGCCGGCCTATGATAACGGGCGAGAACGGCACTTTCCGTAGCTGGCGCGGGGCGTTTGCCTGTGCGTTTCTTCAATATCAATTTACCCAACATACGCAGTCCTCTGAACGTACCAACCAGCAAAGGCGCGCATCCGCCCGATGAATTTGCATTTAGCAGTTTTGCCCGATAACGCCATGGCTATACATCGCGAGTGATAACTTGACGAGATGAACAGGGAAATCAGGCTTGAGTAATAGAGCGGCGAAAGAGGAAAATCGTACCGGAAAGCACGATGGCGCTGCTCCCGCTGCTCCCGCCAAGCGCGGCTATCTGCATGACATTACCATCGCCAAGGGTTTGGGCATCTTTCTCGTAGTTCTCGGCCATGTCGTGACGGGAGAGCCGCCCAAGGGCAACGACTGGTATGCTATGATGCGCACCGCGCTCTATGCGTTTCACATGCCGTTCTTCATTTACTTGAGCGGCTTCATCTTTTTCTACACAGCCTCGCATCTGAAGGCTTGGCAGGGCTTTTGGTCTTTCTTTGCGCGTCGAGCAGAGCGCCTGCTCGTTCCATTCGCGCTGTTTGGCCTCATCATTGTTGTCGGCAAGCATGTCGCCAGCGCGTTTATTCATGTCGATAACCTTGCGCCCAATTTCGCCACTGATCTGGTGAACCTGTTCTGGAATACGGGTGAAAGCGCGGCAAAATCTGTCTGGTATGTGTTTGTGCTGTTCGAGATGACGCTGTTTGCCGTCATCGCGATGCGCCTCGTCAAATCCCCGCTATTCTGGTTTGTCATTGCTGTGCCGCTCAGCTTCGTGCCTATGGTGCCGGTGCTCTATCTGGACAGGTTCTTCCTTTATCTGCCCTACTTCTTCGTTGGCGGCCTTGCGATTGCGCGCAGCGATGGCTGGGGGCGGATGATGGATCGCTGGCTCTGGCTCTGGCTGGTCGTGTTCGCGGGAGTTATAGTGGCGACGCGCATGGCGGGGATTTATAACCTCTCGCTCATCGCTTGCGGGCTGGCCTCCATTCCCGCACTGCATGGCATCTGCCGCCTGCCCGTTGTGCAGCGCGTGAAGTGGCTTGATCTGTTGGGGCGTTACAGCTTTCCGATCTATTTGCTGAACACGGTGTGCATCGGTCTGGCAAAGGGGCTGCTGCTGCTGGTGATGCCGTGGGACGGGGTGAACTTCCTTATCTTTCTACCGGTGCTGCTTGCGGCGGGAATAGTTGGGCCAATCGCAGCTAAAGTGCTCATATTCCGTCGTTCGGCCTATATCGACAAGATCACGGACTGAGCCGCAAAGGGCCGGGCGTTACTCCATCTCGTAGCCGAGCTGCGCCAGATCGACGGGGCAATAGGGCTGGAGCGCGCGATTGGACGCAC
Source organism: Sphingobium fluviale (assembly GCF_004122115.1). GTDB lineage: Bacteria > Pseudomonadota > Alphaproteobacteria > Sphingomonadales > Sphingomonadaceae > Sphingobium > Sphingobium fluviale. Next base: position 263,398 of record NZ_SBKP01000002.1, read on the forward strand.
CGAACTTGCCGGAGAAATGCCGCGCTATCGTCGCGCGCATCCGCTTGCGCGCGCTGACATCGCCCAGCTTCCAGCGATAGGCGATGCTGTTGAGCGCGGTGCCGAGCCAGCCCAGGCTACGGATGGCATTGGGGTTCATCGTGCCTGCGCGGAAGATGTTTGCGGCACGCAGAAGCGGGATGCCGCTGGCTGGCGGACTGACGCCTTCGCGCGGGCGGTCATCCAGCGAGATATCCCCTGCGAAATCCGGGCCATTCAGGAAGCGAAACAGATGGCCGAGCCAAGCCGTGCGGTCCTTTGCCAGCAGCTCCTGCGGCAGGACAAGGATATTTTCGTGGCCGAACAGGTCGCCATAGCAGTGCGCCAGCTTGGCATAGCTGACGACGGAAGGATTGAACCAGTCATAGCCCGGTTCGGGTTGATAGGAGAGATAGTCGTCGATCGAAAGCCGCCCGCCGCGCTTGAGATATTGCATGTAGATGGACTGCGTGGCCGAGAGCTGCCCGCGCACGGTGAACAGGATCTTCGCGGGGCCGCAGCTGTCGGCAAGGCGTCGCGCCGTCACCTTGCTGAGGCGCGATCCGTGAAACATCTGGCCGCACAGGGTTTCCGACGAAATGACGTCGATCAGCCCGCTATCGGGGCCGCTGCGCCGGGTATCGACCTCCGCCTTCGCTGCATCGGCCGAAAAATCGAGATCATGCGGACTGACGAACAGCCGGTCGATGTCGGCATGGTCGAACATCATGTGGAAATGCCGCCTGTCGGTGAACAACTGCTGCTGGAGCCAGGTCGTCCCTGTCTTGTGAAACCCCGGATGGATCAATAGTGACATTCATAACGTCCTTTTGGCCCGCCAGCCCCGTGGCGGCGCGCGAAATAGTTTCCAGCTCCTATCATCGGGTTATTGAAAAATCTTTCACGTTTAGCGCGGCGCGGTGAGCCGTGCCTGAAGCATGCTGTCCGCACGGCGCCGACCCGGCTTGGCATCCAGCCACTGGTTCACGCGCTTGGCCTCGTCCTTTGGCGAGGCGGCATCCATCTTGTTGCCCGACTCTGTGCCGATGACAGGCGCGAAGATATAGCGCGAGGCGCGGTTGTTCCGCATTTCGATGTCGCCGCAATTCTGTGCGCGGATCCAGCTATGTTTGCGGTCTGGATAATTGAGGACGATATTGTCTGTAATGCGCCCGCCCTGCACGCCGTTGATGGCGATGCCGTTATACAGCCCGCCCATCACCAGATTGCCCTCGATCACCACACTCTGAAACGGCCGCCCGTTCTTCACATCGCGCAGGAAAACGCCCTGCGTGGGATAGCCGGTGCCGCGCACCACCAGATTGTCGTGGATGTGAATATTGGTCATCATCCCGTTCTTGGGCGTGGACCAGAGCTGGATGGCATCCGGGTGATCCTTGGGCGCGGGATGAAAGTCCGTGAAGACATTGCCTGCGACCTCCAGGTTGGAGACTTCGCCGCCACGCACGCCATCGGTACGGATATTATGGAACTCGTTGTTGAGTACCCTCATACCGTCCAGCTCCAGCATCGCGATGCCGTGCTGCAGCGCGCTGAACCGGGAGTTGGAGATGGTGATCGTGCGGCTGGCGCGCACCATCAGCGCGGGAATCCTGTAGGCTGCATCAAGATTATCCGCCGGGCCATGTATGTTCATGCGGTCAAAGGTGATGCGCTCGCTCTGGAGGATCATGAAGGGGAAGCGGTTGGCCGCGCTCTGCCCCTTTGGGGCGTCTTCATTGTCGGCCTCGTCCCGGTCCGCTTGTTCTGCTTTCGGCGGCTGGCCTTGGCGCACGACCACCGCAGAGGCGTCTGCCGCCAGCTCGATGTTGCGGAAGGTCAGCCCTGCGCTATTGCGGACAAGCAGGCGGCCGATAACTGCGGGACGGTCTGGGTCCGCCGAGGTAACGGTGACGGTCCCGGCCTTCTTGATGTTGCCGATGCCGATATTAGGATAGTGGCCGCTCGCCAGCGCGATGGTGCTGCCATCTGCAGCGCTATCGAGTGCGCGGCGCAGCTCCTCTGCGGAAGAGACGACACGCGGCGTGCTGCCAAACGCATCTCGTATGCCCACGGCGGAGGCAATCTTCGCGCCGGTCTGCCCCAGCATGCCGCGCGCACCCGCGAACACGACCGCGCCGACGATCAGTGCGCCGGACAGCGCGGTGGCCAGCATCACGGCTTTGCGAGTGCTACGGGGTAACTGATCGGCCATGAGATCTCCTTGCGCCATGCTACCTCAAAGTGCCGTATGCTCCAAGGGCTTAGCGGATATGCTGCGGGAAATGCGGTTAAGCTGGCCTGAACGAGGCTTCAACGCCGTTTGATAAGGATGCGGCGGATTGTGCCGAGGAAATTGTGCAGCAGTTCCTTGGGCCGAGCCCGCCGCGCTGCCTTGCCGACATCCAGCCCGTCCATCTTCGGGACCGGCTGGAGCAGCGCATGGCACGACGCTGTGCGCGCCAGCACAAGGCGCTTCCGGCGCGCCTGCGCGGGCTGCATCCGGTCGATCTGGTCAGCTTCGAGTGGCTCGATATCCAGGCTGCCTGCAGCAACGGCCTCACCGAGCAGCTGCTCGCCCGCTGCCGTGCGGCTGACGATCAGGCTGCGGCCCTCCTGCTCCTCGAACGAGGGATAGCCGTCATCATCGCCATACCAGGCGTCGGCGCAGGCGATGTCCGCCACGCCGCCGATGGCATCCGGGCAGATCTTGCAGCGGAATTGCACCTCTTTCGATAGATGCCCGCCCCAGCTTGCGGCATAGCTCATCTCGGCGCTGCGCCCGTCGGTGGTTTCGGCGCGGGCCATGCCGGGCCAGCCGTTGCCGCGATAGCGGAAGCTGGTGAGATTCTCTGGCTCCAGCCCCATGGCGCGCACGATCCTGTCCGCGCCCGCATGGCTCGGCAGGCCGCCGCAGAAGAAGGAGAGCATGAGGGGGAAGGTGGCATTTACACGCGCGTCAACTGTGCCGAGCTGGCGCAGGGCGGACACGTCGCAGGGTTTGCCGACAAAGGCGGTGCGCTTGCCCTCATCGAGCAGGCGGCCTATGTCCTGCAAGGGGGAAGAAGCGGCGTAGCGCGAACCGGCATTGCGGACGACCTGCTGCGCGCTGGTGGATAAGGTAATGATATTACGCGTGGGCTTGTCGGGATCGGCGGTCACATGCAGCACCTGCTCTACCTGCCCGGTGCCGAGCGCGTGGATGAGCAGCGCGGAAATAGCCCCGCCGGAGGAGCCTGCGAACCGAACATCGGCGTCGCGCGCATAACCGGTATGGATGCCGCGCCATGGGCCCCAATATTCATGGCTGTCAGGCGCGATGCCGGTCCACGGCGCAACCTTCGCGCCGGGGCAGGCGGTAGCAATGGCGCGCTCTGCATCGGCGGAAACGGGCGCGGTCTGGAGTGGGCGGCTATAGCCAGGCGCGACAGTTTCCATTGTCACGGCATCCGGCGCGACGCCCGCGCACAGGCCGCAGCCGCTGCACAGCTGGCCGGAGAGCACACGTTTCAGCGTTGGTGACTGGCCCTGCATCATGCGCGCGCCACCGCTTGCGCAAAAATCTGTTTCAGGGCAGCGCGATAGACATCCAGCAAGTCCTTGACCTTCCTGTTGGCTTCCACTTCTGCCTCCGCGAGCTCCGGTCGGTGGTCTAGTCGACCGAGTACATAGCCAACCGCCGACTCCTCGGTCACTCCCCGCATCGGCAGGACATGGTTATAGCCGAGCAGGCCGAAAAGGCCGCTGAACTTGCGGCTATAGGCGACCGGAACGACCGGCGTTCCGGCAGAAAGCGCGCCGATACAGGCGTGCATACGCGCCGCAACGAGGCAATCGAGGCTCGAAATGAAGCTTTTTGCGTCAGATGGCGTCGCAAAATTGGGCACGCGAATGGCGGCGGGAAACTCCTGCGCCAGCCTGTCCGCCAGCCGGCTGTCGTCGTCGGTCGGGTCGCCGTTGCTGGTCGCATGGGTGACGAGGTGAACCGCCACATCCTCCCGTGCACATAGCGCACCGAGCAGCGCCCGCGTGAACGCCGCATAGTCATAGCTCAAGCCAAAGCGGTTGGTGCCCGTCTCCGCCTGATGGAACAACAGCCCCGAAGCATTGACGCCGACGCGGATTTTCGCGCCGCCGCGCGCTGACGAGCGATCCTCGAACGGCAGCACGAACGCTACATCCACCGCCAGCTCCGCCCGCGCGCGCGGCGCCATCTCGCGCGTGACGGCGAGGGACTGCTCATCCCGCGCGAAGGTGACTGCGCTACCCCGGATCGCGGCCGCGCCGAGCGCGCGATAGACCGGCTTTGTGAACGGGCCGATCGTCTGGGGCGAGAGCACCAGCGGCACCCTGCGCGCGATGCTGAGCATCTTGCTGAGCCAGAGAAAGGCGAACCGCTTTGGGCCATAGATGTCGGCGAAGCTGTCTCCCGCGCCGATATCGAGCACGCAGTCCAGCCGCCCCAGCGTCGCCCAGAAACCGGAGGGAGAAAGCATCGCGCGCGTATCGATACGGAAAATCTCGACATCATCGCCGAGATCGAGCGGAGCGTCTCCATCGCGCATGCTGAGGATGACGAAGCGTGGCTGTAGCCCCATGCTCGCCGCTACCTCGCGCGCCAGCGTCAGGTTGCCGACGGTAAGCGCGCCGACGCCCAAGTTGCCGGAGCTGGCGGAATGCCACAAGAGGCCGATGCGGATGTGCGGGCGCGCGGCGGAGGCTCGGTTGGGAAGGGTCTTGTCCATCACACTCATTTCTGCTGCCGCATCCTTACTGGCACAATCCCTTGCCAACGGTTAAAGCGCAACGGCGTTTCTGCTCTAAAATCATGGATCTTGCGTTTTCCACACCTGTTTGCCGCCAATCCAGTGCTCGATGATCCGCGTGGCCGCAATGGAGTCTGGCTGGGCAGTGTCGAGATCGCGGTCGATCAACAGAAAGTCGGCCCACTGGCCGGGAGAAAGCGCGCCGATGCTCTGTTCGGCAAATGCGGTATGCGCAGCGCGGGTAGTGACCTCCGCCAGTGCATTGCCCACCGTCCCCTCGCGCTGGGCAACGGCGGCGATGCCCGCCAAGGAGGGGAAGGCCGCATCAATCGGCTCGGTGCGCCAGCGCCGGTCGCCCGGATAGCTCTCGGCCAGCTCGCGCGTGACCGTGGCCGCCTTCTGCAACGCCGGTTCGCCCTCAGGCGTCAGCGCGATCTGGAAATTGTCCATTGCCGCGCGGCTCGCCTGATTGCCAAGGCGGGTGGCGTCGGCATTGTTTTCCACCGGCAGGTGCACGCCGATGAGCCGCAGCCGGTCGTCATAGAGCCAGGGCGAGGGAGCAGGCCCGGCGATCGTCGCCATATGCTCGATGCCGTCGGCATAGCCGATGATGCGCAGGCGCAGCGCCTCCCGGTCGCCCGCGCGGCGATAGGCCTGCCAGTCGAGGATAGTCGTGCCCATGTCGGCCACCATCGAGACGCCACGTTCGAGGAAGAAGCGCTGCACCTTGTCGAGCGCGATGTCCCGGTCCTTGGGGCTGGGGGCGGGGACGACGCGCTCCATCTGGCGCTTGGCCGCGCCGGTGAGCGCGCCCGTTTCCTTGAGGCCAGCGAGGCGCAGCGCGGCGCTGTTGGCCCAGCCGGCACGGCCATCGGCGCTCTCCAGCCATGCAGGAGTATCGGCCACGGCGGCGTCGAGCTGGGTGGAGGTGGGGGCAGCAGCGCCCCAGCGGGCGGCATCCCAGCCGCTGCCCAATATCCATTTCTTTGCGGGGTTGGCGCGTGCATGGGCGGCGATCATCGCTTGCGCTTCGGTGAGCGAGCGGGTTGCGGACAGGTCCAGCGTCATCAGGCGCAGGCCGGTGGCAATGACGCGGGCGTGACTATCTATGAAAGACGGGATCAGCGTCCTGCCCTTCGCGTCATAGCGCCATGCGAGATAGTCCGGGCGCTTGTCTTCCCGCGCAAGGCGGCGCTCGACGCGGCCATCCTGACCGATCAGCAGGCCGGTGAAATGCGCCGTGATGCCCTGTTCGTCGACCGCGATGCCGTTGATGTTGTCGACCAGCCCGGTGGTGGCGGTTGGCGGTGAGGGTGGTGATTTCTTGCGCGCCTCCGCAGAGGTACCGAGCAGGATCAGCGCTAGGCATGCCACGAAAACCGTGCACAAACGGGCCGTGAGGGAGGAAGTCACTTGGTGTGCAGCCTCCGCACTAGGGCGCTGGTATCCTGCCGCCCGCCGCCTATCGCCTGCACCTCGGCATAGAATTGATCGACCAGCGCCGTGACGGGGAGCGCAGCGCCATTGACCCGCGCCTCCTCAAGCGCGAGGCCAAGGTCCTTGCGCATCCAATCGATCGCGAAGCCGAAGTCAAATTCGCCCCTTGCCATCGTCGCCCAGCGGTTGTTCATCTGCCAGCTTTGCGCCGCGCCGCCGGAGACAGCCTCAAGCACCTTGTCCATGTCCAGCTCTGCCGCCTGCGCAAAGCGTACCGCTTCGGAAAGGCCTTGCAGCACCCCGGCGATGCAGATCTGGTTCACCATCTTGGCGGTCTGCCCCGCGCCGGGGCCGCCGATATGCACGACGCGCGCGGCATAGCTCTGCATCGCGAGGCGCGCGGCGGCTACAGCAGGCTCGGTCCCGCCGCACATGACGGAGAGCGTGCCGCTTTCCGCGCCTGCCTGCCCGCCGGAGACCGGCGCATCGACGCAGTGGAAGCCCCGGCCTTCGCCCTCCTCGAACAGCCGCCGCGCGATCCGGGCCGAGACGGTGGTATGGTCGATGAACAGCGCCCCGCGCTCCATCGTGCGGAATGCGCCCTCCGGCCCCAAAGTGACTTCGGCAAGGTCATCATCGTTACCGACGCATGTTATGACGATGTCCGCATCCTGCGCCGCCTGCGCAGGCGTGACGCCCACCTCGCCGCCATGCGCCTCCACCCATGCGGATGCCTTCGCCATCGTACGGTTGAACACTGTGAGCTGATGCCCCGCCTTTGCCAGATGTCCGGCGATCGGCCCGCCCATGACCCCAAGCCCGATAAACGCTATCTTTGCCATGGGCGACACACATAGACATTCCGGGAGCCGGAGACTAGAGCGGTTGCTGCAAATCGGTTTTTGATACGGAGCATGGAGCCAGATGGCACAGGGTGCGAGCCTTCAGGATGTTGACACGCTGGCGGCGAACAACCTACCGGTGTCGATTGACGACGTGCGCGCGGCCCATGCCCGGATCGGCGCCTCCATCGTGCGCACGCCCACGCTGCTGAGCAAGACGCTGTCGAAGATCGTCGGCGCGGACGTGTATTTGAAGTTCGAGAACCTGCAGTTCACCGCCGCCTACAAGGAGCGTGGCGCGCTCAATCGCCTGCTGCTGTTGGGCGACGAGGCGCGCGCGCGCGGCGTGATCGCGGCGTCGGCGGGCAATCATGCGCAGGGTCTGGCCTATCATGGCGCGCGGCTTGGGCTGCCTGTCACCATCGTGATGCCCAAGTCCACCCCCACGGTGAAGGTGAGCCAGACGCAGGGCCACGGCGCGACTGTGGTGCTGTATGGCGAGAATTTCGACGAGGCCAACGCCTATAGCCGCGAGCTGGAGCAGGAGCGCGGCCTCACCTATGTCCACCCGTTCGATGACCCGGCGGTGATCGCGGGGCAGGGGACAGTCGCGCTTGAAATGCTGGAGGATGCGCCGGGGATCGACACGCTGGTGATCCCTGTCGGCGGCGGCGGCCTCATCTCCGGCTGCGCTGTCGCGGCGAAGGCGATCAACCCGGATATCCGCGTGATCGGTGTACAGTCAAACCGCTATCCCGCGCTGTATAGCATGAAGACCGGCAAGCAGATCGACGGCGGCGGGGATACGCTGGCGGAGGGCATCGCGGTCAAATTTCCCGGCCAGCTCAGCTCCCGTTTCGTGATGGGCGTGGTGGACGAGATGCGCATCGTCAACGAATCGATCATCGAGACGGCGATCTCGCTGTTGCTCGACATCGAGAAGACCGTGGTGGAGGGCGCAGGGGCCGCCGCGCTCGCCACCTTGCTGCCGACCAAGGATGGCAACCCCCGGCCTGAGTTCGCCGGGCGGACCATCGGCGTGGTGCTGACCGGCGGCAATATCGATCCGCGCTTCCTCGCCAACGTGATCCTGCGCAACCTTGCCCGCTCCGGCAAGATCGGGCGGCTGTCGATCATCCTGCCAGACAAGGCGGGCGCGTTGATGGAGGTGGCGGGCATCTTCACCCGCTTCGATGCCAACATCATCGAAGTGGCGCACCAGCGCGTGTTCGGCGTGCCGTCCGCCAAGAGCACTACGACCGAGATCGAATATGAGATCAAGGATCCCGCCGCAGCCATGGCGCTGGAGCAGGCGCTGTCTGACGCGGGCTATGCTTTTGACCGCCTGACCATTTCGGGCACGCGCAAGGGGCCAAGAGGGAGCCGGAGCTGAGGGCAGGGTCTGTGCTGTAACGGCGCATCGCCCGCCTCACATCAGCAATCGCTCCATTGCCTGAAGACAGGCCCATAGCTGCGCCACCGCCAGGAGGGCGGCCTCTATATGGAGCAGGACAGAGCCTCGTGTCGGTTTGCCTTGCGCCTTCTCCTGCGGGCGATTGTGCGCCATAGACCTGTCAGCCCCCACAGCTTTTAAGAAATAGGACATATAAGTCCTAGATTAGCGCGTGGCAAGAGCCACTGTCGCGACCATGGACTGGAGCAGCATAGTTGGCGCGAATATCAGGCGTTTGCGGGAGGAGCGGGGGCTGACGCAGGAGCAACTCGCCGGTGAGGCGGACATCGCCATGCGCCATCTGGGGCGGATAGAGCGCGGAGAGGGCAACCCCACCGTGCAGATGCTTGGAAAACTGGCCGCCATTCTGGGAGTGAAGCCGGAAAGGTTATTTGGCGAACCATAATTATCCTTCCCGGAAACGCCTGAAAATACTCCGTAAATCTTTTTCTGGTAAACCCCCTTTTAATGGCGGCGGATGCCCGGCATTATGGGGTATGCGGCGCAGGTTGGCTGTCGTTCGCAAGGGTTTATTGAGAGGGTGACACCAGGTTGACCGCGCCGTTCCGTTTCCCCCGTTTCTTCGTCACCAGCCCCAGCCCCTGCCCCTATCTGCCGGGCCGGAGCGAACGCAAGGTGTTCACCGAGCTTTCCGGTGACAATGCGAGCGAGCTGAACGACGCGCTGGGCCGGATCGGCTTTCGCCGCAGCCAGAATGTCGCCTATCGGCCCTCCTGCGCGGATTGTGCCGCCTGCGTCTCTGTGCGCGTGGTGGCGGACGAGTTTGCGCCCAACGCGAGCCAGCGCAAGCTGCTGAAGCGCAACAGCGATCTGGTGGTCAGTGTGTGCAAGCCATGGTCGACCGATGAACAATATGCGCTGCTTCAGCGCTATCTCCACACCCGCCATCCCGGCGGCGGCATGACCGAGATGGATGAGCTGGATTATGCCGACATGGTCGAACATTCGCCGGTAGACAGCTATGTCATCGAATATCGCGAGCCTACGCGGGATGGCTCGCCCGGCAAGCTCATCGGCGCGTGCCTGACGGACCGGCAGGGCGATGGCCTGTCTATGATCTACAGCTTCTTCGAGCCGGACCCGGAGATACGCCCCGGCATGGGCAACTACATCATCATGGATCACATCCTGCGCGCCCGCAAATCGGGCCTGCCTTATGTCTATCTCGGCTATTGGGTCGAGGGATCGAAGCGGATGCAATATAAAGTGCGCTATCAGCCGATGGAGCGGCTGGGGCCGGGCGGCTGGGTGCGCTTCGATGGCGAGAATCCGGGTGCCGATACGGTATCGCGCTCTGCTGCGGCTGCCGAGGGTGGCCCAGTGCCGATTCAGCCGCGCGAGCTGGCGAGCCTGTTCCGCAAATAGCGCTGCGGCACATCGTCCCACAGGGGCTGTTACGGTCTCAAAATAGGACAGAATGTAGTCCCCGCACGACAAAACCTGTTACAGTCATGTTGCGCTGCGCAATTTTTTACGCTAAGTTAACTGTATTAGGTAACCATGGATGTTAGCCATTGCCAATGGCGCGCTATGGAACACGAAATCGAACAGGTGGGAGTAAGCTCATGGAACTCAAGCGTAAATATGCCGGTGCCCTGGTTGGCGCCTTGGTTGCCATCGCGGCCCCTGCTGCTGCAAACGCGCTTACTCTGGTGATTCCTTTCGGCAATTCGCCGGGGGCAGGTTCGGGCAAGTTCGTTGATACATATACCTTCAATTTCCCGATGGCTGGCACGGCGTCGGTCGTACTTGGCTCGACCCAGAGCGGCCCAGGCACCAACGTCAATTTCGCTACCAACTCGGTGCGTTTCAACAACGTTATTCTCTCGGTTGTGTCTTCCGGCACGGTAGAGCTGCAGGAACTGCTCAATCAGCCTGTCGCCGCTGGATCGCAGACCCTCACGATCAAGGGCTTCGCGCAGGCGCTCGGCAGCTATGCTGGCACGGTGACGTTCGCCTCGGCGCCTGAGCCGTCAACTTGGGCAATGATGATTCTGGGCATGGGTGCAATTGGCTACTCGATGCGCCGTCGCCGCGTTGCCGTTAAGGTCGCCTACGCTGCCTGAGACGGGGCGCTGACACAATCTGTATCAATCTGATACAGGTTGCACTGAAAAGTAAATTTTCCAATGGCCGCCGCGCAGATTTTTGCGTGGCGGCTATTTTCTTTTGCCTGAAATTTGGCTAATGCTGCGTTAGCACAAAAAGCATGGTCGCGCACACTACGACTACCTCAATGATTTCATTTTGAAAGGACCACGATCATGGCACTCACTCTCGATGGACACAAGACTTACGTAAGCAATGGCGACGTTGGTGGCATTGTTCGCGCGACGGACGATCCAGATGGCAGCAACATGCAGGGCCTCGATGGCGACGACAGCCTCCGCGGCGGCAAGTTTAATGACGCGCTTGACGGCGGCGCAGGCAACGATGCGCTGTTCGGCGGCCTGGGTGCAGACATCTTCAAGATCGACATCAGCGACATCGTTGATGGCGCGGACACCGACAAGATCCTCGACCTGAACTTCGCCGAGGGCGATCGTCTGGCGCTTGACGGCTTTGCTGCCGGCACCTTCAGCGATTCGGCAGGCGCCAACGCCATTGGCGACAATGGCCATATCCAGATTTCGAGCTGGGCCGGCCTGTACACCGCAATGCAAACGGCGGTTGGCGTTTCGATCACGGCGTCGCAGGTCGGCTCGACCGACGCGCTGCGTCTGGTGTTCGATGACGGCGCTGGCACGGTTCAGACCCTGATCATCTCGAACGCCTATTCTGCCTACATGGCGGAAGGCATTATGGCCTGATCGCGCACCTGCGCCATTATGGCGCGGGGCTTAATCCTAAAGGAAAGGCCCGCTATCCGGCGGGCCTTTTTTTGCGCGGATATTGAGGGATTTATAGGCGCAGGGGCGATATGCGCGCCTTTTACGATGCCACCTATGGGCTGCGGGGATTCAGCCCATATGGGCCTGCAAAGCGCTATTTTCTGCGCTTCGGTGCTCACGTACCTTTAAGTACGCTGCGTTGAACGAGTCACGTGCCTCGATTCAAGATGCTCGAAAATCCCGCTTTTGCCCTGCGGTCGCCTGCGGCTCCCGTTCCATCTGAACTGAATCCCACACAGCCCCTAGAGCGCGCTGCGTTAAATCTGACGCAAGGCGCGCGCTCTATCTTTTTGTTGTTGCATCGCTTTTTGCCAAAAACCGGTTCCCACTTTTTGGCGTGATGCTCTAGGCTGCGATATCGTAGGGTACGATCTCACCTTCCAGATACAGCGTGCGCGCCTTGGAGCGCGAAAGCTTGCCCGATGATGTGCGCGGAAGGGTACGCGGTGGAATCAGCTCCACCACGCAGTTCATGCCGGTGATCGCGCGCACCCGATCGCGGATCTGGTTGCGCAGCTTGGCGCGTTCCTCGGTATCAGACGTGCGGCAATGCACCAACACGGCGGGTGCCTCCTCCCCGCCCGGCGTGGTGATGGCGAAAGCGGCGATGTCACCCTGCTTGAAGCCGGGAAGCTGCTCTACCGCCCACTCGATATCCTGCGGCCAGTGGTTCTTGCCGTTGATGATGATCATGTCCTTGGCGCGGCCGACGATGTAGAGATAGCCGCCAGACATATAGCCCATGTCGCCGGTGTCGAGCCAGCCATCGGCCATGCAGGCCTGCGTTGCCGCTTCATCGCGGAAATAGCCGACCATCAAGGACGGCCCGGTAGTCCATACCTTGCCGATCTGCCCCTCGGCCAGCGGCGTGCCGTCCTCCTCCCGGATTTCGACGATCATATCCTTCACCGGCTTGCCGCAGTTGACGATGGCGCGATAACGCTGGGGGCGCCCTTCCGCCGCGTCTCCGCCGGAAAGATCCGTCTCCTCCACCAGCTCAACCATGATGCCCTCGCCCGGCGGCATGATGGTGACGGCCAGCGTCGCTTCCGCCAGCCCATAGCTCGGCAGGAAGGCGCTGGGGGAGAACCCGGCATCGGCAAATGCATCGACAAAGCTCTGCATCACATCGGGGCGGATCATGTCCGCGCCATTGCCCGCGAGCCGCCAGCGCGACAGGTCAAACCGATCGGACGCTTTCATCTGGCTCGACATGCGGCGCGCGCAAATGTCATAGCCGAAGGTGGGCGAATAGCTGATCGAGGTGCCCTCGTTGCGGCTGATGAGATCAAGCCAGGCCAGCGGGCGACGGGCGAAATCCTCTGTCTTGAGGTAATCCACCGTCACCTGATTGGCGACCGGCGAGAGAAAGCAGCCGACAAGCCCCATGTCATGATACCACGGCAGCCAGCTTATGCAGCGGTCGCTCTCCTGCACCTGCATGCCGTGGCTGTGGGCCGCAAGGTTTGACAGCAGCGCCTTGTGGGTGACGGCGACGCCATGGGGAAAGCGGGTCGAGCCGCTCGAATATTGCAGATAGGCAATGTCGTCTGTGCTGGCCTGCGGCAGGGCGCAGGGCGCGGCCGCGCGCGCGATGAAATCTTCGAATGTGAGACCTTCCACAGCGTTGGCCGCAGCGGCGGCACCCGCCATCTCGGCCAGCTCGGCGGGGTAGAACAAGATCTTGGGATCGCAGCTCTGAAGCTGTACGGAAAGCTGGTCGATATAGCTTTCCTTGCCGCCAAAGCTGGTGGGCAGCGGCAGCGGCACCGGCCATGCCCCCGCATAGATGACGCCGAAAAACATCTGCGCGAAGTCCGCGCCCGTCTCCGCGACCAGCGCGATGCGATCCTGCGGCTTTATGCCATGCGCGATCAGGCGATAGGCGCAGGAAAGCGCGTCAGAGCGCAATGCGGCATAGGAATAGGGGTGCGCAAGGTTGCCGCGCGCGTCATGAAAGTTAAACCCGCGTGTGCCAGACGCGGCATAATCGAGCGCCTCGCCCATTGTGGCAAAGTCAGAAAAGCGGCGGGGCAGGGTGTCCAGCGTGGGCAGCGGACGCAGGGTGCCGCTATCCGCAGCGGCGGCAGAAGCCACGTCGGGCCGCGTCATCACTGCGCTGTCTGTCATGTCGTTCCCGGCCAAACTGTGTCCCTTCATGTGCGACCTTCATGGCTCATGCAGCCATTTTCGGCATGGTTCTAGTCTTTAGCGCATAACACAAGTTCAAATTCAGACGCGACTGTGGCACAAAAGTGGCGCATGCCACGATATAGCGTCCAAAACAAGCGACCGGCCCTCACCGCAGCCGCCCTCCGCGATCTGGCGCTGGCCTATGTCGGGCGCTTTGCGACCAGCGCCGCGCGGCTGGAGCGCTACCTCTCCCGCAAGCTCAAGGAGCGCGGCTGGGCGGAGGAGCAGGAGCCGGATATAGCAGCGCTGGCCGCCCGCTTTACTGAGCTTGGCTATCTTGATGATGCCGCCTATGCGCGGATGAAGGGCGCGGCGATGCAGCGCCGCGGGCTGGGCGCCGGGCGGATCAGGGGCGCTTTGGCGGCGGACGGCATCAAGGAGGATGATCGCGGCACCGCTCTGGACGAAGCGCAGGCCGGGCGATGGGATGCGGCAAATACTCTGGCCCGCAAGAAGCGCATCGGCCCCTATGCGCTGGAGCAGGCAGACCGGGCGGTGCGGGAAAAACAGATTGCGGCGTTCGTGCGTGCGGGCCATGACTTCGCGACCGCGCGCGCCTGGGTTGAGGCGGCGCCCGGCATATTCCCTGAACGGAGCGAAGAATGAGAGTATCCGCCGTTGTGCTGGCCCTGTGTGCCTTGACGCTCGCCTGTTCGCCCGCAGCGGAGAAGGCCAGCGCGCCACCTGCGGAGGCGGCCAGTGCGGGGCAGCATCTCGCCAAGGTGCCGGTGGTGATCCGGCATCAGGATGGCCGCGCGCCGACCCGCCTTTCGATAGAGCTGGCGCTGACCAAGGAGCAGCAGGAACGCGGCCTGATGCACCGCACGGACCTGTCGCCCGGTGACGGCATGCTCTTCCCCATGCTGCCCGCGCGCATGCCTGCCTTCTGGATGAAGGACACGCCGACTTCGCTCGACCTCATCTTCATCAGCATGGACGCGCGGATCGTCCGCATTATCGCTAACACCAAGCCCAATGACCGTACGCCCCTGTTTGCCGAGGATCCGGTGGCGGGCGTGTTGGAGCTGCGCGGCGGCGATGCGGGGCGGCTGGGAATAAGGGAGGGAGACAGGGTGCTGTGGGGTCGCTGCGCGCAGGAGGCTGAGCCGAAACCCAGCGCGCAGGCCGATAGCTTCTGCCCTGCCTGATCCTGCATCCGCACTTGCCAAGCCAGCCCAAGCAGCTTAATCCGCGCCTCATGGGACTGCTCATGAAAATCTTCACCTGGTGGGAAGGCGCCACCATCGGCACCTCGCTCTTCTCGGCCATGAAAGGCACGAGGGTAGGCGAGGATCATATGGGCAATGCCTATTTTGAAGGCGGCAAGGATGTCCATGGCAATCCGCGCCGCTGGGTGATCTACAACGGCTCCAACGACGCGAGTCGCGTGCCTGCCGAATGGCATGGCTGGCTGCACGGCAGCATCGATGGCCCGCCGGAGAGCTTTTTGCCGCCCCCGCGCATCTGGGAGAAGGATTTCACGCCGAACCAGACCGGCACGGCGCAGGCCTATCGCCCGCGCGGCGCGATCGAGCAGGGCGGCAAGCGCGCGATGGCGACCGGAGATTATGAGGCATGGACGCCCGAAGCTTGAGCCTGCGCGCCAAGAGCTGTACCGCGCCGCTGCTTGCCCTTGTCGCCACGCTCGCGGGGTGTGGCGAGGGCGCAGACCAGCTTCCGCAGGGCAATGCCTCTCGGCCGGTTGCTGCCGATGGCAGCCCGCTCTCCGCCGAGGCGCTGAGCAATATGGCGGGCGTCACGCCGATGGCGCAGCGGGTCGCTGTGATCGGTTTGCTCAACAAGCGCAATGGCCTCACCCGCGACCTCACGATGAAGCCTGGGCAGGCGCTGCGCGTGAACGACGCCATCGTGCGGCTTCGCGCCTGCGAGGCGACCGCGCCGTGGGAGGGCGAGAAAGAGGTGGGTGCTTTCGTCCAGCTCGATGTGCGCACCCCGCGCAAGGAAGAATGGCGCCGCGTCTTCTCAGGCTGGGTGTTCCGCGAACGGCCAGAGCGCAATGTGGTGCAACACCCGGTCTATGATGTCTGGGTGAGAAGCTGCGCGATGAAATGGCCCGATACCGGCCCCGATACGGTTAAAGTGGGTGACAGGTCCGGCGCGAACGCCGATGCCGCCTCCGGCCCCGGCCCAGCAGACAACAGCGCCGATTCGTCGGCGAGTGAAATGCCCGACAGCGCGACATCCAACAGCGCGCGGTAATCGCGCTGGCTGATTTCGATCGCGCCTAAAGACCGCAGATGATCGGTCATGAACTGGCAATCGAGCAGGGTCATGCCAGCGAGCCGCATCCGCGCCACCAGCCAGGCGAGCGCGACCTTGGAGGCATCCGTGCGGCGCGAGGCCATGCTCTCGCCGAAAAAGGCGCGGCCCAGCGCCACGCCATAGAGCCCGCCAACAAGCGCATCCCCTTCCCAGCACTCGACCGAATGGGCGAAGCCGAGGCGGTGGAGTTGGGCATAGCTTGCCTCGATGGCGTGATTGATCCATGTGGTGGGCCTGTCCGCCGCCGCCTCGGCACACAGTTGCACCACGCCGCGAAAATCTGCGTTGACGGTGACGCGGAATCGCTCCGTCCGCACCGTCTTCGCCAGCGAGCGGGAGAGGTGAAATCCATCCAGCGGCAGAATGGCGCGCTGTTTCGGCTCCACCCAGTAAATCTCGTCCGCGTCCCGGTCATCCGACATCGGAAAGACGCCGATGGCATAGGCGCGCAGCAGCAGGAGCGGATCTAGGATCATGCCCACCCTGTGTGACAGAGCCGCTCCGCCGTTCCAAGGGGGTATTTCCGGTTGCCTTTGCGCGTGTGCGCGGTTAAGGCACGCCCCTTCGCTGGCCGAAGTGCAGGAGTGTAGCTCAGCTGGTAGAGCGTCGGTCTCCAAAACCGAATGCCGGGGGTTCGAGTCCCTCCACTCCTGCCAAACTTGCGCTTTTTGTGGCGTAAGACTATGGGGGCGATGCTTGGGCGATTTCCAGCCGGATGGCAGCATCCGGCAGCCTGGAAACCGCTGCAGGCAAAGTATGTCGCGAAGAGGCGGCTTCTATCCGGCCATAAGGGACCGGAGGGGAGCGTGTCGCTTCGCGGTTTGGTGTTTGTATGGAACAGGTAGGTTTAAGCGTGGCGAAAACCAATCCCGGCGAATTTTTCAACCAGGTCAAGGTTGAGGCGCGCAAGATCGTCTGGCCCACCGGGCGCGAGACGATGGTGACGACGGTGATGGTGCTGATCATGACCACGGTGCTGGGCCTGTTCTTTTTCGGGATCGACAGCTTCTTCGGCTGGGTGGTCACGATGTTGCTCAATCTGGCTTCTGGTCAGGCGTGAGCGAAACTGGGGTATTGGAACGGAGCACTATGGCGCGCTGGTATATCATTCATGCCTATTCGGGCTTTGAGAACAAGGTCCGCGACTCGATCCTTTCCGAGGCTGAGCGGCTTGGCCTTTCCCAGCTCGTCGAATCGGTGGAAGTGCCGACCGAGACCGTGACCGAGGTGCGTCGTGGCAAGAAGGTTCAGTCCGAGCGCAAGTTCTTCCCCGGCTATGTGCTGGCGAAGCTGGCCATGAACGACGATGTGTATCACCTTGTGAAGAACACCCCGAAAGTAACGGGCTTTCTGGGTTCTTCGGGCAAGCCGCAGGCGATCACCGAGGCCGAGGCCGCGCGCATCCTTAATACCAAGGAAGAAGCCGCCGCCGCGCCCAAGCACAAGATTTCGGTCAACTACGAGATTGGCGATCAGGTGAAGGTGACGAGCGGCAACTTCGCCAGCTTTACCGGCACCGTCGAGGAGCTGGATTTCGACAAGAGCCGGGTCAAGGTCTCCATCTCCATCTTTGGCCGCGCGACGCCGCTGGAGCTGGCGTTCGAGGATGTCGAACTGGCGAAGTGACCGCTGCGTCGAACTCTAATGGCTGTGCAGCCATCCAGAATTCGGCGATTATTGTTCGCGCAACGCGGTGGAGCGAGCCTCTTGCGCATTTCATAGCAGAGTTGCGCGCGGCTAGCGGCTTGCCGGTTTTTCCGGCACTGGATTCGCGCTATCTTGCGGAAGGCGAAGAGACCGGAGCCATCCGTGTAGACCGCGATGTATTATGCCAGATGGGGCTGTATTGTCCCGGCAACTTCGCATGGCGCTGCGGCGATTACGTCTATTATCTGGCGCGACGGCAGCACCCGGAATACAGCCATATCTGGCTTATTGAGCATGATGTCCGGTTTTCTCCTGCCCGCATCCACGCATTTTTTGAGAGTTTTGCCGGGGTCGATGTCGATTTTCTGTCTGCGCTGTTCAATAGCGCCGATCCCAAATGGTATTGGTACAACTTTGCGCTGGCCCGCGATGCCAAGCCATATTCCTGCTTTTTTCCAGTCACGCGGTTGTCTGGTCGGGCGATTGATTCTCTGCAGGCCAAGCGGCAGGAGCACAGCCGGCAATGGTGGCGCAGAATATTATGGCCGAACGACGAGATATTCGTCGCGACGACCGCGCACCATGCCGGGCTTAGCATCGCCGACATCAATGAATATGGCGACACCCTCTACGACGGCGAATTCTTTCAGTATAACAAGAGCTTCAGCGCGGCAGATTATGAGGGCTTCCTCACGCAGAGCGGAGGACCGGCTATGTTTCATCCGGTTCTCTATGGCGAGGAATATCACCAGCGGGTGAAAAGACTGGCGGAGCACCGGAACCGCAAAGAGACCGGGCGGCGCTTCACCAACAGGCTGAAAAGCTGTATCAGCCGCAGTCAGCGCTGGTGAACATCGGCACAGAATTTGGCTGAATTCCAAGGTTGTTCTTTTCTGTTCCAGCTGCTATAGGCGCTGCTGGTCCGCGCCTCGTGATTCCGAGGCGCGTGCCAGCGCGGGAGGGGCGCCGCAAGGTTCCCCGTTATCACCGCTAAACTTGAACCGGGCCAAGGCGCGCAAAGCGCGCGGCGGCCCATCTATAGAGTGAGTGACACATGGCTAAGAAGATTACGGGCTATATCAAGCTCCAGGTGCCCGCGGGCGCCGCCAATCCTTCGCCGCCGATCGGCCCGGCATTGGGCCAGCGCGGCGTCAACATCATGGAATTCTGCAAGGCGTTCAACGCGCAGACGGAAAAGATGGACAAGGGCACCCCGCTGCCCACGATCATCACCGTCTATGCCGACCGCAGCTTTTCCTTCATCACCAAGCAGCCGCCGGCCACCTACCTGATCAAGAAAGCCGTGAACCTCAAGTCCGGGTCGAAGGAACCGGGCAAGGTTTCCGCCGGAAAGATCACCCGCGCCCAGCTCGCGGAAATCGCGCAGGCGAAGATGGTCGACCTCAATGCCAACGACATCGAGGCCGCAACGAAGATCATTGAAGGCTCCGCTATCGCGATGGGCCTCACTGTGGTGGAGGGCTAAGGACATGGCAAAGCTCAGCAAGAAGGCAAAGGCACTGGCCTCCAGCATCGACCGTGACAAGCTGCATGGCGTCGATGAGGCGATTGCGCTGATCAAGAGCAATGCGACCGCGAAGTTCGACGAGACCGTCGAGGTCGCGATCAACCTCGGCGTCGATCCGCGCCACGCGGACCAGATGGTGCGCGGCGTCGTCACGCTGCCCGCTGGCACCGGCAAGACCGTGCGCGTTGCGGTGTTCGCCCGCAACGACAAGGCCGCCGAGGCGACTGCCGCAGGCGCGGACATCGTGGGCGCCGAAGACCTGCTGGAAAGCATCCAGGCCGGCAATATCGACTTCCAGCGCGTGATCGCCACGCCGGACATGATGGGCCTCGTCGGCCGTCTCGGCAAGGTGCTCGGCCCCAAGGGGCTGATGCCGAACCCGAAGCTCGGCACCGTCACCCCCAATGTCGGCGAAGCGGTGAAGGCGGCAAAGGGCGGCCAGATCGAGTTCCGTGTCGAGAAGGCGGGGATCATCCACGCTGGCCTCGGCAAGGCGAGCTTCGCCGAGGGCGACCTGCGCAAGAACTTCGACGCGTTCGTCGACGCCATCGTCAAGGCGAAGCCGAGCGGCTCCAAGGGCAAATATGTCCGCAAGATCGCATTGAGCTCCTCGATGGGCCCCGGCGTGAAGGTGGACGTGGCCCAGGTCGGCGGCGTAGTCTGATTCAGGGCTAAAAGGGCGGGGCATATCGCCCCATCCCGAACAATTATTCCCCCTCAGGCGGTGCTTGAGGGGGATTTTTGTGTGCAACACCTGCCCTTCTCGTCGGCAAGTGCGCTGGCGCGAGGCAATCTCCCTCCCGATGCCGCAGCCCGCCGCCATAGGGCGCATCTGCTCTGAACTCTATTCTTGCTCTTGCGATCAGTGCGCCGAGCCGATATGCATGCCTCAGCGGGGTGAGGCAACCTCCCGCTCAGGCGTTTCAGCCCAAGCGTTGCGCCATATCACGGCCGTTTCGGCTGGGGGGAGCGCATGGAAAATCCATCTTTCAGAGATATAGTTCGCGTATTCGGGCGGATCGGGCTGGTCAGCTTTGGCGGCCCGGCGGGGCAGATCGCGCTGATGCACAAGGAGCTGGTGGCCGAGCGTCAGTGGATCAACGAGGATCAGTTTCTGCGCGCCTTGAACTTCTGCCATCTGCTGCCTGGTCCAGAGGCACAGCAACTCGCGACCTGGATCGGCTGGCGGCTGCACGGGGTGCGCGGGGGGCTGGCGGCGGGCAGTCTGTTCGTGCTGCCGGGCGCAGCCGTCATGCTGGCGTTGTCGATCATCTATGTATTGGCGGCAGGGGTGACATGGTTCACGGCGCTGTTCCTTGGCATCAAGGCGGCGGTGCTGGCGCTGGTGGTGCAGGCGGTGCTGCGGATCGCGGGGCGGGCGCTCACTACCCCGTTCAAGCAGACGCTTGCCGTGGCATCCTTCATTGCCGTGTTCTTTTTCAATCTGCCCTTTCCGGTGGTGGTGTTGGGCGCTGGCGCAATCGGCATGATCATCGCCGCGTGGCGACCCGAATGGCTGACGCTCAAGGTCGCGTCTGAAGGCGGCGTAGCGTCGGCGCCGACGCGTATATCGGGCACAATGCGGATCGCGGCGCTTCTGATCGGCGCCTGGGCGCTGCCTTTCGTTGCCATTGCAATCATGCTTGGGCCAGACCATGTGCTGATGCAGATCGCCGCCTTCTTTTCGCGCCTGGCGGTCGTCACCTTCGGCGGAGCCTATGCGGTGCTCGCCTATATGGCGCAGGAGGCGGTGCAGACCTATCACTGGCTGCGCCCCGGCGAGATGGCCGATGGGCTAGGCCTTGCCGAAACCACGCCCGGCCCGCTGATCATGGTGACGCAGTTCGTCGGCTTTCTCGGCGCCTATCGCCTGCCCGATCCCTTTTCGCCGCTGGTGGCAGGTATGCTGGGCGCGCTGGTGACGACATGGGTGACGTTCGTGCCCTGCTTCCTGTGGATCTTCACATTTGCGCCGTGGATCGAGCGGCTGGAGCATGCGAAGAGGCTACAGGGCGGGCTGGCGGCGCTGACGGCCGCGGTGGTCGGCGTGATCGCCAATGTCGCCCTGTGGTTTGCGCTGCATGTGCTGTTCTGGCGGGTCGGTCTGGTCCACTATGGCCAGCTGCGCTTCATCGTGCCGGATCTGCACAGCCCCAATCTTACGGCGATTGCGCTGGCGGCGCTGGCCTTTGTGCTGCTGTTCGTCTGGCGTATAGGGGTGGTGACGATGTTGGGCCTGTGCGGCATGGCTGCGCTGATGCTGCGCGCCTTCGTGCATATGTGAGCGGCTAACCGTGGTTCAGCGCTTCGCCAGCCGCCGCTCGATCGCCTGCCAGAGGAACGCAAACTGCTTGGCCGCCGGGCTGGCAGGCGCGAACTCGCCGATTGGTTTGCGGCGCGCGGCCATCTGCTCGACCGCGCTTGCCATCGGCACGGCGGGCCATGCCGGGTTTTCCTCCGTAGCGGTGCGATGCAGGCTGCGGCGGCGGTCGACCATCGAATAGACCGGCAGGATCGGGGAATGGCCATCGCCGCGCTGCACCAGATACCGCGCCACCTCGCCCAGCGCACGCTGGGACAGCGGCGAGGGGATGACCGGCACGATCACGATGTCCGCCGCGCGCAACACCTGCTCGCTCGTTTCGGTGAGGCCGGGCGGGCAATCGAGGATGATGCGGTCGTATCGCTTGGACAGGCCTTCGATCAGCTTCGCCAGCCGTTTCTTTTTGCCCAGCTCGAAAAACAGCCGGTCCAGCCCGCGCAGCGAGGTATCCGCCGCGATCAGGTCTATCCCTTCCACCGTCGAAGGGCGGATCAGCGACTCGACATCGACATCCTTGCTGAAGATCGCCTGCGCCTCGTCCCGCCCCTTGGCGTTGGCCGAAAGCATCCATGTGGCCGCGGCCTGAGGGTCCAGATCCCACAGCAATGTGCGGCGCGCGCTCTTTTTTGCGGACACCCAGGCAAGATTGACCGCGAAAGTCGTCTTGCCGACGCCGCCCTTCAGGGAATAGACCGCGATGGTCGCCAATTCGTCGCCCTTGCTCATGCTGCAGATGCTAACGCGCGAATGGCGCGTTCCGCAAGAGCTAGATCAGGCGAATGTTACCGGACTGTGACAACGGGTGTCACAAAATCTCGCGCACGACATCCTGCGGGCGGCAGAAGCGCACGCCCTTGTCTGTCTCCACGAACGGGCGGTTCACATATGCGGGGTTCGCCGCCATGGCATCGAGGATGGCGTCATCCGCCATTTCGGGCAGGCCGCGCTCCTCTGCGTCCGTGCCCATCTTGCGGATCGCCTGTGCCGGGGTGACGCCCGCGTCGCGGAACAACTGGACCAGCTTGTCGCGCGTATAGGGGGTCTTGAGATATTCGATCACGGTGAGGTCAACGCCCGGCGTCTCCTCCAGGATCGCCAGCGTCTTGCGCGAGGTGCCGCAGTTGGGATTATGCCAGATCGTCGCCTTCATGCCTTGTCTTCCTTCATGAGCCAGCCGGATAGAGCCACCGCCGCGCCCGCGCCCAGCAGCTGCATCAGGATGAACGCGGGCGCATCGACCGGGCGGATGCCTGAGAAGCTGCCGGTCAGCGTGCGCGCCAGCGTGACCGCCGGGTTGGCAAAGCTCGTCGAGCTGGTGAACCAGTAGCCCGCCGTGATCCATGCCGCAACCAGCGCGGGCAGAGAATCGGGCCGATAGCGTGCGCCGAGACGGATGGTGAGCAGCAAGCCGAAGGTGGCGACCGTCTCGCCCAGCCACTCGCCGGGGGTCGCGCGGACCTTGATGCCCTGCTGCACCGGCTCCAGCCCGAACATCACGTGCGCCAGCATCGCGCCCAGCACCCCGCCCGCCACCTGAGCGAGGATCATCGCGCCACGATTATGCCTGCGCTCAAGAAACAGCGTCACCGCCGGGTTGAACTGTGCGCCGCTGATCGGGCCGAGCAGGGAAATGAGCACATAAAGCACCGCCGCCGTCGCTGCCGTATTGCCGAGCAGCGCGACCGCATCATTCCCGCCGCTGAGCCGGTCTGCCATAATGCCGGAACCAATGACGGTCGCCACCAGCAGGGCGGTGCCGAGCAGTTCGGAGGCGAGGATGCGTTTCATGGCTGCGCCATTCATCGCAATTATTACGGTTTGATGACATTTTGTGGTTCGGCACCGGCCCGCTCCCCCACCCAACCTCCCGACAGGGTAACTTATGGGAGCGCTGCCGAGGCGCGTGACTCGGCTGCGGGAGGGGGAGCGGGCTGGCACCGCCATCCGAAACGCAGCGAAGCTGCCTGTTTCGGATCAATTATCCTTCGCCAGCCACTCTTCCAGCCACTTGATCGTATAATCGCCATTCTGGAATTCAGGATCGCGCAGCAGCTTCTGGTGCAGCGGGATGGTGGTCTTCATCCCCTCGATCACATATTCCTCCAGTGCCCGCTTCAGGCGCATGATGCAGCCCTCGCGCGTGCGGCCATAGACGATCAGCTTGCCGATCATGCTGTCGTAATAAGGCGGCACCTTATAGCCCTGATAGAGGCCGCTATCGACGCGCACATGCATGCCGCCGGGCACATGATAGCTGGTGACGGTGCCGGGCGAGGGCGCGAAGGTCTGGGGGTCTTCGGCGTTGATGCGGCACTCGATGGCGTGGCCGGTGAAGCGCAGATCTTCCTGCGCGACCGAGAGCGGCCGCCCTTCCGCCACGCGGATCTGCTCGCGCACCAGATCGACCCCGGTGATCATCTCGGTGACGGGATGCTCCACCTGAAGCCGGGTGTTCATCTCGATGAAGTAGAACTCGCCATTTTCCCACAGGAATTCGATCGTGCCCGCGCCGCGATAGCCCATGTCGGCCATCGCCTTGGCGACGATCCCGCCCATGCGCTCGCGGTCGGCGGCGGAGATGACGGGAGAGGGGGCTTCCTCCAGCACTTTCTGGTGGCGCCGCTGAAGCGAGCAGTCTCGCTCGCCCAAATGGATGGCGTTGCCGTTGCCGTCACCAAACACCTGAAACTCGATATGGCGCGGATTGCCGAGATATTTTTCCATATAGACGGTGTCATCACCGAACGCCGCCTTGGCCTCGCTGCCTGCCTGACTGATCGAGGTTTCGAGCTGATCCTCGCTCTGCACCACCTTCATGCCGCGCCCGCCGCCGCCGCTGGCCGCCTTGATCAGCACGGGATAGCCGACTTCGAGCGCCAGCCGCTTCGCCTCGGTAATGTCTTTCACCGCCCCGTCCGAGCCGGGAACGAGCGGCAGGCCGAGCGCGCCTGCCGTGCGCTTCGCCTCCACCTTGTCGCCCATGATGCGGATATGCTCAGGCTTCGGCCCGACGAAGATCAGGCCGTGCGCCTCGACGATTTCGGCGAACTGTGCGTTCTCCGAGAGGAAGCCATAGCCGGGGTGAATGGCGTCCGCGCCCGAAATTTCGGCGGCAGAGATGATGTTGGCGATGTTGAGATAGCTATCCCGCGCGGCGGGCGGCCCGATGCAGATGGCTTCATCCGCAAGGCGCACATGCATCGCGTCCGCATCCGCCGTGGAGTGAACCGCTACTGTCTTGATGCCCATCTCGTGGCAGGCGCGGTGGATGCGCAGCGCAATCTCGCCGCGATTGGCGATCAGCAGTTTCTCTATGCCCATCGCTGCGCCTTTACTCGATCACGACGAGCGGCTGATCGAACTCGACCGGCTGACCAGCCTCGACCAATATGGCCTTCACCGTTCCGGCGGCGGGGGCATGGATCTGGTTCATCACCTTCATCGCTTCGACGATCAGCAGCGTGTCGCCTGCCTTCACCTGATGGCCGACATGGATGAAGGGCGCGGCGCCCGGCTCAGGGGACAGATAGGCGGTGCCGACCATCGGGGATTTGACGGCATTGCCAGATGAGGCGGCGGGGGCGGGCGCGGCTTCGACAGGGGAAGCGGCGGGGCTGGGCGCGGGCTGGGGGGCGGCGGCGTATACAGGTGCGCTTGACGCCACCTGAACCTTGCGCGCGACGCGGATCTTGCGGTCGCCATCCTCCACCTCGATCTCGGTCAGGTTGGTCGAATCCAGCATGTCCGCCAGTTCACGCACCAGATTAACGTCGATCTGCATTGCGCCCTTGTCAGTCTTGTCGTTCATATGCCCTCTAAATAGGATATTTGACGATTGCGCCTATTGCGGATTGGCGCAGAGCGCAACCGGTTAAAGCTCCAGCGCCGCTTCCAGAGCCAGCATGTAAGACAACGGCCCAAAGCCCGCTATGGTGCCTTTGGCGCCCATGCCGACATAGGATTTGCGACGAAACTCCTCGCGCGCATGCGGGTTGGAAAGGTGAACCTCGATCACAGGCACGGTGATGCTGCGGACCGCATCGAGCAGCGCGACCGATGTATGCGTCAATCCGCCGGGGTTGAGGATCACGGCATGCGCCCCGCTTTCCGCCGCCTCGTGGAGCCAGTCGATCAGATGCCCTTCATGGTTGGACTGGCGGAATTCCAGCCCGACATGCGCACGCGCGGCGACATCGTTCATCCGCTCGGCGATGTCATCCAGCGTGTCATAGCCGTAGATTTCCGGCTCCCGGCTGCCCAGCAGATTGAGGTTGGGCCCATTCAGCACCCATATCGTCCGGTCTTCGGCCATGTTTTTCCCCTGTGGCGGCGATTGAGCGGTTGCGGTGCACCGTCAAGCATCCCTATATGCCAGCTCTCAATATGGCTGTTTTTACGGAAGGTCTAGGGTTGAGCGTCGACGGCACTATTTCGATCCGGATCAATGGCGAGCATCGCCGGATGCGCGAAGGGCTGAGCCTTGCCGCGCTGGCGAGTGAACTGGGGTTCGTGCCGGAAAAGATCGCGGTCGAGCGCAACCTCGCGGTCGTGCCACGATCGACGCTGGCGCAGGTCATGGTCGAGGATGGCGACGAGCTGGAGATCGTGCACTTCGTCGGCGGGGGCGATCATGCGGCGTCGGTGGCGGAGGATAGCTGGAGCGTCGCGGGCAAGACTTTCCGCTCTCGCCTGATCGTCGGCACCGGCAAGTACAAGAGCTTCGAGCAGAATGCGGCGGCTGTGGCGGCATCCGGCGCGGAGATCGTCACCGTGGCGGTGCGGCGCGTCAATGTGTCTGATCCCAATGCGCCGATGTTGACGGACTATATCGACCCGAAGAAGATCACCTATCTGCCCAACACGGCGGGCTGCTTCACCGGAGAGGAGGCGATCCGCACCTTGAGGCTGGCGCGCGAGGCGGGCGGATGGGAGCTGGTGAAGCTTGAGGTGCTGGGCGAGGCCCGCACGCTCTATCCCGATATGGTCGAGACGCTGCGCGCGACCGAGGTGCTGGCCAAGGAGGGCTTCAAGCCGATGGTCTATTGCGTCGACGATCCGATCGCCGCCAAGCGGCTGGAGGATGCCGGGGCGGTCGCGATCATGCCACTGGGCGCGCCGATCGGCTCCGGCCTTGGCATCCAGAACAAGGTGACTATCCGGCTGATCGTGGAGGGCACATCGCTGCCGGTGCTGGTCGATGCGGGCGTCGGCACAGCGTCCGAAGCGGCGGTAGCGATGGAGCTGGGCTGCGCGGGTGTGCTGATGAACACCGCGATTGCCGAGGCGAAAGACCCTGTGCTGATGGCCCGCGCCATGAAGGCGGGTGTCGAGGCCGGGCGCATGGCGTATCTTGCCGGGCGCATGGGCAAGCGCATGTATGCGGACCCGTCCAGCCCGCTGGCAGGCTTGATCTGACGCTGTTCGTCGCACTGTGCGGCGCTTGGTCGCAACGCAGGGAACCATAAACCCACGCCAGACATTTTTTCTATCGTTCTCAAGCGTAAGGAGCAGAACGATGGGTGAATTTATCGATAAGGCCAAAGGCGTTGCCAATGAGGCCATAGGCAAGGTGAAGCAGCAGAGCAGCAACCCCGCCACGCGCGACCAAGGCGCTGCCCAGGAAATTAAGGGCAAGGCTCAGAAGGCTATCGGTGGTGTAAAAGGTGCGCTGGGAAACAAGCTGTAATTGTATTCAGTTTGTAACAGAATTCTGTGCTTATCGTGATACGGGTCGCCTTAATTGAGGCGGCCCGTCTGTCGCGCTCAAGCTGCGTGAGGCGCTCTGATGTCAAGTTGGCTGGCGCGCTCGAATATATCCATGATCAAGGGATCGGTTTCGCCAGCGCGGATCGCTACCTGAAATTCAACGGGCGCTATATCCGTTGCGCCTGGAACCTGCACCAACATGCCATCTTCGAGTTGTCGTTGCACCATAGAGTGCGGAAATATGCCGATTCCATTGCCCGCGATCACGATATCGATCATCATCCGCGCGTTATTGCACAGGTTAACGGAGCGTGTGGCCATGCCAGAGGCGGAAATGGCGTTTTTCATGATCTGGTAGAGCGGCGAGTGGCTGGACAAAGACCAGATCGGGAAGTGATCCTTGCCCGCCCCCACTTTCATTGCAGCGACACTTGCGGGGCTAGCGAGCAGCTGGAGATCAACCGTGCCAATGGATCGGGTCTTGAGGGCGGGGTGGGCTATACGCCCGGCACCGAAGACAAGGTCGGTCTTGCCGCTAAGTATTTGCTGGATGAGGTCTGCGGTGAGTGCGATTTCAATCTCAAGCGAGACGTTGGGAAAATCTCGCTGAAGGCCCGCCACAAAGCCGGGCAGGCAGCTTGCGGCCGCTATCTCCCCCGCGCCGATCCGTACGATACCATGGGCCTCGGTCCCTTCCCCGGTGGTCTGAAATATGCCCATGAAGCGGGCCATCAGCGGTTCGCTTTCCCTCACCAGCTGCCTTCCTGCCGGCGTGAGGGTCATGCTTCGCCCCTCGCGACGGAACAGCCGGGTGCCAAGATGATGCTCCAACTCTTTTACACGGGCCGATATGGCAGGCTGGGTGGTCTTCAGGCGCTCAGCCGCTGCGCCGAACGTGCCTAGGCGCGCTATCCACAATACCGTCTCGATGTGATAAAATGCGATACGAGTGATAGACATCAATTATGATTATCACAAAAAATAAATCATTGGTAATGATGAGTGTGGGCCGATATCTGGTCCCCTTCTCGCATGACCGGAAGGACGGCAATGTCGAAAAAACTCTATCCTAATGCCACAGCGGCGCTCGATGGGCTGCTGAAGAACGATATTCTGATCGCCAGCGGAGGCTTTGGCCTGTGTGGCTTGCCTGAACGCCTGCTCGATGCGGTGCGCGAGAGCGGCGTGACCGGCCTCACCTTCGTCTCCAACAATGCGGGGATCGACAACGAGGGCATCGGCAAGCTGCTGCGCACCAAGCAGGTCAGGAAGATGATCTCCTCCTATGTCGGCGAGAACAAGGAGTTTGAGCGGCAATATCTGGCTGGCGAGCTGGAGGTGGAGTTCTGCCCGCAGGGCACGCTGGCAGAGCGGATGCGCGCGGGCGGCGCGGGCATCCCTGGCTTCTACACCAAGACCGGCGTCGGCACGCTCGTTGCCGAGGGCAAGGAAGTGAAGAATTTCGATGACCAGGATTATATATTGGAGCGCGGCATCGTCGCCGATCTCGCGCTGGTAAAGGCCTGGAAGGCGGACGAGACCGGCAACGTCGTGTTCCGCAAGACAGCGCGCAATTTCAACGTGCCTGCCGCCACTTGCGGCAAGGTCTGCGTGGTGGAGGTGGAGGAAATCGTGCCGGCTGGCAGCCTCGACCCAGACAGCATCCACCTGCCCGGTGTCTATGTGCAGCGCATGATTGTCGGCGCGCCCTATGACAAGAAGATCGAGTTCCGCACCACGCGTAGCAGGGAGGCCGCTTAACATGACGACGCATGATGGCATCGCCAAGGGCTGGACCCGCGACCAGATGGCCGCCCGCGCGGCGCAGGAGCTGCAGGACGGCTTTTACGTCAACCTCGGCATCGGCATCCCGACACTGGTGGCGAACCATGTGCCCGAAGGCATGACGGTGACGCTGCAATCGGAAAACGGCATGCTGGGCATCGGCCCGTTCCCCTTTGAGGGCGAAGAAGACGCGGACCTCATCAACGCCGGCAAGCAGACGATCAGTGAATTGCCCCACTCCGCCTATTTCGACAGCGCGCAGAGCTTCGCGATGATCCGTGGTGGGCACATTGACCTCACCGTGCTGGGTGCGATGGAGATTTCCGAAACGGGAGACATCGCCAACTGGATGATCCCCGGCAAGATGATCAAGGGCATGGGCGGGGCGATGGATCTCGTTGCGGGCGTCAAGAAGATCATCGTGGTGATGGAGCATTGCGCCAAGGACGGCAGCCCCAAGTTCATTCCGGCCTGCACCCTGCCGCTTACCGGCAAGAATGTGGTGGATATGGTGATCACCGATCTTGCGGTGTTCGCGCGGCCCGATCACAACAGCCCGTTCAGGCTGATCGAGATGGCGCCCGGTGTCACGGCCGAGGACATCGCCGCCCGCACGACGGCCCATTATATCAGCTAGTTTCGCTCGGTCGAAGGCCGGGCACAAGAGCCTGCACGGGGTCGGGCCGCTCGAATGGGCGGCCCGACTTTTTCATGCCGGTTGCGCCTGGGCTGTACCGTGCGATTATATATCCGACTATAGTGGGTAAATGCCCGCCGCGCGTTGACTTTTGGCCTTTATCCGCTATCGCGCTGCAGCATCAGGTTAACCTGCTTTGACCGCCGGTTGATGGGCGGGGCGCATGGGCGAGCCGGGGGTACTGCAACATTGCCTGAACCCCTTGGCCGCGACTGCCTCACTCATCCTCCCCATCCGGCCCGGCCCAGGCACTTTTGCGAGGGAGCAACGCGCAATGACAGCAATCGGACAGGACTCTTTGGGCACGCGCCAGACGCTCAGCGTCGGCGGCAAGAACTACGCTATCTATTCGCTCAAGAAAGCGGCGGAAAAGCTGGGCGACGTTTCGCGCCTGCCCTTCAGCATGAAAGTCCTGCTCGAAAACCTGCTGCGCTTTGAGGACGGCGGCTTTACTGTGTCTACTTCCGATATTCAGGCGGTGGTTGACTGGCAGAAGAACCCCAGCGAATCATCGAACGAGATCCAGTATCGCCCCGCGCGCGTGCTGTTGCAGGACTTCACCGGCGTGCCCTGCGTGGTGGACCTCGCCGCCATGCGCGATGCGATCGCAAAGCTCGGCGGCGACACCAGCAAGATCAACCCGCTGGTGCCGGTCAACCTCGTGATCGACCACTCGGTGATGGTCGATGAGTTCGGCCACCCCAAGGCGTTCGAGCAGAATGTCGAGATCGAATATCAGCGCAACATGGAGCGCTATGACTTCCTGAAATGGGGCTCGAAGTCGCTCGCCAATTTCTATGCCGTGCCGCCAGGCACCGGCATCTGCCATCAGGTGAACCTTGAAAATATCGCGCAGACGGTGTGGACGAGCGCGGACGCCAGCGGCGAGATCGTCGCCTATCCCGATACCTGCGTCGGCACGGACAGCCACACCACCATGGTGAACGGCCTCGGCGTGCTCGGCTGGGGCGTGGGCGGCATCGAGGCGGAAGCGGCTATGCTTGGCCAGCCCGTATCCATGCTCATCCCCGAAGTCGTCGGCTTCAAGCTGACCGGCAGCCTCAAGGAAGGCGTCACCGCGACCGACCTGGTGCTGACCTGCACCAACATGCTGCGCAAGCATGGCGTGGTGGGCCGCTTCGTCGAATATTTTGGCCCCGGCCTTGCCGCCCTGACGCTGGCAGACCGCGCGACCCTCGCCAACATGGCGCCGGAATATGGCGCGACCTGCGGCTTCTTCGGCATTGACGACAAGACGCTGGACTATCTGCGCCTCACCGGCCGCGAGGAAGACCAGATCGCTTTGGTCGAGGCCTATGCCAAGGAGCAGGGCTTCTGGATCGACCCGGCCATCGAGCCGATCTTCTCCTCCACGCTGGAGCTGGACCTCGGCACCGTGGTGCCCTCGCTCGCCGGGCCGAAGCGCCCGCAGGACCGGGTGGACCTGACGGAAGTGGACGACGTGTTCGCCAAGGACATGGCCGAGACATACAAGAAGGCCAACGCGCGTGTGCCGGTCGACGGCAAGGACTTCACCATCGGCGACGGCGACGTGATGATTGCCGCGATCACGAGCTGCACCAACACGTCGAACCCCGGTGTGCTGGTCGCCGCAGGGCTGGTCGCCAAGAAAGCGGACGAGCTGGGCCTCAAGCCCAAGCCCTGGGTCAAGACTTCGCTGGCGCCCGGTAGCCAAGTCGTCACCGACTATCTGAACAAGGCGGGCCTTCAGACCCACCTCGACAATGTCGGCTTCAACCTCGTCGGCTATGGCTGCACCACCTGCATCGGCAACTCCGGTCCGCTGGCGGACCCGATCAGCAAGGCGATCAACGACAATGGCCTCGTCGCCGCCGCCGTGATCTCCGGCAACCGCAACTTCGAGGGCCGCGTTTCGCCGGATGTGCGCGCGAACTTCCTCGCCAGCCCGCCGCTGGTCGTCGCCTACGCGCTCAAGGGCACGGTGATCGAGGATTTCACCACGACGCCGATCGGGCAGGGCAAGGATGGGCAGGACGTGTACCTCAAGGACATCTGGCCGACCAACGACGAGGTCTATTCGACGATGGCGGGCTGCATGGACCGCGCGATGTTCCAGGCGCGCTATGCCGATGTCTACAAGGGCGATGCGCATTGGCAGGCGATCAACGTCACCGGCTCGGAAACATACCAGTGGCGCGCTGGCTCCACCTATGTCGCGAACCCGCCCTATTTCGAGGGTATGAGCATGACACCCGCCCCGGTGCAGGACATCGTCGGCGCCAAGCCGCTCGCGATTCTGGGCGATTCGATCACCACCGACCACATCTCGCCTGCCGGCAACATCAAGGCCGACAGCCCCGCCGGCAAGTGGCTGATGGAGCATCAGGTCAGCAAGGCAGATTTCAACAGCTATGGCGCGCGGCGCGGCCATCATGAAGTGATGATGCGCGGCACCTTCGCCAATATCCGTATCAAGAACGAGATGGTGCCCGGCATCGAAGGCGGCATGAGCCGCTATGGCGATGAGGTCGCGCCCATTTATGACGTGGCGATGAAGCACAAGGCTGACGGTACGCCGATGGTCGTCGTTGCGGGCAAGGAATATGGCACCGGCTCCAGCCGTGACTGGGCGGCGAAGGGCACCAACCTGCTCGGCGTGCGCGCGGTGATCGTGGAGAGCTTCGAGCGCATCCACCGCTCCAACCTCGTCGGCATGGGCGTTTTGCCGCTGCAGTTCAAGAACGGCGAGACGCGCGAGAGCCTTGGCCTTACCGGCGACGACACGTTCACGATCACCGGCGTGGCCGATCTTCAGCCGCGGCAGGACGTTACTGTCGTCGTGACGCGCAAAGACGGCAGCGTCTTCACCTTTACCGCGCTGTGCCGCATCGATACGGCGAACGAGGTGGAATATTTCCGCAACGGCGGCATCCTGCACTATGTGCTGCGCAAACTGGCTTCATAAGCCAGTAAGGCGTTATGACTGATGCAAGTGGCGGGGCGAGGCTTGGCTTCCCCCGCCATTTTCATGGAGAGGGTGCATGACAGCCATTTTTATAGAAGCTGCGGGCTGGATCGGCGCGATCTGCGTTTTCACGGCCTATGTGCTGCTTTCCACGGGCAGGCTCACCAGCCAGTCCGCGTCCTTCCATATCCTCAACATGATCGGTGCGGCGGGGTTCGTCATCAATACCTGGGCGCATGGTGCGATCCCGTCGATGGCCCTCAATATTGTCTGGGCGGGCGTGGGTGCCTATGCACTGTTCAGGATCATCCGCAACCACCAGCGTTGAAGGGGGCGCAATGTCAGTTCTGATCGAGGCGATAGGCTGGGGTGGTGCCAGCCTTATCCTCAGCGCCTATGTCGCCAACTCCAATGGCTGGCTTAACCGGCAGGACTGGCGCTATCAGCTCCTGAACCTCGTTGGCGCTTGCTCCTTCGTCCTTTATACGGCTGCGCACAGCACTTGGGCCACGATGACGCTGAACGGCATCTGGGCCTGCGTCGCGGCGGTGGCGCTGGTCCGCATTGTGCGCGGCGGGGGGCGCAACGTTTCGGAAAAATAGCCTATTTCTTCAACGGGCAGGTGCTCAGGCCGATCAGGCTGTAGAGCGGGCAGGTGCCAAACAGCCCGGTAAGCAGCGGCACCACGCCGATCCACCCCCACGGCACCAGCTTGCCGCTGACAGCCAGCGCAATCAGCACCACCCCCAGAATGATCCGCAGTACGCGGTCTATACCCCCGACATTGGTCTTGAACATATTCGTTCTCCTTCCTGCCGCGAGGGTAGAAAGGTGCTGACGCCGCGCAATGATCTGGGTCAAGAGCGAGGATGGCGTGCCCCGCCTATCGCTCCTTGGTGGCGCTGAACTTCACCTCAGGGTTGCGCTCCTGCTGATAGCCGACATCCCACGCCGATTTCGCGAGGAATACCGGGTTGCCGTCGCGGTCTTTCGCGAGGCTGGAGCGGTTGATGTCGGTAAAGCCCTTGAGCGCCGCGTCACTGCCGGAAAGCCAGCGTGCGGTGTCATAGGGCGAGGCTTCGAGCACCGCCTCGACCTTATACTCCGCCTCCAGCCGCGAGATCAGCACTTCAAGCTGGAGTTGCCCGACAACACCGACGATCCACTGGCTGCCGATTTCCGGATAGAAGACCTGGATCACGCCCTCTTCGCTGAGGTCATCGAGCGCTTTCCTCAGTTGCTTGGTCTTGGTGGGGTCTTTCAAGGCAACGCGGCGTAATATTTCCGGCGCGAAATTGGGTAGGCCGGTGATGCGGACATCCGCCTTTTCGCTGAGCGTATCCCCCACGCGCAGTGTGCCGTGATTGGGGATGCCGATGATGTCGCCCGGATAGGCCTCGTCCGCCAGTTCCCGGTCCTGCGCGAAGAAGAGGATAGGGGAGTGCACCGCCATCGGCTTGCCACTGCCCGATGGGGTGAGCTTCATGCCGCGCTTGAACCTGCCCGAGCACAGCCTCATGAAAGCGATGCGATCCCGGTGCTGCGGGTCCATGTTCGCCTGCACCTTGAAGATGAAGCCGGTCACGTCCGGGCGCTCCGGCGAGATCGCTTCCGGCTCGGCGGGCTGTTCGCGCGGGGGCGGGGCGTAGGCCGAGAGGGCATCGAGCAGTTCCGTAACGCCAAAGAGTTTGAGCGCGGAGCCGAAATAGACGGGCGTCAGATCACCATGGCGATAGGCGGCGAGATCGAAGCTGGTATAGCCCCCCTGCGCCAGCTCGCCTTCCTCGCGCAGTCTGGCGAGGCCATCGGCGGAGAGCGCCCCTGCCAGCCCCGCATCCTCCAGCCCGGAAAATGTCGCCGCCTTGCCTTCAAACTCTTTCGATGCCCCCGTCGGCTGGCGCAGCGTGCCGCTCGCGAAATCGAAAATGCCTTCGAACTGGCCGCCCATGCCGACCGGCCAGCTCATCGGGCAGACATCGAGCGCGAGCGCGTCCGCAACCTCGTCGAGCAGATCGAACGGATCGCGCCCCTCGCGGTCCACCTTGTTGACGAAGGTGACGATCGGCACGTTGCGCAGGCGGCACACCTCGAACAGCTTGCGTGTCTGCGGCTCTATGCCCTTGGCCGCGTCTATTACCATAACCGCGCTGTCCACCGCCGTGAGTGTGCGGTAGGTATCCTCCGAGAAATCCTCGTGGCCCGGCGTATCGAGCAGGTTGAACACAATGCCGCCGCGCTCGAAGGTCATCACCGAGGACGTGACTGAGATGCCGCGCTGCTGCTCAATCTTCATCCAGTCAGATCGCGCACGCCGGTTTGCCCCGCGCGCCTTCACCTCGCCTGCAAGATGGATCGCTCCGCCCTCCAGAAGAAGCTTTTCGGTGAGCGTGGTCTTGCCCGCATCGGGGTGAGAGATGATGGCGAAGGTGCGCCGTGAGGGAATAGTCATCGCGCGCGCATAGAGCGAGCAGGGTGGGTTTATCAACGCATTTCGATGCGCGCGGCCAGCCAGCATAGGGCGCGCGCTGTCTGCTTCGCCCCCTTGTCTGTGGGGCGGGGCATCGGCGATGGGAATTTGGAGATATGCGCTATTTCCCGTTTGCAATGCGTCGCCTCCCATGCTACCGGCCCCGCCTCGGCAGCATACCACCGCCGAAGTGCAGGCCTTTACGCCGCATACGGACGCATAGCTCAGTTGGTAGAGCAGCTGACTCTTAATCAGCGGGTCCTAGGTTCGAGCCCTAGTGCGTCCACCATTTTCTTACCGTATTATCAGTCACTTACGCCGAGGCCGGCAACAAGCTTGAGCCTCGGGCGCTGCGAGCTGTGACCATTTTTGTGACCTGGACTTTCCAGCTTTTCTGCGGCGTTAGACATTCTCGTGTCCGTTACACGATTAATCAGCGGGTCTGCGACCGGAAACCAGCTGATCGGCCAAGGGCTGGAGATGCTTCACCGACATAGTCAGTTCTGCTCACCATGAACTCGACAAGGCCCCTGCCTTGGACTTCCAGGCGGACATGATCGCCCGGTGCCAGTGCTTCGGCTGCCGTCGCGCCACCTGCAGGGGTCGCGATGCCGGGCAAATCCCTCTTCAGAATGAAGGCATTTCGGGTTCGACGCGGGGGTGAACGTAGCGGGTGAAATCAGGTGTCGTCCGATGGTGTATCGTCGGCACGCCGATCCTCGGCCTCCCAGACGATTCTGATAGATATGGGATTTAGCTCCTTTCGGCGTCACGCGAACGCCAAATCCGGCTAAATGGTCATCCCACAGAAACACATCGCGGTGCTGCGCCTCTATCGTATCCACCGCGCGGGTGGTGATCCTTTTTGACGCCATGAGAACCCTCCATGTACGTACCGGGTAAGCACCGGTAACTTGGGCGAGCTGTGTTTCAATGGCCCCCGGTCATGGCGGAACGCTAATAATAACATTTTTAGGGCGCTATACACACCATCGTCCAATGGCAGCCATCCCATGATCAATCTCGCAAAACTAAGTCTGTTTCTTCCTCAGCCAATAATTGAGTTGAGATCTGCTCATCCCAATCGTTTGGGCGGCTTTTGTTACATTTCCTCCACAGCTCTTTAGAGCTGCGGTAACCAGACTTTCCAGCAAGTCCTCATGCGAAAGGCCAGTATTCAGCATTTTGGCGCCAAAATCCTCTTCCGGGCCTCGCCTGACCTGCGTCATAAGAAATGTCCAAAAGGGATCTTGCGCTTCGTTGAGCTCGTTCGTTGCACGCATCAACGAGTTCGCGCTCATAGTCAGATGATGGATGCCAACCAGCTCGTTGTCATTCGCTAGAATAATACCACGCTCGATGAGGTTTTCCATTTCCCGGATGTTGCCCGGCCAGTGATAGTCATGGAGGTAACGGACCACGTCCTCGTCGAATCCTAGTCCCGACTTTCGATGCCGCGCCGAGAGTTTTTGCAGGAAATGATTGGCCAGCAAAGGAATGTCGGCTCGTCGCTCCCTCAATGGCGGAATATGGATCGGAAAGGTGTTGAGGCGATGGAAGAGATCGGCTCGGAACGCACCCTTCTCTACTTCCGCCCAGAGGTCTGCATTGGTTGCGGCAATCAACCTTACGTCCGCAGCGATCGTGCGCCCGCCGCCGACCCGCTCGAATTCCGATTCTTGAAGTACGCGCAGCAACTTGCCTTGCGCAGCGAAGGAAAGAGTGCCGATTTCGTCGAGGAAAAGCGTGCCTCCCTGAGCGCGTTCAAACCGACCGGGCCGCGAAGAGTGGGCACCGGTGAATGCCCCCTTCTCGACACCGAACAACTCGGATTCAATTAGCGTTTCAGGAATGGCCGCACAATTTACGGCCACCATCGGTTCTGCTGCCCTGCGGCTGCGCTTATGCAGCTCGCGCGCGAACACTTCCTTGCCGACCCCGCTCTCGCCCAGGAAAAGGACGGGTGCGTCTGTCTGCGCCACCTTGTCAACCAGATGGAGCACGACATTGAAGCCTGATGAAGCGCCCACCATCGAACGGCTTCCGATCAACAGATCTTCGTCCGGCGGAATTTGGTCGGACGCCGCATTGACCGGCCGCCGACTATAACCTTCCGCACGAAACCATTTGAGTTCAGCTTCCGCATCGTCCCATTCTTCGGCGGGTTTGCCGATGAGGAAGCAGCGCTCGTGCCCCATTGCCACACATTGCATTTCACGAAAGATCATCGGGCGACCAAAAAACGCAGACGTGTACCCGGACGCATAGCCCACCTGCTGCCAACCGCCGGGGTGAGGGCCCAAGCCCATTTCATGGACATGCGCATGGCACTCGGCAGAGTTGTGCCAGATATATTCGCTGTAAAACCGGCCTGTTCGGCGGTCCGCTTCAAAAACCAGTGGTTCGACCTTGACCGATCCTTTCAAGGCATGAAGCTGGGGACCAACGGTAAAGATGTCGAACAGGCTGTCATCCTTTCGCAGCTCCAGCGCCAGTTCGGCATCGGCCGCGCCGACGCTGTAGCCGATGCGGGACATTACGCCCCGTGCCCGTTCGTAGCCCAAGGCGGACACCATCTCACGGCGCATGATCGCTAGACCGAGGTTATCGGTCAGCACCATCCTGCGACCGTTTAGGTGAATTTCGGCCTTGTCGGGTTCGAAGCGGAAGGTTTCGTACAGGTCATCCAGTGAGGGTTCACCATGTACCTGAAAGACTTCAGCTAGGCTGCGGCGGTGCTGCTCAGCCTTATGGGCGCGCGCGCCACTGTTTTGCCTAGCCATAGCCGCGGTACTCCCTGTGTTCGATTTTGATCGATGACACTATAGCCGACCGTTTGATTTCAAACAATCACATGAATTTTCAGCAAGGCGCTACATCGCGGTGTGTATTAAATAACTGATATTTATAGTGTTTTCGAAATTGGCACAGAGCTTGCTCAGCGGATGGTGCCAAAGTGCAAAAAAATAACCGAGGAGAGGGATAATGAAATCAGGGCTACTGCTCATCACTTCATCGACGCTGGCGTTTACCGCAGTGCCTTCGGCACATGCCCAGATGCAGGCGGAAGCGCCACAAGGAGAAACGGCGCAGTCTTTCGGTATCGAAGAAATCGTTGTGACGGCGCAAAAGCGCGCGCAGAATGTCCAGGACGTACCGATTGCCATCTCGGCTTTTGCCGGTGACTCCCTCAAAGAGCGCGCCGTCGCGAACGTATCCAGCCTTTCGAATATCTCTCCTAACGTGACGCTCGACGCGGGTTCTCCCTTCTCTGGTTCGTCGTCCGTCCTTTCTGCCTATGTCCGCGGGATTGGCCAAAGTGACTTCGCAGCCAACTTCGATCCGGGTGTGGGCGTCTACCTCGACGGAGTCTATCTGGCACGTACCGTCGGCGCCAACCTGGATCTGCCCGACGTACAGCGCATCGAGGTGCTGAAGGGTCCGCAGGGCACGCTCTTCGGCCGAAACACGATCGGAGGTGCGATTTCGATCGTTACGCGCGACCCCGGCAAGGAATTCTCGTTCCGCGGAGACGTGACGACCGGACGGTATAACCGCCTTGATATCAATGCCAGCGTCGACTTGCCTGTCAGCGACAATCTCGCTCTGGCGTTAACAGGTTCGTCACGCAACCGGGATGGCTATCTGAAGCGTATACCCTTTCCTGGCGCGAACAATTACATCAACGATCCCGACCTGGCATTCCGCTCGAACGGTATTGACCGCTCTTCCCATGAAGGCGGGCAGAGCCAGTGGTCATTGCGCGGCAAGGCCTATTGGACCCCGACCGATAGGCTGACCATACGCCTGACGGGCGATTATCTGCACGAGGATCAGCAGGGTACTGCCAACACCATTGCAAAAACCACCGCCAGTGATCCCTCTACACTTGGGTTCCTGTATAACACATGCATTAACACGCCTTCCGCTGTTCTAAGTACGATTGGCCTTGGCAACCTGTGCGCCTCGCGCGGCACGCCGCTCAATCCGTCAGAGCTCATCGGTTCGATCGCCGGTGTCAATGTCGATGGCGACCCGACTAATGACCGCCTTACCTACGACGACCGGTTCATTCCACCGAGCAAGGACACAAGCTACGCGACCGGGATCAACTTCTCGCGCATGACCGCCTGGGGCATAGCCACAACGCTGGATTACAAACTAAACGACAATTTTGCGTTGAAATCGATCACCGGATATCGCGATCTCGATTGGGGGACGGGTTTGGATGCAGACGGCTCGCCTGTTCGGCTGCTGGAATTCTCGTTCGGGCTGACGAACTGGCAGTTCAGCCAGGAACTGCAACTGACCGGACAATTGCTGAACGACCGACTGAAGTTCGTGATCGGGGGATATTATTTCAAGGAGCACAGCAAGCTCAATGACTATGTTACGTTCGATCAGGGCATATTCGAAATCTTCGGGCCGAACGATCTCAAGACCAAGAATTTTGCCTTTTTCGGACAGGCTGATTTCGAACTTAACGACCTGATCTCGTTCACGCTCGGCGGCCGTTACACCGAAGAAAACAAGTCGTTCCTTGGCGGACAGACCGATCTCAACGGCTTTTATTACAAGATTTCGGGATGCACGACCTACGGCGATCCGTGCAGCAGCACGCTGGGTTTCCCGGATCCCAACCAGCCGCTGCGCTTTTTCGTGGATCAACGGCAGAAACGTAAATTCACCAACTTCGCGCCGAAACTCGGTGTGCAGCTGCATCCCACCCGCGACGTGATGGTCTATGGGTCCTGGTCCAAGGGCTATAAGACCGGCGGATGGACGACACGACTGTCTGCACCGCTCAACTTCGCGCCAAAATTCAATCCGGAAAAAGCCGAAAGTTTCGAAGTCGGCGTAAAGTCGCAATTGTTTGACCGCCGGCTTCAGATCAACGCAGCGGCATTCACAACCAAGTACCGGGATATTCAGCTGAACTTCCAGCTTGGCATTTCGCCTACCATTCAAAATGCCGGAGATGCGCGGATCAAGGGGTTTGAAGTGGAGGTCGTCGCCGCTCCCATTCCCGGCCTGACCGTAAACAGTTCCGTCGGCTATACGGACGCGTATTACACCGACGTGCTGGTCGGGGCTGCGGTCGCACCGAACCCGATACAAGCCGGTGTCTATGTGGGCGCGCCGTTGCCCAAGACGCCCAAGCTTAAGTTCAACGTCAGCCCGCGCTATGAATATAAGCTGCCCGGCGGCGGATCGCTGATTGCTCTGGTGGACTACACCCGGACGAGCAGCGTCTGGAACGATACGGAGCGTGCCTATCTGCTGCGCCGTCCGGCCAGCGACACGCTCAACGCCAGCCTCAGTTACAAAGCGGCTTCTGGCAACTGGACCGCCACCGTGGGCGGGACCAACCTGACCAACGATCGCTATTATGTAACCGGAAACGTGCAGGCGGCCGGTGTCATCTTCGGCACCTACAATCGCCCGGTCGAATGGTACGCGCGTCTCGGCGTGGAGTTCTGACGATGGCCGAGGCTTTCCTTAAAAATGCATGGTACTGCGCCGGGTGGCGGGATGATGTCGGCCTCGGTCAGAAGGATCTCGTCGCCCGGCGGATCGCGGGTGAAAGCTTGCTGCTATACCGCACGGCGGAAGGCGGGCTGGTGGCGATGGAGGACAGATGTCCCCATCGCTCCGCTCCTCTCTCGCTCGGAAGAAAAGAGGGTGACGCCGTTCGTTGCATGTATCACGGCATGCTGTTCGGGCCGGATGGCGCGTGCCGTCATGTGCCGGGAATGGACAAGATCCCGCCCGGTGCCGATGTGCCTACTTATGCCGTATGTGAGAAGGACGGCTGGATCTGGGTCTGGATGGGAGACCCGGCGTCCGCCGACCGGACGCTGATCTGCGACGCTTATGATCCCCATGATCCGACCCTGACCCTGCGGACAAATAGTATTCGGATCGACACCAACTATCGTCAGGAAATCGCCAATCTGGCAGACTTGAGCCATATCTCATGGGTTCATGACGAGACCTTCGGCGGGACGGACCGGTGGGGATACATCAGGCCGCGCCACAGCCGAAACCCGCGCGGGATCGAGACAAAATATGTCGTGCGGAATATCCCCGCACCCAGATTCGCGAAGCATCTGTTTCCCGCAGACGCTCGCTTCGACATTCAGGTTCATGTCCGCCTCAGCGTGCCGTGCAATTTTATTCTCAACTTCCGCATCCATCAGGCAGACGGCGAAACATCGGGCGATGCCAGAGGCAAGGTCTTGCTCGACACGTACACGTCCCAGGCTGTTACGCCGCGCGACGAGAACTCCCTCGACTATTATTTCTCCTGGGGGACCAGCAAAGAAACCGAGTTCCCTGGTGTAGTCGACCTGATGTACCGCACCAACTACGAGGCCTTTCTCGAAGACAAGCGTATCCTTGAGGGGCAGCGCCAGCGTCAGCTTGAATATCCCGGCGCGCCGGAAATCGACATCGTCCACGATGCCGGACCGGCGCAGATGTTGTGGGTGCTCGACAAGCTTCTGGCCGAGGAAAGTGGCGCCGGGGCGGCAGCATGAACGACTGGATTCGTGTGCGTATTACCGAGCGGCGGATGGAGACCGACGACGTTGCCGCGTTCGTCCTCGAACCCGCTCTTGGCGCTGCACTGCCCGCCTATGAAGCCGGTGCCCATATTGACGTAAAATTACCCAACGGGCTCATCCGCCAATATTCGCTGTGCGGCACGCCGGACCGGTCCGGCCGATACGAAATCGGCGTCCTGTGCGATGCCTCAGGGCGCGGTGGATCGATCTGCATGCATGAAAATGTGCGGCTGGACGATCAGATCGAAATAAGTCCGCCCCGAAACCTTTTCCCGTTGGCGAGTATGCAGGAGCGCGCGCTTCTTTTCGCGGGGGGCATCGGCGTGACGCCCATATTGGCGATGGCCCAGCAATTGGCACGCCTGGGGACCAATTTCGCCATGCACTATTGCGCGCGCAGCACCAGCCGTGCGGCGTTTCGCGAGCGGATCGCTGTATCCCCCTTTGCGGATAGGGTGACATTCCATTTCGATGATCAGCCCGAAACAGTCATGGATGCCAA
This sequence comes from Sphingobium fluviale, assembly GCF_004122115.1. GTDB lineage: Bacteria > Pseudomonadota > Alphaproteobacteria > Sphingomonadales > Sphingomonadaceae > Sphingobium > Sphingobium fluviale. The sequence goes on from NZ_SBKP01000002.1 coordinate 305,470, forward strand.
GGCACTGCTCGCCTCACCGGAAGCAGGAACCCACCTTTATGTCTGCGGGCCCAGCGGGTTCATGGATCATATACTGAACACGGCGCGGGCAGCGGGGTGGGCAGAAAGCAACATTCACTATGAGCATTTTTCTGCGCCAGCGGGCGGTGCAAACGGACAGGACGGTTTTGAGATCGAAGTCGCAGACGACGGCACGATCATACCCGTGGCGCAAGGGCAGACGGCACTTGAAGCGCTGAGGAGTGCAGGCTTCGATATCCCCGCGTCGTGCGAGCAGGGGATCTGCGGAGCCTGCATTACAACTGTCGTCGACGGTATTCCCGATCACCGCGACATGTACCTATCGGTCGCAGAGCAAGAGGCAAACGATTGCTTCACTCCCTGTTGCTCGCGCGCGCTGACCCCCCGGCTGACCATCAAAATTTAGATAAGAGAGGCGACCATGACGGTTCGAGATCATTTCCTTAAGAAGGCTTGGTATGCTGCGGCTCTTTCGAGCGAGATAGAAGGCACGGCACTGTTCCCCCGCAAGATACTCGGCACATCGGTGCTGATCTATCGATTGGAAGATGGCACCGCTGTCGCTGTGCATGATCGCTGCCCCCACCGCTTTGCCCCTCTTAGCCTAGGCAAACGTATTGGCGACGAAGTGGCCTGCCCCTATCACGCGCTGCGTTTCAATGCGCAGGGCCAGTGCACCCATAATCCGCACGGTTCCGGGCATATCCCCCAGGCGGCGAAGGTCGCCAGTTTCCCTATTGTCGAGAGATACGGCTTCCTGTGGATCTGGATGGATGAAACGGAACCGGACCTGTCCCTCTTGCCGGACTATTCGCCGCTTGAGAATGGACCCGACACGGCAATCGGCTGGACATACATGAACCTGCCGGTGAACTATGAGCTGATTATCGACAATGTTATGGACCTCAGCCACATCGACCATGTCCATGGTGAGATCATCACCACGCGCGGCAAGCTGTCGCCTATAGTCCCGCAAATCCGTGAAACTGACAAAACCGTGTCGGCGCGCTGGGAATGGTCGCAGCAGCCGGCGATGATGATTTTTGCGTCGTTTCTTCCACAGCCAGACGCGGAAGCGCGGCAATATTTCGACATCACCTGGAGCGCGCCAGCCAATATTCAGCTGACCGTTGCGGCCACGCAGGAGCCGGTGGGATTCGCCAACGCGGTCGATCAATATGATCTGCATACCTGCACGCCTGCGGACGAGTTCAACACCCATTATTTTTTCGCCACACGGCGCAATCATGTCGAGAACGACGCGGAGTACAACGCGCAGAAGATAGCTGGCATGCACGCGGCCTTTGAAGACGAGGACGGCCCGCTGGTGAAGGCGGTGCAGGATGAGATGGGCAGCGCGGACTTCTTCTCGCTTAATCCGGTGTTGATGTCGAATGACGTTGCGCCGGTGAAGGTGCGCAAATTGCTCGATAAGATGATCCGCGAAGAGCGGATCGCGTCCGCAAACGCGCCGACGACCAAATAGATGACTGACTCTGTTCGCATAGAGCGGATCGAGGCCATTCTGGTCGACGTCCCGACCATTCGCCCACATGTGCTCTCGGTTGCGACCCTGAAAGCGCAAACCATGGTGATTGTGCGCCTCTACTGCGCCGACGGCATTATCGGCCTGGGCGAAGCGACCACCATCGGCGGTCTCGCTTACGGAGAGGAAAGCCCGGAAGGTATCAAGCTGGCGATCGATACCTATCTGGCGCCGCAGATCATTGGCATGGATGCAAATCGTCCCGCAAAAGCAATGGCTGCTGCACAGGCAGTGGCCGTTGGCAACCGGTTCGCCAAATCGGCGCTGGAAATGGCGCTGTTCGACGCGCTAGGCATCCGCCGCGGACTGCCCTTGAGCGAACTCTTGGGTGGCAGGCTGCGCGACCATCTCCCCGTGTTGTGGACGCTGGCGAGCGGCGACACCAAAACGGACATAGCCGAGGCCGAGGCCATGGTCGCGGCGCGGCGACACAAAACGTTCAAGCTGAAGATCGGTAAGCGGCCCCTGAAAGACGATGTTGACCATGTCGCCGCAATCAAGCGGGCGCTGGGCGATGACGTGTCGATCCGTGTCGATGTGAATCAGGCGTGGGACGAACCCACTGCCAAGCGCGGCATTGCCATGCTTGCTGATGCGGGCTGCGACTTGGTCGAGCAGCCAATAGCCCTGAATAACCGGGCGGGAATGGCGCGCTTGCGGGCCAGTGCCACCATCGCGATCATGGCCGACGAGGCATTGCACGGGCCGACAGACGCCTATGCCTTTGCATCCGAGGGCGCCGCAGACGTGCTGGCGGTCAAGATATCGCAGGCTGGCGGGCTGCGGGCGGCGCGCGCGATGGGAGAAATAGCCGATGCTGCGGGTGTAGCATTGTATGGCGGCACGATGCTGGAAGGCCCAGTGGGCACCGCCGCGGCGGCGCATCTGTTTTCGACGTTTCCGTCTCTCGCGTTCGGGACGGAGCAGTTTGGACCGCTGTTACTCACGGAAGAGCTCCTAGCCGAGCCTCTGAGCTATTGCGACTTCGGTATGGCTGTGCCGGAAGGGCCGGGGCTGGGGATCGCACTGGACGACGCCACGCTGACCCGGTTCCGGCGCGACGGTCCAAACCGGACCGTCCGCCCGGCCCCTCGCGCAGCAGGAGGCTGAGCATGCTTTTCCACGTTACGATGAATGTCCGCATCCCCCATGATGCTGATCCCCGTCATATCGAGGCGCTAAAGGCACAAGAAAAGGCACGCTGTGCCGACCTGATGGCCGCCGGGGTCTGGCGCCATATCTGGCGGGTAGCAGGACAGTATAAAAACCGCTCGATCTTTGACGTGCCCGACAACGCGGCTCTGCATGAGATTTTGATGGGCCTGCCCCTCTTCCCGTTCATGGAGATCGAGGTGGAGGCGCTCTGCCGTCACCCATCTTCGATCCGCGACGACGACAGCTAGCAATTTTATTTGGAGAGAGATGATGAACACTGATTTTGTGAACAGTCAGGCCATTCAGGAACTGCTCGACCGGGCAAGTGGCGCGGATGCTGAGGGCGGTGACACGCGTCTCAAGGCAATAACGCGCGATCTGCTGGAGGCGATCATGACCGTTATCGTCAAATATGACGTGGATGAGAGTGAATTCTGGAACGCAATTGGCTTTTTCCAGAAGGGGGTCGGTGAATTTGGCCTTATCGTTCCGGGAGTGGGCCTCGAACATTTCATGGACTTGGTGATGGATGCACGCGACACTGAAGCGGGCCTGACCGGCGGCACCCCGCGCACGATCGAGGGGCCGCTCTATGTTGAGGGGGCTCCTTTAGTCGAAGGCGACGTTGATCTATCAACCGATCCCGACGACACTGATACTCTTTACATGACTGGCGAGGTTAAGGGGCCGGACGGGGAAGCCGTGACGAACGCTATCCTGCATGTCTGGCATGCCAACTCGAAGGGCTTCTACTCGCATTTTGATCCGACTGGTGCGCAAACTCCGTTCAACAATCGTCGCCGCATAAAATTGGGCACCGACGGGCGTTATGCATTTCACTCCAAAATGCCATCCGGGTACAGCGTCCCCCCGCAGGGCGCTACCGAGCGGCTGATGCATGCCCTCGGGCGGCACGGAAACCGGCCCGCGCATGTTCATTTCTTCATCGAGGCGCCCGGCTATCGCACGCTGACGACACAGATCAACTTTGGCGACGATCCCTTTGCCAAGGATGATTTTGCTTTCGGTACAAGGGAAGGGCTGTTGCCCGTTCCCAATCGCCAGGGAAGCAGCGCTGTCATCGCGTTCGATTTCTACCTTCAGCGCGCCCACGCGGCGCGAGACGAAGCTTTCTCCAGTCGGGTCCGCACCAATGCCTGAGCATGCAAGCCATCTTCCCGGCACAGGCCGCTCGGCGGGTGAAGAGCCGCCAAAAGGGTTTTCCATTGCGGGGGAATGCACAGTCGCCAAGCTGCTGGAGAAGGTTGGCGCGAAGACGGACGAGGATCTGAATGATCGTTTCGGCATCAGTTACAACACTTGGCGCAAGCTAATCGCGGGCAAACCGGTTCGGCTGGCTTTGTTGTCACGGCTGGAGCGACGCCTGGGTCTGGACGAAGCATGATCGGAAAGATTTACGCCTCCCCTGCAAAGGCGCTGAATGGATTGCTGTTCGACGGTATGACGATCATGTCTGGCGGGTTCGGACTTTCTGGCAACCCGGAAAGCCTTATCCCCGAAATCCGGGCGTCGGGGGTAACGGGCCTCACCGTTATTTCCAATAATGCCGGAGCCGACGGCTTCGGCTTATGGATGCTCTTGGAAACCCGGCAAATCGCCAGGATGATCAGCTCTTATGTCGGCGAGAACAAACTGTTTGAAAGTCAGTACCTGTCTGGGGAACTGCAACTCGAACTGAACCCCCAAGGCACGCTCGCCGAACGCATCCGGGCCGGGGGGGCTGGTATCCCGGCATTCTACACAAAAACCGGCGTGGGCACGGTGGTCGCTGAAGGCAAACCAACAGAAGTCTTTGAGGGCGAAGAGTATCTGCGAGAGACATGGTTGCGTGCCGATCTATCGATCATCAAGGCGTGGCGCGCCGATCCGTCTGGCAACCTGATGTTTCGCAAGACGGCTCGCAACTTCAATCCAGAAATGGCGACTGCTGGCAAAGTGACGGTTGCAGAGGTGGAGGAAATTGTGCCGGAGGGAACACTGGACCCTGATTGCATCCATACGCCGGGGATATATGTCGACCGCGTCCTGCTTTCGACGATCAACGAAAAGAGGATCGAAAAGCTGACCACGCGATCGCGGGAGCCTGCGACATGAGCTGGACTCGCGACGAAATGGCGGCCCGCGCGGCGCAGGAACTGAGAAACGGATATTATGTCAATCTGGGCATCGGCATACCGACGTTGGTAGCCAATCATGTTCCCGAAGGCATGCTTGTCACGCTCCAATCGGAAAACGGCATGCTCGGCATCGGCCCGTTTCCGTTCGAGGATGAGGTGGATCCTGATCTTATCAATGCAGGCAAACAGACGGTGACGGCTCTGCCTACTTCCAGCTTTTTCTCATCGGCCGACAGCTTTGCAATGATCCGGGGCGGGCATATCGACATGGCAGTGCTGGGAGCGATGGAGGTGTCCGCCGATGGCGACCTCGCCAACTGGACCATTCCGGGCAAGATGGTGAAGGGTATGGGCGGTGCAATGGACCTCGTCGCCGGGGTAAAGCACGTTGTCGTCGTTATGGAGCATGTCTCGAAAAATGGGGCGCCCAAGATTCTCAACGAGTGCACGCTGCCGTTGACTGGTCGCAGCGTGGTTGACCTCATTATCACCGATCTGGCGGTGATAGCTGTTAACCGCAAGGTCGGAGGATTGACGCTTGTCGAGACGGCTCCCGGAGTCACTGTGGCCGAGGTTGTCGCCAAGACGGAAGCGAAGATCGTTGTTCCGGTATCCGTGCGATGAACAGAGCGTTTATCTGCGATGCGGTTCGCACCCCCATTGGCCGATACGGCGGAGCGCTCGCTGCGGTGCGGCCAGATGATCTGGCGGCCCACGCCATAAGGGCGCTGCTGGACCGCAATCCCGCAGTACCGGGCGAAGCGATCGATGAAGTGATCCTTGGTTGCGCCAATCAGGCGGGAGAAGACAACCGCAACGTCGCGCGCATGGCTGCGCTGCTGGCCGGCCTTCCGGTCGGTGTGTCAGGCAGCACGATAAACCGCCTCTGTGCGAGCGGTGCCGACGCTGTGGGTTCAGCTGCGCGCGCCATCGTCTGCGGCGAGGCCGATCTTGTGGTTGCGGGCGGGGTGGAAAGCATGACGCGGGCGCCCCTCGTGATGCCCAAAGCAGACAAGCCCTGGGCGCGCGTCACACAGGTGGAAGATACCACCATCGGCTGGCGCTTCGTCAACCCCCTGATGCGGGCGGCCCATGGCACGGATTCCATGCCGGAAACCGCGGAAAATGTTGCGCGGGAGTACGGCGTCTCGCGGGCAGACCAGGACGCATTTGCAATGCGTAGCCAGAACCGTGCAGCCCGCGCGCAAGCTGACGGATATTTTGCCGAAGAGCTTGTGCCCATTGTCGTCCGCGCTGGCAGAAAGGACGTTTTGGTGGACACGGACCAGCATCCGCGGCCGGATACTAGCTTGGAGACTCTGGCTAGCCTCACACCCATTGTATGTAGTGACGGAACAGTGACCGCCGGCAACTCTTCAGGCGTTAATGATGGCGCCGCCGCTCTGTTGATAGCATCCGAAGGTGCCATAGAACGCTATGGGCTGAACCCACAGGCGCGTATCGTCGGTATGGCCTGCGCTGGTGTGCCCCCCAGAACCATGGGTATTGGCCCCGTGGCGGCCACGCGTAAGTTACTCGGTCGCCTTGGCATGGTGATGGGCGATTTCGACCTGATTGAGATCAACGAAGCGTTTGCCAGTCAAGTTATCGCTTCACTCCGCTCGCTTGATGTCGACCCGATGGAGGAGCGCGTCAATCCCAATGGAGGCGCCATCGCGCTTGGCCATCCGCTTGGCATGTCGGGCGCTCGTCTCGCGATGACCGCCAGCCACATGCTCGTGAAAACCGGTGCCAGCACAGCGTTGGTATCCATGTGCGTCGGGGTAGGACAAGGGCTGTCACTTATATTGGAAAGAGCATGAACGAGGTGAAGTTTGCCGTCATGGGCGACGGGTGCAGAATAGCCTATCGCTTTGACGGCCCCGATGAAGCCCCCCTTGTGCTTCTGTCCAACTCACTGGGCACCGATATGGATATGTGGAAGCCGCAGGTGGAGGCATTACGCAGCTCGTTCCGCATGCTACGCTACGATTGCCGAGGTCACGGGGCATCAGATGTTCCGGAGGGTGCGTATTCGATCGATCGGCTGGGCCGTGATGTCATCGAGTTGCTGGACGCACTGGAAATCGCACGCATTGATTTCTGTGGACTCTCGCTTGGCGGAATGATTGGTCAGTGGCTGGGGTGGCGCGAACCGCACCGGCTGAGCCGACTGATCATCGCCAATTCTTCGCCCTACATGGGCCCGCCAGAAGCATGGGATCAGCGGATTGCTACAATCCAGCAGTCCGGCATGGATGCAATTGCCGATGCGATACTGGAGCGCTGGTTCACTGAAAAATTCCGCCGTTCGGACCGAGACATCATCTTTCGATTTCGCGAAACGCTTAGCAACACGCCGGTCAATGGCTATGCCGGGTGTTGCGCCGCGATCAGGGATATGGATCAACGCCGTGCGTTAGCTCTGATAAACGTTCCGACATTGGTCATCGGCGGACTGCTGGATCCTGCCACTCCGATGGAGCACACAAATACGCTTTGCGCATCCATCCCAAACGCCCGCATTGCGAAGCTGGAGGCAGCGCATCTCTCAAGCGTTGAATGTCCATCTGAGTTTTCCGACGCTCTAAAAGAGTTTTTGTCGTCGGATATCGAGGAGCCTTAAGTGTCCTCCGTCTCAAGCATGATGAAATGGCAAACATTTGACGATAGATAGTCTATCACTGGGTTCGTCAAAAAACTTACGGACAGGCGTTACATCGTCAGTGAAGGACCGACGGAACAAGTTCCATAGCCGAAGCAACACCTGTCTTCTGGTAGGCGCGCTGCCTGTATGTGAGCACAGTTCCGGCGGACACCGCCAGTTTTACAGCGATTTTGGACGCGGACCAGCCTATGATCGTGAGCGCACACACCTCTCGCTCGCGGTCCGACAAAGCGGGAAAGGACCGGCGCAGCCGTGCGTCGATGGTCTTAGCGGCGTTGTTGCGGTCCACTGGAGAATGTTGGCGCACCAGCGCGGCCAATGTAAGATTTGCGAGACTGGCGAGCTTGCCCAGAGCTTCACGGTCCGGTTCGTTCGCGGAATAGAAACTCGCCACCAGCACATAACCTTCGCCCCGCCAGCCGAAGGTCAGCTTTTCGGCAAACCCCGGCTCGGTGAAACAATGCAGCCGATAGTCATGGGGGATGATGCTACGGAGGGAAATGCGCTGGACGAAGCTGTCGCCCGGTGCAATCTCTCTGATATCGCGTACTGCTGGGTCATGCCTGTAAAAGCGGTTGGTATAGAGCGAAACCCGCTCCCTCACCCCGTCGAGAACGCTCTGCGAGACAAGAACATCCGGATCTCCGTCGTCGCGGACAATATACGCGAACACTTCGTCGATACCGGCAATCGATCTCGCGATTTCGAGAAGTGCGGTGCCAAATTCGTCCCTGTCCGCAGCGCCCACCAGTCGGGCGCTGGCCTCGGCATCCAAAGGGGAAAGTGCGCCAACTCGTCTCATCGAAGGCGATTATATTGTATATAGATCTATAGACAAGTGTGAAGATGAGGTCGGCTACCCTATTTTATCGAAACATCGAATTCTCGCTTATCTTGGAGATGGAACCTCATGGCCAAAGCTTTTGCATCATCAGCCGATCTGGGCGAAAAGAAGGAGACACTGGAGATCCTGGCCGATGGCGTCTATGCGCTGACGGCCGAGGGCGACCCCAATGTCGGCGCGATCGAGGGCGAAGATTTCCTAGTCTGCATCGAGGCGCGGGCAACTCCAGCGGCCGCGCGCGACTGGCTGGTGAAGCTGCGCGAGCACACCGACAAGCCGATCAAATATCTGGTCCTCACCCATTATCATGCGGTGCGCGTGCTGGGCGCGAGCGCCTTTGGCGCCGAGCAGATTATCGCAAGTGAAGCGACCCGCAAACTGATCGAGGAGCGGGGGAAACAGGACTGGGCTAGCGAGTTTGGCCGTATGCCCCGTCTGTTCAAGCAGCCCGACGAAATTCCGGGACTCACCTGGCCCACGCAGACATTCACCGATCATCATCGCATCGATCTGGGCGGGGACAGAGGGCATCTCGATCTTAAATTCTGCGGGCGGGGGCACACGGCGGGGGACATTGTCGTGTGGCACGAGAAGACCAAGACCCTGTTCGCCGGGGATCTCGTCGAGGCCGAGGCCGCGCTCTATACGGGTGACGCGTTCCATTTCGACTGGTCGTCGGGCACGCTTGATGCGGTGAAGGCGTTCCGCGCCGAAAATCTGGTGGGCGGGCGCGGTGCCGTCGCGAAGGGGCTGGACGCCACCGACAAGGCGATCGAACAGACGCGCGACTTCCTCAAGTCGATGATCGAGCACACCGGCGCGGTGCATCGGCGCGGCGGGACTCTCAAAGAAGCCTTCGAGGCGTGCCATGCCGCGCTTGAGCCGAAATTCGGGCGCTGGCCGATCTTCGAGCACTGCCTGCCTTTCGATGTCAAGCGCCTGTGGGACGAGATGGACGGCAAGGACTGGCCCGAAATCTGGACGATGGAGCTGGACCGGCAGGTCTGGGACCAGTTGCAGGGGTAAGGGCTGATGGGAGAGGCAAGCCCGGTACAGTGGCGCGAGAGGGTTCCCGTCTGGCGCGAAAGGCAGGCGTCGCCGCTTCCCGCCAGCGCGCCGCGTGAGAAGGCGCGGATCGTCATTGTCGGCACCGGCCCGGTTGGCCTTGCCCAGGCGATCGATCTGGGCCAGCGGGGGCATGATGTCGTAGTGCTGGGGCGGTTCGACTTCGTGCCGTTGGGATCGAAGGCAATCTGCTTTTCCAAGCGTTCGCTCGACATCCTCGACAGGCTGGGCGTCGGCGAGCGGGCGGTTGAGCGCGGTGTCATCTGGAATGTCGGCAAGGTGTTCTGGAAGGATGAGCGCGAACCGGTCTACCAGTTCGACATGCTGCCGGTGAAGCACCAGAAGATGCCGGGCTTTATCAACATTCAGCAATATTATCTTGAAGACATGTTGCTGGAGCGCATCGCCGAGCTCCCCAATATCGACATACGCTGGGGGCATGACGTAACGGGCGTCGAGCTGGGAAATGCCGACGCCGGCGTCGCGGTCGCCAGCGCGGCGGGTGATTACCATATTGATGCCGAATGGCTGATCGCCTGCGACGGCAACAAGAGCACCGTGCGCGATCTGCTGGGCCTCGATTTCGAGGGCCGGGTGTTCGAGGATAACTTCCTCATCGCCGACGTGAAGATGAAAGGTGAGCGTCCCTCCGAGCGCTGGTTCTGGTTCGACCCGCCGTTCAATCCGGGACAATCGGTATTGCTGCACAAGCAGCCGGACGATGTCTGGCGGATCGATTTCCAGCTTGGCTGGAACATCGACCGCGAAGCATGCGTCCGTCCGGAAAATGTCGATCCGCTGATCCGTGCGATGCTGGGGCCAGATGTCGACTATGAACCCGAATGGTATAGCGTATACACGTTCCAGTGCCGCCGCATGGAACGCTTCGTTCATGGCCGCGTACTCTTCGCGGGAGACAGCGCGCATCTGGTTTCGCCCTTTGGCGCGCGCGGATGCAATGGCGGCTTTGCCGACATCGACAATCTGGGCTGGAAGCTGGATCTGGTGCTGCGCGGGGAGGCCAACGCCGATTTGCTCGAAAGCTACAACGCCGAAGCCGTCACTACGGCGGACGAGAATATCCTCAACTCGACCCGCTCTACAGACTTTATCACACCCAAGAGCAAGGTAAGCGCTATATTCCGCGACGCGGTGCTGGAACTGGCCCGCGAATTTCCCTTTGCGCGCAGTTTCGTCAACTCCGGGCGCCTTTCCACCGCCGTGAGCTATCCTGCCGGTCCTCTCAACACGCCAGACTGCGACGACTGGAAGGGTAAGGGCGTTGCGCCTGGCTTTCCTGCACTGGACGCGCCATTGGGTGAGGGCTGGTTGCTGGAGCGGGTGGGGAAGGGTTTCGTTCTGCTGTGCAATGGCGATCCGGGCTTTACCGTGCCCGGTGTCGAGCTGCTCGATATTGCCGACGCCGGGAATATCGACCTGCTGATCGAACGCTATGGGCTTTCTCCGGGCGCGGCCACTCTGTTGCGCCCGGACCAATATGTCGCTGCGCGCTGGAAATCCCCTACGGAAGCGGCGGTGACAGAAGCACTGGCGCGCTCGAAAGGAGCAAGCGGCTCATGAAGCTGATTACCAGCCCGAACATCGCCGATGCAGATGGTATCTACCAACGGCTGATCGCGCTGCACCACGGACGCAGCGAAGAAGATAGCATGCGGGTAAACACGCGGCTAATCCTGCTGCTCATCAACCATATCGGCGACGAGCAAGCCGTGAACGAAGCCATAAGCCATGCCGGTGGCGAGGAGGAACAATGACTGCGCCTTTTGCCCTGAAACGCATTCACCATGTCGCCTATCGCTGTAATGATGCGAAGGAGACGGTCGAGTGGTATGCCCGCGTGCTGGGAATGACCTACACGACCGCCTTTGCAGAGGACAAGGTGCCATCGACGGGAGAGGACGACCCTTACATGCACGTGTTCCTCGATTGCGGCGGGGGCAATGTGCTGGCGTTTTTCGAGCTGCCGAACCAGCAGCCGATGGGTCGTGACCCAAATACGCCCGCCTGGGTGCAGCATCTGGCGTTCGCGGTGGAGGACGAGGCGGCCTTGCTGGCAGCGAAAGCACATATCGAGGGGCAGGGCATAGACGTGCTGGGGCCAACCTGGCATGGCATTTTCAAGTCGATCTATTTCTTCGATCCCAACGGGCACCGGGTGGAGCTGGCCTGCGACATCGGCACGGCCGAGCAATATACTGAGCTGCGGCGGGTCGCGCCCCTGATGCTGGAAGAGTGGAGCCAAACAAAGCGCGCGCCCCGCCATGCTGAATGGCTTCATCGCGAACCGGGAAAAGACCAATGATTGACCACACGCATGATCCCGCCGCTAAATCATGGGTTCCGGGCGCGGACGCGCATGCCGACTTTCCGGTGCAGAACCTGCCGCTGGGCGTGTTCTCTCCTGCGGGGGAGGGGCCGCGCATCGGCACTGCAATCGGCAACTACTGCCTAGACCTTACCGGACTGGCGCCGATGTTGCCGCTGGCGGTGCGTGAAGCACTGACGCTGCCGGTACTCAATCCACTCTTTGCGCTGCCGGGCGATGCGCGGTTGGCACTGCGCCATGCGCTCTTCGCGCTGCTCACGGACGAGGCGCACCAGAGCGCGGTTGAACCACATCTGTATTTGGCCGATGCATGCACGCTGCACCTGCCGTTCCATATCGGAGACTATACGGATTTTTACGTGGGCATCCACCACGCCACCAATATCGGCAGCCTGTTCCGTCCTGATAATCCGTTGCTGCCCAACTATAAGCATGTGCCGATCGGCTATCATGGCCGAGTATCCTCGGTGCGCCTGTCGGGCACACCGCTGGTGCGGCCCAAGGGACAGATCAAGGGGCCGAACGACCCCGCGCCGCGTTATGCACCCACACAGCGGCTCGACTTCGAGCTGGAGATGGGCGTTTGGATCGCGGGGAGAAACGCGCTGGGCGAGACCCAGCCAATTGCGCAGGCGTGGAACCGGATCGGCGGTCTGTGCCTCTTGAACGACTGGTCGGCGCGCGATGTGCAGGCATGGGAATATCAGCCCCTTGGGCCGTTCCTTGCCAAGAACTTCCTTACCAGCGTCTCGCCCTGGGTGGTGACGGCAGAGGCGCTTGCGCCCTTCCGGGTCGCACAGCCTGCTCGGCCCGAAGGCGACCCCGAACCGCTAGCCTATCTCGACGACCCAGTGGACCGGCAGTCCGGCGCGCTCGCCATCGCGCTCGAAGTGCGGCTTGCCAGCCGGGCAATGCGGGAGGCCGGGCAGGAGGGGATGCTGCTCAGCAAGGGCCAGGCGACATCGATGTATTGGACACTGGCGCAGATGGTCACGCACCATGCGTCCAACGGCTGCAACCTTGCGCCGGGCGACCTGCTCGGCACTGGCACCATATCTGGGCCCGCATCGGGCAGCGAGGGCAGTCTGATGGAGATCACCCGTAATGGTAAGCAGCCGGTCGCCTTGCCGACAGGCGAGAGACGTGCGTTTCTGGAGGATGGCGATGCCATCACCCTCATCGCACGGGCCGAGCGGCAAGGCTTTCGCAGCATCGGGTTCGGATCCTGCACGGGCGTGGTGGAACCCGCCCTGTGAACCTCGTATTGCACGACTATTGGCGATCGAGCGCGGCGTACCGGGTGCGCATCGCGCTCAATCTCAAGGGGTTGGATTACGCACAGATCTCCCACGACTTGCGCAAGGGGGCGCAGCGCGACCCTGCCTATGTCGCGCTCAACCCGCTGGGGCGCGTGCCGATGCTCGATGCCGATGGCCTGATGCTCACCCAGAGTCTGGCGATCATCGAATGGCTGGAGGAAACGCATCCCAAGCCTCCGCTTCTGCCCGGCACGGCCAACGAGCGCGCGATCGTGCGCGCCATGGCCCAGCTTGTCGCCTGCGACATCCACCCGCTCAACAATCTGGCAGTCCTTCAGACCCTGCGCCGCCGGTTTGATGCCGATGAGGAAGCGGTCAACGCCTGGATCGCTCACTGGATCGCTCAAGGGTTCGGTGCCCTTGAAACGATGATCGCCCGTCACGGTGGTACGTTTGCGTTCGGGGAGGCGCCTACGATGGCAGACTGTTGCGTGGTGCCGCAGCTTTATTCGGCCCGGCGTTTTGGCGTCGATCTGCGCAAGTTCCCGCGGATCGTTGCCGTGGGCGAGGCTTGCGCTGCGCTGCATACATTCGATGCGGCAGATCCGGCCCGTCAACCCGACGCAGATCCCTGAAGCATTTCGATACAGCAGGACTGGTCAATGAACGACAAGTGACCGCGTTCAAGAGCCGTTTTCGATCTGATCGGATCGGATAGCCTGCTCTCATTCTTTGTTTTACCGCGATTTCTGAAGCGTCAGATGATTCCCTATGACTGGAAATCACTCTAGTTTCAGCCGACGCACCCTGTTCAACCGCGCCTCTGCTCGCGGCACTGGCTTGGCGCTCTGGCCTGCCTTTGCCGGTCCGCGCTCTCAGACTTTCCGTAACGCCTGCGCGGGCCGCAAAGCCATGAGCGGAAGCGAGCCGATAAGGCCGATGCCGAGCGTCATCGCCGCGCCGCCCAGTAATGTCGCCATTACCACGCTCCAATCCGGCGCCCATCCGAACTCGAACACCCGCACGATGACGAACCATGCCGCACTTATGCCCAGCCCCAGCGAAACCAGCGCCAGCACCGCCGCGATCAAGCCATATTCGAGCGCCTGGGTGCCGAGGATCTGCCAGCGTGTCGCTCCCAGCGTTTTAAGGATGATCGCGTCATAGCTGCGTATCTGCCGCGAGGCAGAGATCGCGCCGATCAGCACAGCGATACCTGCGAGGATCGTAATTGAAGCGGCGGCTACGATGGCGGCGGCCATCTGATCGAGCAGTGCGCGCACCTCTGAGAGAAGCTCGCTGGTCTCGATCACCGACGCGCTGGAAAAGGCTGCCAGCAGGCTGCGCGTTACGGCGCCCTTCTCGTCACCGCGCAGGGTGATAGTGGCGGTGAGGCTGTGCGGCGCGCTGGAAAGGCCGCTGGGTGAGAACACCATCACATAGTTGAAGCCCATCGTCTCCCAGTTGATCGTCCGCAGCGAGGCGATGCGCGCGTCAATCTCTCTGCCCAGTACGCTGACGGTGAGCACGTCTCCCACATCGAGATCGAGCACCTCCGCTTGCTCTGCATCGAGCGACACCAGCGGCGGGCCTTTATAGTCGGCGGGCCACCAGGTGCCTTTCACCAGCTCGCTGCCTTCGGGCACGGTGGTGCTATAGGTCACGCCCCGCTCTCCGCGCAGCAGAAAGGCATCGCCCGGCACGTTTTCGCGGTCGGTAACGCGCTGTCCGCCATAGGCAACGACTGTGCCGCGCAGCGCCGGCACGATATTGACGGCGGCATCGGGAGCTTGGCTCGCAATAGTGGCGATCAGCTTGGCCCGGTCACTCGATGGGATGTCCAAAACAAACAGGTCCGGCGCCTTATCGGGCACCGTCCGGTCAATCTCGCTGCTCAGGCTGGTCTGTATGCCCGCCAGCGTCACAAACAGGGTGAGCGCGAGGCCGAGCGCAATGACGAGCGCGGTCGTTTGCGCGCCGGGGCGATACAGGTTGGTAAGGGCAAGGCGCAGCAGCGGCGTGCGCGGGCGCGGCACCTTGCGCGCCGCCCAGCGGGCCAATGCCCCCAGCCCCGTGAGCAGGATCAGCACGCCTGCGATCGCGCCTATCACCCAGAGCGAAAACAGAATGTCTCGCGCACCTGCCAGCACGAGCGCAAGCAATAGCAGAACAGCAGCTGTCGTCAGCACTTTGCCCCTCCTGTCCAGCCCGCGCCGCGCCGGATCGACTGTTGCGCGCAACAGGGCCGCACCC
The DNA here is from genome assembly GCF_004122115.1 of Sphingobium fluviale. GTDB lineage: Bacteria > Pseudomonadota > Alphaproteobacteria > Sphingomonadales > Sphingomonadaceae > Sphingobium > Sphingobium fluviale. Next base: position 320,766 of record NZ_SBKP01000002.1, read on the forward strand.
GATTCATGCCGCGCGCGTGCCAGTGGCGGCACCGCAAAGATCAGCGCGATCAGCACACCATACACCACCGCCGTGACAAGCGGCAGGGGGTGAAGCGCGAACCCCGGACGCACCGGCAACACATCTCCCGCCACGGCAACGATTAGCGGCACTGTCAGCGCTCCTGCCACTAGCCCCAGCGTAATCGCAAAGGCAGAAACGGCACCGATCTGCAGCAGATAGATCCGCACAATATCGGCAGTGCTGGCGCCCAGTATTTTCAGTGTCGCGATGCTGCGGCGGCGCAGGGTCAGGTATGAGGTGACGCCGTTGTTGACGCCGATGCCGGCCACTGCCAGTGCGGTGAGGCCGATCAGCGAGAGGAACTGACCCATGCGGCCCATAAACCGGCTGGTGCCCGGCGCGGCGTTCTCCCGGTCGTCAAATTCCCATCCGGCCGAAGCGTTCTCTTCTTCCATGCGCTTGCGGATCGCTCCTGCATCGGCTCCGGCAGGAAGCCGTATGCGATATTTGCTCGCAAACAGACTGCCCGGCTGGATAAGGCCAGTGCGCCTTAGCCCTTCCAGAGAGACGATTGCCACCGGGCCGAGGGTGAAGCCCTCGCCTACGCGATCCGGTTCGTCTGCGATGATGTCTTTGACGGTGAAATCGGCCTCGCCATAGCGCAGCCTGTCTCCGGGACGCAGCGAAAGCCGCTCGGCCAGCGCGGTGTCGATAAGGATCGCATCCGTGGGCAACGGGGCCGCATAGCGCCCATTGTGCAGAGCGAGCGTACCGTAAAGCGGATATAGGGTGTCCACCCCCTTCAGCTCGGTCAGCACCGCATCAGGGCCATCACCCTGCGCGTGCCCGATCCGCTTCGCCATTGCACGCATGCGGATCGTTTCGCTCAACGTACCGCGCTGTACGAACTGCCGCTTGTCCTCGGCGGATGCCTCTCGCTGAGTCATCTCGATCTGGATGTCTCCACCCAGGATCACCTGCCCGCGCTCTGAAATTTCCTTGGTGATTGCAGAAGTGAGGCTACCCACGGCAGCCAGCATCGTAACGCCAAGGAACAGGCAGACGAACAGCAGGCGCAACCCGATCAGCCGCGCATGCAGATCACGCCGGGCAATGCGCCAGCTTTCCCCCCAGCCCAGATCATGTTGCGCCATCTCAGCCCTGCCGCTCATCAACGATGCGGCCATCGCTGATCTCGACAATCCGGTCACACCGCGCGGCCAGCGATCTGTCATGCGTGATGAGCATCAGCGTGGCCTGAGTTTCCTTGTGGCGCTGAAACAGCAGGTTCGCGATGGCCTCGGATGTCTTGCCATCGAGGTTGCCGGTAGGTTCATCGGCAAAGAGTATTTCCGGCCCAGGCGCCATGGCGCGCGCGATGGCAACGCGCTGTTGCTCTCCTCCGGAAAGCTGCGCAGGGTAATGATCCATCCGGTGGCCCAGCCCAACGGCAGTCAGTTCACGCGCTGCGCGATCAAACGCTTGCTTATCGCCGGCAAGCTCCAGCGGCACAGCAACATTCTCCAGCGCTGTCATGGTGGGGAGCAGATGGAACGCCTGAAGGATAATGCCGACATGCCCACGCCGCGCCCGCGCCAGATCATCCTCATCCAGCGCGCTGAAATCCGCCCCGCCGATCATCACCTCGCCGTTGGTTGCGCGTTCCAGACCAGATAGCACCGCCATCAGCGACGATTTGCCAGACCCGGAAGCGCCCAGCACGGCAACACTCTCTCCCCGCCGGATATCGAGGTCTATCCCCCGTAATATTTCCACCGGCGCTTCCGCCGAACCGAGAGCCAGCGTGACATTTCTTGCACGAACCACGATAGAAGATGGATCGTTCGTTTGCATATGCATGAAGGGAAGTGCCTGCCTATGAAGAATGAAGCAATGAAGACTTTGTTCTCATATGGTGTGCTGATTGCGCTTGTCCAGCTTGTCACCGCCTGTACCCCTGCGGACAATACGAACAATAGTGCGGACCCGGCTACAGAACACGCGCAAGCGGCGTCTGGGAACCGGGGTGAAGCCCTGCAAAAAACTGATAAAAATGGCGCGCTTGTGGTGGCGTTTGGCGATAGCCTGTTCGCCGGATATCAGCTGGGCCGCGAGGAAGGCTTTGCCCCGGCGCTGGAACGTGGCCTGAAGGCGGACGGGACGGTCGCGCATGTTTTCAATGCTGCTGTGTCCGGGGATACCAGCGCGGCGGGGCTGAGGCGCCTCGGCTTCGTGCTTGATGGCTTGTCCAGAAAGCCGGATCTTGTCATCGTAGGTTTCGGTGGCAATGATATGCTGCGCGGGCTTAGCCCCCAGGAAACCCGCGAAAACCTGACGGCGATTCTGGATGAACTCAAGCGCCGAAACATTCCCGCCATGCTCGCCGGGATGGTCGCAGCGCCGAATATGGGCAGCGACTATGCCAAAGCGTTCAACCCGATCTATCCCGATCTGGCGCGGACCTATGGCGTACCGCTCTATCCTTTCATCCTCAATGGCGTGATCGGCAATGACGCGTTGTTGCTGCCTGACGGCATCCACCCCAACCCGCAGGGCGTGGAGCAGATTATAGGCGGCATCGCGCCGCTGGTCGCCCGCGCGCTTGAAAACTGACCAATGCTTGACGGGTCGACATATCGATGTGCAGAGAGTCGGCCATGACCAACCAGCCCCAGTTCGCGCGTCCGGCTGCCAGCGTGATCGTCGCGCGGCATAACCCTGAAGGTGCGCCGTATTTCCTGATGCAGGAGCGCGCCGGGGCCATGCCCTTTGCGGGCGGAGCAATGGTATTCCCCGGCGGGGCTGTTGATCCTGCCGATATAGAGCATGCTTCGGCTTTCGCACCCGCGGACAATCTGGACGATCTGGCCGCACGCATTGCGGTAGTGCGCGAGAGCATAGAGGAGTGCGGGCTGGCGCTGGGGCTTGCCGGCGAGGCGATGATCGCGGGGCGGGCCTTGGCGTTAAGGCAGGCGCTGAAATCAGGTGTGACACTGGCGGATGCGGTGGAGGCGCTGGGGCTAACCCTCAATTTCGATAGGCTTATTCCATTTACGCGTTGGCGTCCGCCTGCGCATGCGGTTCATCGGCGCTATGACACACGTTTTTTCCTCGCCGTGGTTGATGATGTGCCGGAGGATATGGCGCCCGATGGAGGCGAGACGGTGCGGCTGGTGTGGCGTACGGCGCAAGAATTGCTCGATGAGGCGGATGCCGGGCGGGCGAAGATCATTTTCCCCACCCGCCGCAATCTTGAGCGTTTGGCGCAATGCGAGAGCATCGCGGCATTGGTTGCGCATGCGCATGCGCATCGGGCCGATCTGATAGAGCCGTGGGTGGAAGTGCGTGGAGGCATAGAGCATCTCTGCATCCCTGAAGGGCTGGGATACCCCGTGACATCTGAGCCGTTATCGAATGCGCAGCGAATTTGAATATAAGGTTGTCAGGCGCATCCACTTCGGTTAAACGCCCACCATTCTTCCTGACATCGCCACCATGTTAGGGCTGGAACCGCAAGGCTCCGGCGCCAAGCGGGCATGTCTATCGAAAGGTTTGAACTCTGGTCGATCTGGCCGCACTGACACAGATGATTGAGCCGGAGGCACGCGCCCTCGGCTTCGATCTGGTGCGTGTGAAGATGCTGGGCGGAGACGACCCGACGCTGCAAATCATGGCTGAGCGCCCCGAAACGCGGCAGCTCAACATCGATGATTGCGCCGCTCTTTCACGCCGCCTGTCCTCCATGCTGGATGACATGGAGGCTGCGGGCCGTGACCCGATCGAGACCGCCTATCGGCTGGAGGTGTCGTCCCCCGGCATCGACCGTCCTTTGACCCGGCTCAAGGACTTTACCGACTGGGCTGGGCATGAGGCACGTGTGACGGTGACTGATTCGGTCGCTGAACGCAAACAGTTCAAGTCTATCCTTGCAGGGGTGGATGGCGAGACGATTCTGCTCGATGACCCTAAGCTGGGTCGGGTGAGCATTGGCTTTGACAATATCCAGAGCGCCAAGCTGGTGCTGACGGATGCGCTTATTTCTGCTACAATGCCGCTATCCTCTGATGGGGCGGATGAAATAGAGACGGAAGGATAGACCCTATGGCCACTGCCATTTCCGCCAACAAGGCCGAGCTGATCGCCATCGCCAATTCGGTGGCGTCTGAGAAGATGATCGACAAGGCGATCGTCATCGAGGCTATGGAGGATGCGATCCAGCGCGCCGCCCGCGCTCGCTATGGCGCGGAAAACGATATTCGCGCAAAGCTCGATCCCGACACCGGCGATCTGCGGCTGTGGCGCGTGGTCGAGGTTGTCGAGGTTGTCGAAGACTATTTCAAGCAGGTCGACCTGAAGCAGGGGCAAAAGCTTCAGCCGGGCGCGGCGCTGGGCGACTTTATCGTCGATCCGCTGCCGCCCATTGATCTGGGCCGTATCGATGCGCAGTCCGCCAAGCAGGTGATTTTCCAGAAAGTGCGCGACGCAGAGCGCGAGCGCCAGTTCGAGGAATTCAAGGATCGGGTCGGTGAGATCATCACCGGCGTGGTGAAGTCGGTCGAGTTTGGCCATGTGGTTGTGAACCTCGGCCGCGCCGAGGGCGTTATCCGCCGCGATCAGCAGATCCCGCGTGAAGTGGTGCGCGTGGGTGATCGTGTTCGTTCAGTCGTGCTGAATGTGCGCCGCGAAAACCGCGGGCCGCAGATTTTCCTGTCCCGCGCGCATCCTGAGTTCATGAAAAAGCTGTTCGCGCAGGAAGTGCCGGAAATCTATGATGGCATCATCACGATCATGGCTGCTGCTCGCGATCCTGGATCGCGCGCGAAAATTGGTGTTATCAGCCGCGATGGCAGCATCGACCCGGTCGGCGCCTGCGTCGGCATGAAGGGCAGCCGCGTTCAGGCGGTGGTGCAGGAAATGCAGGGCGAGAAAATCGACATCATCCCGTGGAGCGAAGATACCGCGACCTTCGTGGTGAACGCGCTCCAGCCTGCGACCGTCAGCCGCGTCGTTATCGACGAGGATGAGGGCCGCATCGAGGTGGTGGTGCCGGACGATCAGCTTTCGCTCGCCATTGGCCGCCGTGGCCAGAATGTTCGCCTCGCCAGCCAGCTTACCGGCAAGGCGATTGACATTATGACCGAGGCAGACGCGAGCGAAAAGCGCCAGAAGGAGTTCGTCGAGCGGTCAGAGCTGTTCCAGAACGAGCTGGATGTCGATGAAACGCTGTCTCAGCTTCTGGTCGCCGAAGGTTTTGGCGAGCTGGAAGAGGTCGCCTATGTCGGCGTCGAGGAACTGGCGGCTATCGAGGGCTTTGACGAGGAGCTGGCCGAAGAGCTGCAAAACCGCGCGCAAGAGGCGCTGGAGCGGCGCGAGGCCGCCGCGCGCGAGGAGCGCAGGGCGCTGGGCGTTGAGGACGCGCTGGCCGAAATGCCGCACCTCACAGAGGCGATGCTGGTTACGCTGGGCAAGGCGGGCATCAGGACGCTTGATGACCTTGCCGACCTCGCCACGGACGAGCTGATCGCCAAGAAGCGCCAGAACGACCGACGCAAAAACCGCGAGGCGGTGGAAGACAAGGGCGGTGTCCTTGCCGCATATGGCCTCTCGGAAGAGCAGGGCAACGAGATCATCATGGCTGCCCGCGCCCACTGGTTCGAGGATGAACCCGGCGCGGATGCAGCTGCAACCGGGGAGGTCGCAGATGCTGCGGATGCTTCCCAATGATCGGCCGGTTGCTGATTTAATACCGAACCGCAGCGAGGCGCTCTCATGACGGAGCGCCGCTGTATCCTGAGCGGAGATCGCGCCGCGCCAGAGCATCTGGTGCGCCTTGCGCTCGCGCCCGATGGCGCGCTGATGCCCGATGTGCGGGCCAAGGCGCCGGGGCGGGGCGCGTGGATCGGCGTGTCGCGCGCTGCGCTGGAAAAGGCGCTGGCCAACGGCAAGCTCAAGGGGGCGCTCGCCCGCGCATTCAAGTCAGGCGAGTTTGTGCTGTCACCCGATTTGCCCACATTGATCGCCGACGCGCTGGAGCGGCAGGCGATGGAGCGGCTGGGGCTGGAGGCGAAGTCTTCCAACCTCATTACCGGGTCAGAGAAGATCGATGTCGCGGCGCGGCGTGGGCAAGTTCACATGGTGCTTCATGCAGCCGACGCAGCGCCTGACGGCTGCCGCAAGCTCGATCAGGCCTGGCGTGTGGGGCAAGAGGCCGAGGGGCAGGATCTGGCGGGCATGATCTTGCCAGTGGGGCGCGATGCCCTTTCGCAGGCATTGGGGCGCGAGAATGTCGTCCATGTCGCAGTTACGGATCGCAGCGCCGCCGCGCGTATTATCGCGCTGTTAAGCCGCTGGCAAAGCTATGTCGGATGCGCTAACGGTGTGGCTGATAAAGTTTCGCCGGAGGCGCGGTCAACGGCCCAGGCGGCGGCAATGTCCATCGGGCATGAAGACTGAGCGGCGGCCTGTTCGGGCCATGCCGCATTTTGGTGTTTGAAGTTGAGAAGGTTGAATAAAGTCGATGAGTGACAGCAACGAAGACAAACCGGTTCTGGGCCGCAAGCCGCTGGGCATCAAGCGGACGGTAGAATCGGGTCAGGTACAGCAGAGCTTCAGCCACGGGCGGAAAAACACCGTCGTGGTCGAGGTGAAGCGCCGTCGCATCATCGGCAAGCCGGGCGAGGCGCCCATGGCCGCGCCGGAGCCGGTTGTGGCTGCGCCCGCGCCTGTTGCACCGGTCGCTGCGCCCGTAGCCGCCCCGCGCCCTGCCGCCCCGCCTTCACCGCCGCGCAACGACCTGATGAGCCGGCAGGAGATGCAGGCGAAGCTGCTGCGCGAGGCCGAGGAATCGCGCATGTCTGCGCTGGAGGATGCCCGCCGCCGCGAGGAAGCCGCGCGGCTTGCAGCCAGCGAAGAGGAGAAGCGCCGCGCCGAGGAAAACCGTCGTGTGGATCAGGACGCCGCCGCCGTGCCCGTCGTTGAGGTCGTTGCCAAGCCGGAGCCTGAAGCCGCGCCTGCCGATGATGTCGCCGTTGCACCCGTCACGGAAGACACTGCCAGCGATGCCCGCCCGGCTCCGCGCCGGTTTACGCCTGTCACGCCTGCCAAGCGGCCTGAGCCTGCCGCCAAGCCGGATCGTGCCGCCAAGCGTGGCGATCATGACCGGCGGCAGTCCGGCAAACTGACCGTCAATCGTGCGCTTTCCGATGATGACAGCGCCCGTGCGCGCAGTCTTGCCGCCCTGAAGCGTGCGCGAGAGAAGGAGCATCGCCGCACGCATGGCGGCAGCCAGCAGAACCGCGAAAAGCAGGTGCGCGATGTCGTGGTGCCGGAAGGCATCACGGTGCAGGAACTCGCCAACCGCATGGCCGAAAAGGGCGCGGATCTGGTGAAGGCGCTGTTCAAGATGGGCATGCCTGTCACCGTCAACCAGACGATCGATCAGGATACGGCGGAGCTGCTGGTCGAGGAATTCGGCCACCGCATCCAGCGCGTTTCGGACGCCGATGTCGAGATCGATACGGGCGCGGATGTCGATGCGGATGAAACCCTAAAGCCCCGCGCTCCGGTCGTCACGATCATGGGCCATGTTGACCATGGCAAGACCAGCCTTCTGGATGCGTTGCGCGGCACCGATGTGGTGGCGGGCGAAGCAGGTGGCATCACCCAGCATATCGGCGCCTATCAGATCAAGGCGAAGGGGGGCGAGATCATCACCTTCCTCGATACGCCGGGCCACGAAGCCTTTACCGAGATGCGCGCTCGCGGGGCCAACGTGACCGACATCGTTGTACTGGTCGTCGCGGCGAACGACGGGCTGATGCCGCAGACGATCGAGGCGATCAACCACACCAAGGCGGCCGGCGTGCCGATGATTGTCGCGATCAACAAGATAGACCTCGATACCGCCAACCCCCAGCGTGTGCGTGAGCGCCTGTTGGAGCATGAGGTGATGGTCGAGGAGATGGGCGGCGAGGTGCAGGATGTCGAGGTGTCAGCGCTCAAGAAGATTGGCCTTGATACGCTGATCGAGAAGATCTTGCTTCAGGCCGAACTGCTGGAGCTGAAAGCCAACCCGGATCGTACCGCAGAAGGCCGCGTGATCGAGGCGCAACTCGACAAGGGCCGCGGCGCGGTGGCCACTATTCTCGTAGGGCGCGGCACGCTCAAGGTCGGCGACATTTTCGTCGTTGGCGAGCAGAGCGGCAAGGTCCGCGCGATGGTCAACGACAAGGGCCAGAACATCAAGGAAGCCGGGCCATCCATGCCGGTCGAGGTGCTTGGCCTTTCCGGCGTACCGATGGCGGGAGATCAGCTTTCTGTCGTGGAGAACGAGGCGCGCGCGCGCGAGGTTGCCGCCTATCGCGCCGAGCAGGCGACGAAGAAGCGCACGACATCGGCGCCGACGAGCTTCGAGCATATGTTCTCTGCGCTCAACACCACCCAGATCGAATATCCGATTGTGGTGAAAGGTGATGTGCAGGGTTCGGTCGAGGCGATCGTCAGCTCGCTCAACCGTATCTCAACCGATGAGATCAAGGTGCGGGTGCTGCACTCCGGCGTCGGCGCGATCACCGAGAGCGATGTGACGCTGGCCGCTGCCAGCCGCGCGCCGCTGATCGGCTTCAATGTGCGCCCCAATGCCAAGGCGCGGCAACTGGCCGAGCGCGACAAGGTGAGCTTGCGCTATTATGACGTGATTTATGACCTGCTTGAGGAAGTAAAGGGCGAGATGGCGGGCCAGCTCGCGCCAGAGCGCATCGAAACGGTTGTCGGTCGCGCCGAGATCAAGGACGTGTTCCCCGCAGGCAAGAAAGACAAGGCTGCCGGTATGCTGGTGGTCGATGGCTTCATCCGCAAGGGCATCAACGCGCGCCTTACCCGCAACGATGTCATCGTTTCGGCGACGATCATCGCCTCGCTCCGCCGCTTCAAGGACGATGTTGCGGAAGTGCGCGCAGGCCTGGAGTGCGGCGCGGTGCTCGCGGATACCAACGACATCAAGCCCGGCGACATGCTGGAACTGTTCGAGGTAGAAGAGCGCGCGCGGGTGTTGTGATCGCCCGGTTGTAGGGGACTGCCGATGGCCGCCAACGAAGGCCCTTCCGTCCGCATATTGCGTGTAGGCGAGCAGGTGCGCCATGTGCTGGCGGACATCCTCCAGCGCGGCGATGTGCATGACGAGGTGCTCGCCAAGCATATGGTGAGCGTGACCGAAGTGCGCATGACGCCGGACCTGCGCCATGCCACAGCCTTCATCAAGCCGCTGCTGGGGCGCGATGAAGAAGCGGTGCTCAAAGCGCTGCGTACCAACACCGCCTATCTCCAGCGCGAGGTGGCGAAGCGGGTAAAGACCAAGAATGCGGCTAAGCTCAAGTTCATCATCGACGAGAGTTTCGATGAGGGCAGCCACATCGAACAGTTACTGCGTGATCCCAAGGTGGCGCGGGATTTAAGCGGCGAATGAGCGATGCGCCGGGCGCAGACGCCCCCCACGGATGGATCATCCTCGACAAACCCTATGGCCTGGGCAGTACGCAGGCGGTGGCGGCGGTGAAGCGATGCTTGCGCGAGGCGGGCCTGCCCAAGGTCAAGATCGGCCATGGTGGTACGCTCGATCCGCTGGCGACTGGCGTGCTTCCCATAGCGCTGGGAGAGGCGACCAAGCTCGCCGGGCGGATGCTCGATAGCGACAAGGCGTATGATTTTTGCGTAAAGTTTGGCGCGGAGACGGATACGCTGGACGCCGAGGGACAGGTTATCGCCACCAGCGACGCGCAGCCCACTGCGGCGGAAATAGAGGCAATCCTGCCGCGCTTTACCGGCCCCATCGAACAGATGCCGCCTGCCTATTCTGCACTCAAGGTCGATGGTCGCCGTGCCTACGACCTCGCGCGGGCAGGGGAGGCGGTGGAGTTGCAAACCCGCGCCGTGACTATCCACGCCCTGACTCTGCTGTCCTGCGATGCAGAAAGCGCAACTTTCTCAGCCACTGTCTCCAAGGGCACTTATATCCGCTCCCTCGCGCGGGATATTGCCCACGCGCTCGGCACGGTGGGCCATGTGACCATGCTGAGGCGCACCAAGGCGGGGCCGTTCGCTCTGGAATCCGCGATTTCGCTGGACAAAATTACGCAAGCTGCTAAGGGCCGCATCATCGCGCAGCATGTGCTGCCGTTGACGGTTGGGCTGGACGACATCCCGGCTCTGTCCGTCACTCCCGCAGAGGCGCTTGCTTTGAAACAGGGCAAGCAGCTCTTGGGAGACCCCCGCAAGCAGGGTCTGATGCTGGCGCTGGAGGGTGAAACGCCCATCGCGCTGGTGGAAGGCCTCGGCCCTGAGATCAGGGTCGTGCGGGGTTTCAATCTCTAGTTTTCAGAAAGGATGACGATGTCGATTACAGCTGAGCGCAAGAGCGCGCTGATACAGGAACATGCCCAGAATGTGGGCGACACGGGTTCGCCCGAAGTGCAGGTTGCGATCCTCTCTGAGCGCATCTCGAACCTGACCGAGCATTTCAAGGGACATCACAAGGATAATCACAGCCGTCGTGGCCTGCTGATGCTGGTCAACAAGCGTCGCAGCCTGCTGGATTATCTCAAGAAGAAAGATCAGGGCCGCTATGAGGCGCTGATTGCCAAGCTGGGCCTTCGCAAGTAAGGTCAGGCATCAAGAGGCGGCCCCAAGTTGGGGCCGTTTCGATTCGGTGCCCATGCAATTCGGCATGGCGCTGAGCAAGGGGGCGAGAAGAATGCCTCCGCACCGCCGCGGGCCGGCTTTGCCCGCATTAGGTAAGCCCCTCCGCGCAATAGGGCCGGCGGGTGGAAGGAAAACCAATGTTCGATATGAAGAAAGTTGAAATCGAGTGGGGCGGAAAGACCCTGACACTCGAAACGGGCCGTGTTGCCCGTCAGGCCGATGGCGCGGTTCTCGCGACATACGGCGAAACAGTGGTGCTGTGCGCTGTCACGGCCGCCAAATCCGTGAAAGAAGGGCAGGATTTCTTCCCGCTCACCGTTCACTATCAGGAAAAATATTCCGCTGCTGGCCGTATCCCCGGCGGCTTTTTCAAGCGTGAGCGCGGCGCGACCGAGAAGGAAACGCTGACCAGCCGCCTGATCGACCGCCCGGTGCGCCCGCTGTTCCCCGAAGGCTTCTACAACGAGATCAACGTGATCTGCCAGGTCCTCAGCTATGATGGCGAGACCGAGCCGGATATCGTTGCGATGGTCGCGGCGTCAGCAGCGCTCACCATTTCCGGCGTGCCCTTCATGGGGCCGATTGGCGCGGCGCGCGTGGGCTATAAGGACGGAGAGTATCAGCTTAACCCGTCACTGGATGAAACCAAGGAAGGCGAGCTGGATCTCGTTGTCGCCGCCACCCAAAACGCGGTGATGATGGTCGAATCCGAAGCGAAAGAGCTTTCGGAAGAGGTGATGCTCGGTGCGGTGATGTTCGCCCACAAGGCGAGCGCACAGGTGATCGACGCGATCATCAAGCTGGCCGAGAAGGCCGCCAAGGATCCGTGGGAGATCGACCTTTCGGACAACACGGCCGAGATGAAGGCGAAGCTCAAGACCCTGATCGGCAAGGATATTGCCGCTGCCTACAAGATCACCGACAAGTCGGCGCGCTCCAACGCGCTGAACGAAGCCCGCGCCAAGGCGAAGGCAGCGTTCGCGGAGGAAAGCCCACAGACCCAGATGGTCGCCAACAAGACCATGAAGAAGCTGGAAGCAGAGATTGTGCGCGGCGCCATCCTCAAGGATGGTCAGCGTATCGATGGCCGCACCACCACGCAGATCCGCCCGATCGAGGCAATTGTCGGCTTCCTGCCGCGTACGCATGGTTCGGCGCTGTTTACGCGCGGTGAAACGCAGTCGATCTGCACCACCACGCTCGGCACCAAGGATGCGGAGCAGATGATCGACGGGCTCGATGGCCTGCATTATGAGAACTTCATGCTGCACTATAACTTCCCGCCCTATTCGGTCGGCGAAGTGGGTCGTTTCGGTGCTCCGGGCCGCCGCGAAGTGGGCCATGGCAAGCTTGCATGGCGCGCGTTGCACCCTGTGCTTCCCAGCAAGGATGAGTTCCCCTACACGATCCGCGTTCTGTCTGACATCACCGAGTCCAACGGCTCCAGCTCTATGGCGACGGTGTGCGGCGGTTCGCTCTCGATGATGGATGCGGGCGTTCCGCTGAAGCGTCCGGTGTCGGGCATCGCGATGGGCCTGATCCTTGAGGGCAAGGAGTTCGCGGTTCTCTCGGACATTCTGGGCGACGAGGATCATCTCGGCGACATGGACTTCAAGGTCGCGGGTACGTCCGAGGGTATCACCAGCCTTCAGATGGACATCAAGATCGCCGGTATCACCGAAGAGATCATGCGCAAGGCGCTTGCTCAGGCGAACGAGGGCCGCGCGCATATTCTGGGTGAGATGGCGAAGGCGCTGGGCGAAGTCCGCTCCGAGCTTTCGGCGCATGCTCCGCGCATCGAAACCTTGCAGATCGACAAATCGAAGATCCGCGAAGTTATCGGCACCGGCGGCAAGGTGATCCGCGAGATCGTGGCGGAAACCGGCGCGAAGGTGGATATTGATGATGAAGGCCTGATCAAGATCAGTTCGTCGGACATCAAGCAGATCGAGGCGGCGAAGGCATGGATTCTCGGCATTGTCGAGGAAGCGGAAGTCGGCAAGATCTATAACGGCAAGGTCGTGAATATCGTCGATTTCGGCGCATTCGTGAACTTCATGGGCGGCAAGGATGGCCTCGTCCACGTCTCAGAGATGCGCAACGAGCGTGTCGAGAAGCCGGGCGATGTCGTTTCCGAGGGCCAGGAAGTGAAGGTCAAGGTGCTGGAGATCGATCCGCGCGGCAAGGTGCGCCTGTCGATGCGCGTCGTCGATCAGGAAACCGGCGAGGAACTGGAAGATACCCGCCCGCCGCGTGAAAAGAGCGAGCGTGGTGATCGCGGCCCGCGCGGAGATCGTGGCGACCGGGGCGATCGTCGCCGGGGTGGCGGCGGCGGTGGCGGTCGTGACCGTGATCGCGGTCCGCGCCCGGAGCGCGCAGATAATGAAGGCGAAGCGCCAGGCGGCTTGCCGGATTTTCTGACGCAGGACTGATCGTCTTTTTGCAATAATAGTAAAACGGGCCGTCGGATATTTCCGGCGGCCCGTTTTCTATTATGTGCCATACCGCTTGCGGCAAAAGGACCGGCCGCACCTATGTCTGGCGACGCCGATCAGCCGCTTCGCTTGTACTATTGTGGTGGCAAGCCGGAATAGCTGAGCGGGATGATAACCGATTTTTGAATCGTATACTCGCGTAACAGATCCCACGTAAGTTCCCGGCCAAACCCGCTTTGCTTATACCCACCAAGCGGCATGCCTCGTGGCAGATTATAATAGGTGTTGATCCACACGATGCCGGTCTGCATGGCCCGCGAGATCCGGTGCGCCTGCCGCAAATCTTCCGACCATACGGCGCCTGCGAGACCATAAAGTGAATCATTGACCTGAGACAGCAGCTCCTCTTCGCTATCCCATGTGATGACACTCGTTACGGGACCAAAAATCTCCTCCTGAGCGACCCGCATACGATTGTGTACGTCTGTCAGAATTGTTGGCTTTACAAAAAACCCTGATTGCAGGCCTGTATCGGTGGCTATGTCCCCGCCAGACAGGATCGTTGCTCCCTCCTCGCGCGCCACATCGAAATAGGAGCGCACCTTGTCATACTGCATGCGCGATGACAGGGAGCCGAGACCGGTTTTCTCGTTGAGGGGATCGCCTACGCGGATCTGCTCAACAGCTGCGACAAATTTTTCAAGAAACGCGTCGCGGACAGCGCGCTCAACAAAGAGCCGAGATCCGGCCATACATACTTCGCCCTTGTTGAAAACCATCGCTATTGCAGCTGTTGTAGCTGCGGCATCCAGATCAGCAGAGCGGCAGATGATGTTGGCGGATTTGCCGCCCAGTTCCAGGGTTTGCGGAATGATATTGCGCGCAGCATATTCTATAATTTTTCGCCCGGTCGAGGTGGATCCGGTGAAGGCAACCTTGCGGATATCAGGGTGAGTGACGAGTGCCTCGCCGACGTCCTGGCCGTAGCCGGTAATGACATTGAGAACGCCGGGGGGAAGCAGGTCCGCAATCTCGGCGACGAACTCCAGCACAGTGAGGCAGACGATTTCGGACGGTTTCAGGACGATCGTGTTGCCCGCAGCCAAAGCGGGCGCAATTTTCATCGACGCCATGAGCAGGGGGACGTTCCAGGGGATTATTTGAGCGACCACACCCAGCGGCTCGCGGTGAACGAGGCCCAGCAAGTCAGCATGATTATGCGTCTCACCCTTCAGTGACCATACTGACCCGGCAAAATATTCGAATTGGCCGATCGCTTCGGGCAGATCGTGGATCGTGGCTTCGTGAACAGTCTTGCCGTTGTTGAGGGATTCCATCACGGCAAACTCTCCGCTTCGCGCGCGCAGCCTTTGCGCGATTTCCAGCAGAATACGCTGCCGCTCTTCAAAGGATGTTCGTGACCATGCCGGGAAGGCGCGCTTGGCCGCCGCGACTGCGCGCCCTACGTCCGCCGGGGTGCCGGCCTGAATATTTGCAAGATGCTGGCCAGTAGCAGGGTTCGATAGGCCGATAACCTTGCTGCCGTCAGATCCAATCCATGCCCCATCGATGAAGTGACCATATTCCGCACGAAATGTCGGCGTGACCGAAATCTTTGCTTCAGCGTTCATATCTATCCTCAATGTGGTGCGCTTGTCCGGCTCGGATTTCTGGCTGACACCGGTCAGCCTGCGCCGCTTCTATCAGCCTCTATCGGCGATGTTTGTGGGTGTGCCATTATATCAGGCTGAAGAAGGCCTTTGTACGCGGCTGGCGCCGACCTGGCATCTGCCGGGCCAGCCGTAAGTGGAAGCATCGCAGACGCGCGCTTATCGCTCAGGTCATGATCATCCCATTAATATGCTCTGCCCCCTCAGGAGCTGCTAGTGTTGCCTGCCGCGAGCCATGCCGCACCTTCCTCATACAGTGCCCTTTGCTCAGGGCTGTTGGGGGCGGGCAGGTGCATGTTCATTTCGATACCCATCTGCGAGAGGCAGTAGGCGATATGACGGTAAGCCGGCGGAAAGCTGTTTAGCCGGTCAATATCGATTTTCAGCTCTTCGCCATAGTTCATCGGCGCGATCATGTCCTTGTCGAACACGCCCACACGCTTCTTCATTTTCCACCCATCCGATGTTTTCAGAAAGAAGTCATAGAACCTGACGATTGACGTGATGTCGCACATCACGCCATGACACGGCAGGCGGATCAGCACTTCCCCACGTGCTTCGGAGACTGCATGGTTTCCGTTAATTTCAATAACGGAGCCGCAGAAGAGATGCTGGTTGAATGGCTGCCTGTTGGGATTTTCTGTCAATTCCTTACTGGCGTCGATGAACTCGTCCGCAGTGCCCTTGAACCATGTCACCTCGATCGTTCCATCTTCGGTCCAGATCTCGCGCAGGGGTTCCCAGTTGCCGGCGTCGCGGTGGATGCCCCATGCCGCTACTTGCTGGGCGATGATCATCTTGTCGATGGCTTCCTGTTCGTAACTCAGCATCATTGTCTCCCTTATGCCAGATCGTCGAACGAGCGGACGGGATCGTCGCCCTCCCATCCCAGCGCGCCCTTATAAATTTGTGTGAAAAACCGGTCGTTGAGTGGGCTGTACTCGATCAACTCGGTAAAGCCGGATATCGCGCCGACAGTGTCCACATATGCAATACGCGAACCGGTCGGCACCAACGCCTGAAAGACCATGGGGTGGCCTTGAGCAGCATAAAACTCAATGTCCGCGTCGAAATCGACTGACGCGCGCGCAACATGGTGAAAGCCGTAGCCGCTCGCTTCAATAATATCGTGATAGACGGATGGGCCATCGCTGAGCGGCTGGATCAGTTCAAACAATGTGTGCCCTGAAAACGCCATGGCAACAGCAATATCCTGCTCCACAGCCAAGCCGCGATATGTCGCACTTTCGAGGCAAAGCCGGTCAGCAACGAACCATGGGCCAACACCGAGAGTACTATGCCATATATTGACCGAAGCGCGAAGGTTTTCGACCACATAAGCCGTTTGGATGATGCCGCGATGTGGCTGACCAAAATCAGAGAGCATTGCTATACCTCTTTATCAAAGGTCCATGGCTGAACATACGCAGCATAATCCGTGCACCAGGATAAATACGGCCAACGATACCATCTGCCTTCATCTTTCAGGAGTCTGTTCGGGGTATTGAATTACTGCATCAAGCACTCGATCATTCGTCCGCTCATGGGCTAAGTGCGGATATGCGCGCGATGCACAACAGTGAATGCGGACATTGTATGTTGCCCCCGCTACTCTGCTGCGGAATCAGCGCAACAGAAGGCATGTGTCTGCTTACAAAGAAACCGTTCAGGCTCATATAATGCTGATCGCTCACCAGAGCGCGACGAACTGTTTCATAATAAGTTTCCAGAAACTGACGAGCCATCTCGATTTGCGTCTGATCGATTCGCCTTCGTTACTGGGAATATTGAACTGGAGGTACGATGGTGAAGCGACTGGCGAACCGGAAAGCATTTATCACGGGTGGTTCCGAAGGTATCGGGGCGGCAATCGCGCGCCTTTATGCTCAGGAGGGTGCTGATATAATTCTGATGGCGCGGAATAAGGAACGGCTCGATGCTTTGGCGGCCGAACTTGAGGGATATGGGGTTCGTGCGACGGCTCTGGTTGGAGACCTTGCGGATCGGAGGTCAGTCGCCGCAGTAGGGGACCAAGTTGTTGTCACCAGTGCCGGTCGGCTCGATATCTTCGTCGCCAATGGCGCGACATCAGGTCCGGTTGCACCGATAGCTATGGTCACGCCGGATCAGTGGGACACGGTTTTTCAGAGTAATGTACTCGCCAATGTGCAATTGCTGCACATGCTTCAGCCCCTGCTCGAACAGTCGGATGCTGGCCGCGTCATCTTTATGAGTTCTGGCGCAGCGCGGGTAACACGCCTGCCAAATACCAGCTATGCCGTAACGAAAGCGTCGCTGGAGGCGATCGCGCGCATCTATGCCGCCGATACCAACGACGGGCCGATACGGGCTAACATCATCAATCCGGGGCCGACGCGGACCGATATGCGGGCCCGGCATTTCCCGCATGAAGATCCGATGACGTTGCATACAGCTGATGATGTTGCACGCCTTGCGCTTGCGCTTGCCGATCCTGCCTGCACGCAAACCGGCCAGAATATCGACTATATGAGCTGGGCAGCGGAGAGGGGCGGCGAGACACCTACATCATGACATCGACTGTACACAGCGGCGCGCCGACCTCGACGTCCTCGCCTTCCTCCACGAAGACTTCGAGCATCGTTCCATCGGCAGTTGCTTCGATATCATGAGTGACCTTGTCGGTTTCAATAGCGTAAAGCGGATCGCCGGCCACAAAGCTATCCCCCGGCTTTTTGTGCCACTGCGCGATGGTCGCCTCCTGCATGCTCATGCCAACGCGGGCAAGCTTAAGCGTGATCTTCATGCTGCTGTCTCTGGCTGGCAAATGGAAGTAGCGGCGCGCACGATATCGTCGGCGTTAGGGAAGATGGCGGCCTCGGCATTGGGCGCATAGGGCATGGAGCTGTTGTTGACTGTCACCCGCCGGACCGGCGCGCGCAGGCCGGCAAACCCTTTGTCCGCTATTACCGCAGCGATATGGCTTGCGGCGCTGCACATGTCGCGCGCTTCGTCAATGATGACCGTGCGCCCGGTTTTCATCACCGATTTGATGATGGTCCGTTCATCCAGAGGGACTAGCGAGCGAACGTCGATAATTTCTGCATCGACACCCGCTTCAGCCAGCTTCTTTGCGGCATTTTGTGTCGCGCGGATCATCGATCCTACGCTGATGAGCGTGACGTCCATTCCATCACGTGCCACCGATGCCTTTCCTAACGGAACAAGATGCTCCCCATCAGGCACTTCGCCGCCAACCGCGCCGAGGCCCGATGCCTCCAGAAAGAAGGAGGGCCGATTACTGCGGATAGCCGTCTTCAGCATGCCCTTGGCGTCCGCCGGCGTAGCGGGGACAAGAACGTCGATCCCGCCAAGGTTCATGAGAACGGGGTGGTTCGCGTCCGAATGCTGCGCGGCTTGGGATGCTCCGCCACCATAAACAGCCAGCACGGTTATCGGCAGGTCGATCTGCCCACCCGTCATCAGCCGCAACTTCGCCATCTGATTGGCGATCGCATCAAAGCCGGTATAGATGAAATTCGAAAAGAGCAGATGCGCGATCACGCGATACCCTGCGGCGGCGGCGCCCACCGCCATGCCAGCTATAGTTGCCTCGCATATTGGCGTGTTGCGCACCCGCTTCGGTCCGAATTTGTCAAGCAGGCCGCGCGTATCACCAAATACGGCGAGGGCGACATCCTCACCGAAAAGGATCGTCTTTGGGTCGCGCTCCATCTCTTCGTGCAGGGCTTCGTTGATCGCCTGCGTATAGCGTTTTCTCGACATATCAGGCCTCCTCACCGACGCCCATCAACGCGTAGGCGAGCTTCGTGTCTGCGGGGTCTCCCTGTTCGGCGAAGGCGACTGCTGCTTCTACAGCGGCTTCCGCGTCGGCGGTCATAGTGGCGAACAGCGTATGGTCACATACACCTTCATTATTCAGGCAGTCTCGGAACCGGGCGATCGGATCTCGGTCGTCCTTGCGCCAGCGTTCTACCTCGTCGTTGGTGCGATAAGTACCCCCGCCAAGGATCATGTCCTCCGCCTCCAGATGCCCCTGAATGCGATAGGTGCTTGCCTCGATATAAGAGGGGCCCTCGCTGCGGCGGCATCGCTCTACAGCGTTTCTGGCGGCCTGTGCGATCGCGCGCACGTCATTGCCGTCCACCACGCTTACAGGCATGTCGAACGCCCGTGCCCGGTCTGAGAGCTTTCCGGCGGTGACGGTCGAGGAAACCGTAAACTCTGACAAGCCGTTGTTCTCGCACACAAAGATAGCCGGTAGATTCCATATGCTGGCTACGTTCAGGCATTCCATAAATACGCCTTGGTTCGCTGCGCCGTCACCGAAGAAGCAGACGGCAGCACGCCCGTTTCCGTCGAGCTGCGCGGCGAGCGCTGCTCCTGTTGCAATGGCGAGGCCGCCGCCAACGATGCCATTCGCACCGATAATGCCTTTCGAAAAATCGGCTACATGCATGGAGCCGCCCATACCCTTGCAGATGCCGCTACTCTTGCCCCAGATTTCAGCGAACATAGCATTGACGTCACCACCCTTGGCGAGGAAGTGGCCATGGCCGCGATGTGTGCTGGTCATCCAGTCGTCTTCTTCAAGCTGAGAGCATATGCCCACTGCCGTCGCCTCCTGACCGATCGACAAATGCACGCCACCCGGCAAACCGACTTCCTTTGCCACCCTGGCCAGACGGGATTCCGCATGGCGGATGAGCAGCATTCGTTCCAGCATTGACAGCTGCGCGGTCTGCCACGTCACCGATTGGTCCTGAGTCAAAATTGGGGTGGCCAATGTCGCTCCTCCTGATTGAATGTACCCTTTCAAGGTACCCGGATATCCCGATAAATCCGATCCTTACGAGCTGATTGCTCAAGAGCATTGGAGGCGACTGCACAAAAGCAAGGTATGGATCATGGCAGTTGCCTAACGGAGCGGGCGGGATGACCTGAGTCACCCCGCCCGCCTGATGTCCTATTAACATAGCCCTTGTGCAGCAAAGCTTACCCCGCGCCGACGGCTGAAAAACAACTAGAATTTTGCTCCCAGAGTCAGCGTATATTCCCGTGGCGCTACGCCGTAAGATACCAGTCGACCTGACGCGAGGGTCACATTTCGCGCAAAAATTTCCTCGTCCAGCAAGTTTGAAACGCCTAACCGCAAGCTCAGGCTATCCGACGCGTTCGATACCTTGATACTGGCGTTCAGCATCGTGTAGGATGGCTGGCGTGTGGTGTTATCGGCTTCGAAATAATAGTCGCCATTCTGTGTCGCCGTGATGTTGACTCCCAGATTGCCGCCAAAGGCAGGGGTCACATAATCAACCGCGCCGGTCAGCCCGTATTTGCGGGCATAGGGAAGCCGCTTCCCTTTGGCGTTAGGCAGAATAGCGGTTGTGATACCGCCGCCAGCAGCGGCCGTCTTGTCAATAGTGAGCGGCGCATTCGGATAATCCGTAAATTCAGGATGGATGAGGCTCAAGCCGCCCGTCAGGGTAAGGCCATTGAACACCCTTGCCGACAGATCGATGTCGACACCATAAATCTTTGCGCCCGCACCATTAGTCACGATTTGTGCAGGAGTACCACCCGGCGGGGTGATGAACTGAGATACCTGCACATTCTTGTATTTGTAGTAGAAGCCGGTGGCATTGAAGGTGATCCGCCGATTCCAGAACTGGCTCTTCAACCCGATTTCCCAATCGTCAAGTTGCTCCGGCAGATAGGAGACCGACCCTGGGTTGGAAATATTGAAGCCGCCGCTTTTGAAACCACGGCTGTTAGACGCGAAGATCATCACGTCGTCGGAAAGCTTTTGATTGATGGCTAGCCGCCACGTCACCTTCTTGGCGACAAGCGCGGGCGGGTTGTTGAAAGTTCGTGCAGCAACGACGCCAGCGCCGTTCGTCCGCTGACCGCCACCTGTCAATGTCCGCTTTTCATAGGTATAGCGCAGACCGGCAGTGATAGTAGTGCCCTGCACAACCTCGAAATCCGCTTGAGCAAAGGGAGCAATCGACTCAGATTTTTCAAATGTATCAAGCGTGGCGTTCCGGTTTAACGCATTGAACCGGTATGTCCCTCCGTTGATCGCGGGACCATTGCGGAAGTCACGGTTGAAGTAGTCATAGCCTTGGCGGTAATTGAAATAATAGACACCGGTCACCCACTTGAGCGGTCCGCTGTCATCGGACACCAGTTGGAGTTCCTGCGAATACATTCTGCCATTACCGACGGCATCGGAATCGACGATCACTGAGGGTGCTCCGTCCAGATCATATCGGAAAGCAAAATCGAATTTGCGATAGGCGCTGATTGAAACCAGTTCGGCAAAGCCGAAATCGCTTCTGAAGGTGGCCGCTATGCCGCCGCCTTTGAAGACCGTGCGACCGGCAGTTCCGCTGTAGCTGTCATAGCGGTTGCCGGAAGAAGGCCCAATACCCTGGTAGGCAATCGTGGTTTTGGGAGAACCCGGATAGGGTGCAAAGGTGGCACCATTGTCTTCACGATTGAGATAGTCGCCCACAATCAGAAGCGACGTTGCATCATTCATCTGGAACAACAGCTTGCCGCGCAAGGAATAGGCGTGATCCAGCTTGTTCTCTTTGTTGATTTTCATTGAGAGTTGACCCGGTGTGGGGAGTAATTTCCACTGAGAAGTGACCCATGTTTGAACGCTTCCCTGTCTTTGGTGATCAGGGGATATTGGAGTGTTGGACATGGCGTTATTGAG
>NZ_SBKP01000030.1 GCF_004122115.1 Sphingobium fluviale
AAATGCCACCGCGTGAGTGGTCCATGGCCAAGGCTCAGTTCGCCGTGATCTTCGGCGAGCGCTTCATCAGAGCCATGGCGGCGTAATGTTCAACCGCCCGCCCACACACGGAAATCCTGACAGTCCCGATGCATGGCATCTCTGTACGCTATCTACACGCGATCTTTTCTGCGGCAGGCACTTCCTATTCGCACGAACTGCTAAATATTCGGCTGGAACGAGCTGCGCGTATGCTCAGGCTCGCTCCATTCAGTGATCTCAGTGTAGCAGAAATCGCATGGCGCTGCGCTTTTTTTGACGCCAGTCATCTGACACGGCATTTCCGCCAACGCTTTGGTACAACACCTGGTGCATTTCGCTCGTCCAGTGCCCCGATGCCTATCCCATCATGAGGATCATCCCGGATTCGTACCGCATAGGAACTCGGTCTAACACTGTTTGGGACGAAACATTCTAATAGGCTTGCTTGCAAGCAGTGTAATACCGATACACTTCTGTGCCCCTTCATATACACGCCTGTGTAGCGCATGATTGGCACCTGCTGTGCATTGGTGGTCTACATGCGCGTAAAACTGCGATCAGACGTAAGAGCCGGACATTACCAAAAAACGGCTGCCGCGAGGATATTCATTGTGCGCTTGAGGTTGTAGGCGATGGCGGTGAGGCGGACTTGGACGGCGGCTTTAGCGAGACCTCGCCATAGCATTCGGCTAAAGCCATAGCAGCGCTTCCATTTTCCGAATTTCTTCTCAATCCGGCCGCGCAAGCGATGGATAGGCTGGTTCCATTCATGGGGCTTGCTTAGGGTTTCCTTTTCGTCACGGCCCCACATGCCGGTGGCGACGATCCAAGGAATACCGTCTTTCGCACAGCCCGCATCACGGAAGTGGTTGCCGCGATAGGCGCTGTCGACAAACACATCGCCGGGATTGTCGGGCAAGGCTTCAGAGCCAGCTCTGCTGTCGTAAATATTAGCGAATGTGACCGAGATTTCCTCGTCCAACGCTGTATCGACATCGGTTCCAACGTGAGCCTTGAAGCCATTAGCGGCGGCTTTCCCTTGTGTTTTACCCAGCGCATCAGCATTGCCCCATCTGGCGGAGGCAATGATGGTAGCATATGGGCGGCGGTCATCTTTCACGAGCAGTTCGACAAAGGCGAGCTTGCTGGTCCAGTCGATCGCCTCTTCTTCGATACCCAGCACCGTCGAATGAGCAGCCTTCGGTCCCTTCGACATATCCTTGACCGCCATACGCTTCTTCCATTTGGCAACGGCCTTCCAGTTCGTGCCATCGCGCTGGGCCACTTGAACAGAGTCACCAGCCTCCGCGCAACTCCGGCTCTATTGACTATGCTATATCGCTCAACCAACCGCCTCAGTCGTCCCAGCCCTCCCGCATAGATCCTGCCCCATAGTGCATCCTTCCTTTCCCGCATGAATAATGCACCATCAATTCCCCAGACTAAACACATACTCTTCTGTGAAATCGCCTCGGCTCAAACCAGACCCCAAAAAGAGCCTTCTAAACATCAACCAATTTGTCCATGCTGGACAGAGGCTGTGGTTCAGTTCAGATGGAGCCGGGGCCGCAGGCGACCGTAGAGCAAATGGGGGATTTTCGAGCACCGAAGCCTAGAAAATAGCGTTTTGCAGGCCCATATGGGCTGCCCCCTCACAGATCCTGGCAGGGCGGACAAATACGCCCAAAACGACAACATATCTCACATCTTCTGTGAATAGATTGGCCCAGTCGTCAAACCACTGTTGATCGACCAGCATGGAATAAAGAGTGACACACCGCCGATAAGCTCGATGTCTTCCATAATTCTTCCTTATGAATGCAACAACATTACCCCGCCCAAAACAATGGCAAGCATAACCAGCGTCTCACCAATGATGAGGGCGAACGGCCGCCAACCTACATCCAATACGGTCCTGAGGTTGGTTTTTATCCCGATCGCCGTGATAGCGAGGACAAGAAAATAATGTGAAAAGTCGGAACCAAGCGATTGGCTTCTTCCTGATACTAGACCCGCACTGTTTAGAACCGCAAAAGCAAAAAATGCGATCAGAAAACCGGGCGCATACTGGGCCTTAATCGGGCTCGCGTGTGTAACGCGCCCAAGCCAGACAAAAATTACCA
This sequence comes from Sphingobium fluviale, assembly GCF_004122115.1. GTDB lineage: Bacteria > Pseudomonadota > Alphaproteobacteria > Sphingomonadales > Sphingomonadaceae > Sphingobium > Sphingobium fluviale. Next base: position 2,145 of record NZ_SBKP01000030.1, read on the forward strand.
TCACAACCGGCAGCAGCAACGCAACACGCATGAGTTTTACGAATGTGGCTAGTTCACCGACCTTTGGCGAAATCGCCTTACCTGCCGCAATGACTTGCGCAACGTCATGTATCGTTCCACCTAGAACGACCCCCATATCCTGTTGAGAAAGCCCCAGCGCGGCTAACAACAAAGGATAAAATATCATTGCTAGTGTAGCCATCAAAGTCACGACCGCTATCACTACAGCCAATGATTTCTCGCTGTCCTCGTCCTGTGGCAACACACTGGAGATAGCCGCAGCTGCCGAGGCTCCGCAAACGGCTACCGCACCGCCGCTGAGCGCGGCAAAGGCAGGCGGCAGTCTAAGCACCCTCGCCGCAACAACTGCAAACAGCATTGTCGCGGCCATAGCAAAGGCGATGAGAACCAAAGGAGCCAAGCCGATTGACATTATATCCGCAACCGCAATCTTCAAACCGAGAAGCGCCACGCCCAATCGCAAAATACTACGTCCCACCCAGTCGATACCTGGCCGGACCACGTCCAGATCATAAACAAAATGGATAGCGAGGCCGATCAGCAACGCCATAAGCATGGATGGCGCACCATAATGAAGGCTGATAGATTCGGCGCATATACCCGCGACTATCACAATCAAAATACCGGAATAGTGCTTTGACAACCATGGCAGCATAACGGGGATTCGTCCAAGCTGCTGAATGATGCTCTGATTGATATAGAACATACTCACCGACCTTCTCCTCGCAATTTTTTCAATCTCTGGTGCAAGGATAGGAGACGGCCAGCTCGCGCCAGAATTGGGGGGGCCGGTTTGCAGCATCGAGCCCCGATACAGACTGAGCACTATTTATACGCCTTATTTTAGAAAATATAATCGATTGATTATTTTATAACGATAATGTATATTTATCATATGACATTCGATCAGTTGCGCATTTTCGTTATAGTAGCCAACCACTTGAATATGAGGCGCGCAGCTGAGCTTCTAAATCGCACACAGCCTGCCGTCAGCGCGGCAATTGGAGCACTGGAAAGCCGCGGCAATGTAAGGCTTTTTCACCGCGTGGGCAGACATCTCGAATTGACTGAGGTCGGCAAAACTTTTCTGCCGGAGGCACAGGCTGTGCTGCTCCGTATGGAAGCGGCGCGACGGACCTTATCCGACCTTGCGGGTGGGCAAACCGGAACTTTACACATTTTCGCCAGCCAAACCGTTGCAACTTACTGGCTTCCGTCACGTATGGCACGGTTTGCAGCAACACATCCAGCGGTTCAACTCTCCCTCAGCGTCGGTAATACTACACAAGCCCTCGCGGCAATAGTTTCGGGGAAGGCCGAGCTGGGTTTTATTGAAGGTCGGGTCGATGAAACCAATATACTTAGCCAAACTATCGGTGAGGATCGTCTGGGGCTTTATGTCGCGCGGGATCACCCGTTGGCAGAAACAAAGGTGGATCGAAAGCAGCTTAGCACCATCGGCTGGATACTCCGCGAAAAGGGATCGGGTACTCGCGATCATCTTGTATCAGGGCTTCGCGGTCTTGGCCTAGAATTTGAAGATCTTGATATCAGGCTAGAGCTACCCTCGAACGGCGCCGTGCTCAACGCAGTTATAACCGGCAACTTTGTTTGCGCCGTTTCCGATCTTGCCGCAGAATCAAGACTGCACGCAGGCATGTTGAGTCGACTGGATTGCGAATTGCCAGCACGCACATTCAAGATGATCGCTCATCGCGAACGCTATAAAAGTCGGATTGCGCAAGCGTTTATTGATGCCGTTAATTAGGCACAGGACCAATTAAATTGGTTACGTAGATGGCGGTCAGAAAATTCGGTAGCGGCGAGAGGAGGCGTTGCTATAAGTGATCTGATTTGGCTATCGGAGGCACAGACACGTCGGATCGAGCCGTATTTTCCGCTGTCGCATGAGTGCCGCGTGTCGATGATCGCCGGATCATCAGGGCATTGTGTTTGTAATCAGGAGCGGGCTTCGATGGCGCGATACACTCGCCGAATACTGACCGCTGCGGCAAACAGCAAGAACACCGCCTGCATCCCGTCAATAGCGAACCGCTAGGGACTGTCAGGATTTCCGTGTGTGGGCGGGCGGTTGAACATTACGCCGCCATGGCTCTGATGAAGCGCTCGCCGAAGATCACGGCGAACTGAGCCTTGGCCATGGACCACTCACGCGGTGGCATTT
>NZ_SBKP01000031.1 GCF_004122115.1 Sphingobium fluviale
CAGCAGGCAAAACCCAAAAAGGAGAAAGCACTATCTTGACCCACAGGAATTAATCGAAACATAATCACAAGACGGGTCACTTCTCAGTGAAAACACCGGGTCAACTCTCAATGAAAATCAACAGTCTGGGGCGCAGTGGAGCAAGGAGCAGGCAGTCCGCTATATCCTGACCCTGAAAGCCATGTGTGCGATCCTGGCCGAAACCCCGCAGCAGGCGCAGAGTTGCACCGCCATTCGATCAGGGTATCGCCGCCGCAGCGTGGACAATCACGTCATATATTTCCGGGCAACAAGCTATGGCATTGCTGTTATCCGTATCCCGCATCAGCGCATGGACGCTATTCGGCACCTGTGAACAGCCATCGCTAAAGTCGATCTGATTGAGGTTGAATCTCGTGGGGGGGCGCTCCGGTTTACTCGCTAAGCCGCGTGGCGGCGCTTCACTTTGATATGCCCAGCCTGCGGGGTCGATAACATCACTCAGTTCGATAGGGCTTTGTCAGTTATGACAGTCTACCTGCGCGGGCAAACTGTCATAACTGACAATCGACATCGCCGGGCATAAAAGGGATTCACAAGATTCACCTTTTGTGCTCAATACTGTTCGATGGAACGAAACGCGCAAATCTCGGGGATCGGCGATATTTTTGCGCTCCTCGCCGGGGCGTCAGCCCGACCACGCTATGCTTTCCTCGTCCTGCAGCTGGTCGCCGATGCCCGCGGCAAAGCCGGACCAATCATATCTGCCGGTGGCTCGCCGATGCTGCTGCGCGACTGGCTCTGCGGCCAGCTGATGCCAATGAGTTCGCAACCGGCCCGGCGGGCTGGCCTGCGGGCGCGCGTTACCGCCGCGATCGCTGGCGAGCTCTGCGGCGATCCCGTACGCGATGCCGTCCGGATCGACCAGGCGGTCGAAGAGCAAGCCCTGGCGGTTGGCACCGCCAATGTCAGCCGCGCGATTTCCGATCTTGCCCGTGCCGGCCTGATGACCCGCCACTATGCCGGTTATGCGACCAACCACGAGAACCGTGGCGGTGGGCGCCATGCGGTCTATGTGGTGGAACCCGACGTGCTCCGCTTGCTGCGCAAGCCTGTCGCAACACCCACGGCCCGGCGTCCGTTCGCGCCGCGTCAGGGTGAGCTGTTCGCTGCCTGATCAACGGGGTCTGTCAGACAAACTTTGCTCCAGGTCGCTCAATGGTGGAGCCGCCTTCCATCGTTCTTTTGCGAAGCATCGTCAACTGACGCGCGAGGAGCCGTATATTGGGCGTCCTTGTCATCAGCGCGGCTCCACTCATGTTTCCTGCAACGTGTTGGTCGCCGCCATCGATGCTGCAATCGCATGCACCGACTGAAACAGAATCATAGGATTATCGCGTGACGGTATGAAACCCCGGCGCTCCCAAAACTGGATTGCCTCGCCATCGATGGCGTGGACGACGACAGCGCGCCCGCCGACGAGGCGCGCCGCCTCGAGGCAGCGGGTCAGGGCATGGCGCAGAAGGCTGCTACCAATGCCATGTCCGGTCCAGGCGACGTCTGTCGCCAATTGACCGAGCAACAGACAGGGTACCGGATCGGGTGGCTGCCCGGTTCGGATCGAACGAGGCAAGACTTCGGGCACTATCGAGGTTGGCGCAAGTCCATAATAGCCAACGACGCGCATGGCGTCGTGAACAACCAGAACTGCAGTAAAGCCCCGCTCCTGATTGTTCAGGGCCCTATGCCGGAGCCAATCGTTGAGCGACGGTTTGCCGCAGTCAAATCCAGAGGTGTCATGCTCTGCGGTGATGAGTTCCGGCGGGGACAGCGCCATGTATCAATGCCGTTCGTCGGAGGGCTGATCCCAAGGCGCCGAACGTTTCAACACATCGACCAGCTCCGGAACCGCCTCGGCTGGCTGAGCGAGATGATCAATGAAATGCGCAAATCCATCCGCGCTCATCCGGATCAGCCTTTGTTCCATCAGCACGTCTTCCGCAGCTCGTACCGCAGCTTCCCGGACAAAATCCGTGCGCGATCGTCCACGGGCGTTTGCCGCCCGGTCGATCAATGCGATGTCTGCTTCCGGCAGACGCATCGATATGGGATGTTCCTTGCGCTGCGAAATTTTGGTCATGGGCGTTCTCCAAAACCCCCATACGCTTTGTAACGCAAAATGCAATACATTTAAAATGTCGCCGTGCTCTGCTTGCCGCATGCCTGACGCTTGAGCTTGACAAATGTAGGTTCGTGCCGCATATTTTGCCTGTATCTGGGTTATATAGTGGGGCAGATGATCAGTTCAGCCTTTCTGTCGAAAGTCTCCGGTGATAACGGCGTCTCGGTCGACAGATTGTCGGCCGCGCTACATATCACCAAGTCCGAGCTGGCGCTTGCCGCCGGCCTGTCGCGCGATGCCGTGTCGAAAGCGGCCCGCAGCGGCAGCGTCGCCACCCAGTCACGCCTGCGCGTGATGAGCGAGATCATCAACCGCGTGATCCCCTGGGCGGGCAGCGAGCTTGCCGCTTATGCCTGGTATCGTTCGCAGCCAATCCCGTCCTTCGGCGACGCCACCGCCGAGGATCTGGTGCGTCAGGGGCAGGGCGAGAGGGTTCGCGCCTATCTCGGTCGGATTGCGGCCGGCGGCTTTGCCTGACCTTTGGGCCAGGTCCTAGGCTTGCCTCTACCGTTTACCCGCTTCGATGGCCTCGTTTATCGCGCGCACCATCCAGCCTGGGCCTTTGATCCAGAGTCGGGTGAAGGCGCGAGCCTATACGGGGGTCGTTTCAACCGCATCGGTACGCCTTGTTTTTATTCAGCCCTTAGCCTCGAGACAGCCTGGCTCGAAGCTCAGCAGGGTTTTGCCTTCAAGGCGCAGCCGCTCACCATCTGCACCTACCGGGCCGAGTTTACCGATATCCTCGATCTGACCGATGCCGGTGGTCGTGACGCGGTACAGATGACGTTGGCGCAACTGGGCTGCGCCTGGGAACGTCTGGCAGCAGATCGCAAGCCGGTTCCGACATGGGCGCTAGCCGATCGGTTGATCGCAGCCGGTTGCGCGGGCGTGATCGTGCCGAGCTTTGCCGCCCGCGCCACGCCGGAGGATCGCAATCTCGTGCTGTGGTCATGGAGCCGCAACGTGCCACACCGTCTCCAAGTCATCGATGACGAACAGCGGCTTCCGCGCGATCGGTCGTCGTGGCCCGATAGGTGAACCGGTTCGCTGACGAGCCTTACCTCAAATCAGTTCGTCGAGTGTGATGTGCAAGGCTTCGGCCAACTTCTTAAATGTATCAATTGAACCACTTCTTCGTCCGGCTTCAATATCTGCAATCTGCACACGATTAACGCTAGAAACCCCAGCAAGAGTGGTTTGGGTGAGGCCACGGAATTCGCGCCAGACGCGCAGTGGGTTTTCCCCAGCCAGAATCCGCTTAACCATTTCAGCAGAGAGTAATTCCTCCTCGCCGTTGGCCAGTTGCGCCAGAGTATGATCATAGGTTTGCAAGTCAGCCAAATCTTCTGCGGCAGCCCGCAAGCTGTGATATTCTTCCAAGGGGATCGAAATCATTTTACCCATATCTAGCTCCATCAACCATAAATGCTACCGCGGGGTCCGATAGCGAGGACAGCAAGTACAACACCTTCGTCATTCATGATCACGCGCCAATCACCAACACGTAAGCGAATGCCATCCCGACCTTTGAGAACAGTAACGTTGTTGGCCTGCAAGGCCGGGTAGGCAGCATATTGTTCAATCTTCTCTATGATTCGTTCAGCGGCATTGGCCGGCATTTTTCGAAGGGCTTTCAACGCAGCGCGGGTGTACGTGATCGGCCTCATGATCTCGATGTAGCCTACCGCTACATTGTAGTCAAGGGCTACAATCTTGCCTTGGTGAAATGCTAGAGACAGCAAGAGGCTCAGCTTGCCGAGCGTATCCAGCAAACGAGAAGATGGGTATAGGGCGATAAGCTGAATATCAGGGCTGAGGGGGTATAAATTTACATAATGTCATAATTTGTGTTTCATCTAATTCACTATAAAATAGAGATAAAAATCCATAAATTTAACATATATCAACACCAAGTCGTGTCTTATGTTGTAGTTTCAATGGGTTGTCGACGATAAGCCTGTCCATTGTGTTTTGCTTATAATTTGGACGATCAAGGGAGTTGGAAGTGCAAGACGCCG
>NZ_SBKP01000032.1 GCF_004122115.1 Sphingobium fluviale
AATAGCACTACCAGAACTGTCCATGTAAACTGTGTCCAGTGTGATGGCGAAAGGCTTGCGGTTACGGTGGTCTTTCATCAGTATCAGCGACCGTGTCCACTTCGTTCGCCACGACGCCCTTGCAGGCTGCACGCATCGAAATGCCCGGCGGTCGCCGATCGTGGACGGTATTGGACGATGCCGGCGATGTCGTCGAGTGCCTTCGTCACTGGATCGTTCATCTCGAACAGACTCACGCGTCACCAAATACGATACGGGCTTATGTTCGCCACGTTGTGGACTTCGCGAACTTCCTCGGTGCCAATGGCGTAGGCCTACATGAAGCCTCGGTTTCGTTGTACGACAGCTTCCTTGCTTGGCGGCTTGCCCGCCGAAAGGATGCCTTGCCGAGCCCGCGGCTGATCCTGCTGCGAAAGCAGGAGACGCGGGTTCTGGCGCCATCGACGCGCAACCAGATCCAGCTGGCGATCAAATCTTTCTACCGCTTCTATAACGGCACCGACGACTTCGCGGTCGATACGGTCGAGGTTAACAATGCCTATGACGGGCATCGGATCTACAAGCCGTTCCTCGAGCATATCAGCCAGCGTCGTACGACAAGGCGCAAGGACCGCTATCTGTCGGGCGATCCCGGCCGGGTTCAGCAGCAGGTGCTGGGGAAGCGCCTGACGCCAAGCGAGGTCCTACGGCTGATCGAGGCGTGCGGGCTCGCGCGCGACGCGTTTCTGATCGTGTTGCTCTACAATACCGGCCTCAGGATCGGCGAAGCGCTGGGCTTGCGACATGTCGATGTCGACCTCGCCGAAAAGGTCGTCTGGGTCGTTCCGCGCGAAGACAATGCTAATGGCGCCCGCGCCAAATCCGGCCGGACGCGCGGTGTGCCGGTCCACGACTACGTGCTCAACATGTACGTCGATTACCTCACCAGCGATGAATATCTGCCGGCCTTCGAATCCGGAGCCGAGTACGTCTTCGCCAATGTGAAAGCCGGCGTCATCGGGCACGCAATGAGCCTGTCCTATGCCCAGAAGCTTGCGGGCCTGCTGGAACAGCGCACGCATATTGCCTTCAACTGGCACATGTTCCGCCACAGCCATGCGTCCGAAGCGATCGCGGCGGGCTACAGCCTGCTCGAAGTGGCCGATCGCCTTGGCCATGCCAGCCCACAGACAACGGCCGCCTTTTACCAGCACCTGTTCGCGTCGGAAATCCGCAGGCTTTACCTGACGGGTCCCGACGAGGTGCATGAAAGACTTGAGAAACTTCGCGAGGCTGAGCTTCTCGGAAAGGACATGCAATGGGCATGACACCGCTGGCACTCGTCGGCGGCACACCGCACGATACCGATCGCTACAGCAACTGGCTTGAGGCTCGGCTCGGGGACGTGTCCCCTCTCCTTGTCGAGAATCCTGTTTGGTCAGACGCCATAATGAACGAGGTGTTCGGCCATCCATGGTTGAGCCAGACATACGCAAGCCTACCACTTGGCGCCGCGGTTCCGGTGCTGACCAACGAAATCAAGGCCTACCTCGCGGCATCGGTGCTCGACGATCGTAAGGCGGACGCCCACTGGTTCCAGCGCCGGATCCCGGTGATCCGATATCTGGTCGCAGAAGGCGAAAGCCTGCTTCAGCATTTTGGAGCGGGCTGTCTCGCGGACATCCCCCACCCCAACTTCGGATTGTCAGATGGTGACGGTTCTGCGAGAACGAAGTGCCACAACGATACCGCACTGGGTCTATACGCTGCTTGGTACGGCGCGAACTATGGGCGGCGGAGGCAGAGCCAGACCCGCCACTGGATCCGGGATGGAAAGGTCGTCACCACCCAGTACCGGTCGCCGGAAGTGCAGCTGTTCGGCGACATCCATCGCTTCTCGATCATCAATCGGGCGCAGATGGCGCCGATGCATGACCGCAACATCATCCTGCTCAACGATCTCTACAGTGAGGAGGACACGCGCTTCCGCGACCGGCAGCGGCAGAGCGATACCTATCTGAACTTCCTTTGCTTCGAGCCGTGGCTGCGCCCACCGATGCGCAGCTTCCTGCTCGACAAGGTGACGCATGGCGAGCTTGCGCCGGGGACGGTATCGGGAATGCAGTCGCGGCTGCGGCTATTTGCGCGGTTCCTCCGTGAAGATGGTGTTGTTGATCCCGGGCAGATCAATGAACTGACGATGGAGCGTTACCTCGCCTGGGGAAATGCTCGGCAAGCCACGGGCAAGAACTGGTACACCGACATCGTCCAGCTCCTGCGCGCGGCGCCAGTCCTCCTGCCAGGACAATGGCCGCGGATCGCGCTCGACAAGCGCGCTGCGCGGCGGATCCGCTACAAGCAGGCGCCGGATGACCCGCGCAACCGGCTTTACGCATCGCGCGAGGGCGCCAACCGGGCGGCTCCGTCGGAAGCACTGGCCGCCATGGTGGCCAAGCTCGACGAACTACCCGCGCCGATCCCTGCGATCTTCATGATCGGCATCACGACCGGCGCGCGGGCCGAAGACCTGCATGCCCTGCTCTTCGACTGCCTGCGGCCCGATCCGCACGACAAGCGGTTCATGCTGTTCACGTTCTGGCAGAATAAGGTCAGCCGCTGGAATACCAAGCCCTTGCTGGTCACCGATCCGGCGCACCAGGCTATGATCGAGCTGATCGAGGCCCAGCGGGATCGCGTCCGGCAGCGTTACGGCAGCGCGACGAAATACCTGTTCCCGGTCTTCTACGGCAAGCGCGAGTCGTTCCTCGGCAACAACTGGACCTTGCAGGAACTCAAGATGCTGTGCCTCAGACATGGGATCGTCGACGGCGAAGGCAAGCCGTTCGACTTCTCGTGGCATCCGCTGCGCCACCATCGCGGGACGCAGATGGCAGCCGAAGGTCACGATATTCTCAGCATCATGTTCGAACTGGGCCACGCCTCGCCCGATATGGCGTCGATGTACGTCAACAAGCGCCTAGAGCTCAAAAAGAACGCCCTGCTCCGCAAAGGCGGCGGCCAGTTCTTCACGATCGCGGGCAAGGTCGATGAGGTCGTCGGCGATCTCCTGCTGCGCAAGGAAACCATGATGGCAACGCGGGTCTGTGGCGGGGCCTGCACGCTGCCCGGCCAGCTCGGCGAATGGTGCGAGCACGCACACGCTTGCCTAACCTGCCGGTTCTTCCGCGCCGATGGCGACGACCTCGAGCACTTCCGCTGCGAGCGCGCCGGACTTTACGTCGCGATCGAAGGGCTCGAACAGGAAGCGCGGAATTACGAGGAAGGCGGTCAGACCCGGTTGGCCGACATCACGCGCAAGCGGCTACAACACAACAAGGATGCAGTCCACAACACCGATACCATCATCCGTTCCATCGAGGAGCGCGGCCTCTACAACGGCGAAAAACAGCGCTACAGGCCGGCCGCTGCTCGGGAGAAAGCGACGCCATGACCACGGGACCGGATCTGCGGATCGCCACCCTCAATGATGCTCGCAGCCGCCGCAGTGCTGAAAAACGCGCTGCGGTCGAGGGCGCGATCATGCGCCTGCGTGACACCAGGCAAGCTGTGACGTTCGTCTCGGTCGCCCGTGAAGCCAAGGTCAGCCGCCAGTACCTCTACAACAACTTCGCCGATGAGATCGGCGAGGAACGCGTCGAGACGCGCGCGGAAACCGAGGTAATCAACGGCAAGAAGATCCCGCTGCGGACGCCGGTGGAATACCGGCATATCGAAGCGGCGCTTCGCAACAAGATCGAGCGTCTAGAGACCGAGCTCAGGGATGCACGCGCTGAAAAGGCCAAGGCCGACCGCACCGCCGAACGCGAGCGCGGCAAGGCCGAACACTGGCGTCAGCTCTACACAGCTGTCCTTGCGCGCGTATCACCGGGGCAAGCACCTGCCCCGCTGCCGCCCACCGAAGACTGAACCGTCAGGCTGCGATCGGGTTACGATCAAGCGAGTAGGAAGTGAGCCGCCTACGGCGTCTTGCACTTCCAACTCCCTTGATCGTCCAAATTATAAGCAAAACACAATGGACAGGCTTATCGTCGACAACCCATTGAAACTACAACATAAGACACGACTTGGTGTTGATATATGTTA
>NZ_SBKP01000033.1 GCF_004122115.1 Sphingobium fluviale
TAATCGCGAGGTGTCGATAATGTGAAGGAGCGCGGCCAGATTGGCCGAGTTCTGGGGTTTCCTGCAAACGTTCCTTCACATTATTTCAAAGCGTGTCGAGCCAGGCGAGCACGCTTGTATCGCGCTTCCACGAAGGCTGACCGCCGGGTGTTGTCGGAACGGCGACCTGTTCCAGGGCCTTTCGCTTCGTTTCAAGATTGGCCCTGGCATAGTGGTTGGTCGTGTCGAGGCTCACGTGGCCGAGCCAACTGCGGATGACTGTAACATCGACGCCCGCAGATATGAGGTGCACGGCGGTGGCGTGCCGGAAGGCGTGCGGCGTCACGTGCTTGGTACGCAGCGTTGGTGTGGCTTCGGTCGCCGCCTTTACGTAGGCGGCAAGCTTGAATCGGACGCCCGACGCGCTGAGCGGTTCGCCATAGCGGTTAACGAACAGCCGTTGGTCAGGCGCCCGTGGTTGCCGTTCGAGCAGCTTCTTCAGCAGCAAGGCCGTTTCAGGCCAGAGCGGGCAGATGCGTTCCTTCCGTCCCTTGCCGGTCAAGCGCACGCAGCTCGGACTTTCGAACCGGATTGCTTCGGGGCACAGGTCGAGCGCTTCCTGTATTCGTGCGCCGCTGTTGTAGAGGAACGAGAGCAGCACATGATCGCGCATGCCTTCGAGCGTCGAACGGTCAGGCTGGGCAAGAATTGCCGTCACTTCCGCCGGATCCAGATAGCAGGGCTCCGATACCGGCGCGCGCTTGACGGGTATGTTGAGGATTTCGACGCATTGCGCGATCGATGCGGGATCCCTGGTCGCCACGAAGTGGAAGAAGCTGCGGATTGCGGCAAGCCTGCAGTTGCGCGTGCCGATCGTGCCGCCGCGCTCATGTTCAGCGTAACTGAGGAACGCGGAGACTTCGCTGGCGGTCAGATCAGTCATCGTGATCATAGCCACCTTCCTTCCAGTCCGCTGTGCAACGAACCGCAAGAACAGCCGCCAGGTGTCGCGGTATGATCGGACTGTATGGATGGATGCGTTGCGCTGCTCGACCAGCCATTCGTAGAAGAACGCGTGCATCAGTACCGGGAACGGGTTGGCCTTGCTCATGGCTGCACCTCCCGCTCCATGCTGAGGCAAGGTGCGCCCACCATGCGGAACCGCTCACTTGCGTAATGCAGCAGATCCTGGGTGACCGTGATGTAGACCAGGGTAGAGTTGATATCCCGGTGGCCGAGGTAGGTCGCGAGGAACGGCAGACGGTCCTGCGGGTTGATGCCCGTCCGGTACCATTCGAGGATCCGGTTCACGACCATTGAGTGCCGCAGGTCGTGCAAACGCGGTCCCGTTCGCCCCTGCAGTGGCTTCAGCCCGGCGCGGCGTATGACGTCAACGAGCAACCAGGCGACTCCTTGCTTCGTATAGCGGGCACTGCGCTGCTCGTGCCAGAACAGCCCGGACCTCGGGTCCTGCGATGCACCGGCATGGCACCGCACATCGATGTAGGCCCGAAGTTCGGCCATCACAGTGTCGGGCAGCGGCAGTATCCTGGTCTTGTAGAACTTGGTCTGCCGTATAGTGATCGTGCCGCCCTGAAGATCAACATCCCCCAGATCAAGGCGGGCAACCTCGCTGCGCCGCAGGCCCGCGCAATAGGCGAGCAGAAGCATCGTGTAGACACTCAACGGGCGAAGCGGCGCTCGCGGAGAGGGGTAAGAGCGAGCAATGTCGAGCATATGCTGCACGTCGGCAGGCGTATAGATATGAGGTTTGCGCCATTGTTTGGCCACTTCCTTCCCCGGACGTGGGTCCGGTCGGCGCGGTGGGATCGACGGATCCCGATGGCGGAGTATCTTCGCAAGGACGCGCTTCAGCTTTTCGCATTCGGCAGGATGATTGCGCGTGGCCTTCGCCGTCGCCCAGTGTTCGAGCATCACCCCGATCGGTTCATCCTGCAGCGCCGGGTTCAGCTGTAGGAACCGGTCGAACCGCAAAAGCCACACAGGCTGCGTGGTATATTTGTACCCCCTGTTACGCATCAGCGTAACGTGCTCGGCCATGATCGCGCCCAGCACGCTGCCGAACGGTTTGGGCTGATGCAGTTTGGCAAGGGCTTGTTCTGGATCGCGTGAAGCCAGAGCGCGCCAGACCGGCATGCACTGCTTGACGTTACACTCCTTGCGCAGGACGACGACGGGATTGCGGTGGATCGCCCCTGTTTGCACAAGGTGATCGAGGAACCGGTCGATAATGCGGGTGCGGTGGAGCAGCGTCGTCGCCGTCCAACGGTCGGACCACGCCCGCAACCAGGCTACCAGCACATCTTGGCCGAGTTCGGTGTGGCGCGCGGCGACGTCCTGGAAGCTGTGGAGCACCTGTTTGTAATAGGTGCGGCTGTTCTTGCTGCGCAGGCCAAGGTCCGCGAGATAGCGCGCGATCAACAGTCGTTCGGGATCGGGCCATGTCATCATGACAGCACCTCCGATCCCGGAACGTCGAGCGCGATGGCCCGCAGGTCTTCGGTTGCCAGCTTGAGATACGGAGCGGTAGATTCCGTCGAACGATGACCAAGCATATCGCCGATCACCTTTTGCGGGACCGAGGCGCGCAGCATCTCGACCGCGCGGGCATGTCTGAAGATGTGTGGCCCACACTTTCCCGGTGGCTTGACCCCGGCATCCCGGATTCGCCGGAACACGGCACTATGCAGCACCCGGAGCCGTCCATAGGGCGCGCGGGTCCGCACGAACACTTCGCGGGCGTCGGTCTGCGGTCGTCCCGAGCGCAGATAGGTGAGGATGGCTTCGCCCACCGGAGCCATCAACGGCAGATAGGAACAGGCACGGGTCTTGGTGTGGAGGATGCGGATCGATTCCGCGCGCCAGTCGATGTCCTCGATCTTAAGACTGCGGATTTCGCCGGACCTCAGACCATAGGTCGCCAGCAGTTGCAGGATCGCCTGATCTCTGAGCCCGATGGGCGTCGTGTCCTTGCTCGCGGTTTCCAGGACGGCGGCGATCTGATCGCGCTCCAGGATCGAGGGCACCCCTTCATAGGCGTACAGTAGCGGAGCGATGACGTGCGGCGACAAGTCGATTGCGGTGCGGCGCGTCCGGTGCAGATAGCGCAACAGCGAGCGAAGGCGCTCCGCCACGTCCTTCACCGATTTGCGCGTTTGGTGCGGGCTGCGCATGTCCATGTAACGGTCGATGTCGCCGACGCTCATTTCCATCAGGCTGTCGACGCCGCATCGATCAAGCTGCCAGGCGAGAAAGTTCCGGCCCTCCCACATCAGCGCGTAGATGCTGGGCTCCGCAAGGCCCCGTTCCTCGCGCAGCCAGGTCTCGTATTCGTCGCAGATCGCAAAGCGCAGCGTGTCGGCAGCGCAGGTCGCCTTCGGCGCCGGCGGCCACTGGCCCTGTGCAAGCCGCAGCAATGCGTGGATTCCAGAGCGCGGAATGGAGTGCCAGTACGGCCCCGGAGACCGACCATGGCGTTTGCGGAACATCGCGATCGCATGGCGCAGGTAGTGCGTCACTTGCGCCTCGGTCACCTCGGCGATCGGGATGCTGCGCCGGGCAAAATAGTCGAGGAACCCGCGCGCATAGGCGCAGTAGTTCCCGGTCACCACCGGGCTGTATCGTTGGGTGATCAGTGCGGCTTTGAGTTCGGCGATCAGTTCGCAATCGGTATTCGGCATTGAAGGCTCCTCTGCAGGTCAAACGACCGCAGAGGTTCGTCGAGAAATAATGCGGAGCAAAGCCCGTCAGATACCGTCGGAATTCTGCGCATTTCAGACACTGAAACCGCGTTCCTTCACATTATCGACACCTCGCGATTACTCAAG
>NZ_SBKP01000034.1 GCF_004122115.1 Sphingobium fluviale
GCCTGCAAGGGCGTCGTGGCGAACGAAGTGGACACGGTCGCTGATACTGATGAAAGACCACCGTAACCGCAAGCCTTTCGCCATCACACTGGACACAGTTTACATGGACAGTTCTGGTAGTGCTATTTACGTAAAAGAAAGTATCAGATCTAGGGTCACGTCGCATGCAGGCGAGCGATACCGATCTCGTTATCACAACACAAAAAATACAGTCTCGATCCTTTCAGGCGAGTTCGTAAAACTTGGCGAGACACAGCCGCCTCAGCCAAGTGAAAGGTGTGCCAGAGCGGTATATGATTTGGAGGCACTGCCATAATGGTTTCCTTTCCGCTTGGTTCAGCCAATCCTGCGCTATTGGCCCAATGTCCGGAGGTCGCGCGGCCCGATGATGCTGACCATCTTCCTGTCCACATAACCGAGTGGGGGGCCAGTGGAACCCCAGTGCTGATGGTACATGGTGGGGTGCAGGGCGGCATCGGCGGTGGGCCGATCAATTTTCAGGCGCAGAAGCCGCTTTCTGATCGGGGATGGAGGTTACGCTTGCTCGATCGTCCAGGCTTTGGAGCAAGCCCTTCCCGCGGGCCGGACGACATGGAAGTGGACGGCAGTCTTATCGCTGATCTTTTGGACGAGGAATGCCACCTCATCGGTCACTCGTTTGGCGGCGCCTCGAGCCTGCTGGCCGCGGCGCAGCGCCCCGAAAATGTTCGCTCGCTTATTCTTATCGAGCCTGCCCTTAAGGGCATGCTGATGGTCGACCCGGTTAGCCAGCAGGATGGAACCTCGGCCAAAGTTGCCGAAGTAGTGATGAAACATCTTATGACGGCCCGCACGCCTGCCGAATTTGCGCTGAGTTTCGTGGGCAGCATGGGTTCCTCAGCCCAGGGGGAAGCCAATGTGTCAACACAGAATATTATGGGTGATCCCGCAAAGGCGACCGCGCTCGGCTGCTCGTTGTTGCGATCGCGCGCGGCATTGCCCCAAAGCATGCTCGCCGCAGCGGATATCGTTCGCGAAAGGGCAATTCCCACGCTGGTCATTTCCGGAGGATTCAGCCCCGGCTTCGACGCTACCTGCGCGGCCGTTGCCCGCCTGACGGGCGGCATGCACGAGGTGGTTGCCTGTTCCAGTCACTTTGTTCAGCAGGACAGCGCCGAGCGTTTCAACGCGCTGGCGGATGCTTTCATGAAGCAAGCGGAAACGCGGCCCGGTCGCGGACGCTGAGCCCCTTTAGCGGTAGACGAAACCTATGAAATTTGAGGATCGCATGCAGGAGAACCTCTCCCTTGCTCTAGCCGAGCGTGACATCCAAGCTCTCGTAGCCAAATTCGCCTACCGCGACCAGGAAAAGTGGGATCAGCTCGCCGACACGTTCTGGCCGGACGCCACACTGGACATCAGCTGGTTTTCCGGGACCATTGGAGAGTTTCTTGCCGAATCGCGCAAACTCGCGACCTCCGGCAAGATGTTGCTCAAACACCTTATCGGCAACCCGCGCGTCCAAATCTCCCATGACCGCGCATTGAGCGAGACAGACCTCGTCATCATGCTGCGGGTCACCATAGGGGATCCGGCCATACCGGTCGACGTCACCTCATGGGCGCGCTTCTTCGACCGCCATGAATGCCGCAACGGGCAATGGAGGATTTCCCAGCGTACCGCCATCTACGAGAAAGACCGGGCCGATCCCGTGGCGGCTGGAACAGCGGTCCGATGGACCCTCGCTCCGCAGGCGATGAATGGCGTGCCTCATGAATATCGTCATCTGGCTTCCGCGATGATGGAACTGGGACGCAAGCAAATGCCTCCTGCGATCGTCAACGGCAGCGCCGAACAAATGCGGCTCGAGCAGGACGCAGAACGATGGCTTGCGGAAACCGTTGGCACCCTTCGCCCGTCGATCAGCGTATGATGATGTTAGGGCAAACATTCGGCCAAAGATCGTGACCGGGCCGGGCGGGCGGAGGAAAGGCTGCGTCCGCATGTGCCGGATCGCCGTTGCAGCGATGCTTCTGTCCTACTGGTTTCCCGGAATGAGCACCGGTGAGGCGGGGCCGGGGATCATCACCTTGCGACATGAGTCACCGCCCTTTTGCAGCGCCCATGCCGCCATCACCTCGTTGAGAGGCATTTCCCGGTAATCGATCGGGATACCGCCCGCAATTGCTGCAGCACAAACAGCAAGATAGGCCTCGGCCTGCAAGGCGAGCGGGGCATGGTAATAGGCGAATCCCAGAACCGAGAGCGACAGTTTGCGGGCAAGCTGCGCGGGCACCGATATTTCGGAACCGAGCGCTGAGCCGATTTGCACCAGCCGCCCACCCGTCGCCATGGCGTGCATCGCAGCTTGTGTGGCCGGGCCGTTCAGATAATCGATGACAATGTCGAAGCCGTTACCGGCTTCTGCGACCAGGCGATGATTCAGATCGTCGGCTTGCAGGTTCAGGGTCGCATCGGCACCGACCGAGAGTGTTGTCTGAAGGGCCGCGGGGTTGCGACCCGCCGCCACTACCCGTCCTGCTCCCAGCAGGCGAGCCGCAGCGACTGAGATGAGACCGGTGGTCCCGGTTGCGCCCAGCACCAGAACGGTTTCGCCCTTCTGCATGGCGGCGCGCCAGGACAGGGGCAGCCATCCAGCGAGACCCGCATTGCCCAGCGCCGCCGCCAAGCCATCCGGTACTTCTTCAGGAACAGGCAGGCTGCGCCCGGCATAACCAAGCGTGTTGATTTCCGCTGAGAGTTGACCCGGGAGAGGCATAAATTTCCGCTGAGAAGTGACCCATGTTCTGACCCTGCCCCTGGCTGTTGCGTCGGGGGACATTGGAGTGATCGACATGGCGTTATTGAGCGTAATTCGGCGCTGGCATTTTCGAGAAGGGATGCCGATCCGGGAGATTGAGCGACGGACCGGACTGTCGCGCAACACGATCCGCAAGTATCTTCGGGCGGGCACGGTTGAGCCCCGGTTCAAGGTGCCCGACCGGCCGAGCAAGCTGGACCCGTTTGCCGAGAAGCTGACCGGTTGGTTGCGGATCGAAGCTGGCCGCTCGCGCAAGCAGCGGCGCACCGTCAAGCAGATGTACGCAGATCTGGTCGCCTTGGGCTTCGATGGCTCTTACGGCCGTGTTGCAGCCTTTGCGCGCAGCTGGAAGGCCGACCGCCAGCGCGATGCCCAGACCAGCGGGCGCGGGACCTTCGTGCCGCTGGTGTTCCGTAAGCGGATTTTATCCCCCACATTTTACTAATAGAATCAGCTGCTAAGTTACGCCGTTCATTTGTAAGCGGATTTTATCCCCCACATTTTACTAATAGAATCAGCTGCTAAGTTACGCCGTTCATTTGGGGAGGTGTAATTAGCGATGGACGAGGAAGCTGCATTCGAAAGTGGATGCGAAGTTAGCGAT
>NZ_SBKP01000035.1 GCF_004122115.1 Sphingobium fluviale
GCATCGCCGCCAGCGAGCAGTTGGTCGAGTAAATCAGCCGGAATCAACGGCTCCTTGCGTCGGGACATAGTGGGTCTCCTTCTTCCCCATTATACCCGCCCACACACGGAAATCCTGACAGTCCCCCAGAGCGGAACAAAGACTGTGCCCTCACAATATTTCATCATTGCCGACGGCGCACAATCGGAATTCAGAAGGAAGCTTAATCTTC
The DNA here is from genome assembly GCF_004122115.1 of Sphingobium fluviale. Lineage (GTDB taxonomy): Bacteria > Pseudomonadota > Alphaproteobacteria > Sphingomonadales > Sphingomonadaceae > Sphingobium > Sphingobium fluviale. Next base: position 212 of record NZ_SBKP01000035.1, read on the forward strand.
GTATGGAAGGGGAGACCCTGTTCTACAATCAGGCCTGGTATTTCCGGGCACCAGATCTTGCAAAGCTGTTCGCCAGAACGCAGCTGTCCTCAATGACCTTTTTCCTGAATGAGGATTGCTATGGCGACATTCTCATTCCGCAAACCGCGGAGGGACACTGGCTTTATCATGTAACGCCTATGCCGGAAGGTGTGGAAGCAGATGACTGGCCGACGTTCCGAAACATGCTCTACCGCAGTATCGGCGAGGAGTTCGAAGTATTTGAACCGCAAGGGCGCTATTTCGGAAGCCAAGTCCGCCTTGCAGCCAGCTTCAATTTCGGTCGAGCACTATTGATTGGCGATGCAGCGCACCTGACTTCGCCATTTGGCGGCTTCGGGATGAACATGGGTATCGGAGACGCGGTCGACGCCGGTTGGAAGATCGCCGCTATTCTACAAGGATGGGGAGGACCACGACTCCTCGAAACCTACACGCTCGAACGTAGAGACGTCTGCAAATATATCATTGAGGGTGCAGCGCACAACAACAAGGTCTCCGGCAAAGCCCTGGTTCGTCCGTACATGGAGGAGGATTCCGAACGAGGGGAAAAGGCCCGCGAGGAAGTCCGCGAATTTATCATTCGTGAAAAGACGCAACAGTCGCGCAGCTTTGGCGCCCAGTTTGGCTACCGCTACACTTCTTCGCCCATCGTTGTAGGTGACGGAACGGAACTTCCACCCCTGCAGTATGGCGAATACACACCGTCCTCAGTGGCTGGCTGCCGTGCGCCGCACCTGTGGCTTAGCGAGGGCAACTCCATTTATGACCATTTTGGGCCTGACTTCTGCTTGTTAAAGCTGGATCCAGCGGTGGACACAACGGCACTGGAAGCCGCCGCTGCTGAGGTGGGCATTCCGCTCAAAGTCTTCTTGCTCGATAGCGATGAGGCGCGTTCGCTCTATGAACGCAAGCTTGTGCTCATCCGTCCCGATCAGCATGTAGCATGGCGGGGAAATGCGGAGCCTGACGACTGCCGCTGGCTGGTCGACGTTGTTCGTGGAGCTGCTTCGTTCCATTAAGATTTGCCACCAGACATCGAGGAGCTACGGAAAATGAAGAAATATTCGCTTAACGTGAACGGAACAGATTATGCCTGCATCGAGGATGGTGCAGGCCCGCTATTGCTGTTGATGCATGGCACAACCGGGGGCAAGCAACTTATGCTTCCGCAAGTTGAGGCTCTGTCTGCTTCGTTCCGCTGTGTCGCATTCGATTGGCCGGGGCATGCTGAATCCGGTTTTAACCCTGCGGGCTGGACCGCAGATGATCTGGTCGAGGATGTCGCCACTATCATTACCCTGCTAGGTGAAAAGCAGGCGATCCTTGCGGGCGTATCGCAAGGTGGCGCTATCGGAATGCGGGTGGCACTCAAATACCCGGATCGCGTCAGGGCACTGGTGAATATGTGCGGTGGGCCAGGCGGACCACCGCCTGCCGCACTTGAGAAGCTAGACCAGTTCACCAAAATTATGGCTGAAGGCAACGAGTGTGAGCGCCGTGAAGCGGCAATTACTTTCTCCAAAGGGTATCTTCACGCTCCCGACTTCGCGGAGCGGGATCCCCAGCGTTTTGAGAACGAGATCGGGGTATTGCTCTCCCATTCACGCAAAAGTGTTCAAATGCTATTCAATGTCCCCAGAAGTTATGTCGACATTACACCCCGTCTGGGTGAAATCAAATGCCCGACTCTGGTGATTTGGGCACCCTATGATAGCCGCCCTGCCCTTGGCGAACAAATGGCAGCGGCAACCCCAGGTGCCAAACTTGTCACGATCGCCAATGCTGGCCATCATGTAAATGTGGATGCACCAGAGGAGACAACAGCTGCAATCAAGGCGTTCACCAGCACCCTTAGCTGAGGACATTACAGAGAATACTGAAACGATTTAGGTATCGTCGATACTCTTTTCAAATCTGACCGATATTGACCGGAGTGGTAAGCTGCTCCGGTCGTATTCTTAACAATACAAGGCTGTTTGCCCTTCAGCTGTTGTGAGTGCGCACAAACAGTTGAAGGCATGCCCCGTAATAGGAAGTGAAGGAGTGAGAAGCTGTCGATCTATCACTAATCTGTGGTGGATTCGAGTCATGAGTGCCTTCCATCATCACTACCGCCGCACATGTGCTTGGGGGTATCATAACCACATAATATGCGTTGAAATAATAGTAATAAAATCTGCCCTCATCATGGATTTCAGATAAAAAAGGGTAGGAGAGATGTCAGAGAAACGTATTTGGGCCACAGAATCTGCGCCAGGCGCTGAACTCGAATATTGGCGAGCAGCGACATGTGAGGCGGTCTTCGATATCGAGATCAAACCCTTCGATGAGAATGTTTCGCTTGATGCCACAATTGTTCAGCAGTCCTTGGGTCCGATCCGCTTGAGCCAGATCAGTGTAGGGTTCGGACAGGTTATCAATAGGACATCCGCAGCGATCCGCCGCAGCAAGTTCGACCAGTTTGAACTGGTTTACATTATGGGAGGCAATGCCTTTTTATGTCAGTGCGGTCGAGAAACTGAGATAAATCCGGGTGACTGCATTCTTGTGAACGGGCAAGAGAAGTATACGCTTACGACAAGCGCGGGGAGCCGCAACCTTTCCTTTCACTTGCCGACTGGATGGCTTAAACAATGGTTAGCATGCCCTGAAGAGCATGCCGCAATGCCGATCTCAGGTGGAAAGGCATGGGGGCGAGCTTTGGTTGCTGCCATGGAAGCAATCGACGACAATGTTAATGACAACACCTCCAGCCTCTGTGCCGACCAAATCGGTGGTGCACTCGCACTTGCACTGACCAAACAGGATGATCGTCAGATCAGCCAGCATCGACTTCGCCATTTCCACCGCTTGCGACAGACATTGGCTGATTTGGCGTATGATAATACGCTGGATGCGAAAAAGGTAGCGCAGATGCATGGGGACTGTCAGGATTTCCGTGTGTGGGCGGGTATAATGGGGAAGAAGGAGACCCACTATGTCCCGACGCAAGGAGCCGTTGATTCCGGCTGATTTACTCGACCAACTGCTCGCTGGCGGCGATGCC
>NZ_SBKP01000036.1 GCF_004122115.1 Sphingobium fluviale
CGTTCATTTGGGGAGGTGTAATTAGCGATGGACGAGGAAGCTGCATTCGAAAGTGGATGCGAAGTTAGCGATGCTGTTCGGCCTGAGCCGATGGACGTCGTTCCGGAATCGGTGACGCGGCGGCGCTGGTCTACGACGGCGAAAGAGCGGATCGTCGCCGAGAGCCTGGTGCCCGATGCAAATGTGGCGGAGGTTGCGCGGCGGTACGGGATATTGCCGCAGCAGCTATATGCGTGGCGCCGCGAGATGTGCGAGCGGGAAAAGATGACGTTCGTCCCGGCGGTGATCGACGACCAGGCCGATCCGCCTCGCCCGGCAGCGCGCGGCGAAGCGGAGATCATCGTCGAGGTCGGCGATGTCCGGCTGCGCGTGCCGGATGGCGCGAGCGCCGACCATGTCGAGCGTGTGCTTCTGGCCGTGATGGTGAGCGCATGATCATTCCGCCCGGGCCATTGAAGGTGCTGATCGCGACGAAACCGGTCGACTTCCGCAAGGGGATGGTGGGTCTGGCGGGGCTGGTGCAGAACGAGCTTCGGCTCAATCCCTTCTCCGGCGTCCTGTTCATCTTCCGCTGCAAACGATCCGACAGGATCAAGCTTTTGCTGTGGGACGGGACCGGCCTTGTGCTCGTAACGAAGCGTCTGGAGCAGGGTCAGTTCCGCTGGCCGCGCATTGGCGATGCTGTGATGAAGCTGTCCGCGGCGCAGGCTTCCGCGCTCGTCGAGGGGCTCGACTGGCGGCGCGTCCACGCACCCCGCGTGGCGCGACCGCAGCTGGCGCAATAGCCGGAAGAAATGCGCACGAATCACTGAATATCTTGTTGCAAAGGCGGGATATTTTGACAATATCTGGCCATGGCTTGCGAGCTCGAAAACATCCCCGACGACGTGCCGACCTTGCAGGCCCTGCTGATCGCCTCGTTGCGGCGTGAAGCCCAGCTCCGTCACCTCATCGACGTGCTTAATCGCAATAAGTTCGGCAAGAAATCCGAGAAGCTGCCCGCCGACCAGCTGCGTCTTGGGCTCGAGGACCAGGCGATCGCCATAGCGGAAGCCGAAACGCTCGCGCGGGACGGCGCGGCGGCCGAAGACAATCTCGGCCGCAAGCGCGGGCGTCCCCGGTGCGACGATGAGCGGCCGCGCGCATCGCTGCCGCCCCACCTTCCTCGCGTCGAGGTCGTGCTGGAACCCGACGCGCAGGAATGTCCTTGCTGCATGGGCGTTTTGCACAAGATCGGCGAAGACCGTTCCGAGCGTCTCGATATCATCCCTGCCCAGTTCCGGGTGATCGTCACCGTGCGCCCGAAAATGGCGTGCCGCTCCTGCGGCGATGGCGTCAATCGCGCTCTCGCTCCCAAGCGCCTGATCGCAGGGGGCCTGCCGACCGAGGCGCTGGTCGCCTATATCCTCACCAGCAAATATGCCGATCACCTGCCGCTCTATCGTCAGGAGCAGATCTTCGCCCGCCAGGGCGTCAACCTCGAGCGCGGTGTCATGGCAGGCTGGACCGGCCATGCCGCCGCCCGCCTCAAGCCGCTCACCGAACGCATGACAGAGATCATGATGGGAATGGATCGGCTGTTTGCCGACGAGACGACCGTCAAGATACTCGATCCCGGTGCAGGCAAGACCCGAACTGGCTACTTCTGGGGTGTCGCTTGCGATGAGGGCCCTTATGGAGGGAGGGCACCGCCCTGGGTCGTCTATCGATACTTCCCGAGCCGCGCCCACAAGCATGGCGGCGCGCTGCTGGGCAAGTATCGCGGTATCCTGCAGGTTGATGGATACGAAGCCTATGACAAGCTCGGCCATCCCGACCGTCCCGGCGGGCCGGCGACGATCGCGCACTGCTGGGCCCATGTCAGGCGCAAGTTCTTCGACCTCAACAAGGGCGACAATGCGCCGGTCGCGCGGCGCATGCTGCGCCTGATCCAACTCATGTACAAATATGAGAAACGCGTACGCGGTCTCAGCCCCGAAGCGCGCCTTGCCGTACGGCAGGCGAAGACCGCGCGCGTCATGCGGTTCATGCGCCGCTATATCGATCACATCCTTGCCCGTGTCCTCCAGAGCGGCGATACGGCCAAGGCGCTGCGTTATATCGAAAAGCGCTGGACGACGCTTACCAACTTCCTGCGCAACGGTCGTATCGACCTCGACACCAACGCCATCGAGCGCTGCATGCGCCCGATCGCTCTCCAGAGAAAAAACGCCTTGTTCGCAGGCCACGATCTCGGCGCCGAAAACTGGGCGGCGATCTCGTCGCTAATCGAAAGCTGCAAGCTGTGCGGCCACAATCCGCACGCCTATCTCTCCAACGTCCTCACCCGCCTGCTCGAGCGAAATGACGGCGATCCCATAGACGACCTTCTCCCCGGCAACTGGCAAGATACCAATGCCGCCGAAACAAGGTTCGAAATGAGTTACATCCCGCAAGCCGCCTGATACGTGCCAGTGAAAATGCGCTTAC
>NZ_SBKP01000037.1 GCF_004122115.1 Sphingobium fluviale
CAGCCACAGCCGTGCCTTCATCGTCCGGGCCTATCTGTTGCAGACGCACGAGATGCTGTTCGACGCCCATAATCATGCGTTCCGTGTGCTGGGAGGTGTACCGCGCCGGGGTATTTACGATAATATGCGCACCGCCGTCGACAAGGTCGGACGCGGCAAGGAGCGAACCGTCAATGCCCGCTTTCTGGCAATGGTCAGCCACTACCTCTTCGAGGCCGAGTTCTGCAACCCGGCGGCAGGTTGGGAGAAGGGGCAGGTCGAGAAGAACGTCCAGGATGCCCGTCACCGCCTGTGGCAGCCTGTCCCGCAGACAGACAGTCTCGACGCGCTCAACCTGTGGCTGGAGCAGCGCTGCAGGGCCTTGTGGCAGGAGATACCCCACGGGACGGAGCCGGGCACGATCGCGGATGTATGGGCCGATGAGGCGGAGAGTCTCATGTCCATGGGACGGCCGTTCGACGGCTTTGTCGAGTATGGCAAGCGGGTCTCGCCGACCTGCCTGGTTCACTTCGAGCGCAACCGCTACAGCGTACCGGCGTCCTTTGCCAACCGGCCCGTGAGCCTGCGGGTCTATCCCGACCGCTTTCTGGTCGTGGCCGAGGGGCAGGTGGTGTGCGAACACCAGCGCATCATCGACCGGTCCCACCAACTGGGTATCACCATCTATGACTGGCGCCATTATCTCGCCGTCGTCCAGCGCAAGCCCGGAGCCCTGCGCAACGGCGCGCCGTTCCTGGAGATGCCCGATGCGTTCCGGCGGCTGCAGGCGCATCTGCTGCGCAACCCTGGCGGTGACAGGGAGATGGTCGAGATCCTCGCGCTGGTCCTGCATCATGACGAGCAGGCCGTCCTGGTCGCGGTCGAGCTGGCGCTGGAGGCCGGTGTTCCGACCAAGACCCATATCCTCAACCTGCTGCACCGGTTGCTGGACGGCGCGCCTGTGACCACGCCTCCGGTCACCGCTCCACAGGCGTTGAGGCTGGCCAGCGAGCCATTGGCCAATGTCGAACGCTACGATGCCCTGCGCGGGGAGACACGCCATGCGTCATGATCCTGCCAGCGGCGCTCTCGTCATCATGCTGCGGAGCCTCAAAATGCATGGCATGGCCCAGGCTGTCGCGGAGCTGACCCAGCAGGGCTCTCCGGCGTTCGAGGCTGCCATGCCGATCCTCTCGCAACTGCTCAAGGCCGAGACCTCGGAACGCGAAGTGCGTTCGGTCGCCTACCAGCTCAAGACAGCCCGGTTCCCGGCCTATCGCGATCTTGCCGGCTTCGACTTCGCCAGCAGCGAGGTCAACGAGGCGCTGGTACGCCAGCTTCACCGCTGCGAGTTTATCGAGGCGGCTGACAATGTCGTGCTGGTCGGCGGCCCGGGTACCGGAAAGACGCACGTCGCCACCGCGCTCGGCGTCCAGGCCATCGAGCATCACAGGAAGCGGGTGCGCTTCTTCTCCACCGTCGAACTGGTCAACGCCCTCGAACAGGAGAAAGCCCAGGGCAAGGCTGGACAGATCGCCAACCGGCTGCTCTACACCGACCTCGTCATCCTCGATGAACTCGGATATCTGCCGTTCAGTCCATCAGGCGGCGCGCTGCTGTTCCATCTGCTCAGCAAACTCTACGAGCGCACCAGCGTCGTCATCACTACAAACCTCAGCTTCAGCGAATGGGCAAGCGTGTTCGGCGATGCCAAGATGACCACCGCCCTCCTCGATCGGCTCACCCATCACTGCCACATCCTCGAAACCGGAAACGACAGCTTCCGCTTCAAAAACAGCTCTGCCCAGCAGGCAAAACCCAAAAAGGAGAAAGCACTATCTTGACCCACAGGAATTAATCGAAACATAATCACAAGACGGGTCACTTCTCAGTGAAAACACCGGGTCAACTCTCAATGAAAATCAACA
>NZ_SBKP01000038.1 GCF_004122115.1 Sphingobium fluviale
AGTTTTTCTGTGAGTTCCGGGACGATCTTGAAGAGATCCCCGACGAGGCCGATGTCGGCTACCTGGAAGATGGGAGCATCCTCGTCCTTGTTGATGGCGATGATGGTTTTGCTGTCCTTCATGCCGGCGAGGTGCTGGATGGCGCCGGAGATGCCGACCGCGACATAGACTTCGGGTGCGACGATCTTGCCGGTCTGGCCGACCTGATAGTCGTTGGGCACATAGCCCGCGTCTACGGCAGCGCGGGATGCACCGACGGCAGCGCCCAGCTTGTCGGCGAGCGGGAAGATGGTGCTTTCGAACGTCGCGCCGTCCTTCAGCGCGCGGCCGCCGGAGACGATCACCTTGGCCGACGTCAGCTCTGGCCGCTCCAGCTTGGCGATCTCCGCGCCGACGAAGCTCGAAAGCCCCTTGTCGCCGGTCGAGGATACGGCTTCGATGCTGCCCGCGCCGCCAGTGGCTTCCGCCTTCTCGAACGCGGTGCCGCGCACGGTGATGACGCGCTTGGCGTCGGAGGTCTTCACGGTGGCGATCGCGTTGCCCGCATAAGTGGGGCGGGTGAAGGTGTCCGCGCTCTCTACCGAGAGGATGTCCGAGAGCTGCATCACATCGAGCAGCGCGGCAACGCGCGGCGCGATGTTCTTGCCGTTGCTGGTCGAGGGCGCAACGAACGCATCATGATGGCCCATCAGATCAACGATCAAGGGCGCGACATTTTCCGCAAGAGCATGATCGAACGCGGCGTCGTCCGCGACATGGACCTTGCCCACACCCGCAATCTTCGCCGCTTCCTGCGCAACGCCTGCCACGCCGCTGCCTGCGACGATAAGATGCACTTCGCCGAGTTTCGCGGCGGCGGTGACGGCGGAAAGAGTGGCGTCCTTGAGGGCTCCACCCTCATGCTCTACCCATACGAGCGTCTTCATGCTGCTACTCCCAATGCCTTCAGCTTCGCCACCAGTTCATCCACATCGGCGACCTTGATACCTGCCGAGCGCTTGGGTGGTTCCTCGACCTTAAGCGTGGTGAGGCGGGGCGTGATGTCGACACCATAATCCTCCGGCTTCTTCTGCGCCAAGGGCTTGGACTTCGCCTTCATGATATTGGGCAGCGACGCATAGCGCGGCTCATTGAGGCGCAGGTCCGTCGTCACAATCGCCGGGAGCTTGAGGCTCACCGTCTCCAGACCGCCATCGACCTCGCGCGTCACCGCAACCGCATCGCCCGATACCTCGACCTTGCTGGCGAACGTGCCCTGGCCCCAGCCCAAGAGCGCCGCCAGCATCTGGCCGGTCTGGTTGCTGTCGTCGTCAATCGCCTGCTTGCCAAGGATCACCATGCCCGGTGCTTCCTCGGCCGCGACCTTCGCCAGCAGCTTCGCAACGCCAAGCGGTTCGACTTCGGCATCGCTCTCGATCAGGATCGCCCGGTCCGCGCCCATCGCCAGCGCCGTGCGCAGCGTCTCCTGCGCCTTCGCCGGGCCAATCGACACCGCGATCACTTCCGTCGCTACGCCCTTTTCCTTCAGCCGAAGCGCCTCTTCCACCGCGATCTCGTCAAACGGGTTCATGCTCATCTTCACATTCGCAAGATCAACACCAGTCCCGTCCGCCTTCACACGCGGCTTCACATTATAATCTATCACCCGCTTCACGGGTACAAGAAGTTTCAT
>NZ_SBKP01000039.1 GCF_004122115.1 Sphingobium fluviale
GGGACTGTCAGGATTTCCGTGTGTGGGCGGGTATAATGGGGAAGAAGGAGACCCACTATGTCCCGACGCAAGGAGCCGTTGATTCCGGCTGATTTACTCGACCAACTGCTCGCTGGCGGCGATGCCGCTGCGGCTTTGCAGCAGGGTGGCCTGCTGGACTCGCTGAAGAAGGCGCTGGCTGAACGTGCGCTCAATGCCGAGATGGATCATCATCTCGGGCACGAAGACCAGGCTGGCAACAACCGCAATGGCTATGGCCGCAAGACCGTCGTTACCGACACCGGCAAGATCGAGATCGAGGTACCCCGCGATCGGCAAGGCAGCTTTGATCCACAACTGATCGCCAAGTACCAGCGGCGTTTTCCGGGTTTCGACGACAAAATCGTGTCAATGTACGCGCGCGGCATGAGCACCCGGGAGATCACCGGGCATCTGCGCGAGTTGTATGGCATCGACGTCTCACCGGACCTGATATCGACCGTGACCGACGCCGTGCTCGAGGAGGTCGCAGCCTGGCAGGCCCGGCCGCTCGATCCAGCCTATCCGCTGGTGTTCTTCGACGCCATCCGGGTCAAGATCCGCGACGAGGGCATGGTCCGCAACAAGGCGATCCACATCGCGCTGGGTGTGCTGGCCGATGGCACCAAGGTCGTCCTGGGCCTGTGGATCGAGCAGAACGAAGGCGCCAAGTTCTGGCTGCGCGTCATGAACGAGCTCAAGAACCGGGGCGTGGAAGATATCATGCTGGCCGTCGTCGATGGCCTCAAGGGTTTCCCGGACGCCATTACCGCCGTGTTCCCCGAGGCCGTGGTACAGACCTGCATCGTCCACCTGCTGCGCAACTCGATGGACTTCGTGTCGTGGAAGGACCGTAAGCCGCTGGCCACGGCACTGAAGGGCATTTACCGCGCCGTCGACGCCAAGGCCGCCGAGGAAGCGCTCACGGCCTTCGAGGACAGCGAATGGGGGCGGCGCTACCCCGCGATCGGCCAGAGTTGGCGCCGGGCATGGAGCGAGGTCATCCCGTTCTTCGCGTTCCCCGACGAGGTCCGCAGGATCGTCTATACAACGAATGCCATCGAGGCTCTGAATGCCCAGCTCCGCCGGGCGGTCAGGGCCAGGGGACACTTCCCCAACGACGATGCCGCGACCAAGCTGCTCTATCTGATCTTGAACCGGTCCGAGAAAGAGTGGAAAATGCCACCGCGTGAGTGGTCCATGGCCAAGGCTCAGTTCGCCGTGATCTTCGGCGAGCGCTTCATCAGAGCCATGGCGGCGTAATGTTCAACCGCCCGCCCACACACGGAAATCCTGACAGTCCC
>NZ_SBKP01000003.1 GCF_004122115.1 Sphingobium fluviale
CCGCGATCTCGTCAAACGGGTTCATGCTCATCTTCACATTCGCAAGATCAACACCAGTCCCGTCCGCCTTCACACGCGGCTTCACATTATAATCTATCACCCGCTTCACGGGTACAAGAAGTTTCATGTCATTACCTCCAGTTCGCGTCCACCCTGGGGAGTGTCATCGCCGCGCTACATGCGCGTTTTGCATGCTTTACGCAAGCGTAAGGCGGCAGCCTCGTTTGCCGTAGCGTCAAAGGCCGCCCATGCTGCGAATCAGGAAACCGCCTTCACCTGCGCCACGATCTTCTTGGCGGCATCGCCGAGATCATCGGCAGAGACGATCGGCAGACCGGAGCTGGCGAGGATATCCTTGCCCATATGTACGTTGGTGCCTTCAAGGCGCACCACCAGCGGGACCGAGAGGTTCACCTCCTTCGCGGCGGCGACGATGCCCTCGGCGATGATGTCGCACTTCATGATGCCGCCGAAGATGTTGACGAGGATGCCCTTCACGGCCGGATCGGCGAGGATGATCTTGAACGCCGCCGTCACCTTCTCCTTGCTGGCGCCGCCGCCGACATCGAGGAAGTTGGCCGGGAACATGCCGTTCAGCTTGATGATGTCCATCGTCGCCATAGCGAGACCAGCGCCATTGACCATGCAACCGATGTCGCCATCGAGCTTTATATAGGCCAGATCATATTTGCTGGCTTCCAGCTCAGCCGGGTCTTCCTCGGTCTCGTCGCGCAGCTCCATCAGGTCCGGATGGCGGAACAGCGCATTGCCGTCAAAGCCGACCTTCGCGTCGAGCACCAGAAGATTGCCCTGCTCGGTCACGGCGAGCGGGTTGATCTCGATCTGGCTGGCATCGGTGCCTAGGAACGCGGCATAGAGCGAGGAAGCGACCTTGGCGGCCTGCTTGGCGAGATCTCCGGTCAGCGAGAGAGCGGCGGCGATGCGGCGGCCATGATGCGGCATGAAGCCGGTCGCGGGATCGATGGCGATGGTGTGGATCTTCTCTGGCGTGCTGTGCGCAACCTCCTCAATGTCCATGCCGCCTTCGGTGGAGGCGACCATCGCGATGCGACCGGTGGCGCGGTCAACCAGCAGCGCCAGGTAGAACTCCTTGGCGATGTCCGCGCCATCCGTAACATAGAGGCGGTTGACCTGCTTGCCTGCCGGGCCGGTCTGGATCGTGACCAGCGTATTGCCGAGCATGTCGGTCGCCGCGGCCTTCACCTCGTCCAGCGTCTTGGCGAGGCGCACGCCGCCCTTGGCATCGGGGCCGAGCTCCTTGAACTTGCCCTTGCCGCGCCCGCCCGCGTGGATCTGTGCCTTCACGACATAGAGAGGGCCGGGGAGCTTGCCTGCGGCGGCAACAGCTTCCTCCACTGTGAACGCGGCATGACCGGCGGCGATCGGCGCGCCATATTTCGCAAGCAGTTCCTTGGCCTGATACTCATGAATGTTCATCGCGTGCTCCTGTGTCGGGCGAATTTATGATGGCGCCTCAAAGCACAGTGTAGCACGCGCGCATAGGAAGATTTCGCAAATGGACTTTGCAAAGTTGCAAAATGCGGTCTGAAATGGGCAAAGAAAAACCCGGATCGCCCCCCTTGAGCGATCCGGGCTTTCAGCGCTTAAGCGCCTGTTCCCTTTTATTGTGTCCATCCTCCCCATCGCGCCCCTGCAGTCGCGCTGGGGGCACGGTATCCCTGAACCATGGCCATTTTTTAAGTCCTATGTTCGATGGAAATCACTATGGCGAGAACCGGCTCTTGTCATCCTTCAAATTGGGTTAAGAATCATTTTTGCCGCGGTGCTGTGTCAATTTCGCCACAGGGCTGCGCGCCCCAATCGGCTTGCCAGCGTCCTTCCGTGTCCCTAGAGCTTTTCTGCGCGATGTCCGGAGGCAATACCCCATGATTCTGAGCCGTTTCGAACGGATGATCGCCAGACGCTATCTCCTGCCCGGCAAGGGCGAGGGCTTCATCTTTCTGGTGGCGGGGATCAGCCTTGTTGCGGTGATGCTGGGCGTCGCCGCACTGATCATCGTAATGAGCGTGATGAACGGATTCCGCGCCGAGCTTTTCGACAAGATCGTGGGGCTGAATGGCCATGCGGTGGTGCAGGGCTATGGCGGGCGCCTGCCAGACTGGCGGCAAGTGATGGCTGAAGCAAAGGCCACGCCCGGCGTCGTACGCGCCACGCCGCTGATCGAGCAACCGCTGCTTGCCAATTTCAATGGCAGGGTAGAGGCGGTGCTGGTCCGCGGCATGACGATGGACGACATCGGCACAAATGACTCGCTCAAGGGCAAGGTTAAGGTCGGCAGCATGGATAACCTCGCGCCGGGTCGCAACGTCATCGCCATCGGCGCGGGTTTGGCAGACAATCTCGGCGTGACGGTGGGCAACACGATCTCGATCATCAACCCGGCGGGCCGCGCAACGCCGTTCGGCACCGTGCCGCGCGAGATCGGCTATCAGGTCGGCGCGGTTTTCGAGATCGGCGTTTATGACTATGACAAGGCGTTTGTCGTGATGCCGATGGAAAATGCACAGCAACTGCTGCTGCTGGGCGATGTCGTCGGCATGATTGAGGTGACGACGAACGATCCCGACAATGTGGCGACTATCCTCGCCCCTCTGGCGGATAAGGTGGAGGGGCGCGCTGTTGTCACCGACTGGCGGCAGATGAATGCCTCGCTATTCGAGGCGCTGCAGGTGGACCGGATCGTCAGCTTCGTCGTGCTCTCGCTCATTATTCTGGTGGCGGTCTTCAATATCCTCTCGTCGCTCATCATGCTGGTGCGAGCCAAAACGCGCGACATCGCGATATTGCGGACGATGGGTGCGCGGCGCTCCTCGCTGCTCAAGATTTTCGTGACCGTGGGGGTGACAATCGGCTCGCTCGGTATGGCGGCGGGCGTGGTGATGGGGTTTGTCTTCCTGTTCTTCCGGGAGAAGGTGGTGGCCTTCATCCAGCTTGTCACCGGACAGAATATCTGGGATCCTTCGGTGCGCTTTCTGGCCGAGCTGCCCTCGCGCCCGGACCCGGTGGAGATCGTCGTCATCTGCCTGATGGCGGTGGGGTTCAGCTTCCTCGCTACGCTCTATCCGGCGTTCAAGGCCGCGAATACCGACCCGGTGCAGGTGCTGCGCTATGAATGAGCCGGTGCTGATCGTGCGCGACCTGAAGCGCGCCTTCACCCAGGGCGGGGTGACGATCGAGGTGTTGCGCGGCGTCAACCTCTCGATCGCGCGCGGAGAGATTGTGGCGCTGTTGGGGCCGTCCGGCTCCGGCAAATCTACACTGTTGCAGGCTGTTGGGCTGCTTGAGGGCGGTTTCGAAGGCTCAATCCGCATATTGGGCGAGGAGGCAGCCAAGCTGGGGGGCGACGAGCGCACTCGCCTGCGCCGCGATGCGCTGGGCTTCGTGTATCAGTTCCACCATCTGCTGCCGGATTTCACGGCTGCGGAAAATGTCATGCTGCCGCAGATGGTGCGCGATGTGGCGGATGCTGTGGCGATGGGGCGTGCGGCCGACCTGCTCGGCGCGCTCGGCCTGGCGCAGCGGATGGAGCATAAGCCGAGCCAGCTATCGGGCGGTGAGCAACAGCGCGTGGCCGTGGCGCGCGCGCTCGCCAACCGCCCGGCACTCGTGCTGGCGGATGAGCCAACCGGTAATCTCGACGAGCGCACGGCAGACGTGGTGATCGACGAGTTTCTGCGCCTCGTGCGCGAGGAAGGCAGCTCTGCCTTGGTCGCCACGCACAACGAGCGCCTTGCCGCGCGGATGGACCGCGTGGTGCGGCTGCACGAGGGGCTGCTAGAGTAAGACATTACAGCGCTTCGTTCAGGCTGCTCTGCGGCTGAGCAGGCGATCCAGCGACCATGCTCCGGCTCCCTTGGCGAGCAGCGGCAGCAACAGGCCCGTCCAGCTCAGATGCGTGGGCCATGCGTCGGGATAGACGAAAATCTGGATCACCAGCGTCATGCCGAGCAGACCCAGCGCCGCGCCGCGTGTACACAGGCCTAGCACCAACAAGATCGAAAACAGATGCTCCGAGATGGTCGCGGCATAAGCGGCAATGTGCGGAGGGATCAATGGCAGCGCATATTCGGTCGCGAACAGATCGAATGTGCCATCGGTAATTGTAAACCAACCCTCCACCTTGGCGCGACCGGAAAGGAAGAAAATTGCCGCTGCGCCAAGCCGCGCGATGAGTAGTAGCAATGACTCTGGCAATAGCCGTTCCGCAAGGTTCGCCGCGCCGGAATAGAGCGAGATGAGCGTCTTCATCAGTGCATCCTCCGTATCAGTTAATAGGAATGGCCCGGACGTAGGGGGGTGGTCGTCCGGGCCCAGAACAGGCGATTTGATGGGATCAGATCGACTGCTCTTATTCTTTGTTTTACCGCGATTTCTGAATCGTCCGATGATACCATCTGACTGGAAATCGCTCTCCAAGCATGGGGGCGCCTGTGCCGATCAGGCTTGTGGCGTCAGCGATCCCATACCCTTGGGGGTCTTGATCTTGGTGCAGGTGCCCGCCTTGACAGCCTTCCACGCGTTGCCCTGATAATCCTTGACCGAGGTGCCCGCGCAACTTGTGCCAGCGCCTGCCTTGCAGTCATTCTTGCCGGCAAGCGAGACGCCATAGCATTTTTCGGTCTTGGGCTTGTCGGCGGCATGCGCGACACTAACGAGAGTGAAGGCGAGGGCTGCTGCTGCTGCGGTCTGGGTGATGTTCATGATTGTGCTCCTGTCCGTGTGAATAGGGTTTGGGTGTCATGGGTCGCGGTGCGGCCCGGTTGACGAGGAGCAATTCGGCAGTCCTTCCCGAATGGTTACATTATTTATTTTTTCCATTTCGCTGGTTGAAGTGTAACCATTCGTCCTTCGCAAACGAAGGGTTGAGCGGGAGCACAAATGCGGGCCAGCGAAACACAGCTCAAGGCATGGATGATAGGCGGGCTGGATGGCGACGCTGCATGTCAGGCGCGCCTGTTGCGCGCGCTCGTTCCCATATTGGAAGCATTTTACAGGCGGCGGATGCAAGATGGGCAGGGCGACATCGACGATCTGATTCAGGAGACGCTGATTGCTGTGCATACGCGCCGGGCGACCTATGACCGGGAACGTCTGTTCAGTGGCTGGCTGTTTGCGATCGCGCGGTACAAGATGATCGACCATTTCCGCAGAGGGGGCCGCACCTGCACGATGGAGGGCCTTGAAGACATCCTCATCGCCGAAGGATTTGAGGATGAGAGTGGTGCGCGGATGGATATCGATCGGCTGTTGGGTGAGCTGCCCGCAAAGCAGGCAGAGGCTATTCGCGCCACCCGGCTTGAAGGGCTGAGCACGGTCGAAGCCGCAACGCGGGCTAATATAGGCGAATCTGACGTAAAAATATCGGTGCATCGTGGGCTGAAGGCGCTCGCGGCCCGCATAAGAGGCGATGTGACATGAATACCGATCAACTCATAGAGGCTCTTGCCAGCGACGTTGCGCCCGTGTCTCGCCATGCTGTCGGGCGCCGCCTTGTCGCGGGGATAGCATTGGGGGCCATAGGTACGATACTGTTGATCGGCCTGTGGCTTGGCTTTAATCCGCAACTTGATGTCGCCATGCGCCATTACTCGTTCTGGGTAAAATGGGGCTATACCCTCTCGCTTGGCATCTGCGCGGTGGTGGCGACAACGCGGCTTGCCCGGCCAGACAGCGGCACGCTCGGCTGGCTGTGGGTCATGGCGCTTCCTGTGGCTTTGCTCACTGCCATTGGCATTTTCGAGATGAGCCGGGTGCCGTCTGCGCAATGGCTCGCCATGTGGCTGGGGGAGACCTGGAGCGTCTGCTCTTCGATCGTCTTCATGCTGTCGTTGCCGATCTTCGGCGGCTTGCTCTGGTCCTTCCGCCGCCTCGCTCCCACGCGGTTGCGCGCTGCCGGGGCGACGGCAGGGCTAACGGCGGGCGCTTGGGCGGCTACGCTCTATTGCCTGCACTGCCCGGAAGTCTCCGCGATTTTCGTACTCACATGGTATACTCTGGGTATCAGCCTTGCGACTCTGGCGGGTGCTGTTCTCGGCCCGCGCCTGATGCGCTGGTAATTTTGGCAGGCGCTGTAACCAGCCTCCTGATCCACCCGAATAACAGAGGCCGACCCGGCATACGTATTTTCAGGAGACCAGTATGAACAGTTTGAATTCCGGCATCAGCCTTGCCACCAGCGCCGCCCTCGTCGCTGTTGCCGCCGCCGCGGTTGCCGCCCCGGCCGTTGCCGCTGCTGCAGACGCTGACAAGCAGGTTCACTGCTATGGCATCAATACCTGCAAGGGCACGTCGGACTGCAAAACCGCGCATAATGACTGCAAGGGCATGAACGAATGCAAGGGGCATGGTTTCAAGACCATGACCGCAAAGCAGTGCAAGGCCGCTGGTGGCAGCCTGACCGAGCAGAAGTAATTTGCGCTGCGTGTCGTCGCTTCATCCGAGGCGGCGACACCAGCATGTCGGAGGTGCCTGATGTCCGCCCCGTCTTTTTCCGGCTTTGGCCTTGGCCTGCGCAAACCGCATTATGCCGAATTTCTGGAAACCGATGTTCCGGTCGATTTTGTCGAGGTCATTTCCGAGAATTTCATGATCGACGGCGGGCGCCCGCGCGATATTCTGCATAAGGTGCGAGAGCGCTATCCGATAGCACTACATGGCGTATCCATGTCTGTCGGTTCGGCGCATGGGCTGGATCGTGCTTATCTATCCCGTTTGCGCGCGCTGGTGGATGAGATAGAACCTTTGTTCGTGTCGGACCACTTAAGCTGGTCGCGCACTCCGGCGTTCAACTCCCACGATCTTCTCCCTATCCCCTATACTCTTGAGGCGCTCGATATCGTCTGCGTCAACATATCTGAGGCGCAGGATGCTCTGGGCCGGACGATGCTGATCGAAAATCCGTCCAGCTATATCAGCTTCGCGCAATCCGAAATGACCGAGTGGGATTTCCTCCACGCCGTCAGCGACCGCACTGGCTGCGACCTGCTGCTCGATGTCAACAATATCTATGTCAGCGCGGTCAATCATGGCTTTGATCCTTTCGCATACACTGCCGGGATGCCCATGGACCGTGTGCGCCAGATCCATCTCGCCGGGCACAGTCAGGGAGAAACCCTGCTGATCGACACGCATGACAAGCCGGTGCCTGCGCCTGTGTGGTCATTGTTCGCGCATGTTATGGAGCGCGCCGGGCCTGTCGCTGTGATGATTGAGCGTGATGATGATATTCCTCCACTTGCCGATCTGATGGCCGAACTCGACATGGCGCGGGCGCTGTTGCCAGAGAAAGCGGCGGCATGAGCCTGCTTGCGCTCCAGAGCGATTTTCGTGAGTGGCTTACAACCGGCTCTGATGATGTTGCCGCCCGCTTCGAGCCTGAGGCGCAGGCCGGGCTTCTGGTCTATCAGAACAATTATCGTGCATCGCTGATGGCCTGCCTTGAGGAAAGCTTCCCGCAGACGCTCGCATGGATCGGCAATCAACCGTTTCGATCCGTCGCCGCGACCCTGATTGACGCTCGTCCGCCGGATAGCTGGTCACTCGATCATTATGCCGCGCATTTACCCGCCGCACTGTCCGCGTGTTTCCCGGATGATCCCGAAGTCGCGGAACTGGCTGTGCTGGAACAGGCGCTCACGGACGCGTTTGTCGGGCCGGATGCTGCCGCGCTCGCATCCGGTCAACTGGCCAGCATAGATTGGGACATCGCCATGCTGCGCCTTGTCCCTACCGCTCGGCTGTTAACGGTCTTCACCAACGCGGCGGCGATATGGTCGGCATTGTCGTCGGATCGGGAGCCGCCATCACCCGAAACCTTGGCCGTACCCGCTATTTTACTCGTCTGGCGCGCGGGGCACACGTCCTGCTTTCGCGTTCTTGACGCAGTTGAAGACCAACTGGTGCGTGACATGCTCGAAGGCATAGCATTTGCCGATGTCTGCACCCGGTTGGTCGAGGCGTTTGGCGAGGCGGATGGCATCAAAACGGCAGGCACTTGGTTGGCGCGCTGGGCTGCAGAAGGCCTGCTAGACCGTTTTCATCTGGCTCAATCAATGAGTCCTCATCCTAAGCTACCTATGGATTCGCGCGGGAATGGCGCGCCATCCAACTCGTAGTTGTGTACGAAATCTTGCGGGACTTCAGGTCCCCAACTCGCTAGCGCATCCTCCATGCTGTAGTTCGTGGGTGTCCAAGCGGAATAATCGTCTATGTGGTCGATATCGGCATAATATTCGAACCAGGAGCCCCAGGGGTCCTGAATATAGTGAAAGAAGTTCGATCCGATAGTGTGCCGCCCGAAGCCCCAGTCGCCAAGGCCCGCCTTTGCGAGCAATGCGCGACCACCCCGGCCGACTTCATCTGGGTCGGCCACCTGGAAGCTGGCATGGTGGAATCCAATGCCGCCTGATTTGGCAAAGGCGATAACATGGTGGTCGCTGTCGTTGCGTGTGCAGGTAAACGCAATGATGTCCTGTGCCCGGTCGGCTAACCCCATTCCAAAGGCTTGAGTTACAAATTCGACGCTTGCCAAGACGTCGGGCGTAAAAACAAGCACATGGCCGAGCCGCAATGGCCTGACGGGTAGATAGCTTTGCTTCGGCATGATGGCTGAACGGCGCTTGCGCACAATACGACCCGGTCCGTTGATCTCGAAGGGGGTGGGTGGGATCGCCAGATCGCTGTCAGCAGGATGTTCGCAAAGGTGAAACATCATGCCGTGGGGGTCACGCACCCAAAGCCCTTCCGGTGCGAAGCCGGCAGGCGCGTCAGTCACCAGTCCACCCAGGCTAGGGATGGCTGTGGCGATTTCATCGAGACGTTCTGCGCGAAGCTGAATGTGATGAATGCGCTTCCGAGGTGCGCCGCCAACAAGGACGATTGACGCGCGATCCTGCGTCTCGCACCGCATATAGGCGCGGTTGCCTTCCACCGTAGCACTGAGCCCGGCATCGGAATAAAAGCGCACACCCGCTTCTATGTCAGGAATTTCGAGCGTGACCGATAATAACCCCAGTACCGCCATGACATCCTCTCCTCTGGTCAGACCTTTGCGACCCTATTTTCAATCGCACCTATTGATTCCACCTCGCAACGGATGAGGTCGCCCGGCTGCAGAAACACTTGTGGCTCCATGCCGACACCGACGCCTTCAGGCGTTCCGGTGGCGATCAGATCCCCACTTTCCAGTGTGAAGGCGGTTGATAAGTAAGAAATCTGCGCCCACAGATTATGGATCATGTTGGCGGTATTGTTGTCCTGCCGGAGCTCACCATTGACCCAGCTCCGCAGTCTCAGTGCGTGAGGGTCGGCAATTTCATCTGCGGTTACGATCCAGGGACCGATCGGGCCATGCGTATCGAATGATTTGCCCATCGTGAAGGTTGGCGAGTGAAATTGCCAGTCGCGTGCAGACACGTCATTGCCGACACAATAGCCGAAAATATGGGCCGGTGCCTCAGATTCGGTTACGCCCTTGGCCGGCTTGCCGATTACAGCAACCAACTCGACTTCATAATCAAGCTTTTCGGTCACTCCCTGCTCGATTTCGTCATAGGGTCCGATAATGCATGTGGTCTGTTTGTTGAACCAAACCTGGTGCTTGCTGCGGGCAATGCCGAGCTTGTCCGCCTCTTCCAAGTGCTTGGCATAGTTCATGCCTATCGCGAGATACTTGCCAGGGCGCTCGATGGGCGGGAGTAGCTTGACAGCGTCGAGTGTCAAAACAGGCTTGGCGCTCGCAACGATATTCTTCAAAGCGGCAAGGGCATCCTCACCGCCTTCAATGATTTCGCGGATCGAGCGCCAGGGCGCTCCAGCCGCAACTAGGTCGATAACGCCTTGTTCCTTGAGTGCGCCGATGCGCGTTTCACCATCATGGCTGTAACGAATGAGCTTCATATCACATGCTTCCTGCAAGAGTTGGTGTGTTCTGTTTTCAGTCGGGCTGGGTTGCCAAGAGCGCCGCCGCCGTGGCGAACCCCGCAGCCCTTAGATCCGACAAGAAATCATCAATCAATGATTGCAGATCGTCGGATGTGCCAGCCCCCCCATAAACATAGAAATCCGGTCGGACTAACATCGCAATCCAGCCATTAGTCTCGAAAAAGGCGTCCATCCTGCCATCAAGATCAACGACTCCGCCCGGTGTATACTGATCGAATGATATGATTCTCACATCGAGTGCGATAAGTGTCTGGATTACCTCAGGACTCAGTAATGAATGGGGGTCCACCCCGCGACAGTGAAGCGCAAAATTGGACTCAATAAGCGCATCGAGGCGCATGTGATTGCCATTTCGCGATATTGTTACATGGGGCGACAGCAATCCCGCGCCCTTGGCAAGAGAGCCGTCTTCTGCCCGTCGCACGATCCCTGATGTAAGGGAAGGGAACGGAGGAGGAGGCTCTGCAGAACCATCGAGAAAGGCCTTGTCACGTTCGGCAGCAGCCTGACTGTCAGGGATGCAGATTATCTTCCCCAGATAGATCGAAATGTCGGTAACCTGGCTAACGTGTGGGCGTCGTTCGATTTCGTAGGTATCAAGCAGGCTGTCGTCCGCCTTGCCATCGAGAATGAAACCAAGTTTCCATGCCAAATTCCAGGCGTCGCGCATGCCCGCGCACATGCCTTGGCCCATAAAGGGCGGCATCACATGGGCGGCATCGCCCGCAACCATAATCCGCCCTGCTCGCCACTTGCTGGCCATCAATGAGCGGAAGTTGTATACCTTGTGACGCACGATTTCGATATCATTGGGGCCGGCCCAGCGTTCGAGCAGGCTCCAGACCTTTTCCTCGCTTTCCAGATCCTCGATCCGCTCTCCGGGAAGCCGCATGAATTCCCAGCGGCGGAAAACCTTGTCGCCGCGGATGCCTGCCGGTACGATGGTGGTAGGACGGACAGGATTGCAATATTGCCCCGCTGCGGGAAGCCCCAGCTTTTCGATCGTCACACCATCTTTCAGCATCACGTCGATGACCAGCCAGTCCGCCTCGAAACCGCGATCTTCACGTTCGCCGCCAATCGTTTCGCGCACCAGTGAATTGGCACCGTCACAACCCACCAGATATCGCGCGGAAATGGTCTTTTCCTCGCCGGTTTCACAATGGCGCAGGCGAGCGTGGACGAGATTATCATCCTGCGTCACCTCTGTCATTTCCCAGCCGAGATGCAGATCAACCGTTGGTTGCTTGGCGACGGCATCGTCCAGCGCCTGCTCAAGTGTCGGCTGATGGACGAAATTCACTTCTGGCCCACCCGATATAGATGGTGACGACCAATCGATCACCAGCAACTCATTCCAGTCGGCGTTAAACCATTGATATAATGGCCCTGGCTGAGTGACTGATGGCAGGATTTCCCCCATGCCGTTGGCGGCCAGCACCCGATACAGTTCGTGATCAATGCAAACGGCGCGGGGAAGCGGATAACGCGTCGTCCAGCGCTCGACGACGGCGACATGGCGACCTTGGCGACCCAGCATCAATGCCAACGATTCACTGACGGGGCCGTAGCCCACCTGGACAACGTCATAAACGTCGATGCTCATGTCACTCCCACTCCCCTAGGCTTGAACTTATAATGTCCTGATTGTCATAATGACAGTAATGATATTACTAAGTCAAGGCAGTATCTGCGATAAATATGCTGCTTCATCGAGATATCCGTTCGGATGAGTGCCCTTTGACAACAGCCATAGTAGTGGCCCGCTGCTCCGCCGTGGCATTGAGCTGAGCGTTGACCGCGAGGAAAATGCTGCTACTTCGTTCTGGCAATGACTAGCAAGGCAGGGCAAAAAATCATGGTGCCGCGGCAGAAATCCGCGCTTGCCGGGCCGGTAGACACGGTCCCGCAGGAGGATCATCGTGTTCGCGTGGCGCGCGAGAAGCGGAAGCGGATGCGTGCGCATCTTATGCAATCGATCATCGCAGTTTGCTCTGGACGCAAGCTGACAGGTTCAACCGTAATTGAAGACGTCGTGCGTCATGCCGAGGTGTCTCGCGGAACGTTCTACAAATATTTCGAAACGCTCGATGAAGCTGTTATCGAAATTGCTTCTGAGCTGGCCGAGGAAATGACCGTCGGCATAGCATCGGTATATGACGTCCTCGATGATCCAATTTTGCGCACGGCAACCGGCTTTCAGACGTTTCTTTCGCGCTCTTTGATTGATCCGAATTGGGGCGCTTTCATCATCCATCTGGATTTGCTGAATGGAGAGCAGAACCAGATCGCGAGCAAAGTCAAAGGTGATATTCGGTTGGGTATCCAGACTGGCGATTATTTCGTCAAGTCTGTCGATACGGCGGCTGATTTGTTGATGGGGGCAAAACACGAGGCAATCCGGCGGATTATCGCCGGGCAGCACGATGTAAGTTATATACATGATATGGCAGCAATGGTGCTCAAAAGCTTCGGGGTGTCACATCATAAGGCAGAGAAATCTGTGGCCCACAGTTTCCAAAGACTGTGTGACCTAGCACCAGATAAATTGGCGTGGTGGAAAACCGGCGGCCCCGCTGCACAGTTTCGGCCTGATATATAGCCAGTACGGCTAGGCATCGACGATGCCAGCATGGGGCTTTTCTCAATTTCTGGTTTATCCTTGATAGAATGAAGCTCTGCGCATGTGCGATTGGGGCACAGACGCCTTCTTGTGATGCTCATTCACGGCCATAATTCGCGGCGAGAATCTTTTCGATTGACATCATAAAAGCATTAGTGTCATTTTGACATCAATGAAACTCAAGATGCCCAAGTCGGCACACTGCAAGAATGAGTTCAGAAATCGGGAGAGGTGGCTTTGAACATAGACCGGAGAGGTGCGATCGGGATCGGTGTTGCGGCACTGTCTTCGTTGTCGTTTGCCCCTTTGGGGGCGGCCGCACCTTCGGCTAGAAAGCCTAACATCGTGTTCATCATGGCCGACGATCTCGGTTATGCCGATCTTAGCTGCTATGGTCGTCAGGACTATAGGACGCCAGCCGTTGATCGTCTTGCGCGCGAAGGCGTCCGGCTCACTCAAGCTTATGCAAATTCACCGGTATGTTCGGCAACCCGCATCGCCTTGATGACCGGCAGGTATCAGTACCGTCTTCGGGCCGGATTGGAAGAACCGTTGACTCCGGCCAGTAGCTACGGTTTGCCGCCGGAGCAACCGACGCTTCCATCGCTGTTGCGCAATACAGGCTATCACACCAGCCTTATCGGTAAATGGCATATGGGAGCGCTGCCCGATTATGGCCCATTGAAAAGTGGTTATGACGAATTTTGGGGCATACGCGGCGGCGGCGTGGATTACTTTTCGCATGCTGCGTTGGGTCAAGCGGATCTGTGGGATAATGATCGCCCTGTTGCTGAGGTCGGCTATCTGACCGATCTTATCGGGCAGCGCGCTCTCGATATGATCGAGCGTCGCTCTGCAGATAAGGATCCCTTTTTTCTGTCCTTGCATTTCACCGCACCGCACTGGCCGTGGGAAGGTCCGGAAGATGCAGCCGTGTCCGAACGCCTGAGCAAGGACAAGACTCTGAGTGCTTTGGCCCATTTCGATGGCGGTGACATGGCCACCTATGCCGCCATGGTCGTTCGCATGGATTATCAGATCGGTCGTATTCTGGATCTGCTTGATCGCAAGGGCATTGCAGACAACACCATCGTCATATTCACCAGCGATAACGGCGGAGAGCGGTTTTCCAATGTGTGGCCTTTCACGGGCAGGAAGGGAGAACTACTGGAAGGGGGACTCCGTATTCCTGCTGTCGTCCGCTGGCCGGGCAAGATACCGGCGGGTTCAGTCAGTGAGCAAGTCACCATATCGATGGACTGGTTGCCCACGCTGCTTGGCGCAGCTGGCGTCAATTTGCCGATGGATGCATCTTCGGACGGCATCAACATCATGCCATCTTTGTCTGGCAAAAGCGGAGCCGTCGATCGCACGCTGTATTGGCGCTACCTCAATTTCGATCAGCAGGCGTGCCGCATGGGCAACTGGAAATATCTGAAGATTCTGAACGAGGAGTTCCTCTTCGATGTCGTTGCCGATCCACTCGAACGTGCGAACCTGAAGGCGCGTTATCCGTCGATTTTCGCTCAGCTCACGGCATCTTATCATTCATGGAACAGGGAGATGCTACCGCTCGATCCCAAAGCCTTCACTCACGGCTTTTCAGGGAAGGAAATGGCCGACCATTTTGGTGTGAAGTCGCCGGTCATGCACAGCGGAACTATTGATTAGTTTATGATCAAATGCCGCTTCAGAGACAATTATTCACGGTTTTTTCTACAACACACAGAGTTCGGGGAGAGAGAAATGAACATGACAGATAAACTTTACGCATCGGTATCGTTACTGCCGTGCCTGATGTTTTCAGGCATGGCGTTTGCACAGGAGGCTAACCCCACAGCGGCGGCATCCGGCGCAGAACCGGCAGCCGAGCAGGCTGCACCGTTTGAAGGTGAGATCATCGTCACCGCACAGCGCCGTGAAGGCACGGTTCAGGACACGCCGTTGGCTATTGCCGTTCTGTCTGGCAGTCAGATGGCGGCAGCTCAGATTAACGATCCTACCAAGCTGACCAATGTGACTACCGGCGTGCAACTATCGACTGTCGGCCAGCAGCTTGCACTTTTTGTTCGTGGTGCGGGCGCACCCGTGGCGAACGTCAGAGCGGACCCGGCGGCGGCCTATTCAATCGATGGTATTGCCATCGCCAGGCCGGTATCGGTTAACGGCGCTTATTATGACCTTGCACGGGTTGAAGTCGTGAAGGGGCCGCAGGGGACGCTCTATGGTCGAAATTCAACCGTTGGCGCGATCAACATCATTACCAACCGGCCAAGTTTTAAACTGGAAGGGAGTGCAGAGATCGAAGCGGGGAACTACGATCTCTTTCGTGGTGAAGCGATGCTGAACGTGCCTCTGTCTGATACGTTTGCCATGCGCGGCGCGGTGCAGGCGACGAAGCGCGATGGCTATCTGTCCAACGGATATAATGACGCGGACAATTACGCCGGTCGTTTGCGTGCGCTTTACCAGCCTTCGAGCGACATCTCCCTTCTGTTGACCGCCAGCTACTATCGCGACCACGGAAAGGGATCGGGAGACGTATCGCTGAACTCGCCGAATGGCACGGTATTTACAAATGACCCATGGTTCGTGAAGGCAGGCCCGCCTAACTTTTTTGACCAGGTTCCAACGGACGGCAATCAGAACCTGAAAAGCCTGATTCTGAGTGCCGAGCTTGAGGCTGATCTGGGCTTTGCGACCCTTACGGTTATCCCAGCCTATCTCGACACGAGCTACCTTGCTCATACCTACACCGGTGGTTTTGAGCAGCGCATCGACAACGATGACAAGCAGAAAAGCGTCGAAGTGCGATTGGCGTCTCCAGCTAATCAGGCAGTCAGCTGGATCCTTGGGGGGCTGTATCTTGACGATAAACAGGATGGCTACACAGACATTGGGTCGCGTCCCGGAATTCTTCAGCGCGAACAGACCAACAAGCTCAGCCTTAAATCCTATGCTGCATTTGGTCAGGTAACAGTGAATCTGAGCGACCAGTTCCGGATCACGGGTGGCGCGCGTTATTCCAATGAAACCAAGGATCTGGACGGGTTTGTGCAAATCCTGACCTTGAGCCAGGTTCCTGTGCCGGGCCAGCCTGTGCTGCCCTCCATTGGTCACCGCAACTTCGAAGATATCAGCTACCGTGTGGGTCTGGAGTATGATGTATCGCCGGATAGCCTGCTGTATGCCTCAATCGCAACTGGATATAAGGCGGGCGGATTTAATGTCGGGCTCCCCCCTGTAAATCCGGGCGATCTTCCTAACAGCTTCGATCCGGAAAACATGACCGCTTTCACAATTGGCTCGAAGAACAGCTTCGCAAATAAGCGCGTTCGTCTCAATGTGGAGGCATGGTACTGGGATTATCGCGATGTCCAGCAGGTTCAATTCGGCTTCGTTAACCCGCGTCCCGCGTTTGCCCTCGTGACCTATAACGCAGCAAAGCAGGAAAGCTATGGCGCGGAAGTTGATGCCTCGGTCCGGATCGGGGATGGCGGCACCTTGAGTGGAAACCTGACCTATACACGTTCCACCTGGAAGGAGTTCGCTTTGCCCGGATTTGTGTTCGGTCCCTTTAACATTCCCGCCAGCAACCTGAGTGGCGCAGACACTCCATTCGCGCCGAAATGGGCAGCCAACCTGTCTTACACACACGCGTTGGAAACCGCTAACGGCGGCGTGATAACACCGGGTATTCGCACGCGTATCCGCAGTGCGCAGACATTGAACACAACAGGTGTGATCGGCAGCCGGGTAAAAGGCACTATGTCGACGGATATCTGGGTGACTTACCAGTCACCGGATTCGGCGATAGAAGTCCAGCTGTATGCCAACAACCTTGAAGACGAACCTGTCTTCAGCTTCTCTGGCGTGACGCCGGCAGGCCATTGGGGGCGGCCGGGCAACCCCCTCACCTTTGGTATTCGCGCCAAGACGAAATTCTGATCGATTGGCGGTCCCCGGTGCACATCGCCTGCGCCGGGGATTTTCAGTGTGACAGGTGAAACATTTTATCAGACAGTTTCGCGCGGTTGTAGCCAGGGATCTCGCCACCAGCCCAGGCGATCAGGTGCTGCACCCCGGATGAAGATTGTCGCCTCTGTCACCAGTGCGCTGGCTTCCTCGCGCTCTACGCCCAGCCCGATAAGTATCATCGACATCATGCCGTCCACAAATTCGCGGCGTACGTCTGCGGATCGTGCATTGGAACGGATGGCTTCCCGCATCGCTCCGATAGCCAGTGTTCGAGCTGCAACAGCGTCATCGAAACGGACTTCGCCATTAGCAGAGGCTTCCGCAAGATGCCGGGTTATTCCGTTGAACAGAGCGCCTTCGGCACGCAGCATATCGCTATGAGCGACGAAAGCCGCCCAGGTTCTGTCGAGCACGCTGCGCATCAGAAACAGATGCACCGAAATCGTAAACAGCATGACCGGTCGCTTCTGATCACCAACGAGATGCTTGAGACTTTCGATCATCTCATCAACAAGGTCGCTGGCGCGTCGCTCTATCGCCTCATCGACCGAGACGAAATATTTGTAAAACGTCGCGCGAGATACATCTGCACGCACGATGACTTCGTCAACCGAAGGCGGGCCAGCCAGTACATGATCCGCATAGCACTCCATCGTTGCTTGTAACAGCCGCTCGGTCATGCGCTCCCGGCGTATTTTCGCCACGCGGACCCGATGGTCCTCACTATCCATTATCTCGATCGTTTCCATCGCACCCCGGCTAGCATCAATTCGCGGATCCGCAAATGGTCGTTCATATGCCTCGCAAGGCGCAGGAGAATTTCGGCACTGCCTGCTCGGCCTCAAGTCAGTCCACCTATGGATTTCATATTGATCATTGTGTCGTTTTTGTAAATGGTGCGAGAACAAGGCGAGACAGGCGACCATTGAGGAGAGACTATGACTGAAATTGAAGCCACGCGCCGTGAGGCGCTGCTGGGTACGGCTGTGATCGGGTTGGGCCTCTCGGCCAACACCGCTTCGGCTGGCGGGGCACCGATTGTCGCCAAGGCCGAGGACAAGGTCGGGGAACCGACAGGTGAGGCGAAGATGCCGATCATCTGCCTTGAAGAGCATGTCAACGACATTGCGATCGCTCAGGCAACCAGGACCGCCTTTGTAGCACAGATTCCTTATTTCGCGGGTTTGGGCAGCCGTTATCGAGAGGATCCAGCCCGTTTTTCTCCTGATCGGCCAAGTCTGACATTTGTTCCGGACTCGATTAAGGTTGCGACCGCGCCGATCGAGGTCCGTCTTGCGGCGATGGATGCAGCCGGAATCGACATGCAGGTCATGTCACTCAGCAATGCGCCGCAACTTGCGCCGGTCGGGCAGGCAAACGCCTTGATCAAAGCCACCAATGATCGGCTTGCGACCGCTGCCGCGGCCCATCCTGCACGGTTCTCCGCTTTTTTCACTCTCCCATGGCAAGATCCGGACGCCGCAGTGCGCGAAGCAGAGCGCTGTGTGAAGGAGCTCAAGCTGCCGGCGACCTTGTTAAGTGGCCGTCCTCACGATGAAAAATTCATTGACGATGAAAGCTTCGATGCGGTCTTGGCACAGCTGGCGCGGCTCGATGCACCGATCTACATTCACCCTGGTGCCCCGCTGGAAGCCGTGCGAGAGCCCTATTATGGTGGCTTCAACGCGGAAGTGGAGGCGCGTTTCCCGCTCTTCGGGTGGGGCTGGCATCACGAGGCGGGAATTCAGGTTATTCGCCTGATTCTCTCCGGCGCTCTCGATCGTCATCGCAATCTCAAGATAATCAGCGGGCATTGGGGTGAAATGGTGCCATTTTACCTTCAACGCCTGGATGACACCATGCCGCGTGAAGTAACCGGACTTTCGCGCACCATCAGCCAGACCTATCGCGATCAGGTGTGGGTAGGGCCAAGTGGAATGCTCGATCTCCCCCACTTTCTATTCATACGCGAGATTATGGGGATTGAGCGGGTCGTCTTCTCTATCGACTACCCATATCTGACGATGAACGGGGCGCGTGCGTGGCTGGAAAACTTGCCAATACCCCATCACGAAAAGGAAGCGTTCGCATGGCGTAACGCCAGCAACTTGCTGGGTGTTAACCTCGTTGTCGATGGTTCTAACGGTGTCGCTTGACGATCCCGATATTCACTGATAGAACAAAATAGACAAATAATCTATTATGAGGAGTCTCCGAATGGCAACGGTTACTAGTCTTCCCAATGCGCCAGCAGCGCCCAGCGTAGTCGATAAAGTGCGCGCACTCGTTCCCGAACTGCGTGCGGCACAGGCAGAGTCAGACCGGCTAGCCAGGCCGCCGGCCCATATCGTTGAAAAACTGCGCGAGGCTGGCGCCTATAAATTGACCGTGCCGGCGCAATATGGCGGCCTCGAAGCAAACATGAAAACGTGGATGGACACCGTCGTCGAAATCGGACGTGGCGATGCCGGTGTCGCCTGGGCGGTTACCCTGGTCACATCCTGCAACTGGGCCTTTTCTAGCTATTTTCCAAAGCACATTGTCGATGAGGTATTTGCTGACCCCAATGCGACGCTGGCGGGGATTTTCACGGGACGCGCGGTTAAAATCAAACCGGTCAAGGGCGGCATACATGTCGAAAAGGGCACCTGGTTTTTCAATTCCGGGGTCTACGAGGCGACGTGGGATTTGCTCGGCGTGCCCATGTTCGACGCTGACGGAAATGAGATAGGCCCAGGAATCGCGCTGGTCCCGATGAGCGATGTGAAGTTGCTCAACGACTGGAATACGAGCGGAATCAGGGGCAGCGGCAGCACCAATGTCGCGATGGAGGACGTCTTCATTCCGAATGAACGGATCATACCTCTCGTGCCGATCGCCGACGGAACCTACCCCCGGACACATATGGGCGCTGCTCCACGCGTAGCGTTCATGCCACTGATGGCCAGCATCCTGTCCTATCCACTGATTGGCGCGAGCCAGCACATGGTGGAGTATTTCCTCGAAACGCTTCCTAAGCGGGACATCAAACTTACGCCTTATACGAACGCCGCAGAAGCACCGGTCACCCATCTTCAGATCGGAGAGGCCACCGCCAAAATAGAAGCCGCACGGCTGTTGATCGAGGATGGGGTGCGAGAGATGGACGACTGGTCGTACAGGGCCGAATATATGCCGATAGAGCTACGCGCGAAAATCCGTCGCGACACCGCATTCGCCGAACGGCTTATGTGGGAGGGTGTAGACCAACTCGGCACCGTCAGCGGTGGTTCCTTCTCATGGTTGAGCAATATTGGCAATAGGTTGTGGCAGGATGTTAAAGTGGGCACCCTCCATCCATTGATATCCGCCCCCAGCAACTATGAGATGTATGGACGGATGATTGCGGGTGTTGAGCCGCCACTCATGCTGATTTGAGTGGAGCATAGTCTGATAACTCTGCCAAGCTTCAATCAGCGTCTATGCCTTGGCGGGGCCGTATAAAACTCGTGATCAAGCAATGAGTTGCGCAGCGGCCCGTCGAAGCGTTCATTGCAGCATTTGCCTATGCGGAGCCAGTCGCGTTGCAGGCCCATATGGGCTGAATCCCAACAGCCCCAAATCTACAGAGCTATCAGACTGCTGATGCCCTTGCTGCCGGCCGGTTCGTGCCAGTACTGGCGGATCATGCCTCTGTGTCCTTGCCAGTCAATCTGTTGTTCCAGGGAGCCTGTGCTACAATGCCTGTAGTTCACTTGTT
This sequence comes from Sphingobium fluviale, assembly GCF_004122115.1. Taxonomy (GTDB): domain Bacteria; phylum Pseudomonadota; class Alphaproteobacteria; order Sphingomonadales; family Sphingomonadaceae; genus Sphingobium; species Sphingobium fluviale. The sequence goes on from NZ_SBKP01000003.1 coordinate 20,325, forward strand.
TATCCGGGCAATGAAAATGCAGGCTTGTATCAAGGCTTGGGCCTAGTGCGTTCCGCGCCGCGGTCGGTTCCACATCATGCCGCCTTTTCCTCACGATCAAAATCTTCAAGCGCTTCGGTTGCCTTCAGCCACTCTTGCTCCGCCAACTCTACACGAGCATCTATGTCCGCCCGGCGTTTCAACAATTCGGTCATGGTGAGACCGGCCAATGTGGCATCCACTGAGGATGGGTCGAACATAGCCCTGTCGATGGATGTGCGCAGTTCAGTCAGCTGGCTAAACTCGTTCTCGGCTTTTTTGACGCTGTCACGCAACTTCCGCTCTTTCTCGCGCGCCGCGACCGCGGAACGACGGTCTGCCTTGCGGTCTGACTTGGCTGATTTGCCTGTTCCGCCTGCACCGCCGCCGCGTCCCAACACGAAATCGGTGTAATCCTCCAGCGATCCGTCATAGGGCTGCGCCTGCCCGCTATCGACCAGCACCAGCCGGTCTGCGACCAACTCGATCATGTGGCGATCATGGCTAACGATCACAACGGCGCCGGAATAGCTGTTCAACGCCTGCACCAGCGCCTCGCGGCTGTCGACATCTAGGTGGTTCGTCGGCTCGTCTAGGATCAGCAGATGCGGCGCGTTGCGGGTGATGAGCGCTAAAGCAAGCCGCGCCCGCTCTCCGCCCGATAACGAGCCGACCTTCTGCGTCGCGCGCTCGCCCGAAAAGCCAAAGCGCCCCAGTTGCGCGCGCACCGCGCCCTGTGTCGCGCCTTTCATTGCGCGGGTCATATGCTCCAGCGGGGTATCGCCCGTGTCCAGTTCCTCCACCTGATATTGCGTGAAATAGCCGACGCTCATCTTGCCGGATGACGCCATCTCGCCTTCCATCGGCGTTAATTGCGCGGCGAGCAGGCGCGCGAGCGTGGTCTTGCCATTGCCGTTCTTGCCGAGCAGAGCGATGCGGTCATCCGGGTCGATCCGCAGGTTGAGGCGCTGGAGAATTGGCGTTTCGCTATAGCCCACAGCCGCCATATCGAGGGTGATGAGCGGCGGCCGCAAAGCGGGCGGATCGGGGAAGGCGAAGGACAGCGAGGGATCTTCGAGCGCGGCGGCAATCGGCTGCATCCGTGCCAGCGCCTTGGCGCGCGATTGCGCCTGCTTGGCGGTGGAGGCACGGGCGCTGTTGCGGGCGACATAATCCTGCAACTTGGCGCGCTCGGCGTCCTGCTTTTCCCTGGCGGCGGCAAGCTGCGCCAGCCGCTCGGCGCGCTGCCGTTCAAACGCGTCATAGCCGCCGGGATAGAGCGTCACCTTGCCGCTCTCCAGATGCAGGATATGATCGACGACATTGTTCAACAGATCGCGCTCATGGCTGATGACGAGGATCGTGGCGCGATACTCCTTGAGGAAATTTTCCAGCCATAGCGTCGCTTCGAGATCGAGGTGGTTCGATGGCTCGTCGAGCAGAAGCAGGTCTGGCGCGGAGAACAGCAGCGCCCCCAGCGCCACGCGCATTTTCCATCCACCTGAGTAGCTGTCCAGAGGCCGGTTCTGCATTTCTTCGTCGAAGCCCAACCCCAGCAGGATACGGCCGGCGCGGGCGGGGGCGCTGTAAGCATCGATTGCGATCAGCCGGTCATGCACATCGCCCAGCCGGTCTGGGTCTTCGCACGTCTCGCTTTCGGCCAGCAACGCAGCACGTTCAGTGTCGGCGGCGAGCACAGTTTCGAAGGGTGTCGCGCTACCACTGGGCGCTTCCTGTGCGATATAGCCCAGCCGTGTCCCACGCGGCATCTCTATGCTGCCACCATCCGGCTCGATCTGCCTGATGATCGCCTTCATCAGCGTGGATTTGCCCGCGCCGTTGCGGCCGATCAGCCCCACGCGTGAGCGCGGCGGCAGTGCTGCAGTGGCGCGATCGAGGATAGTCCGTCCGCCAAGACGAACCGTGATGTCATTAAAGCTCAGCATCGCGCGCCGTTAGCACAGCCATGCAGGAGATAGCTATTTTTCATTATGCATAGATTCAGCCCATATGGGCCTGCAAAGCCTGATTTTCTGTGCTTCGGTGCTCACGTGCCTTAAGTACGCTGCGTTGAATCGAGTCACGTGCCTCGATTCAAGATGCTCGAAAATCAGACTTTTCGCCTCCATCTGGACTGAATCTTGACAGCCATCAGACCATCATTGTGCGCACAGGGCCGGTCACGCGGTGGCGACATGCTCCGCGATCACATCCAGAAACGCCTGACCATACGCCTCTCGCTTGCGCTCACCCACGCCGGTGATTCGGGCAAGATCGGTAGCAGAGCGGGGGCGTTGCTCCGCCATTTCGCGCAAGGTGCTGTCATGGAAGATCACATAAGGCGGCACGCCCGCCTCGATCGCGAGCGCACGGCGGCAGGCCCGCAACGCCTCGAACAGCGGATCGTCGGCGGGGTTGATGTCATTGTTGCGTCGCCCCCGTTTTGCCCGCGTGGGGGGTAGCACCAGTGCTATCGCCTCCTCGCCGCGCAGATAGCCCCGCGCCTGGGGGCCGAGCATCAGTCCGCCATGCTCGTTGGTCTGCAGGGCATCACGCACAAGCAGGGCACGCGAAACGGGCTTGAGCATCGCAGCCTCATCGTGCCCGACAATACCATAGACGGTGAGCTTGTCGTGGTGGCGCTGGATGATCTTGTCGTTGCTCTTGCCGGTCAGCACCGCTTCGATGTGAGTGAGGCCGAAACTCTGGCCGGTACGATAGACGGCGGAGAGCAGCTTTTGCGCGGTGGTGGTGGCGTCGATGCTGGCGGGCGGGGAAAGGCAATTGTCGCAATTGCCGCAGATCTGCGGCGGGTCTTCGCCAAAATGCCGCAACAGCACCGCGCGCCTGCACCCTGCTGTTTCGACCAACGCCCCCAGCGCGGCAATGCGCGCTCGTTCGCCCTGCTGGCGGGCCTGTTCAACCTCGGTGATGCGCTGACGGGCACGCACGAAATCTTCGGCGCCCCAGAGCAGCGTTGCCACCGCTGGGCTGCCATCGCGCCCCGCACGTCCGCTTTCCTGATAATAGCTCTCGATCGACTTGGGCAGCCCCGCATGAACGACGAACCGCACGTCAGGCTTGTCGATGCCCATCCCGAATGCGACCGTGGCGACCATCACCATATCCTCGCTGGTGATGAATGCGGCTTGATTTCTTGCCCGTACTTCCGGAGCCAGACCCGCATGATAGGGCAGGACTGGCCGTCCTTTCGCTCCCAGGCTCGCAGCCAGCTTTTCGGTCGCCGCACGGGTCTGGGTGTAGATGATGCCGGGGCCGGGGTTCGAAGCCAGGATGTCGCCGATTTGCCGTCCCGGCCCATCGCGCGGCTCCACAACGTAGCGGATATTGGGTCGGTCGAACCCGGAAATGATGAGACCGTCATCCGGGATGCCGAGCTGTGCCAGAATGTCTTGCCGCGTATGGGCATCGGCGGTGGCGGTTAGTGCAAGGCGGGGCACTTGCGGGAAACGATCCAGCAGCGGCCGCAACAGACGATAGTCCGGGCGGAAATCATGCCCCCATTCGGAAACGCAATGCGCTTCGTCGATCGCGAAGAGGCAGATCCGCGCGCGCTCCAGCAAGGCGCGAAACCCCTCGTTGCTCGCCCGCTCTGGCGCGACATAGAGCAGATCGAGATCACCCGCGAGCAACTGGCCCTGCGTTTCCCGCCAGTCCTCGTCCACCGATGTCAGGCTCGCCGCGCGGATACCGAGCGCGCGCGCCGAACGCAGCTGATCATGCATCAGTGCAATCAGGGGAGAGACGACGACGCAGCATCCCTCCATGGCGACGGCAGGCAATTGATAACAAAGCGATTTGCCCGCACCGGTCGGCATAACGGCCAGCGTGCGCTGGCTGGCCATGACCCGATCTATCACGCTCTCCTGAACGCCTCGAAACGTCTCGAACCCAAATATATCATGGAGTATTTTGAAAAGATTGATGCGCATCGTCCGCGGCTATAGGGAGCCTGGTGTGCATACGCAAAGCATCGGTAAATTCTTCTGCTAGATCAGTCTTTCGAAAGGCAGGGCAGATATTCCATCTAATGCAGCGCCTTGGAAAGTGGCCGAGAAATTGGTGCAGCCCATTGATTTAGAGCGCGCAGCGTTAAATCTGGATCAGTCAGAGCGCTCTAAGTTTTTGTTTTGTCGCATCGTTTTGGCGCAAAACCGGTTCCCACTTTTGCGCACGATGCTCTAGCATGTCAAAAAAGTGGCGCCGTCAAGCGGAGCTAGATCGAACCGGCGCATGGGCTGGCGGGCGGCATCGCGCAAAGAAAGTGGTGCCCGGGGACGGAGTCGAACCGCCGACACTGCGATTTTCAGTCGCATGCTCTACCAACTGAGCTACCCGGGCATCCGCGCGACGGGGGATTACCCCCTCGCGGACAGGAGAGCGCGCTATAAGCATCACTTACCCTCGCTGTCCACCCCATAATCACTGCTTTTTTGCAGCTCGTCTTCCTCTGTGGAGCGTGCGGGGATCCGATAGCCTTCGTCGATCCAGCCGATGAGATCGCGGTCGCGGCAGCCCTTGCTGCAAAAGGGCCGGAACTCCGGCACTGTCGGCTCTTTGCACAATGGACAGCGGGTGGTCCGGCGTTCAGCCTGCATGATGCTCTCCCGGCGCCAGCGCGGCATCGGCATGAAGCGTCACCGTTCCGCCTCGCCGCTTTTCCAGACGGGTTATCCAGTCCGGCGCGCGACGGATGCGCTCAATGATGGCCGGATTCGCGCTGAGCGACACTGGTCCGCCGCCCACCGCTCCGCCTGCTCCTTGCGCGCGTTCGGCGCGGCGCAGCAGGGCAAGAGCGGCGCTCAGCACGGGGTCGTCACGCAGCAGTTCGATCAGCGAGGCGCGTTCGCGCTTGCGGATGATCTGGATAAAGCCGAAGCCGTTCACTGCCGTACGCTCAAACGGGAGGGGAAGGATCTTGTCGATCTGCGCGGCGGCGATGGCGCGCTCGTCCTTGTTGTTCATGGTCGGCAGATCAATGCCAATATTGCCGGTGAGGTTCATCGCGCGGATCGCCTGCGCCGCGAGCTTTGCGCCCTTGGGGCCGAGCTGGGCGGGCGGCAGGCTGCCGTCCACGTCGATCAGCACCATCGCGGGGGTGGGAAAGATGCGCAGGGCCGCATCCTCCGCGCCGAACACACCGCGCATCGCGCTGTCGAGCAGCTCGGACCAGCCATGCGCCTCGAAGCGGTCTTCCTCGTGCGCGGGGCAGGGGATGATCGGCACGCCGGTTTCGCGGATGCGCTGGAGCAGGCTGGGACCGGGGTGAGGCTTGGCGCCCGGCTGAGCCGCGCGGGCGAGGGCGAGCTTGTCACGCCGTTCGCCATCCAGCCCCGCTTCGCCGATCGACGCGCGGCGGATTTCGACGAGCACCGTCCCGCCCTCGGACAGCCGGGGCGGGATTGGTTCGAGCAGCACCTCTTCGCCGGAAAGCAGGCGGACGATCCCGCGCTTCTTAGGGATCAGCACCTTGACGAGCCGCCCCTGCGCCACGGCGCCCGCGAGTACGGTGTCTCCCTCGCGCTCGATCTGCGCCTCGATGATGCGGCCGGATTTCACCAGCGCGGCGCGGGATTCGCCGATGCCTTCCTCGTAGAGCCATTCCATCAGAGCGGATATCCTGCGGCGAGCAAAAGCGCCCGCGTTTCATAGAGCGGCAGGCCGATGACGCCGGAGGGGCTGCCGGAAAGAGCGCGGATCAATCCCGCCGCCGCCCCCTGTATCGCGTAGCCGCCGGCCTTGCCGTGCCATTCGCCGGTGGCGATGTAGAGGGCTATTTCCACGGTGGTAAGCCGTTTGAAGGTGACGATGCTGTTGGAAATTTTATTGCGCGCCAGCCCATCCGATCCAACAAGCGTGACTGCGGACCAGACATGATGCCGCCGCCCGGAGAGCAGCGCGAGGCACTCCCGCGCCGTGCCCTCGTCCTCCGCCTTGGGCAAAATTCTGCGCCCGCAGGCCACCACCGTATCCCCCGCCAGCACCAGCGCGCCGGGGTGCCGCGCCGCCACCGCCGCCGCCTTTTCCGCCGCCATGCGCGCGGCATAGGCGCGCGGCAGCTCTGCCTTCAAAGGTGTTTCGTCGATATCGGCGGGGTCTATCGCGTCCGCCGTCACGCCGATCTGCGCCAACAGATCAACCCGGCGCGGCGAGGCGGAGGCGAGGATGAGGCGCGTCACGCGCGCACCCTCACTTGAAGCGGTATGTGATGCGGCCCTTGGTTAGGTCATAAGGGGTCAGCTCGACCAGCACATCATCCCCCACCAGCACGCGAATACGGTTCTTGCGCATCTTTCCTGCGGTGTGACCCAATATTTCGTGGTCATTCTCAAGCTTCACGCGGAACATCGCATTGGGGAGTAACTCCACCACCGTGCCGCGCATTTCGAGCAGTTCTTCTTTAGCCATATTGTCCTTGGATTTCGCGAATTGCGGCTCCCATAGCGGCAAATGTTGGAAAAGGGAAGCTTAACCGCCTTTGTGTGTGGCGGGAGCTCTGATGTCAGCCGCCGAAACAGTCTGCTGCATCCGCTATCGCATCAAAGACCGTGTCGATCTGATCGCGCGAGGTGCAATAAGGCGGCATGACATATGGCGTGTTGCCCAGCGGGCGCAGCAATATGCCACGCTCCAGAAAAAAGGCGCGCAGCCTGGGCGCGAGGTCAGACATATAGCCCGCGCCTTCGCCGCCCTTCATGTCTATCGCCGCGATGGCGCCCAATGCGCGCGGGTTCTCCAGCGCTGGATGCGCGGCAAGCCCGGCGAGCCGCGCGGCCATGTGTGCGCCCAGTGCCGCGATGCGCTCGCGCACATCCTCTCCCTCCCAGATCGCGATATTGGCGGCGGCGGCGGCGCAGGCGATGGGGTTGGCGGTAAAGCTGGAGGAATGGAAAAACATCTGCGCGCGGTCGGTTGAGCGGTGCGCCTCGAAAACCCTGCCCCGCGCGAGCGTGGCGGCCAGCGGAATACTGCCCCCGGTCAACCCCTTGGCGGTGCAGAGAATATCGGGCGTCGCGCCCGCCTGTTCGCATGCGAAGAGAGTGCCGGTGCGGCCCCATCCGGTCATCACCTCGTCGGCGATCAGCAACACATCATGCGCGGCGCAGATTTCCGCCATGCTGCGCAGCATATCTGCAGCATAAACCAGCATACCGCCCGCGCCGAGGATGAGCGGCTCCACGATCAGCGCGGCGGGTTTTTCCGGCGCTGTGCACAGACGCTCAAGCGCATCGAGCGTGGCTTGCTCCCGCCCCGCCGCCGGAAAAGGGACAGTCTCGACATCGAACAACAGCGGCGCATAAGCGCGGTTGAACACGCCGCGTGCGCCGACGGACATCGCGCCGATCGTATCGCCATGATAGCTGTGCTCCATCACGACAATCCTGTGCCGCGCCGCGCCGATATTGTGCCAATATCCCAGCGCCATCTTGAGCGCGACCTCGACCGCCGTCGATCCACTGTCGGAAAAAAACACATGGGCAAGCGGATCGGGCGAGGGCAAGGTGGCGTCCGTCAAGCGGATGAGGCCGCGCGCCACCTGCTCGGCGGGTTCGTGGGTATAGCCTGCGAATATCACTTGATCGAGCGTGGCGGCCTGCGCCTGAATGGCGGAAACGATCCGGGGGTCGCAATGGCCGTGGGTGATGACCCACCAGCTCGATATCGCGTCGATCAGCGTTGCGCCATCCGCGCAATGGAGCAGCGCGCCTTCCGCCCGCGTGACGAGCGGGATCGGTTCGCCAAGCCCGTGCTGGGTGAAGGGGTGCCAAACAGGGGAAGGAGTCACGCGAGCAGCGCCTCTATCGCGGCAATATCGACATGCGCCTGCATCGCGAGGTGCAGCCCGGCGGCGTCGATCCGTTCCAGCCGGGGCAGGCGGCCGAGCGAGCGCACGTCGCCCAGCGCAGGGATAATGCGCTCATTCTCCTCATGCGCTTCGCCCGAAAAGAGGATGCCGCCAATGGGAACGTCGCGCGCGCGCAGGGCGGCAATCGAGAGCAGGCTGTGGTTGATCGTCCCCAGCGCCGTGCGCGCGACGAGGATCACCGGCGCGCCCCAGCGGGCGAACATGTCGAGGTTGAGGAGATGGTCATTGAGCGGCACCATCACGCCGCCTGCGGACTCGACTATCAACGGAGCGGTGACATGAGGCAGGCCGAGCAGCGTCGGGTCGATCTCGGTTTCGTCCAGACGCGCGGCGAGGTGTGGCGAAGCAGGCGTCGCCAGCCGATAGGCTTCGGGCAGTAAGCGTTCCTCCGCCAGCTGGGTGATGCGCTGCACCGCCTCGGTATCGGTCTGCGGTTCGATCCCCGCCTGCACCGGCTTCCAGTACAGCGCCTTGGGCAGGCACAGCATCAGCCCGGCAGAGACGAGCGTCTTGCCGACATCGGTATCCGTGCCTGCTATCACCAGCGCGTTGCTCATGCAGCGTCCTTGCCCTTGCCGATATGCATCGCCAATGTTTCGCCTAGCGCAACAATGTCCGTTTCCGCGGCGTTAAGCGTGAGCGAGAGGCGCAGGCGGCTGGTGCCCGCCGGAACCGTGGGCGGGCGCACGCCGCGCACATCGAAGCCTGCGCGCTGGCAGGCTTCTGCCACCGCCATCGTCCGGCGGTCATCCCCCAATATGATGGGCACGATCTGGCTGGCAGGCGCGGGCAGGCCGAGCGGCGCGCAGATATGCGCCTCCGCCGCCGCGATCCGCGCGCGCAAGTCCGCGCGCAATGCGTCGCCATGCGCTCCTGCGATCCGCCCCAGCGCCGCGCCCACCGCCACCGCCATCAGCGGCGAGGGTGCGGTCGAGAAGATGAACGGCCGCGCCTTGTTGACGAGCGTATCTATGAGCGCACGCGCGCCGCAGACAAGCGCGCCCTCCACCCCCAGCCCCTTGCCGCATGTGTGGAGCGTCAGCAGGTTTTCCGCGCCTTCGAGGTGCGCCGCCAGGCCGCGTCCCTCCGCGCCATAGACGCCGGTGGCATGCGCCTCATCGAGCAGCAGCATCCCCTCATGCCGGTGCGTGATCTCGGCCAGAGCATCGACTGGCGCGATGTCGCCATCCATCGAATAGAGCGTTTCGGCGACGATCCACGGCGTGCCGGTGCCGCCCTCGCTGCGCCAGCGCGCAATTGCATCGTCGAACGCGTGCGCGTCATTATGCGCTACAAACACAGCGCGTGCCTTCGACTGGCGGATGCCGTCATGCATGCTGGCATGGGCGAGCGCGTCGGCGACGATCAGGTCTCCCGGCCGGGGCAGGGTGGAAAGGATCGCGAGGTTGGCGGCAAAGCCGTTGGCCATATAGAGCGCAGCCTCGGCCCCGAAAAACGCCGCCGCCTGTTCTTCGAGCGCCCCATGCTCAGGCGCGTTGCCGCGCAGCAGGCGCGATCCGCCTGCGCCCACGGCCACGCCGCGCGCAATCGCGTCTTTAATCGCCGTCGCGATCACTGGATCGTGGCTGAGGCCGAGATAGTCGTTGGAGGAGAAGTCCACGCCTTCCGCCGCAATCAGCCTCCGCGCCCGCCCCCGCGCGCGCAGGGCGGCAAGCTGGCGATGATAAGGATCGAGCAGGGCCATGGGGCGAGACTATAGCGCATCCGCTTCAAAATAAAACCGCCGGACCCTCCTTGCGAAGATCCGGCGGCAGGTCACGACCCCAAAGGCTCTATAGGCTTTAGTGGTCATACGCGGATCCCCACTTCCGCGCTTTTATAGGGTTCGTTGTTTTACATCGCCCCGTGTGCCAGCACCGAGAGCAGCAGCAGCGCCACGATGTTGGTGATCTTGATCATCGGATTGACCGCAGGGCCAGCTGTATCCTTATAGGGATCGCCCACGGTGTCGCCGGTCACGGCCGCCTTGTGCGCGTCCGATCCCTTGCCGCCGTGGTGGCCGTCTTCGATGTATTTCTTGGCGTTATCCCACGCGCCGCCGCCGCTGGTCATCGAGATCGCGACGAACAGGCCGGAGACGATCACGCCGAGCAGCATGGAGCCGAGCGCCGCAAAGCCCTGTGCCTGCCCGGCCACCGCCGTCACGATATAATAGACCGCGATGGGCGAGAGCACCGGCAGCAGGCTGGGGATGATCATTTCCTTGATCGCCGCCTTGGTGACGATGTCCACGGTGCGGGCATAGTTGGGCTTGGAGGTGCCCGCCATGATGCCGGGGTTGGATCGGAACTGCTCGCGCACATCCTCCACCACGCTGCCCGCCGCGCGGCCCACGGCGGTCATGCCGAAAGCGCCGAACAAGTAGGGCAGCAGCGCGCCCAATAGCAGGCCGACGATGACATAGGGGTTGGACAGTGCGAAATCGACCGCCACATCGGGGAAATACTGGTTGAGATCCTCGGTGTAGGCGCCGAACAGCACCAAAGCGGCGAGCGCGGCGGAGCCGATGGCATAGCCCTTGGTCACGGCCTTGGTGGTGTTGCCCACCGCGTCCAGCGCGTCGGTGCGGGTGCGCACATCATCGGGCAGGCCTGCCATTTCGGCGATGCCGCCCGCATTGTCCGTCACCGGGCCATAGGCATCGAGCGCCACGACCATGCCGGCAAGCGCCAGCAGCGAGGTTGCCGCGAAGGCAACGCCGATGATGCCCGCGATCTGGAACGTTGCCACCACGGCAACGACGATGACCAGCGTGGGCAGCGCGGTCGATTCAAGGCTGATCGCCAGCCCCTGAATGACGTTGGTGCCGTGGCCGGTCACGCTCGCCTGCGCGATGGACTTGACCGGGCGATAGTTGGTGCCGGTGTAATATTCGGTGATCCACACCAACGCGCCGGTGACGACAAGGCCGATCATCATGCACCAGAACAGCGCCATGCCGGTGTATCCGCCCATCCCTTCAAGGTCTGCGCCCACAACCGTGTTCATATCCCCCAGCACGCGCCAGGTGACATAATAGATGGCGGGGACGGACAGGATCGCCGTGGTCCAGAAGCCCTTGTAGAGCGCGCCCATGATGTTGTTCGATCCGCCGAGGCGCACCATATAGGTTCCGATGATCGAGGTGAGGATGCACACGCCGCCGACGATCAGCGGCAGCGACATCAGCGCGGTCAGTTCCGCCGCAGAGGCGTTCACCAGCAGCGCGATCGATACCATAGTCAGGCCCAAGGTCACGACATAGGTTTCGAACAGATCCGCCGCCATGCCCGCGCAATCGCCGACATTGTCGCCAACATTATCCGCGATCACGGCGGGGTTGCGTGGGTCATCCTCCGGGATGCCCGCCTCGACCTTGCCGACAAGGTCCGCGCCGACATCCGCCGCCTTGGTGAAGATGCCGCCGCCCAGACGCGCGAAGATCGAGATCAGGGACGCGCCGAAGGCCAGAGCGGTGAGCGCGGCGATGATCTCGCGGTCATTGGGCGCGAGGCCCGAAACCGAGGTGAGATACCAGAACAGCCCGGCGATAGAGAGCAGGCCGAGGCCCGCCACCAGCATGCCGGTGATCGCGCCAGACCGGAAGGCGAGCGTTAAGCCGCCCTGAAGGCTGCCCCGCGCGGCCTCCGCCGTACGCACATTGGCGCGCACCGAGATGTTCATGCCGACATAACCCGCAACGCCCGAAAGCACCGCGCCGATCAGGAAGGATACTGTGGACACCGTGCCGAGTGTCATCGCCAATATCACGGCAACCACCACACCCACGATGGCGATGGTGGTATATTGCCGACCGAGATAGGCTTGCGCGCCCTCCTGGATTGCGGCGGCTATTTCCTGCATTTTTTCGTTGCCGGGGGAGGCGCTGAGCACCTGCCGGCTCGTAAATACGCCATAGAGCACGGCAATAAGCCCGCACGCCATGGCAATCGTAACGACTGTCATAGGATCATCCTCTCGCCCCTTTTTGTCGGCATTATATGCGCTCCGCCGGGGTCAGACGGGCGCTGCCTATTTTGGGATTGGAACGACGGGCGGAGGCGCACATCCGCCCTGGCGCGAAAGCACCGGCGGCATCGTCTCTACCCTTCAGCATCGTGTCGGCCATGTTGAGCCATCCTGACCAAGGCTGATTGTCGTTGGCCGAGCAACCTATCGGCGCATTTCGTCGCGTCAAGCCGGTTAATCGGATGTTCAGGAAAGTGGCGCGTCGCCATGCATATAGCCGAGGCGTGGCGGCAGGGGGACGGGCGCACCATTGTGGCTGAGGCGCAGGCCATCGCCCGCAATGCACTGGCCTATGCGGGTAATCGGCACCGCACACTGCGCCGCTGCATCTGCGATGGCCTCGGCATCGGCAGGGTTGGTGGTAAACAACAGGCGATAATCATCGCCGCTGGTGGCCGCGAACAGGCGGTTTTCTGGTGTGTCGCCCGGCGCGGCAAGGAAGGCGGGGGAGAGCGGCACGGCCTCCAGAGCCACTTCGATGCCGCAGCCGCTGGCGCGGGCAATGCGCTGTGCGTCGATCAGCAGGCCATCCGATACATCGGCCATCGCGCTGACGAGCGGGCTAAGCGCCTGCCCCAGCGCGAGGCTGGGCATAGGTGTGCGATAGGCATCGATGAGAGTAACGGGCTGCGCCTCGCCCGCGCGGAGCAACGCAAGCCCCGCCCCCGCATCGCCAATCGTGCCGCTGACATAAAGGCCATCCCCCGCTTGCGCTCCGGCGCGGGAGGGCGCCCCGCCTTCTGGAGCCAGCCCCAGCGCGGTGAGGCCAAGCACACGCGGCGCGCCAGCGGGCATCGCCACGGTATCCCCGCCCAGCAGAACTGTATCAAAATGAGACAGTGCTTTCCCCAGCCCGTCGGCAAAGGCGCGATCCCACGCGCCATCTCCCGCCAGCGCAAAGCCGAGCACCACGCCAAGCGGCCGCGCGCCCTTGGCCGCAAGGTCTGAAAGGTTCACGGCCACCAGCTTCCACGCCACGGTTTCCGGCGGGTCTTGCGCCAGATAATGCACGCCCTCCACCAGCATGTCGTGGGTGAGGACCAGCCCTTGCCCGCCAACCTCGATCACCGCTGCATCGTCATTCAGCCCGCGCGCGCCGGGGTGAGTGGCGAGGGCGCGCAGGCGCTCGATGAAGGCAGATTCGTTCACGGCGCCAACTCTAGCATGAATGGAGGCAATGTCGGCAATGGAGTGGAGGCGGACATACTTACTTCCCCGTCACCCCGGGCTTGACCCGGGGTCCCGCTGCTCTTTTGGGTCAATAGTTTGTACCGGAATCGCCGACCGCATTTTACACCTTCCTCCCCCCGCCATCCTGTTTCTGATCTCAACGTCGCCCTGAAGCACCAGAAAAGCGGGACCCCGGTTCAAGCCCGGGGTGACGAAGGTGGAGATGTCCGGGAGATAGTTGCTCCCCCCGCCACTAGCTCTCGCGCTTGGCGCCATCCAGCAGCTTGGCAATGCGCGCCTTTTCTTGCGCGTCAGCTTGTCTTTGCGCCTTGGTGCGGCCGAAAGCGACGCGGTTGGTGGCGGCTTGCGCTTCTGCCTCCTCGCGCTTTTTCGCCTTGCGGGCCATGCGCAGGTTGACGACTTCGCCCATGGTCAGGAACGCGCGCCCTTCGCCACTGCATCGAGCAGGCCGTTCACGAAGCCGCTCTCGCGCTTGTCGTAAAACGCCTTGGCGACATCGACATATTCGCTGATGACGGTGCCGGTCGGCACATCGGCCCGCGCGATCAGTTCATAGGTTCCTGCGCGCAGGATCTGGCGCATCGGCTTGTCCAGCCGCTCCAGCGACCAGCCTTCGGATAGGCGCGCGACGATCAGCGCGTCGATCTCGTCCCGCCGGGCAGATACGCCGCTCACGAGGTCGTCGAAGAAGCTCTGCTCCGCCGGGGCGTAGGTCACGTCCTCTATCGTCGCGCCGAGGCGATGCTGGTGGAACTCATGCAGCAATTGCGCGAGCGGCGTGCCCTCCATCTCCTGCTGATAGAGCGCCTGCACGGCGGCGAGACGGGCAGTGGAGCGGGATAATGCCCTGTCGTTTGTGTTGGCGGTCATGCGGGCGCTTTGAGGCGTGGCCTGCCGAGAAAGTCACGCTTGCCGAGGGCGACGCCCTTGTGGCGCAGGATGTCATAGGCGGTGGTGGCGTGGAAATAAAAATTGGGCAGCGAGAAGGACAGCAGGAAATTCTCCGCCGTGAAGTCCATCCGCAGGTTCATGGCAGGAACCTCAAACACCATATCGCGTCCGACAAAGCTCTCCACTTCCTCTGGCGTGATGGCGCCGAGGGTATCTATGCTGGCCTTCATCTGGTCACGCAAGCCTTCAAAGCTTCCGGCCGGGGGCACACGATCGGGCGAAAAGGTGCCATTACGCACACCTTCAATCGCGCCTACAGAGTGCGTCGTCATCCATTTGAATTGCCAGCTTAGCGGCAGCATGTCCGCGCCGAAATGCTCGGCCAGTAATTCCTCTTCACTTACCCCATTGTCCGTGCAGTACGCCTGCGCCTTGTCGATCAGGCCAAGGCCGGACTGGAGAATTTGAAGATAAGACGGGATCGTCGCGTCATAGAGCGAAATGGGCATGCTCAGTCTCCTTGGTTGGCGGGGCCATTGCCCAGCCGGTTGGCTACACTATTGGCATGGGCGGGCAGCCCTTCCGCGTTTGCCAGCGCCACTGCCGCCGGGCCAATGGCGTTGAGCGATGCGCGGTCGAGCGCGAGGAAGCTGGTGCGCTTCATGAAATCCAGCACCGAAAGGCCCGACGAAAAGCGCGCACGCCGCCCGGTGGGGAGCACGTGGTTCGGCCCGGCGACATAATCGCCGACGGCTTCCGGCGTCATCCGCCCCATGAACACGGACCCAGCGTGGCGCACCTTGGCGAACAGAGCATCGGGATCATCGACCGCAAGTTGCAGATGCTCTGGCGCGAGGCGATTGACGAGCGGCATCGCCGCCTCAAGGCTCTGCACGGTGATGATCGCGCCGTTCGCGTCCCAGCTTTCGCGCGCGACCGCCGATGTGCCCAGCAGCGGGATCTGCCGCTCGATCGCGGTGGCGACCTGGCCGGAAAAGCAGTCGTCATCGGTGAAGAGGATCGACTGGCTGGTGGGGTCATGCTCCGCCTGAGAAAGCAAATCCGCCGCGATCCATTCCGGGTCGTTCTTGCCATCCGCAACCACGACGATCTCTGACGGACCCGCCACCATGTCTATGCCCACCACCCCGTAAAGCTGGCGCTTGGCCTCGGCCACCCAGGCATTGCCCGGCCCGACGATGACATCGACCGGCGCAATCCGCTCTGTGCCATAAGCTAAAGCCGCGATGGCCTGCGCCCCGCCGATGCGCCAGACCTCGCTCACCCCGGCGATCTTGGCGGCGGCGAGCACCAGCGGGTTGATCTCGCCGCCGGGCGTCGGCGTGACGATGACGATGCGCTCCACGCCCGCGACCTTGGCGGGGATGGCGTTCATCAGCACGGAGGAGGGGTAGGCCGCGCGCCCGCCGGGCACATAGAGCCCCGCCGCATCGACCGCGTTCCACCGCGCGCCGAGGCGTACGCCTGCAGCATCGGTCTCGTCCCGGTCCTGCGGGCGCTGCGATGCGTGATAGGCGGCGATGCGGTCTGCCGCCAGCTCCAGCGCGGCGCGCAGATCGGGCGCGAGGCCCGCCAGCGCCGCATCCATCTCCGCCGCCTCGACGCGCCAGCCGGTGGCATCGAGGTCATGCTTGTCGAACCGCGCGGTCAGGTCCTTGAGGGCCGCGTCGCCCTCGTCCCGCACGCGGGCGATGATCGCGCGCACGGCGTCCGCCACGTCGGCATCCGCCTCGCGCCGGGCGTTGACGAGCGCATCGAACCGCGCGGCGAAATCCGCCGCAGCCACGTCAAGCAGCTGCATTGCCCGCCCCCACGGCATTGCGGAACCGCTCTACCAGCGGCACGATCTCTGCCGCGCGCATCTTGAACGCGGCGCGGTTGACGATGAGGCGCGCGCTGATCTGCATGATCACGCTGGTCTCGACCAGCCCGTTGGCCTTCAGCGTCGCACCGGACGAGACGAGATCGACGATCCGACGCGAGAGGCCGAGCGAGGGCGCCAGCTCCATCGCGCCGTTCAGCTTCACACACTCCGCCTGTATGCCTTGGGCCTCATAGTGCCTGCGGGTGAGGTGCGGATATTTGGTGGCGACGCGGACATGGCTCATCGCCGCTTCGTCCTCGCTCGCGGTCTCGACCGGCTCGGCAACAGACAGGCGGCAATGGCCGATGTTGAGATCGACCGGCGCGTAAATCTGGGAATAATCGAATTCCTCGATCACGTCGGACCCGACGATGCCGATCTGCGCCGCGCCATGCGCCACGAAAGTCGCGACATCAAACGCGCGCACGCGGATGATGCTGGTGCCCGGCTGGTTGGTGGCAAAGCGCAGCGCGCGGCTCTTCTTGTCGTGAAACTCCGCATCCGGTTCTATCCCCGCCCGCGCGAGCAGCGGCAGGGCTTCGTCGAGGATGCGCCCCTTGGGCACGGCGATGATGAGCGGCGCGGTCATAACGGCCAAGCGCTTAGCTTGGGGCGCTTCAAAGGGCAAGGAGAGTCGCTTTTGCTGCCGGGTTGGTTTATCGTTCGTCTGCCGGAGAAGAAGGAGCGCAGAATGATGAAACGCCGCACAAAATGGATTGCCGCACTGGGTGTCGCAGGCGCGCTGGCGCTCTTCATCGTTCCCAAAGCCGCGACCAGCGCGCTTGGCGTGGGGGCCAAGGCGCCCGATTTCACCACGCGCGGCGCGATTGCGGGCAAGGTTTTCACGTTGAAACTCTCCGATCAGCTCAAAAAAGGCCCGGTAGTGCTCTATTTCTTCCCGGCGGCCTTCACGCCCGGTTGCACGGCCGAGGCACATGAATTTGCCGAGGCGACGGAGGATTTCAAGGCGGCGGGCGCGACCGTGATCGGCATGTCGGCTGACCCGGTAGACAAGCTCGCGCGCTTCTCAAGGGAGGAATGTCGCGACAAGTTTGCCGTGGCATCGGCGGGGCCGGACATCATCAAGGGCTATGACGTGGCGCTGCCAATGCCGGGCGGGATGACCAACCGCACCTCCTATGTCATCTCCAAGACCGGGCGGATCCTCTATGTCCACAGCGCGATGAGCTATAAGGATCATGTGAAGAACACGCTGGCGGCGGTCAAGACGATCAAGTAGAAGCGCGTTGGCACCGGAAGCACGGAAAATCGCCATTTGCAGGCCGTCAGGGCTGAATGTCGATCGGCCCCTAGGGCACCGGGCTGCGGCTTATAAGCGCGCCGCTGCGGCGTTGTGCGCTGACGCGGGTGTAGGTGTCCAGCATCGCCTGATTGACGGCATCCCACCGATTGCGTTTTGACAGGTCCAGCCCTGCCTCGCCATGCTGGGCGCGCAGGCCGGGGTTGGTGCAATACAGCTCCAGCGCGTCGGCAAACTGACCGATCGCGCCGGGGCGGATGAGGCGGCCGCTGACGCCTTCTTTTACCAGGCTGTCGCTTCCGGTCGCCTGTGCAGCCACCACCGGCAGGCCGCAGGCCATCGTCTCCAGCGTCACATTGCCGAAGGCTTCCGTGACGGAAGGGTTGAACAACATATCCATGCTGGCCACGGCGCGGCCAAGCTCTGGCCCGGTTTGGAAACCGAGGAAACGCGCATCCGGCAGGCGATGTTCGAACCAGCTGCGCGCCGGACCATCGCCGATCACCATAACCCTGTGCGCCACCTGCCGCCGTCGCAGCTCGGCAACGGTGTCAGCGAATACATCCAGCCCCTTTTCCATCACAAGACGGCCGATGTAGCCGATGACAGGTGTATCGGCCGGAATACCAAGAGCGGAGCGCCAGATAGTATCGCGCTTGGCCGGGGCGAAGATGCTGTCATCGATTCCGCGCGTCCATACGCCGACATCATAGCTCATGCGCTGTTCGCGCAGCATTTGCGCCAGCGTCTCGGACGGAGCCATGATCGCATCGCATCGGCGATAGAAACGGCGCAACAGCGCCACTACCAGCGGCTCCAGCACGGCGAGGCCATAATAACGCGGATAGGTTTCGAACCGCGTATGCACCGAAGCCACAACAGGCAGGCCATGCTTTCGCCCATAGCGCAACGCGCCGTGGCCAAGCGGATCGGGGCTGGACACATGAATGAGCGTGGGCGCGAACGCGCGCAGATCACGCCGGAGGGCGCGGGTTAAGCCGAGCGGAAAGCGATATTCCGGGCGGCGGGGAATCGGCCATGACGGCGCGCTGACCAGATCGCCTGTCGGCTCAAATGCGGGTGTTTCCGTTGTCGGTGAATAGACGCGCACCACCACGCCCTTGCTCAGCAGATAGCCGACCAGCTTGTTGAGCGCCTGGTTGGCGCCGTCCTTCACATAATTATAGTTGCCGCTGAACAGCGCAACACGCATCGGTTGGTCTGGCATCGGGCCTCTATAGACACGCCCCGGCGCGAACGCAAAGCAGGCGATCAGTCTTTATCAGGGGTATGCGCCCGCGCCGGAGGGTGGAGTCGCAGCCGGGTGACGCGGCGGCTATCGGCCGCGATGACCTCCAGCCGCCAGCCGCTTTCGGGGTGCAGAACGATTTCGCCTATGGCTGGCACTTGCCCCGCGATGATGAAGGCGAGGCCGCCCAGCGTATCGATATCCTCCTCCACATTGGCGAGGCGCGGGTCGATCCGCTCGGCCACATCCTCCAGCTCGGTGCGCGCGTCGGCCTCCCACAGGCCGTCATCGAGCGCGACGAGCATTTCCTCTGGCGCGTCGTCATGCTCGTCCTCTACATCGCCGACGATTTCCTCGACCAGATCCTCAAAGGTCAGCAGCCCCTCGGTGCCGGAATATTCATCGAGCACGATGGCGAGGTGGGTGCGCTTGGCGCGCATTTCGACCAGCAGATCGAGCACGCCCATGCTCTCGGGCACATAGAGTGGCTGGCGGATCAGCGGCTCCAGCGTCTTGGGCGGAGCCTCGCCACCCGCCAGGATACCGAAGGCGTCGCGGATGTGGATCATGCCGACGATGGTGTCGAGCGTCTCGCGATAGACGGGGATGCGGCTGTGCCCGGCCTCGGTGAACAGCGCGACAAGATCTGCAAAGCTCGCGCTTTCCTCTATCGCGATGATGTCTGCGCGCGGCACGGCGACATCATCGACCGTATGTTCGCTGAAATGCAGGAGGTTGCGGAGCATCTGCCGCTCCAGCGGGGAAAGATCGCCCTTGACGCGCTGGCCCGGCTCTTCGCCAGCCTCCTCGTCATATTCGTCGATCGCTTCTTCCAGCTCGCGCCGCAGTGTGTGATCGGAATCATTGCCGAACAGCAGGGACTTGATGCCCCGCCATATACTTCCGCCTTCGCCGGCGGAACCGCCGCTACTGTCCGCTTCCTTGGTGCCGGACGGGCTATCGTCAGCCATGATACTATGAGTCCCCTGTATTCACGGAATATGGATCAGCGATGCCGAGGCTGGCAAGTGCGCGCACCTCTATCGCTTCCATCTCGTCCGCTTCATGCTCTTCCATATGGTCATAGCCGAGCAAATGCAAAGCCCCATGCACGATGAGATGGCTGGCGTGGTCTGTAAAGGCGATGGTTTTCTCTTCTGCCTCGCGCGCGCACGTCTCCCGCGCCAGCACGATATCGCCCAGCAAAACCTCGCCGTCATCACTGTTGGAGAGGGTTTCGAGCAGATCCTGCTGCACCATCGGGAAGGACAGGACGTTGGTCGGCGCGTCCTTGTGCCGATAGGCGGCGTTGAGGGATTGCACCTCGGCGTCGTCGGTCAGGCGGATGGATAGTTCTACACAGACTGTGGCGTTGCGCAGCTCGTCATGCGGGGTCTGCGCGAAGGCCGCCCGCACGGCGCGCTGCGCCAGCGCGGGCCAGTCTACCTCGGCAGGCCAGCCTTCCTCGCCCGAAAGCGCCACGTCAAGCATCAGGCGTCCGGCCCCTCATAGGCCTGCACGATCCGCCCGACAATCGGGTGGCGCACGACATCGGCCACGCCAAAGTGCACGACCGATATCCCCTCGACACCTTCCAGACGTTCCACCGCATCGGCAAGGCCTGAGCCGCCCGCCATCGGCAGCAGATCGACCTGCTTTGGATCGCCGCATACGACCATGCGGCTACCCTCGCCAAAGCGGGTGAGAAACATCTTCATCTGCGCCTTGGTGGTGTTCTGCGCTTCGTCGAGGATGATGAAGGCGTTGGCCAGCGTGCGCCCGCGCATGAAGGCCAGAGGCGCAATCTCGATCTCGCCGGATGCGATGCGCCGCTCCACCTGCTCGGCGGGGAGGGTGTCATAGAGCGCGTCATAGAGCGGGCGAAGATAGGGGTCGACCTTCTCCTTCATGTCGCCCGGCAAAAAGCCCAGCCGCTCGCCCGCCTCGACAGCGGGGCGGGAGAGGATGAGGCGGTCGACCGAGCCGGTGATGAGCTGGCTCACCGCCTGCGCCACCGCGACATAGGTCTTGCCTGTGCCCGCCGGGCCAAGCGCGAAGATGACGTCCTTGCGCGCCAGCTCCTCCATATAGCGGGTCTGGGTCGCGCTGCGTGGCACGATCGTCTTCTTGCGCGTGCGGATCATGATGCTGGGCGGCTGCGCGACATCGTGGCGGATGATGCCGTCCAGCGTCGGCTCGGCAGACATGGCGATCACCGCCTCGACCGCGCCGGGGTCTATCTCTTGCCCCTTGGCAACGCGGTTATACAGGCCCATCAACACATCGCGCGCCCGCGCCGTCGCTTCTGCATCGCCCTCGATCTGAACCTTGTTGCCGCGCGCGCCGATATAGACGCCGAGGCGATTTTCGATGGCGACGAGGTTCTGGTCATATTGGCCGAACACCTGCCCCAGCAGATGCGGCTTATCGAATTGAATATCCAGACGGGCGCGATCGCCGGGTTCGGCAGGGGCGTGTTTCTTGGGCATCAGCGAGCGGTCCGGTGGGTCAAGCAGCTTTCCTCCTTACAACTTCCCCGGCGAGGCTGTTTGGCCCGGCAGAGACGATATCAACCTCGATCATGTCGCCGATCCGTGATCCTTCCGCGACCACATGCACCGATTGCAGCCAGGGCGATTTGCCGACGAGTTGCCCCGGCTTGCGGCCCGGCTTCTCGATCAGCACGGAGCATCGCTTGCCGACAGTGGCCTGATTGAAGGCGAGCTGATCGGCTATGATCTGCGCCTGAAGCTGCTTCAGCCGCGCATCCATGATTTCTGGCGCGATCTGATCGGTCATGTCGGCGGCGGGGGTGCCGGGGCGGGGACTATATTTGAAGCTGAAGGCATAGGCATAGCCCACCTCGCGGATGAGGTGCATGGTCGCCTCGAAATCTTGCTCGCTCTCGCCGGGGAAGCCGACGATGAAATCGCCGGACAGCGCTATGTCCGGCCGCACCGCGCGCACCTTGTCGAGCAGGCGCAGATAGCTGTCGCGTGTGTGGCTGCGGTTCATGGCTTTCAATATCGGGTCGGACCCGGACTGCACCGGCAGGTGCAAATAGGGCATCAGCTTTTCCACATCGCCATGCGCGGCGATGAGGCCGTCGGCCATGTCGTTGGGGTGGCTGGTGGTATAGCGGATGCGCGCCAAGCCATCGATCTTGTCCAGCGCGCGGATAAGGTCATGCAGGCCGCGCCCGGCGTCATCGACCCAGGCGTTCACATTCTGGCCCAGCAGCGTGATCTCCTTAACCCCGCCATCGACCAGCGCCTTCGCCTCGTCAAGGATCGCGTCCCAAGGGCGGCTGATTTCCGCGCCGCGCGTATAGGGCACCACGCAATAGGTGCAGAACTTGTCGCACCCTTCCTGCACCGTGAGGAAGGCGGTGGGGCGAGGCTGCTTGGCGCGGCCGGGAAGCGCGCCGAATTTGGAGGCGGCGGGCATATCGGTATCGAGCGCCTCTTCGCCACGCATAGCTTTGCCGACCAGCTCCGGCAGCCGGTGATAGGCCTGTGGCCCCACAACAATATCGACCATCTTGGTGCGCCGGGTAATCTCCGGCCCCTCGGCCTGCGCGACGCAGCCCGCCACCGCGATCATCGGGCGGGTGCCATCCTCGCGCCGCAGGCGACCAATGTCGGAATAGACCTTTTCCGCCGCCTTCTCGCGGATGTGGCAGGTGTTGAGCACCACCATATCGGCGCTTAACCCTTCCTCAACCGCGGTCATGCCCTCCGCGCCGAGCATCTCCGCCATGCGCTCGCCGTCATAGACGTTCATCTGGCAGCCGAAGGATTTGACGTGGAAGGTGCGGGGAGGATTCTTGGCGGTGGGGCGAGTCATTGGCCCAGCTATACAGGGGCTGATGGAGACAAGAAAGCGGTTAGGCGCAGGATGCTAATTCTTCCTGTCAAACGCAACGCCATACAGCTCCATCCGGTGATCGACGAGGCGGAAGCCCAGCTTTTCGGCGATCTGGCGCTGGAGCTGTTCCAGCTCTGGATCGACGAACTCGATCACGTTGCCGGTTTCGACATCGATCAGATGGTCGTGATGCGCTTCAGGCGCCGCTTCATAGCGCGCGCGCCCGTCGCCAAAGTCGTGCCGCTCCAATATGCCCGCTTCCTCGAACAAACGCACGGTGCGATAGACGGTCGCGATCGAGATGCCGGGATCAATTGCCGAGGAGCGCTCGTGCAGCTTCTCGACATCCGGGTGATCTTCCGCATCAGACAGCACGCGCGCAATGATGCGCCGCTGTTCGGTGATTCGCAGGCCTTTCTCGGCGCATAGCGCCTCTATGTCTATTTTACGCGGCATGAAGCTGGACCGTTCTCGGCGTTACAGGTTTCACGCCAATGTAGACTGTCCACGCAAAATGAAAAGGGAGCAGGGTGATTTTGTCACCCGCTCCCCATTTGCCCGTTGAAACGAGACAGATTATTTGGTGCGCTTTGCGCCGCGCGATTTTCCGAGGCCGATTTTTTTGGCAAGGGTGCGGCGCTGATCGGCATAATTGGGCGCGACCATCGGATAATCATTGGGCAGGCCCCACTTGGCGCGATAATCATCCGGGGTCATCTGATAATGCGTCATCAGGTGGCGCTTCAGCATCTTGAGCTTTTTGCCGTCTTCAAGGCAGATAATGTAATCCGGCTTGATCGAGGCGCGCACGGAGACAGCCGGTTCAGGCTTTATTTCCGGCGCAGGAGCAGGATTCTCAAGCGATGCGAGAGCAGAATGAACATTCTGAATAAGTTGCGGCAGATCAGAAACAGCGACGCTGTTGTTCGATACGTGCGCGGCAACGATATCCGAGGTCAGGGTGATTAACATTTCACTTTTTGCGGCGGAATCGTCCATAAAATTTCTCCTTATATCTTTATGCGGCCCATTATTGACAGGTTACGAAGTCCTGTCTGTCAGGTCGGCATATAGGATGAACACGGCTCATGGCAACAGTTACTTGCTGCTATAACGACAGTTTGAAACTAAGGGCATCATAGTAAGTTCCATCGCTACCCTTATAATAGGACGGGCGACTGTGAACATGTTCAAATCCCGCTCTTTGATAGAAATTCACAGCCCGATTATTTTCCCGCACTTCGATATGCAACACGATGACCTTAGATTTTCGTGCCTTTATGATACAGTTTTTCAGTAGTGCGTCCCCAATGCCACGGTTGCACCATCGGGGGTCCACGGCGATCAGCAATAACTCCGCTTCATCAGAGACAAAGCGCATCAGCGCAAAACCCAGAGTGGCCTGATCGAGCTGCGCGAGCGAGAGCGTTACGCCGGGCAGGCTCATAAACCCGGCGAGTTGTGACGCTGTCCATGCCTCGCCATAAAGGGGATCAAAAGCGGCATTCATCACCGCCATGGCGCTGGCCTCGGCGCGATGATCGGGGCGATCGAAATCGCGGATCGTCAACATCTCGCCCAGTGGCGCGGCCATATCAGGCGTCTCCGGTAGCTGCGGCGGGCAGAGCGGCGTCCGCGCCCCGGCCATAGCTCGCGGTCGCGCCCTCTGCCACTGTACTTAAGGGCAGCAGCAGCGCGGCGCGCGCATCGGGGTAGAGCAGCCGCCCCTCGCCATATCCGCGCGCGGAGACGAGCGCCTGCGCGCCGGTGCCAAAGATGAGCGGCGCGTCAGTCATGGCCGCAAGGTCGGCAATCGGAACGGAGGCTGGAGGCGCCAGCGGAGCGAGGCTGTCACGGTCAAACTGCTGCCAGAACAGCTCGCCATGCCCGCCTGTGATCGCGATGGAGAGGGGGGTGCCATTTGCCTCAACCTCGCGTGCCAGCGCTGCCAGCAGGGCAAGACTGGAATAGCTTTTGAGGTCCGCTCCCCACGCAAAGGCAAGCGCCCGCGCCGCTGCCAGCCCCACGCGGATGCCGGTGAAGCTGCCCGGCCCGGCATCGACCCAGATGGCCTGCGCCCGGCCGCCATCGGGCAAAGTAGCGATGGCGGGGACAAGTTTTTCGGCATGTCCGCGTCCGGCGATTTCATGATGATGACTGATCAGCGCGCCATCCTCGAACAGTGCGACGGACAGCGCCTCGCTCGCCGTATCGATTACCAGATGCCGTGTGCCGCTGCTCATTCCTCAGCGCGCTTAGCGGCTTACCGCAGCGCCCGCAACGGGCTTCAGACGGCGAGGACTTCCGTTACTTCCGGCACATAATGCTTCAATAGCTGCTCTATGCCGTTTTTGAGCGTTGCGGTGGAGGAGGGGCAGCCGGAACAGGCGCCCTGCATCTTGAGATAGACCTTGCCCTTGTCGAACCCGCGATAGACGATATCGCCACCGTCGTTGGCGACGGCGGGGCGTACGCGGGTGTCGATCAGCTCGCGGATTTGCTCGACGATCTCTGCGTCCGCCGGATCATCGGCGAAGCCTTGCTCCGCATCATCGGCGGGAACGCTGATGCCTGCGGCCGTGCCCGCGCGAAACAGCGGCATATCCCCAGAAAAATGATCGAGCAGGATCGAAAGCACATCGGGCTTGGTCGCGGCCCAGTCTCCGCCCGGCGCGATGGTGACGGAGATGAAATCCGAACCGAAGAACACGCCGGTCACGTCGCTCAAGGTGAACAGGGCTTCGGCCAGCGGCGAGGCTTCGGCTTCCTCCGCATCGGCAAAGTCCCGCGTGCCCGCCGGCATCACCTTGCGGCCGGGCAGGAACTTGAGCGTAGCGGGGTTCGGGGTCTTTTCGGTTTCTATGAGCATGAACGCGATGTGGCGATTATGCCTCAGTGATTCAAGCGAAAATGCCTTGGCAGGCGAATAGGCTTGCTTTGTTGGAGCCGCATCGCCATATGCCGCCCTGCGCGACAACCGGGCCACATGGCCTATATTGCGATTGGCGGCGTGAACGCTCCGGCCTTTTTTGAGGCGACGGAACCGGCCAATACCTCGCGCAAGCTTATTGAGGCTTCCCAATTCACGCGGGTCGTTTCGGACACCCGCCTAGCGTGTGCGCCCTGTGGAGGCGCGCGTGCGCTACGCTCAATATTGTGAGTATATACTATGGAATTCAAGGACTTTGGCCTAGCAGAGCCGATCATGAAGGCGCTTGCCGCCAAGGATTATTCTGTTCCCACCCCGATCCAGCAACAGGCAATGCCGATTGTGCTCTCCGGCAAGGATCTGTGCGGCATCGCCCAGACCGGCACCGGCAAGACGGCCGCTTTCGCGCTGCCGACGCTGGACCGCCTGTCGCGCGTGGCGAAGCACACGCCGCCGCTCACCTGCCGCGTGCTGGTGCTTTCCCCCACGCGCGAGCTGGCCGCGCAGATCGGCCAGAGCTTTCGCGATTATGGCCGCTTCATGCGCCTGAATGTCGCCACCGTCTTTGGCGGCGTGCCGATCCACAAGCAGATCCGGCAGCTAAGCCAAGGCGTGGATGTGCTGGTGGCGACGCCGGGCCGGCTGCTCGACATCATCTCGCAGAAGGCGTTCCACCTGAAAGGCGTTGAAGTGCTGGTGTTGGATGAAGCAGACCAGATGATGGACATGGGCTTCATCCACCCGGTCAAGCAGATCGTGTCATTCGTGCCCAAGGAACGGCAGACCCTGTTCTTCTCGGCCACGATGCCCAAGGAAATCGCGGCGCTGGCGAAGCAGTTCCTCAACGATCCGGCCACGGTCTCCGTCACCCCGCCCGCCACCACGGCGGAACGGATCGTGCAGCGCGCCTATTTCGTCAATCAGGGCGAGAAGCAGGCGCTGCTCACCCACCTGCTGCGCACCGAAGACATTGACCGCGCGCTCATCTTTACCCGCACCAAATATGGCGCGGACAAGGTGGTGCGCGCGCTCGCCGGAGCGGGCATCCCCTCGCTCGCTATCCACGGAGACAAGTCGCAGGGCCAGCGCACGGCGGCGCTGCAGGCGTTTCGCGCCGGGCAAGTAAAGCTGCTGGTCGCGACGGATATCGCCGCGCGCGGCATCGACGTGTCGGGCCTCAGTCATGTCATCAACTTCGAGATTCCCAACAACCCGGATCAATATGTCCACCGCATCGGCCGCACCGCGCGCGCAGGGGCAGAGGGCATCGCGATCAGCCTCGTGGCAGATGACGAGAGGTCTTACCTTAAGGCCATCGAGCGGCTGACGCGGACGCAAAGCGAGGTGATGCCGCTGCCCGCCGGTATGGCGGAGCTGGTCCGCAACCTGCCCAAGCCCGCGCCACGCAAGCCGGCGGACGCCCGCCCGCCGCGCCCGCAACAGGTGCGCGAGAAGCAGCCGCGCCAGCATCGCGAACGGGGCGAGCAGGGCGATGGCGCCCGGCCATTCCGCCCGCGCCGCAGGAAGAGCGTTGGCGCCTATAAGGGCGCGGTGCAACGGGTAGGGTAAACATCTGATGTAAATCCGAAAGTGCCCATCGGGCCAAATTTCGGAGAATATTGTCAGTAGCGGTTCAGTAATTCGCCGCTATGACGGGAGGCGATGACCCATCGCTTCCCGCCGCGCGCCCTTATTCTTACCCTTGCGGCGCTATCGCTGATCGCGGGGCAGGGCGATGTGTTCGCCCGCGCTCCCGCCAAGCCCGCAAAGGCTCAGCCGGTTGCCGCAACGCCCGTTGCCGCGCGTCCGTGGCTATATGAAAACAGCGATGTCCCGGTTGATGCCGCCTGGCGGTTTGGCACGTTGCCCAACGGCCTGCGCTATGCGGTGCGCCGAAATAGCGTGCCGCCGGGCCTGCTCTCCATCCGTGTGCGCGTCGATGCCGGATCGCTGCACGAAAAGCCGGAGGAATCCGGCTATGCGCATTTCATCGAGCATCTGACCTTTCGCGGATCCAAATTCGTGCCGGATGGCGAATCAAAGCGGATCTGGCAGCGATTAGGCGTCACCTTCGGGTCAGACAGCAACGCCCAGACCACGCCCACGGCGACCACCTATGCGCTCGATCTGCCCGATGCGTCGGTGCAAGGGCTGGAGGAAAGCGTCAAGATCCTCGCCGGGATGATGAGCGATCCCAATATCGTCCCCGCCGCTGTCGAGGCAGAGCGGGCGGTGGTGCTGGCCGAGATGCGCGAGCGCGAAGGCGCAACATCGCGTGCGCAGGACGCCGCCCGTGCGCTGTTCTTCGCCGGGCAGCCGCTCGGCGCCCATGCCCCTATCGGCACGGTGCAGAGCCTCAGGGCCGCTTCCGCCGAAACGCTGCGCGCCTTTCATGAGCGCTGGTATCGGCCGGAGAATGTCGTGATCGCCGTTTCGGGCGATGCGGACCCGAAGGCGATCGAGGCACTGATCCTCAAGCATTTTTCGGGCTGGAAGAGCGAGGGGCCAACCGTCCCCGCGCCCGATTTCGGCAAGCCCGACCCTGCCGCCCCCGCGAGCGCCGTGGTGGTGCAGCCGGGTACGCATACCTCTGTCTCGCTGGCGTGGTTGCGGGCGTGGACCGCCAAGGCGGACACCATCGTCTATAATCAGCGCAAGCTGGCGGACAGCGTGGCGATCCAGATGATCAACCGGCGGCTGGAGGAAGCAGCCCGCCGCCCCGGCTCTGCCTTTTTGCAGGCGAGCATCGATGTGGATGACACCAGCCGCTCTGCCAATGGCACCTATATCAGCATCATTCCATCGGCCGAGGGCTGGGAAGCGGCCTTGCGAGAGGTTCGCGCCATTGTGGAGGACGCCAAGGCCTCCGCCCCCAGCAACGAAGAGATAGAGCGCGAATACAGGGCGTTTGAAACCAGCCTTGCCATCGATGTCGAAAATCAGGACACGGAGGCCAGCGCGACACAGGCCGGGAACCTGACGATGGCGGTGGACATCCGCGAGACGATCGTCAGCCCGCAGGTGGCGCTCGATATCTATCGCTCTGCCCGCCCGGTCATGACGCCGGAGTTTATGCTGGATGCCACACGGCGGATGTTCAGCGGTGATGCCATGCGCGCGCTGCTGGTGCTGCCTCAGGAGGAACCAGATGCGCAAGGCCGCCTGGATGCGGCGATGCAGGGGCCGGTAGTCGCGGCGCAGGGCGTACGCATTACCGGCAAGGTCGTCACTATGGCCGATCTGCCTGCCCTGCCGCCAGCGGGCATTGCGGTCTCCCGCACCCCTGTCGGCGCGCTGGGCATGGAGTTTGTCACCTTTGCCAATGGCGTGCGGATGACGCTGTTCGCCAATGAAGGCGAGAAGGGCAAGGTGCGCGTCAATGTCCGCTTCGGCCATGGCCTGCTCGATCTGTCGCACAAAAGAGCGCAGCCGGGCTGGGCGGCGGGCTATGTGCTGGGCGCGAACGGCATCGGATCGCTCGGCCAGCGTGAGCTGGATGAGCTGACCAACGCCCGCAGGCTGGGTTTCGACTTTGGCATAGACGAGGAGGCCTTCGAGCTGTCCGCGCTTACGCGCCCGGCGGACTATCGGGATCAGCTCCGGTTGTTCGCGGCCAAGCTCTATGCGCCCGGCTGGGACCCTGCACCGGTGGAGCGCGTGAAGGCGGGGATGCTCGCCGCTTATGACAGCGCCTCTGCTACGCCCGGCGGGGTGATGGGGCGCGAGCTGGGCTGGCTGTTGCGCAAGAAGGATGCGCGCTATCGCACCCCCGACAGGGCGGAGATTGCAGCACTGACGCCGGATGCCTTCCGCACCTTCTGGGAGCCGATTCTGGCTTCCGGGCCGATAGAGGTGCAGATTTTCGGTGATGTGAAGGCTGATGAGGCGATCGACGCGGTGGCGCAGACTTTTGGCGCGTTGCCCGCGAGGGCGGAGCGGCCGGTGAAGCGCGCTGCGCGCAAGGCCCGCTTCCCGCGTCATAATGCAAAGCCGCTCATGCTCACGCACACAGGCGATGCAGATCAGGCCGCCGCCGTCATCGCATGGCCCACCGGCGCAGGACTCGCCAACGCGCGTGAGGGGCGGCAGCTGGAGATATTGGCGCAAATCATCAACGACCGCCTGTTCGAGCGGCTGCGCGCGGCGGAGGGCGTCGCCTATTCGCCCGGCGCGCAGGCGGACTGGCCGTTGGGCTTTGACCGGGGGCGCGGCTATATCCTCGCGATGAGCCAGCTAAAGCCGGGCAGCACCGACTATTTCTTCACGTTGGTGCGTGAAATCGCGGCGGACCTCGCTGCCCGGCCGGTGAGCGCGGACGAGCTGCAACGCGTGCTCGCGCCGATGCGGCAGTTGCTCTCGCGCGCCAGCACCGGCAACGCCTATTGGATGGACCAGATGGAGGGCGCGGCGTTCGACCGCCGCTATGTCGCGGCGATGACCAGCCTGCCGCGCGATCTTCTCAGCGTCTCGCCAGAGCAACTGCGCGCGCTCGCCGCGAAATATCTGGTGGACAAAAAGAGCTATTCGGTCGTGGTGCTGCCCCAAGGGAAGTGATGCTTTATTCTTCGTCACCCTGAACTTGTTTCAGGGTTCATTCCTCCATTCGAGCAATGGTTCGATAGGCGCTATGGATGCTGAGACGAGTTCAGCATGACGAAATTCCTCTCCACAGTCCTACAAAATATATTTGCTCAGGTCCGTATTGCGCGAGATGCTCGCCAGCTGCGTGTCGACATAGGCTTCATCGATAACCAACGTCTCGCCTGCGCGGTCCTCCGCGTCGAAGCTCACATCTTCCAGCAACTTTTCCATCACGGTCTGGAGCCTGCGCGCGCCGATATTCTCAACGCTTTCGTTCACTTCCGCCGCGATGCGCGCCACCGCGCGGATGCCGCTTGTCGTGAGGTCAATCGTCACACCCTCTGTGGCGAGCAGCGCCTTATATTGCTCGGCCAGTGACGCCTTGGTATCCGAGAGGATCGCCACGAAATCCGCCTCGGTCAATCCTTTCAGCTCGACGCGGATCGGCAGTCGGCCCTGCAATTCGGGCAGCAGATCGCTCGGCTTCGCAACATGAAACGCGCCGGATGCGATGAAGAGGATATGGTCGGTCTTCAGCGGACCATATTTGGTCGAAACGGTCGTGCCCTCGATGAGCGGCAACAGATCGCGCTGCACACCCTCGCGGCTGACCGATCCGCCGCGCACATCAGACACGGCGATCTTGTCGACCTCATCCAGAAACACGATGCCGTTCTGCTCGGCCTGAGCCAGCGCCACGCGATTGAGGTCGTCAGTGTCGAGGCGCTTGTCCTGCTCTTCCTCGACCAGCTTGTCCCACGCATCGGCCACGCGCAGCTTGCGCCGCTTCTTTTGCTGCTGGCCGAACGCCTTGCCCATCATGTCGGAGAGGTTGATCATGCCGATCTGCCCGCCCATGCCGGGGATCTCCAGCGGCATGGAGGGCGCATCCGCCACCTCTATCTCCACCTCCGCGTCATTCATCTGGCCGGATTCGATGCGGTCTCGATAGGCGAGGCGCGTCGCCTGGCTCGCTTCCTTGCCGGTGAGCGCGTCGAGCAGCCGCTCCATCGCCGCCTCGGACGCGGCATGGCGCACGGATTCGCGCCGCCGGTCCCGCTCCAGCCGCACGGCTTCCTCGACGAGATCGCGCACGATCTGCTCGACATCGCGGCCCACATAGCCGACTTCGGTGAACTTGGTCGCCTCCACCTTGACGAATGGCGCGTCCGCCAGCCTGGCAAGGCGGCGCGAAATCTCGGTCTTGCCGCAGCCGGTGGGGCCGATCATCAGGATGTTCTTGGGCGTCACCTCATCCCGCAGTTCGGGGCTGAGCTGTTGCCGGCGCCAGCGGTTCCTGAGCGCGACGGCGACCGCGTGCTTGGCGTCCTTCTGGCCGATGATGTGCTCGTCAAGCGCGGCGACAATCGCCTTGGGGGTGAGGGCAGGGTTCATTGGGTAAATCTCTCGGCGTAAAATCTGTGTCAGGCTGCGCTATCCAGCGCCTCCAGCGTGATGCTCTCGTTGGTGTAGACGCATAGCTCCGCCGCGATCTTCATCGCCTTGCGCGCCAGTGTCTCGGCATCATTTTCATAGTCCATCAGCGCCCGCGCGGCAGAGAGCGCGAAATTCCCGCCGGACCCGATAGCGGCAATGCCGTCCACTGGCTCCAGCACATCGCCATTGCCGGTGAGGATCAGCGTCACGTCCTTGTCCGCCACCGCCATCATCGCCTCAAGATTGCGCAGATATTTATCGGTGCGCCAGTCCTTCGCCAGCTCCACCGCCGCGCGCATCAGCTGGCCGTTGTGGCGATCGAGCTTGGCCTCCAGCCGCTCGAACAGGGTGAAGGCGTCTGCCGTCGCGCCCGCGAACCCACCGATGACCGATCCGTCATGCAGGCGGCGCACCTTCTTGGCGTTGGGCTTCATGATCGTCGGCCCCATGCTGACCTGCCCGTCGCCCACGACGACGACCCGGCCATTTTTGCGCACGGAGAGGATGGTGGTGCCGTGCCATTGCGGCATGCCGGCGGATGAGGAAGATGCGTTCATGCTCCGCCATATGGGCTGAAGCACGCGCGTGTTCAAGATTGCGTCAACACGGACTGCGCGCGGCTTGACAGCCGCTCCGGCCAATGCCAATGCGCTGCTTCCCTTTCCGGGGCGCGTAGCTCAGTGGTAGAGCACACCCTTCACACGGGTGGGGTCGTAGGTTCAATCCCTACCGCGCCCACCATTTCCCCTGCTGGGAAGATGGGATCGGGTCACTCCGTCCATTATGGCAGCAGGAGTGAGCGATCCACGCCAGTCTGATAATGCTAGCGTGCCGTGCAACGATGCTTTTGTGCGGCTGAGTGGTTTCGGCGCCTGGTGGTGATTGGTCCTGCGTCAGTGCATCCGGTTTACCGCGAAGCGGGCGAGATCGCGCAGCGGCATGGCCTTGGGGCCGAAGGCGTCCAGCGCTTCGTGGCATGCGTCTTCCAGGGTGCTGACCTGATGGGCCGCGCCATCGAGGCCGAGCAGCATTGCGGCGTTCTTGCGCCCGCCCGCCGCGTCTTTCTGAAGCGCCTTGCCTACAATAGCCGCGTCGCCGATGCTGTCGAGAATGTCATCGCGGATCTGGAATACAAGGCCGAGATTTTCGGCAAAACGCAGCAGGTTTTCCTGTTCGTGCGCGCTGCATGTGCCCAGCATGGACCCCGCCTCCACCGCAAAGCGGATGAGCGCCGCAGTCTTGCGGGACTGGCACTCGAAAACGTCTTGAGGGGTGGGCCGGGATGGGGGGTAGAGGTCCATCATTTGCCCGCCCGCTAGGCCATCCTGCCCAACTGCGCGAGCGAGCGACAACACCAGACGCGCCCGTAGAGCGCCGTTCGGGTGAGTGGCCTCATCCGCCAAAATCTCGAAGGCGAGCGCCAGCAGCGCATCACCAGCCAGCACCGCTGTCGCCTCGTCGAACTTGCGGTGCAGCGTGGGCCTGCCCCGGCGCATGTCGTCATCATCCATACAGGGCAGGTCATCATGCACCAGCGACTGCGCGTGGACACACTCTATCGCCGCACCGATCCTCAGCGCATGGGCATAGGAACCGCCAACGAGATCGGCCACGGCAGCCACCAGCAGCGCGCGAAACCTTTTGCCAGCGCCGGTAACGGCATAGCGCATCGCTTCTGCCAGCCGCCGGTTGCGGCCTCCATCCTGTCCGATCGCCTCGTTGAGTGCCACGTCAAGATCTGTGCGCAGGCGGGAAAGCCGGTCTTCCAGCGTGCCTGACAGGGCGGGGGAATGAAGGGGTTCGAGTGACACCGGGCGAAAGCGCACCCGCTCCGGCGCGCCCTCCGTCTCTTCCAGAGCAAACCCCTGCTGCATCAGCGCGTCGCATATGCCGCGCACCGCCGGTTCGGGCGTGGAAGCGGCGGCGGTCAGGCCGATGATGCGCGCATGGGTGATAGCTTCGTGCGGAATATCCGTGGCGTTTGTGACCAAGTACGCCTGTGGGCATCCCGCCGCCTGCGCAACCTCGACCAGACGACGCGCATTGGAAGACATGGTGTCGCCCACCACCAGAACCAGATCGGCCTGCATCGCGATGGCCGTGATCGCCTTTTGCCGGTTGGTGGTGGCATAGCAGATATCGCTGGCGCGCGGCGCGGCAAGATCGGGAAAGCGCGCCTTGATGGCCGCGATTATTGCCTCCGCATCATTTACCGCGAAGGTTGTCTGCACCGCATAGGCGATAGCGGTGTTGGGAGCGAGGTCCAGCATGTCTAGGTCGGATGGGTGCGCGATCACGGAAATGGCGCCCGCCGGCAACTGGCCCAGAGTGCCAACAATTTCGGGGTGCCCCTGATGCCCGATCAACAGAACATGCCGCCCGGCGCGATACCAGCCTTCCACCTCGGCATGGACCTTGGCCACCAGCGGGCAGATGGCGTCCACCACGCGCAAATTACGGTTGAGCGCAGCGTGCTTCACCGCACGGGCGCTGCCATGCGCCGACAGGATCGTCATCGCGCCGGGTGGAATGGAGTCCACTTCCTGCACAAACACCGCCCCCAATCCCTCCAGCCGGTTTACGACCTCCTGATTGTGAACGATAGCGCGGCGCACATAGACGGGAGCGCCATGTTGCTCCAGCGCGCGTTCTACCGCATCGATCGCGCGCTCGACCCCGGCGCAGAACCCGCGCGGATTGGCGAGCAGCACCCGCCTTTCGGCCTGAGTGTCCATGCGTGTGCTTTTCACAGTCAAACCTCTGGCATGCTCCATGTCCTGCGCCTACCATGCACCGGGCCGATCAGACGGAATAGCCGCACCTTGGGACAGGTTGTGCGCCTCTCCGCGCAGATTATGCGCTACAATTGAAGCTGTGTTTCACGAAAGAGTGCCGATCATCATGCCCAAGCCAAAGTCAGCCGTTGTCATCGGTTCCGGGTTTGGCGGTCTGGCGCTCGCGATCAGGCTCCAGAGCGCAGGCATAGCCACTACGGTGCTCGAAGCGCGGGATCGGCCCGGCGGGCGCGCCTATGTCTGGAAAGAGGCGGGCTATACCTTCGATGCCGGGCCTACGGTGATTACAGACCCCGCATGCCTTGAGGAGCTTTGGGCGCTATCGGGCAACCGGATGGCGGACGATGTCACGCTACTGCCTGTTCAGCCCTTCTATCGCCTGCTGTGGAATGACGGCACAGAGTTTGATTACTCCAATAACGATGCCCAGCTTGCGTCCGAAATCGGGAAGCTGGACCCTGCGGACGTCGCCGGATACGCCCGGTTCCTCGAATATTCCGGGGCGGTGTATGAAGAGGGCTATGTCAAGCTCGGCGCCGTACCTTTCCTGAGCTTTTCCAGCATGATCAAGGCGGCGCCAGCATTGGCGAAGCATCAGGCATGGCGCTCGGTCTATTCGATGGTGTCCAGCTTCGTGCGCAACGAGAAGCTGCGGCAGGCGCTGTCGTTTCATACGCTGCTGGTCGGCGGCAACCCGATGAACACCAGCAGCATCTACACCCTTATCCACGCGCTGGAGAAGCAGGGCGGCGTCTGGTTCGCCAAGGGCGGCACCAATGCGCTGGTGAGCGGTATGGTCGCGCTGTTCGAGCGGCTGGGCGGTACGCTGTTGCTGGGCGAGGCGGCGACGCGGATCACATGGTCCGGTAATCAGGTTACGTCAGTCGTCACCTCGGCGGGGCGGACGCTCAACGCAGACATGATCGCCAGCAATGGTGATCTGGTGCACAGCTATGGCCTGATCGATGGATCACCTTATGCCGCGGGCAAGGTGCGCGCATTAAAGCGCAAGCGTTTCTCGCCGAGCCTGTTTGTCGTGCACTTCGGGTTGAAGGGCACATTCCCCGATATCGCGCACCACAGCATATTGTTTTCATATCGCTATGGCCCGTTGCTCAATGACATCTACAAGAACGGCACGTTGCCGCCAGACCCGTCGCTTTATCTCCACAACCCCTGCGCTACTGACCCGGACATGGCGCCGGAAGGCAAATCCGCCTTCTATGCGCTCGCCCCGGTGCCGCATATGGGCCGCGCGCCGGTGGACTGGGCGCAAGAAGGGCCGCGCTATCGCGAGGTGGTGCTGAACAGAATTCGCGATCTGCTGATCCCCGATCTGCACGAGCGGCTGGACCATTGCTTTCACTATACGCCGCAGGATTTCGCCGATGATCTGGGCGCGCATCTCGGCAGCGCCTTCAGCCTGGAGCCGGTGCTGACCCAGAGCGCGTGGTTTCGTGGCCACAATCGCGACGATCATTTCGGCAATCTCTATTTCGTCGGCGCGGGCACGCATCCGGGCGCGGGGATACCGGGCGTGGTGGGCAGCGCCAAGGCAACTGCGCGCCTTATGGTATGATCCGGCCCGATCCGCTATAGATAACCCTTATGCAGACAACCGCCCTTATCCTGATCTTCCTCGCCACGCTCGCGGCGATGGAACTGTTTGCCTATGCCATGCACCGCTGGGTCATGCACGGGCCGGGCTGGTTCCTGCACGCCAGCCACCACCGCGTACGCACTGGCCCGTTCGAGTGGAACGATCTTTACGCCGTCATTTTTGCTGTACCGTCCATCGTGATGATTTATCTGGGGGTGCGCGGCGGCTGGGGTGGCTGGGCGACGGCTGTGGGCGCAGGCATCGCGGGTTATGGCATGATCTATTTCGGCTTTCACGACTGGATCGTGCACCAGCGCCTGCCACACCGCATCGTGCCGCGCTCGCGCTATTTCAAGCGGATAGTGCAGGCGCACCGGCTGCACCACGCAGTCGAGAGCAAGCGCGGCACGGTGAGCTTCGGCTTTCTCTATGCCCCGCCGGTCGAGGCGCTGAAAGCGGCGTTGAAGCACTCAGCCGAAGCGCGGCTGCGGGGGCCGGCGGCCTAACCGGGCCGCGTCCAGAGGCCAGTGCGTGGCGCATAGGTCGGTGCGAAGGGCGCTCGCATCAGCGCGCCAGCAAACAACCCCAGCTTGGCGGCGGCGCCAGTGCGCACCCGCTCTTCCCATGCGCTTTCCCCCCGCCGCACCACCCGCTCGCCGATCGCGCCATAGATCGCGTCCGCCGCCAGCACGGCGAGGCGGGAGCGCGGGGCAAGATGCGCCGCGCCGATCCGCGCCGATGCGCGATAGGGGCGGGACAGTTCCACCAGCCGTTGCGCCATCCGCGCCAGCTTGGGCCTGTGATCGGGCAGGGGAATGTCCGCCTCGGCCAGTCCCTCCGCCTTCAGCCATTGCACCGGCAGATAACAGCGCCCGGCCAGCGCATCGGGCACGATATCGCGCGCGATATTGGCGAGCTGAAACGCCAGCCCCAGATCGGATGCGCGATCGAGCACCTCCCGCTCGGCCGGATCAACGCCCATCACCACCGCCATCATGCAGCCCACGCTGCCCGCGACATGATAGCAATAGCGCAGCAGATCATCCTCGCTCTCTGGCCGCCAGTCTGCCGCATCGAGCGCGAACCCGGCGATATGATCGTCGATGAAGGCGCCGGGCATGTGCGTTTCACTCGCCACCAGACGCAGCGCGGCAAACGGCGCGGGTACAGGCGCGTCGCTGTTAAGCGCGGCATCGGTCAGCGCCACGAGCCGGGCATGAGCCGCTTGCGCATCTTCCTGCACCGCCGCAGCAGCGCCGCCCAGCTCCTGCCCATCGGTCATGTCATCCGCCGCGCGGCACCAGGCATAGAGCAGCCATGCCCGCTCGCGCGTCATCGGCGCGAACAGCCTGCTCGCCGCAGCAAAGCTCTGTGATCCGCGCGCGATGCTCTGATAGGCGGCCTGCACCAGCGCGGCGCGCTCGGCTTGCGTCATGCGCTGCTTCCGCCCAACAGCGCGCGTACAGCTGCGGGTATCGAGACCGGCGGCTTGCCGGTGAGGATGGCGAGCTTGTCAGATGCGGTAAGCGCGCCCGCGTAAAATCGGCCGATTCGTTCCGGCGAGAGGCGATAGAAATGCGCGAAGATGCGGTGGCGCTCTTCCGGCTTGGCGGCATGAAACAGCATCCGGTTCAGCAGCCGGAAATAGCCGCTCTCCCGCCAGTGCGCCATGAAGCGCGCCCGTGTCCACCGCGCCAGCTGTGCACTATCGAGCAGGCCGGGCAGGGCAGACAGCTCCTCCGCCAGCCGCAGCGCCAGCCCAAAGGAATAGCCGGTCGTCGCATGGAAGAACCCGCCGCGCAGGCCCAGCCGCGCTATCGGTTCGTTTTCCGGCCAAAACAGATCGGGATCGCCGCCGATCAGGATCGGCAGCACGCCCGTCTCCTGCCGCAGTTCCGCGCCCAATAGCCCGCGCTCCCGCGCCAGCGCCCGTACGCGATCCGCCACTTGCCCCACATCCAGATCGGGCGTGTCGCTATAGTACGTGTCTTCCACCAGCACCGTCTCGGCGCTCAGCGGCAACACATAAACGAAGCGATAACCGTCGATCTGTGGCAGCCGCGCGTCCATCACGGTGGCGCAGTCCGGCTCCGGCGCGCGCGCCGCGAACTCGATGCCGACGAACTTCTGCCAGCCCAGCTCCAGCCCCGGCATCGGCCCGTCCGGCCCGCGCGCATCGATCACCGCCCGCGCTGCAATGCGTTCGCCGGTGGCAAGCGTCACGGCGTCAGGCTCTATCCGCGCCACCTGTGCGCCCAGCCGATAAGCCGCTTTCGGCAGCCGCGCCCGCACCAGCGCATCGAGCGCCGCCGCGTTGGTGGCGTTATAGGCCATGGGCAGCACGCGCTCTCGCCCCTCGAACGCCACGCGGTGGCGCGGCCAGCGGACAGGGGTGAGCGCTTCCACCAGATCGTGCGCGCCATGCGGCACATCGCTGTCGAAGAAGGACCAGACATGATTGCCGCCAAAGCCTGTCCCGCCCTCGATCAGCACTAGTGGAACATCCGGCCGCCGCTCGGCCAGCCGCAGCGCCGCAAGCGCACCCGCCAGCCCGCCGCCGACAATCACCAGAGGAAGCCCGTGCGTCATGATGCGGTCTTATCCGCTGCCAGTCACCAAACCAAGCAGCAAGACATGCACTTTGGGGAGGGAGGGAAATTTCGCCTGCGTACACGCGCTATTTCATTGCCGGACGCGCCGTTGTATCGGGCGCTATGCGTCCGTACTTTCGCACTTTCCGGCTTTTATCCTCAGCCGTGCTGGCGGTGCTGCTGGGCGGCGCGACGTCGCTGCCCGCGCCGGTCAATAAAGCGATGCTCGATATAGATGTGACCGGCGCGAGATCAGCGAAGGGCGTGGTGCGGCTGGCGCTGTGCCCGCCGCGCACCGGCTTTCCCGATTGCAAGGCGGCTGCCCTTCGCACTGCCTCGGCACCGGTGGAGCGCGGGCAGGCGCGCTTTCAGCTTACGGACCTGCCCGCGGGATCCTTCGCCGTCAGCGTCTTTCACGATGAAAATGACAATGGCAGGATGGACAGCTTCGTTGGCATCCCGCGCGAGGGCTATGGTATATCGCGCAACCCGCCTTTCCGCGCGCGCGCGCCGCGCTTTGACGAGGCGGAGATCGTGCTGGCGGGCCATGGCCAGATCACGATTGCTCTGCGCTATCTGATGTGAGCGCCCTGCTATGCGCTGGGTCGTGTAGCGGTTTTCCTAATCATTTATCTCCTTTGTCTGTTAAGCTTCTTATTGTAGATTGCGGGCATGGAGAGCGATAAGCCGATTTGGCGGGAGTGTTATAGCCACCCCGTCGCGTGGGACACAGCTTTTGAGCCGATGTCCTTGCCCGATATGCTGCTGGAAAAAGCGGAGCAAACCCCGCTTGCGCCCGTGATTGATTTCATGGGCCGCAAGTTTAGCTATTCCGATGTTGCCGGCGGTGCCCGCCGCGTTGCGCGCGGCTTGCTCGATCTCGGTATCGGGCGCGGCGACCGAGTCGGGCTGTTTCTGCCCAATGTGCCGCATTATGTCGCCGCTTATTATGGTGCGATGATGATGGGGGCGACCGTCGTCAACTTCTCGCCGCTGTATACGGTGGAGGAGCTGAAATATCAGGCGGAAGACAGCGGCACCAAGCTGCTCTTTACCCTCTCGGTGAAAGCGCTGTTGCCGCGTGCGCTGGAGGTGCTGAACCAGAGCTGCATCGAGCAACTGGTGGTTGGTTCCATTGCGGGTGCATTGCCGACCGGAAAATCCCTGCTCTACCGGCTGTTCAAGGCGGAGGACGAAGCCGATGTGCCAGAGGATGATCGGCGCATCACCCGTTTTTCGGCGTTGATCGCCAATGACGGCGATTGCCCGCCCGTGCCGATCGACCCTGTGAACGACATCGCGTTGCTGCAATATACCGGCGGCACCACCGGCACCCCCAAAGGCGCGATGCTGACGCACCAGAACCTCACTGCCAACGCGCGCCAGGTGGCGGTATGCGATCCCAATGTGAACGAGAGTGATCGGGCGATCGGCGCGCTGCCGCTGTTTCATGTCTTTGCCAACACCTGCGTATTGAACCGCACGATCGCGCGCGGCGGGGAGATGGTGCTGCTGCCCCGGTTCAACGCCAAGCAGGTGATGGACGCCATAGAGCGCACCCGCGCACCGCTGATGTTCGGCGTGCCGACGATGTATCAGGCGATGCTGGACAGCCCGGCGCTGCACGGCGCGGATCTGTCCGCGCTCAAGGTCTGTATTTCGGGCGGCGCCCCCTTGCCGCAGGAACTGAAATTGCGGTTCGAGGAGGCCACGGGCGCGCGCATTGTCGAGGGCTATGGCCTCACCGAGAGCAGCGGCGTCGTCAGCTCCAACCCCTATGAGGGAGGGAACAAGCAGGGCAGCATTGGTCATCCGATGCCGGGCACGCGCGTCAAGCTGCTCAATCGCGAAGACCCCACGCGCGATGCCGATCCCGGCGAGCCGGGCGAACTGGCTTTTTCCGGCCCGCAGGTGATGAAAGGATATTGGCGGCGGCCAGAGGCAGACAAGGAT
Source organism: Sphingobium fluviale (assembly GCF_004122115.1). Taxonomy (GTDB): domain Bacteria; phylum Pseudomonadota; class Alphaproteobacteria; order Sphingomonadales; family Sphingomonadaceae; genus Sphingobium; species Sphingobium fluviale. Next base: position 60,490 of record NZ_SBKP01000003.1, read on the forward strand.
GTGTTCGTAGGCGGCTATCTGCGCACCGGCGATGTCGCGACGATCGACGCCGAGGGCTATATCCGCATCGTCGACCGCATCAAGGATATGATCACCGTCGGCGGGTTCAAGGTCTTCCCCAGCCAGGTGGAGGCCGTGCTCTATCGGCACCCGGCGGTAAAGGAGGCGCTGGTGATTGGTATACCCGATGCCTATCGCGGTGAAAGCCCAAAAGCCTTCGTTGCCCTGAGGGAAGGGTGCATGGCCAGCGGAGACGAACTGAAAATCTGGCTCAATCCGCAGGTCGGCAAGCATGAACAGGTGGTGGCGGTGGAAATTCGCGACAGCCTGCCCAAAACCCTGGTAGGCAAACTCTCGCGCAAGGAGTTGGTAGCCGAGGAGCGAGAGAAATATGACGCAGCAAAACGAGCCAATGGCTGAGGAGCAGCTTGCCACGCTGGCAGGCGGTTGCTTCTGGTGTACCGAGGCGGTCTTCCTCCAGCTTGCCGGCGTGAGCGGTGTAGAAAGCGGCTATATAGGCGGGGCGACGGCGAACCCGACTTATGAGGAGGTATGCAGCGGGCGCACAGGGCATGCCGAAGCCATCCGCATCCGCTTCGATCCCTCCGTCATCAGCTATGACGACCTGCTCGACATCTTTTTCGCCACGCACGACCCGACCCAGCTTAACAGGCAGGGCAACGACATCGGCACGCAATATCGCTCGGCCATCTTCCCGCATGACGCTGCGCAGGGGGAGGCGGCGCGGGCAGGAATGGCGCGCGCTCAGGCCGACTGGCCGCAACCCATCGTCACCACCATCGAGCCGCTTTCCGAATGGTATCCCGCAGAGGATTATCATCAGGACTACTGGAACCGCGCGGGCGACCGAAACCCCTACTGCATGGCAGTTATCCCGCCCAAGCTACAGAAACTCCGCAAGAAATTCTCTGACAGGCTGATGGCGTGATATCGCGCGCGCTGCTGGGTGCAGGCCTCGCCGTCGCCCTCGCAGGCTGTGTCAGCACGGTCGGCAAGGTCGTCACCGCGCCGGTTAAGGCCGGGTCGAAGGCGGCGGACTGGATGACGACGAGCCAGGATGAGGCAGACCGCGAGCGCGGTAGGGAAATCCGCCATCAGGAAGAGGCCGCGCGCAAGGCTTGCAGGAAACAGGGCAGGGACGACTGCTGAATTCAGGCTGCTGCGCGGCGCAGCCGGTCGTTGATCGCCAGACCGACGCCCTCCATCGGTATGGGAGCGACGGCGATGCGCTCTGCGGAACTGGCGTCCGCAATGTGCAGCGCGGCAAACAACGCTGCGGCGGCTTCATCGAGATCGCCTGCCTCAGACAGGCTGATATCGCCCGAAACTGCACCGAAACCGATCAGATATTCTTCCCGCTCCGCGCTTAGCACATTCAGCCGCACCGGCTTGGAGGGCGCATAATGGCTCTCCATCTGCCCCGGCGCTTCGATGCCATGATCGCTGCCTGACACGACCACCGGCAGGCCGCTTGCCCGCGCCAGCATCTCGGTGGTGATTGGGCCGGGGCGCAGCAGGCGGATATGGTCTGCCGCAGGGCTGGCTATGGTCGATTCAATTCCGCGTGCGGTCTGCCCGCCATCGAGCACCAGCGGGATGCGCCCGCCAAGGCTGCGCAGCACATGCTCCGCGCGCGTCGGGCTGATCGCGCCGGAGCGGTTGGCGGAAGGGGCGGCAAGCGGCGCGCCGCTCGCCTCTATCAAAGCCCGCATCGCCGGGTGTGCGGCGCAGCGGATCGCAACCGTGGGCAGGCCCGCCATCACCAGCGGCGAGAGGCCAGCTTCTGCGCGCACCGGCAGCACGAGGGTCAACGGCCCCGGCCAGAAGGCCTTGGCGAGCCGCTCCGCCATATCGTTCATCTCCGCGAGTTTCGCCGCCATCGGCACATCCGCTACATGCACGATCAGCGGGTTGAAGCTGGGGCGTCCCTTGGCGGCATAGATGCGCGCCACCGCGTCGCTGTTGCGCGCGTCCGCCGCGAGGCCATAGACCGTCTCGGTCGGCACCGCGACGGTCTGGCCCGCGCGGATCAGCTCCGCCGCATAGGCAATAGCGCACTCGTCGCAGTGGCGCAGTTCGGTGGAGACATCAGGTTGCACGCGCGCGGCTATAGGGATTTGCACGGGCGGGGGGAAGGGCCAAGGCTTGCCGCCGCGCCACCCGCCCGATAGAGCGTGCCGTCATGACCGAAGATCTGTTCTCCCGCATCGCCACCGCGCTGGAACGCCTCGCGCCCGCCGCCCCGCCGCAGCCGGACCTCGCTGCGCATCCCGCCTATGTGTGGAATGGCCGCATCGCGCAGGTGGTGGATGCCTTCGCCCCGGCGGATTATGCGCTGCTCACCGGCATAGACGAGCAGAAGGGCCGCCTGCTGGAAAACACGCGCCGCCATGCCGCCGGGCTGCCCGCTCACGATGCGCTGCTCTGGGGATCGCGCGGCACCGGCAAGTCCGCCAGCGTCGGCGCGGTCATCGGGGCTTTGCAGGGCGAAGGGGCAGACATCGCGCTGATGCAATGCACTGCCGATCACCTCGAATCGCTGCCCGATCTGTTCGCCCTGCTGCGCGGAGTGGCGCGGCCCTTCATCGTCTTCATAGACGATCTGGGCTTCGATGAGGGCAGCAGCGGCACCGATGCGCGGGTATTGCGCTCCTTGCTCGATGGCGGGGCCAGCGCGCGCCCGGCCAATGTGCGGCTCTATGTCACGTCGAATCGGCGCCACATCTTGCCGCGCCAGATGTCGGAGCAGGACGACCCGATCAATGCGCGCGATGTGGTGGATGACAAGATGGCGCTGTCAGACCGGTTCGGCCTGTCGCTCGGCTTTCACGCGATGGATCAGGACACCTATCTCGCGATTGTCGAGGGCTATGCCCGGCACTTCGGACTGCCCTTCGATGGCGCGGATGCGGTGCAATGGGCGACGCGGCGCGGCAGCCGGTCTGGCCGGGTGGCGTGGCAATATGTGACCGAGCTTGCCGGGCGCGAGGGCAAGCGGCTTGGGCGCGCTATTTCTTTATAACCCGCCAGATCACCCCGCCCACATCGTCGCTCACCAGCAGCGCGCCGTCCTGCGCCACCAGCACATCGACCGGGCGGCCGCGCGCCTCCTCGGTATCTGCGGAGAGGAAACCGCCCAGCACATCTATCGGCTTGCCGTTTTGCGAGGCGCGGCCATCCTTCTCGAACGGCACGAACACCACCTTGTAACCCGCCTTGGGCTTGCGGTTCCAGCTGCCATGCAGCCCCACGAACGCGCCGCGCTCATAGGGCGCGCCCAGCTTTGCCCCGGTAGCAAATGTCAGGCCCAGCGGCGCGGTGTGGTTGCCCAGCGCGAAGTCCGGCCGCTTGGTATATTCGCGGATTTCCGGCCTGCCGGGCTGCACCCGCCGGTCCTCATAGCCGCCCCAGTAATTCCACGGCCAGCCATAAAAGCCGCCGAATTCCACGCGCGTGAGGTAATCGGGCACAAGATCGGAACCCAGCATGTCCCGCTCGTTCACCACCGTCCACAGCGCGCCCGAAACAGGCTCCCACGCCATGCCGATGGGGTTGCGCAGGCCACTGGCATAGATGCGATTGTCGCCGGTCTTCGGGTCCAGCTCGATGATCGCGGCGCGGTTGGTCTCAGTCTCAAGCCCATTTTCGCCGATGTTGGAGTTGGAGCCGATCCCGATGTAGAGCAACTTGCCGTCCGGGCTGGCGAGCAGGCTGCGCGTCCAGTGCGGATTGGGTGCGCCGTGCGGCAAAGAGACGATCTTGCGGCCTTTGGCGGTGATGCGGGTTTCCCCCTCCTTGTAGGGGAAGGCCAGCACCGCGTCGGTATTGGCGACATAGAGCGTATCGCCCACCAGCGCCATGCCATAAGGGGAGTTGAGGCCGGTGAGGAGAGCGGTTTTCAACTCCGCCCTGCCATCGCCATCGGCATCGCGCAGCAGGGTGATCCGGTTGGCGGGGGCGCCGCCCGCGCCTGCCTTGCCGATGAAATATGCGGTAATCCTGCCGACAATCCCCTCCGGTTCGCGCTTGGGCCCGCCTGTCTCCGCTACCAAAATATCGCCATTGGGCAGCTTCAGCATAGAGCGCGGGTGCGCCAGCCCTTCGGCAAAGCGCGCCACGCCCAGCCCCTGCGCCGGGGTCGGCGTCTCGCCCGCTTTCCAGCCCACGGCTTCGGCAATATTGGGCACGGGGATCCATTGCGAGCGCGGGCTGGTGATCTGCGGCACACGGCCCATGTCCGCCCCATCGGCGAGGCGCGCCTCATCCGGCCGGGTGATGTAAAACAGCGCACCGAGAATGACGACCAGGAAAATCAGGCCAAGGGCAAGGATATGCTTCATCATGATATTACCGCTTTCTCTCGCGCAGCCAGATCGCAATCGCAATGGCAATCCCCAGCCCCAATCCGCTGAGCATGCCAATGCTCGGCTGACCCAGCAGCCCGCCGATCACCGCACCGGCAGGCACCAGCCCCGCGATGAAGCATCCACCCGCGCTGCTCGCCTTGCTGTTTCCCGGCCCGTTCATGCTCTTGCCCGTTGCGCTGTTTTCGTCATCCCCGCCTCATATCGGGACATGGCCTGTCCTGCCAGAGAACATTTGTCCCGATTTGGCATTTGCCTAACCGGGCGTTGACGTTCGTACCCCGTGCAAATGCGTGGCCGCGCGATACTGGCACGGGGCTTGGACCATGAATGCCATATAAGGTCGCAAAACACGCGGGGTATCATGCAAGTTCCAATACTGGGGGATCGCCAGAGTTTCGAAGATGCTTCGGAGCTGATGAAGGCTTTTGGCGCGCAAGCGGGGCGGGAAGCTGCATCGCGCGCAGACAAGAGCCGTGACCTGGGCAACCACATCCGCTTCTGCCACTGGCGGCAGATCGAGCGGATGATCTTTCTGCTGTCGATCGAGCAGCCGGTGGGCACGATCCACTAGGGGCTGTGGGGATTCAGCCCATATGGGCCTGCAAAGTGCTATTTTCTGCGCTTCGGTGCTCACGTACCTTAAAGTACGCTGCGTTGAATCGAGTCACGTGCCTCGATTCAAGATGCTCGAAAATCCCCCTTTTGCCCTGCGGTCGCCTGCGGCCCCGGCTCCATCTGAACTGAATCCCCACAACCCCTAGAGCATCGTGCCAAAAAAGTGGGAACCGGTTTTTGGCAAAAAACGATGCGACAACAAAAAGTTAGAGCGCGCATCTTGCGTCAGATTTAACGCAGCGCGCTCTAGCTGGATTTACAGCTTCAATCCCGCCGCCTCGTCCAGCCCGCACAGCAGGTTAAGGTTCTGCACCGCCGCGCCGGACGCGCCCTTGCCGAGATTGTCGAACGCGGCGACGAGGCGCACCTGCGCGCCATCGGGCGAGGCGAAGACGAACAGATCCATGCCGTCTGTCCCCGCCAGCCGCTCGATCGGCATGCTCGCGCCGTCATAGGTCTCAATAAACCGCACGATGCGCGAACCCGCATAGGCCTTGCCCAGCACCTCTCGCACCGCATCCGGCGAGGGCGCGCCCGGCAGCGCCGAAAGATGCACAGGCACCTCGACGATCATGCCGCGCAGCGTATCCGCGACGGACGGCGCGAAGATCGGCGGCAGGGAAAGCCCCGCATGCCGCGTCATCTCCGGCACATGCTTGTGCGCGAGGGTAAGGCCATAGCCATACCACGCCGCCGGGCGGCCGCTCGTGCTCTCGAAATCCGCGATCATGCTCTTGCCGCCGCCGGAATAGCCGGAGACGGCGTTGACGCTCAGCGGCGTGCTGGCGGGGACGACCCCGGCGCGCACAAGCGGCGCGACCAGCGCGAGAAAGCCGGTGGGATAGCAGCCGGGGTTGCTGATCCGCTTCGATCCCGCCACGGCCTCGTGCCCCACCAGCTCAGGGAAGCCATAGGTCCAGCCCGGCGCCACGCGGTGCGCGGTCGAGGCGTCGATCACCTTGGTGCGATCATTGGCGATGAGCGAAACGGCCTCGCGCGCCGCATCGTCCGGCAGGCAGAGGATCACCACGTCTGCGTCGTTGATCGCTTGGCGCCGCGCGGATGCGTCCTTGCGCTGCGCGTCATCGAGCAGGATCAGCGCAAACTCGCTCCGCCCCGCCAACCGCTCGCGGATCTCCAGCCCGGTCGTGCCCGCCGCGCCGTCTATGAAAATTTTATGCGTCATAGCGATACCCTCTGGCGGGTGAGGACCGGCTGGTCATGATCGGGCTTCAGCCGCGCGATCACATCATCGAGCGGCTCGATCAGCGTGGTCATCCAGTACGCATTGGCATGGAGCATATTCACCGCATCGACCATGATGCCGACATGGCCGGGGAAGAAAATCACGTCGCCGCGCTGGAGCGGCGCGTCATCCTCAAGCGCATCGCCGATGCTTTCCCGTTGCAAATCGCTGTCGCGCGGCACCTTGACGCCCGCTTGCCCCAGCGCGAGCTGAACCAGGCCGGAGCAATCGATGCCGCCCGCGCCGCGCCCGCCCCAGACATAGGGCTGGCCGATCTGCCGCTCCGCCGCCGCCACCCAGTCCTCCTCAAACGCGCCGAGGGGCAGAACATGGCGCACATGCACCGCGCCCGCTTCGGTGAGGATGAAATTGCCTTCCGCCGTACCCGCGATGCGCGCGCCCGTGGGCAGCGAACCCACCACTGGCGATTTGATGTCGGCTTCCGCAAACACCGGCGCGCTGCGCGCCGTCACATGATGCGTCGGGCCAAGCGCGCCCACGCCCAGCGCCATCCGCTCCACATAGCCGACATAGCCGTCATGATCGCAAAAGCCCCAGGCCCAGCCGCCGGTCACATCGAGCAGATGAAAGGTCTCGCCCGGCAGCAGCTGCGACGCCGCGCGGGCATCTGCCGCGCCCGCCTCCCGCACAAATGCGGCGGCGCTCAGGCAGTGCATCGGCTCCGCCTTCGCGTAATGCGGCGCAAACAACACCCCCGCGAGGCTGAAATCCGCCAGATCGCCACGCACCGCGTTCACCCGCCGGTCCAGCTTCACCGAGCGGCCATCGAGGTGAAAACGGGTGCGGTTCGGCGCGATAGTCTTGGTCATGTTCTGGTCGGCGTTCATCGGCTGCCCCCTGCGATGAATGAACTGGTGCGTCAAGACCTTGTCTAGCTCAAACACGTGGGTAGCGCGCCTCGATCATCGCGAAGGCGGCGCGCAGGCCGAGCGCGTCACCGCCTTTGGGTCGCCCCGGCTTGGCGGCGCTGCGCCATGCGAACGTATCGAAATGCGCCCAGTGCGCGTCGCTGCCGTTCACGAACTTCTTCAAAAACAACGCGGCGGTGATGGCCCCTGCAAAGCCGCTGTCTCCCGCATTGGCGATGTCGGCAATGTCGGATTTCAGCATATCCTCATAGCCGTCCCACAAGGGCAGCCGCCAGACCGGGTCATCGATCGCTTCGCCCGCTTGGGCAAGCTCTCCCGCCAGAGCGTCGTCATTGGCGAACAGCGCAGGCAGATCCGGGCCGAGGGCAACCCGCGCCGCGCCGGTCAGCGTCGCGAAATCGAGGATCAGCTCGGGCGCGTCCTCGCACGCCTTGGTGATCGCATCGCCCAGCACCAGCCGCCCTTCGGCGTCGGTATTGCCGATCTCCACCGTCATGCCGTTGCGGGTGGCAAGCACATCGCCGGGGCGGAAGGCATTGCCCGCAATCGCGTTTTCCACCGCCGGGATCAGCATGTGCAGCCGCACCGGCAAGCGGCTCTCGATGATGAGCTGCGCCAGCGCCAGCGCATGGGCCGCGCCGCCCATGTCCTTCTTCATCAGGCGCATGGCCGAGCTGGGCTTGATATCCAGCCCGCCGCTGTCAAAGCACACGCCCTTGCCGATGATGGCGACGCGCGGGTGCGCGGGGTTGCCCCATGTCAGCTCGATGAGGCGCGGCGCATGGCTGCGCGCGGCGGCGCGGCCCACCGCGTGGATCATCGGGTAATGCTGCTCCAGCGTATCGCCCTGCGTGACGACAAGGGTGGCGTCATGCGCGCGGGCGAGGCTGTCTGCCGCCGCTTCCAGCTCCGCCGGCCCCATATCGGCGGCGGGGGTGTTGACGAGATCGCGCACCAGATGCGTTGCGCGCGCAAGCCGCACCGCAGGCTCTATTCGCGCGATATCCTTGGTCAACAGCACGCGCGCCCCCACAGGCGCGTCGTCCTTCTTCGTGCGATAGCGATCGAACCGATAGTGCGCGGCGAGCCAGCCGAACAGGGCAGGGCCGGTCTCCGCCTCGCCCTCCACGCGATAGCTTCCCTGAGGCAGGCCTTCCGCCAGCTTGGCAAGGCACCATGTCGAGAGCGTGCCCGCATCCGCCACGCCCGCCACTGCGGCCCAGTCGTCCGCGCGTTCGGCGGGGAGGATAGCAAAGCTGGCCGCCTTGCCCGCAAATTTCTGTGCGGCGAGGGCGGCCCGGTCCCGCTCTGGCCGGGCGGAGAGCCATGCGTCATAGCCCTTTGCGTCAACGAGGTGGATGGAGCGGGCGTCCTGCCCATTGTCGGGCAGGATGAGGTCTGAATAATCGGTCATGCGCCCTTGTGTAGGGGATCAACCGGCACGCCGTAAAGATCATGCTCGTCTGCATCTTCGATTGTCACATCGATGATGTCTCCGGGGGCGAGGGCGGGGTGTGCCGCCTGCACATCGCGCAGGAACACATTGCCGTCGATCTCTGGCGCATCGGCCTCGGACCGCGCGGTGGCGCCGATGCTCCCGTCTTCATCCGCCTCGCCCACCTCGTCGATGATGACGGGTAGGGTGCGGCCGATCTTCGCCTGCAGCTTGGCGGCGGAAATGCGCGCGGTAGCCTCCATGATGCGCGCATAGCGCTCTTCCTTGACTTCTTCGGGTACGGCATTGGGCAGGGCGTTGGCCGCCGCGCCTTCGACCGGCTCGAACCGGAACGCGCCGACCCGGTCGAGCTGCGCTTCCTCCAGCCAATCGAGCAGATACTGGAAGTCCGCCTCCGTCTCGCCGGGAAAGCCGACGACGAAGGTGGAGCGGATCGCGATATCCGGGCAGATCGCGCGCCAGCTCCTGATGCGCTCCAGCACCTTGGCCTCGTTCGCCGGGCGCTTCATGGCTTTCAACACCGATGGCGCTGCATGCTGAAACGGGATGTCGAGATAGGGCGTCAACTTGCCCTCGGCCATCAGTGGGATGACCTGATCGACATGGGGGTAGGGGTAGACATAATGCAGGCGCGTCCAGACGCCCAGCTCGCCCAGCGCCTCGGCCAGATCGGTCATGTGTGCGCGCACCTGCCGCCCGCGCCATTCCCGCGTCTCGTGGCGGGTGTCCACGCCATAAGCCGAGGTGTCCTGGCTGATGACGAGCAGTTCCTTCGTCCCAGCCTGCACCAGCTTCTCCGCCTCGCGCAGCACCGCATCGACCCGGCGGCTGACCAGATCGCCACGCAAGCTCGGGATGATGCAGAAGGCGCAGCGATGGTTGCAACCCTCGGAAATCTTGAGGTAACTGTAATGCCGAGGCGTTAGTTTCAGGCCGCCTTCGGGCACCAGATCGACAAAGGCATTGGGCACGGGCGGCGCGGCCTCGTGCACCGCGTTCACGACCGCCTCATATTGATGCGCGCCGGTGACGGCCAATACATCCGGGAAGCGGGCGCGGATCAGCTCCGCCTCGTTGCCCATGCAGCCGGTGACGATCACGCGGCCATTCTCGGCAATCGCCTCGCCGATCGCCTCAAGCGATTCTTCCTTCGCGCTATCGAGGAAGCCGCAGGTGTTGACCAGCACCACATCCGCCCCGGCATAATCGGGCGACATGGCATAGCCATCCGCGCGCAGCTTGGTGAGGATGCGCTCGCTGTCCACCAGCGCCTTGGGGCAGCCAAGCGACACCATGCCGACTTTCGGGGCGGGGGGAAATTTCGTTGCCATGATCGCGCGGCGCATAGCCGCTTGCGCCGATAAAGTCACGTGCTCGTGCATATCGGATAACGCCTTGTCAACATTATGGGATTATTGGGTACGGAACATCCCGTAAAAGGGTCGCTTGATGTTCAAAGCCCGTGAGCCGAGAGAGCCAGTGATACTGCCGGTCCGCATCCGCATGGATTCGGGCTGGGTCGATGCGACCATTCGCAACATCTCCACCAAGGGCATGAAGCTGCATATGCCCTCGCCTCCGCCGCGGGGCAGCTTCATAGAAATACGCCGGGGCAGCGCTGTCGTCGTCGGGCAGGTGCGCTGGGTCGATGAAGGCTGCTGCGGCCTTCTGGCGCAGGGGCGGGTGCCAGTCGCGCAGTTCAAGGGCGCGCCTGCACCCGGCGCAGTTCCGCGCTTCGGCGAGTGCGGCACCGAGGTGGAGCGCCGCACCAGCGCGCGCATCTTGACGCCAGAGGAGGTCGCCGAGCGCAGCCGCCTCAAGGCCATGCTGATGCAGAAGGTGATCATCGCGGCAGCGGGCATTGCCGGTGCGGGGTTCATTGGCTCGTTGATGTATGGCGCGCTCGAAAAGCCGATGGCTGCGATCAGCAATCGCTTGTAATTACTTGAACAATTCCGTCAGTCCCGCCATCGATCCGTCATGCGTCAGGTCATAATGCAGCGGGGTCACGCTGATATACCCGGCGTTGATCGCCTCAAGGTCCGTGCCCGGCTGCTCCGCCTCGCTGGTGTCCAGCCCGAACCAGTAATAGCGGTATCCGCGCGGGTCCTTGCCCTCGATCACGTGCGCGAGGCCCATATCGTGAAAGCCCTGCCGCGCCACGCGGATGCCCTGCACCTCTGAGGGTTCGATCGCGGGGAAGTTGACGTTGACGAGCATCTGTTCGCCCTCAGGCGCCTTGAGCAGCGCGCGTACCACGCGCTCGCCCCAGACTGCGGCGCACCCGAACGGCACCTCGTCGCCCATGCCTTCCTTGCGGTAGACCTGAGACAGCGCAATCGAGCGGATGCCGGAAATCGCGCCCTCCATCGCGGCGGAAACGGTGCCGGAATAGGTGACATGCTCACCCAAATTCGCGCCGCGGTTGACGCCGGAGAGCACGAGGTCCGGCTTGCAGTCCTTCATCAGGTGGCTCACCGCCATCATCACCGCGTCGGTCGGTGTGCCGGTGACGCTGAAATGCTGATGCCCATGCTTGCGGATGCGCAGGGGCCGGGTGAGGGTGAGGCTGTGACCGGTGCCCGATTGCTCCTCGGACGGCGCGACGATCCAGATATCGTCCGAAATCGCCCGCGCGATCTTGAGCAGCACTTCAAGGCCGGGGGCGTGAACGCCATCGTCGTTGGTAAGCAGGATGCGCATGGTAGGGAGTTCCTTAATCCTCAATCGCGTCATGCTGAACTTGTTTCAGCATCCATGGACCCTGAAACAAGTTCAGGGTGACGAGAAATTTATCTCGGCGTCAGTTGCTTGATCCCGCCCATATAAGGCGCGAGGATTTCCGGCACGATGACGCTGCCGTCCGCCTGCTGATAATTCTCCAGCACCGCCACCAATGTGCGCCCCACTGCAAGGCCGGAGCCGTTCAAAGTGTGGAGGAAGCGGGTGCCTTTCTCGCCCTCTGGCCGATAGCGAGCGTTCATCCGCCGCGCCTGAAACTCGCCACAGTTGGAGACAGAGCTGATCTCGCGATAGCAGTTCTGGCTGGGCAGCCAGACTTCGAGGTCATATGTCTTGGCGGCGGAAAAGCCCATGTCGCCGGTGCAGAGCAGCATCTTGCGATAGGGCAGGCCGAGCGCCTGCAATATGCCCTCCGCCGAGGTTAGCATATGCTCATGCTCCGCCGCGCTGTCTTCCGGGCGGCAGATGGAAACCAGCTCCACCTTCTCGAACTGATGCTGGCGGATGAACCCGCGCGTATCGCGCCCGGCGCTGCCCGCTTCGGAGCGGAAGCAGGGGGTGAGCGCGGTGAATCGCAGGGGCAGGGTTGCGTCCGCCACGATCTGCTCTCGCACCAGATTGGTGAGCGAGACTTCGGCGGTGGGGATGAGCCAAAGACGGTCGATAGGATCAGGTATTTCTTTAAATGTCTCTTCTGCTTGGTCTTTGAAGAAGTTACGCATCTTCTCCATGTCCCAGCCTTCACCGACCTTGCGGACGAAATCGCTGTAAAACTTATCGGCAAGTTCTGATTTGGAGAATCGTTTTGTGGTCCAAAACAAATCATCTTCAAACTTCGGCAACTGCCCGGTGCCATAGAGCGTGGCGTCGCGCACCAGCAGCGGCGGGTTTACCTCCTCATAGCCGTTCTGCCCGGTCTGGGTATCGAGCATGAACTGCGCTAAAGCTCTGTGCAGCCGCGCCATGCCGCCGCGCAGCGCCGCGAAGCGTGCGCCAGACATCGCGGCCGCGCTCTCGAAGTCCAGCCCCAGCGCCGGGCCGAAATCGGCATGATCCTGCGGGGCGAAGTCGAAGTTGCGCGGGGTGCCCCAGCGGCTCACCTCGACATTGGCATGCTCATCGGCTCCCTCCGGCACATCGGCGGCGGGAAGGTTGGGGATGGCGGCCAGCAGGTCTTCTAGGTCTTGATGCGCCTCTAGGCGGCTTTCGACATCCGAAAGTTTCTGTGCAACGTCTACCGATGCTGTTTTGAAAGAGAGCGCCTCTTCAGTATGCCCTTGGCCTTGTCCAGCTAGCTGGCCAAAACAGGCTGAGAGGCGCTTCCTTTCGGCCCTCAGGCTTTCCGCTTCCGTTTGAAGTTCCCGCTTCTGCTTATCGAGATCCAGTATCTGCGCGCTCATGCCGTCCAGCCCGCGCCGGGCGAGCGCGGCGTCGAAGGCTTGCGGATTGTCGCGGATGGAGCGGATATCGTGCATGGGCTTTGGCGTCCGGTATGCGGGGAATGTCCCGCGCCCTATGCCCTCGCGCGTCTGCGCGCGCAAGCATAAGAAAAGGGGTGACGCGGAAGCCCTCCACGCCACCCCCAGGGTCGCCTCGTTCAGGCCGCTCAGGCCTGTATGTCGTCGCTCTCTGCGTCTGCGCGCTTGGCGAAGCGTTGCCGCGCCACCAGCGCCGCCGCCGCCGCGCCGAACAGCAATATCATCGGCGGAGCGGGCACATCGGTGCCGCCGCTGCTCGATGAGGTTGAGCTGCTGCTGGAGGAAGACGTGCTGGACGAAGTGGAGGAGGAGGTCGATGTCGATGTCGACGTGCTGGTCGATCCACCGAAGCTCGATGAGCTGACGTTGCCGGACGATGTGCTCGATGAGGTGGAGGACGAGGTCGAAACATTGCCGGACGAGGTGGAAACGCCGCTGGACGTGGAGACGCCCCCGGTAGACGTGCTGACGCCACCAGTTGAAGTCGAAACGCCGCCCGTCGAAGTGCTCACCCCGCCGCTGGTGGAGCTGGAGGTTGAGGTGGACGAAATCCCGCCGCTAGAGGTGGATGACCCGCCGGTTGAGGTAGACGATCCGCCAGTCGAGGTGGACGTGCTTCCTCCGGTTGAGGTGAGGCCGCCCGTGGAGGTCGAGGTGCTGCCTCCGGTCGAGGTCAGGCCGCCGGTAGACGTGCTGGTCGATCCGCCGCTGGTGGTGGACGAGATGGTAACGACCACGCTGCCGCCGCCCCCGCCGCTGCCGCCGAAGAATCCGCCGAAAAACCCGCCGCCGCCAAAGCCGCCGCCCCAGCCACCGCCGCCGCCGCCGTATACGACCGGCGTGCCGCCGCTGGTGCTCGTGCCGGTCGCCACCTCAGGCAGCGGCGCAGGCAGAGGCGCTGGCGCCGGCAACGGGATTGGCGCGGGCTGGACGATTACCGGTAGCGCCTTTTCAACCTGCTTGCGCTTGATCGGCTTGCGCTGGACAACCTTAACAGGTTTGGCCTGCTTGGCGCTTTTGGTGGAATGAACGACTGCCGGCCGCGGGCGCTCGGCATAGTGCACCGCGCCGCCGCCCAGCACTGCCCCGCCCGCCGCGCAGGCGCATAATTTTGCTACAGCCGTCTTAACCGACATATCTTTTTCTCACATCATCGCATGTCACACGGGGCAGATATCCCCGTCACGCATTGGCGGTCCTAATACCCACAAACGCAAAATAGACCGTTAACTGCAAGCCAATTAACCCCGTTTACCGCATCATGAAGCGATAATTTACAAGCCTAATATGAAGCCGCGTCCTTAATGTCCTGTATTGGCACGGTTTGCGCTGGCGCAGGTCTGTTCGGCTTTTTCCGCTGCATGCCATGCGGTGCCTTGTCTGGCGGCGGCAGCATGGCTTGCGCACGCAGCCTCTGTGGGCTGCACCGCGCGATCGGGAGAGAAAGATGGCGAGCAGCACTGTTACCCCCGGCGATCACGGAAAGGCGGTCGTGGCCCTGCCCGACGGATACAAGCCATCCGCAGACGAAGAGTTCATGAACCCGCTGCAGCTCGAATATTTCAGGTTGAGGCTGCTCGACTGGAAAAAGCAGATACTGGCAGAGGCAGAGGGCACGCTTGCGGTGCTCCAGAGCGAGCCTCTGCGCGAGCCGGACATGAACGACCGCGCATCGAGCGAGACGGACTGGTCGATCGAGCTGCGCACGCGGGATCGCCAGCGCAAGCTTATCTCCAAGATCGATGCGGCGCTGCGTCGCATCGACGAGGGCGAATATGGCTATTGCGAGGTAACGGGCGAGCCGATCTCGCTGGGGCGGCTGGAAGCGCGGCCTATCGCCACAATGACGCTGGAAGCGCAGGAACGCCACGAGCGACAGGAGAAGGTCTCTCGCGACGATTGATGATCCGCAGCGTTGTTTTGGATTTATTGATAAATTACTTATAGGGGGGTGTTCCGCAAGGCCGAAAAACGGTCTGTGGAGCAGGTTGAAAAAAATAATACGGGTTGCAAAATGTCATATAATGAAGGGGATTCTCCCCGATCAGGTGGGCGGGACAGCATGTTCCTGCTTGCCATATTGCGTGATGTTCAGGGCAAGGAACTGGGCAAGGCGATTGTCAGAAACCTGTCTGCTACAGGTATGTTGGCCGAAGGTTCGTTTGATTTGAAACGCGGCGATATCGTGCGGTTCGCGCTGGGGCAGGCGGGCGAACTGAGCGGCGAGGTGATGCGTGTGGAGGAGGGCCGGTGCGGCATCCAGTTCCACCGCGAGATCGACCCGGCGGCAGCGCGCAGGCGAATCGGCAGCCGGGCACCGTCTGCGGCCTCTCCGCAAACGCTCAAGAAATAGAGTTTTGAATTGAGCGCGTCCGTTTCGGACAGGCGCTCAGGCGCCGCGCAGCTCTTCCTTCAGCCGCAAATTGCGCTTTTTGAGGTCAGCCAGCAATAGCGCGTCTGGCAGGGGGCGGCTCATCTCCAGGCGAATCTTGGCCTTAAGCGCATCGCGCTTGGCCTGTAGGGCAGACATGTGGCTGTGTTCCATAGACATTCTCCGAAAATGAATGTGTTGGATGTATGAGTAGATCATGATTCGCGCCCAGAGTCTCGTGCGATTTTTATGTCATCGCCATGATGCGCCGTTGCTGCGCCGAACTGTGTAGCCTCTGGACCATATCATAGGATGTGCGCTATCCTGCCGCGCATGAGCCCAGAGGAAATCATGCGCCGGATCGAGCTGTTGCGGCAAGAGCACCGCGATCTCGACACAGCAATCATGGCGCTGATCGAGAGTGGCGCGCGCGATCAGTTGCAGCTCGCCCGGCTCAAGAAGCGCAAGCTGATGCTGCGTGATGAAATTGCCATGCTCGAAGATCAGTTGATCCCCGATATTATCGCCTGAAGCATTTCCGTGCCCATACGGGACATTCATCATGTATTGCGCTGTTTACCACGTACCTGTGCTGACAAAGGCGGCAGTATGTGTCAGGCACCCTTCATGCACACCGCCGAGTCTCTGCACCCCGCTCTGTTCTCGCGTCTGATCGAGGGCCTCTATATCGAGGCGCTGGTGATGGCGGACGAGGCGCGCGCCTATTTCGACCGGCAGGGCACGGGGGATAAAGCGCGCTATGACACGATGACGCGCCTGTCGTTCACCTGCGAATCGCTGAAGGTGACGACGCGGCTGATGCATGTCATCGCGTGGCTGATGACGCAGAAAGCATGGCAGCGCGGCGAGATCGCGACGGATGCGCTGGGCGATCCCAAATATCGGCTCGGCCCGGCGGCGGAGACGGACATGGCGGTCATGGCGGTCATGCCCGGCGGCGCACGGCAACTGGTCGAGGGCAGCCAATCGCTTTACGAGCGCGTCCTGCGCCTTCAGGGCAGGATGGAAGCGGCGCTCAGCAGGCCGCGGGCAGAGCAGGAGCAGGCGCCCGCCTCGGTCAGCCCGGCGCTGGAGCTGATCGGAAGGCTCGAAAAGAGCTTTTAGCCGCGCGCTATTTCGCCATAGCGCATTGCGGCGGCACGGGTGCTTGACTAGGGTTCCCCTGCCGCGCGTCTGCCTGAATGTCAGGAACATAGTGCGCGGCCAGAGGTTGAGCATAGAGTGACGGCACAACAAGCGGATTGGCGATACGGGGCATGGGTGGCCATGGCGATTGCGCTGGCCGTGCCGCCGCAGGCCGCTGTCGCGCAGGCCAGCGTCTCTCCACCAGCCGAGGTTCCCTCCCAAAACGACGCCGACGCTTTCTCCCTAGATATAGATAGCAGCCTCGATGTGGGGGTCGATTGGCCAGACCTTGAGGCGAAACTGCCTGAGGAGATGGCGACTATCGCGCCAGACGCGCCCACAGAGGTTAGCACCCCTTCCTCTCCTCCACTCATTGTTGACGACATGGCCGAGAGCGAGGACGATAAGGCGTCGCCCGTGCGCGGAGCAGGCGAGCAGCCAGCCGTTGCCGACGATGGCGCAGAGCATCGTTATGCCATTCTCCTCACCGGTCTGGAGGGCATATCGGACCCTGTGTTCCGTTCGCGTTTCAGTTCTCTCTCCGTATTGCAGGAGGGGCGAGGCAAGGTCGCCAACCTTGCCCAGATCAACCGGCGGATGCGGCTGGATGCGGAGCTGCTCGATCGTCTTTTGCGGGCAAAGGGCTATTATGACGCGATGGTTCGCCCTGCCGTGCGCGCAGCCGAGGAGGCTGGCGCCAGCCATCGGTTGCGGGTGATTTTCGATGTTCGCCCCGGCGAGCGCTATGCCCTGTCGCGTGTGGCCTTGCCGGGCCTGTCGGTGGCGGCAGAGCGGGTGCCGCTGTTGCGGTCTGCCTTCCCGATTGCTGTGGGCCAGCCAGTCGATGCCGACCTGATTTTCGCCGGGCGTGATGCGCTGAGCCTGGCGCTGAGCGAAAATGGCTTTCCCTTTGCGGTGGTGGAAGAGCCGGTCATCACAATCGATCATGAAACGCGCAAGGGCGATCTGGAGATGATCGTGCGCGCGGGTGGCTGGCGCAAATTCGGCGCAATCGTGGTGGAAGATACGCCACGGCGGCTGTTTTCGCCGCGTCACCTTTCGCGCATTGCCCGCTTTGACCCCGGCGATGTCTATAATGCCAGCGATGTGGAGGATCTGCGCCGTGCCCTCATCGCTACCAGTCTTGCCTCCAGCGTTACCGTGAAGCCGCGCGACAGCGGCGATGGCGAGCATGTGGATATCGCCGTCTCCGCCATCCCCGGCCCGATGCGCAGCGTAACGGGCGAGGTGGGTTATGGCACTGGCGAGGGCTTCCGGCTTCAGGCGAGCTGGCAGCACCGCAACTTCTTCCCGCCCGAAGGCGCGATCACGGTCAGCGGCCTGCTTGGCACCAAAGAGCAGGCAGCGGGGCTTACCTTTCGCCGGGGCAATTTCCTGAAGCGGGATCATGTGCTGTCCGCCGGGCTTAACGCGCGGCATCAGAATGTGGATGCGTTCGAGGCAAAGACCTTCGCCCTCACCTCCAGTTTCGAGCGCCAGACCAATATCCTCTATCAAAAGAAGTGGGTGTGGAGCATTGGCGGGGAGCTGAGCTTTTCCCAGGAACGCGACGTGTTTGCCGGGTCCGACGCCAAGACCAGGCGCAGTTACTATATCGCCGCGCTGCCTGTTTCGCTGAGCTATGACGCGAGCGATGATCTGCTCGATCCTCACAGGGGCTTTCGCCTTGGCGCGCGGATCAGCCCGGAACTGGTGAACCAGAACGGCGCGTTCAGCTATGCGCGGGCGCAGGTCGATGGCAGTGTCTATGTGCCCGTGGGGGAGAAGGTGGTGGTAGCCTCGCGGGTGCGGCTGGGCTCTATCCTGGGCAGTGTGACCGCAGACCGGATCGCGCCTTCGCGGCGCTTTTATGCGGGGGGTGGGGCATCGGTGCGCGGCTATGGCTATCAGGCCATCGGCCCGCGCGACACCAACAACGATCCCGTAGGCGGAAAGAGCCTCGCGGAATTTTCGCTGGAGGCGCGGGTGCGCTTTGGCGTGTTCGGCGTGGTGCCTTTTATCGATGCGGGTAATATTTCGACCGGATTTTTGCCGAAATTGTCGCAAGTGCGCTACGGTGCGGGCGTTGGAGTGCGATATTATTCCAATTTCGGGCCGATCCGCATCGATATCGGCACACCGCTGAACCCCCAGAAGGGTGACGGGCGCATTGCCGTTTCCGTGTCGCTGGGGCAGGCGTTCTGATGGCGGAGACGGCAGAAGACGCGTCGGGCAGAGAGGGCGCGCAGGATCGGGCGGCTGGCGCGTCGCGCCTGTGGCGGGCGGTGCGGGTGTCGCGCCGTGTCGTGACGGTGGCCGTGCTCGTGCTGCTCTTGGCAGGCATGAGCGGGCTGGCGTGGCTCGATAGCGCACCGGGCCATCGTTTCGTCACGCGGCAGATCGCGGCATGGGCGCCGCAATCGGGCCTGCGGGTTTCCGTCGGGCGGATCGAGGGCAGCCTCTATAAGGATGCGTTGCTGCGGGATGTGCGCGTTTCGGACCCGCGCGGCGTCTTTCTGGAGGCGCAGGCCGTGCGGCTGGATTGGTGGCCGCTCGGCTGGCTTTCCAACCGGCTGGAGATCGATACGCTGCATATTCCGCGCGCGAAGCTCCATCGCCTGCCTAAGCTGCGCCCCGGCAAGACGGGCAAGATACTGCCCGATTTTGACATTAGAATCATGCGGTTAGCGGTCGATCGGCTAGAGATGGGCAAGGGCGTTACCGGCCATGCCGATGTGCTGAGCCTGTTGGGAGACGCGGACATTCGCGGAGGGCAGGCGCTGTTGGATATGCGACTCTCCTCGGTTTCCGGGCGCGACAGCCTGGTCCTGCTGTTGGATAGCCGGCCTGACGAAAACCGTTTCAACGTGGAAATAGCCATAGACGCGCCCGCCCGCGGCCTGCTCGCCACGATGGCCGGATTGAAGCAGGACGCCAATCTGCGCCTCGAAGGAAAAGGCGACTGGGCAGCGTGGGATGGCCGCCTCGTCGCCACGCTGGATCGCAAGTCTGCCGCCGGGCTGGACATTCAACTGCGCAAGGGCGCGTTCCAGATCGAGGGGGCCGTGTCGGGTGCCGCGATCGCCACGCGCGGCGTGCTGGCGCGTCTCGCCTCGCCGCAAATGCAGGTTCGCGCAGAAGGGCGCTATGCCGATAAGCTGCTTTCGGGCACATTTTCCGCACAATCTGATGCGCTGGCGATCAGCCTCAAGGGCGGGCTGCATCTCAATGGCTGGGGCTATGACAACCTCTTGATAGATGTCGGTCTGCGCAAGCCCGGCGCTCTGCTGCGCAATTTCGATGCGCGTTCCCTCGTCGCGCGATTGCGGCTCAACGGGCCGCTTGATGAGGCACGGTTCGATTATCTGTTGAAAGCCGATCAACTGCGTTTCGGCAAGACAGTATTGCATGGCGTGCGCGCCACGGGCGATGGCCGGGTTGGTGCGGGTGGCAGGCAGACGGTCATCCCGCTCTCCCTGTCTGCCGAGCGGATCGATGGGCAGGGGGATATCCTTGCCTCGGTGCTGCGGCGGATCAGCGTCACGGGGCTGTTGCAGAAGAACGGGGCTGTGATCACGTCAACACCGCTCAAACTAAGATCTGATCGGCTGAATGGCGAACTCGTGGCGCTGTTCGACCTCAGGTCCGGCCGTTATGATCTGGCGCTGACGGGCAACGTGCGTGGCGTGGAAATACGCGGGCTAGGCCTTGTCGATATACAGTCGCGCCTGCATGCCGCCCCCGGCGCACAAGGTGCGTTCAGCGTTTCAGGCACGGTAAGCGGTGTAGTGCGCCGGCTGGATAACAGCTTTCTGCGTACGCTGGGCGGTGGATTGCCAAGGGTGCAGACCAATATATCGTTGTCGCGTGACGGGCGTTTGCAGCTGGAGCGGCTTGCCCTTCGCGCGCCCCAGCTGATGCTCAATGGCTCTGGCGTGCGCAATCCCGATGGCACAGTACAGATCGCCGCAGCGGGGAACCACGCGCGCTATGGCCCGGTGCAGATTATGCTTAGCGGAAAGCTGGACCGGCCCGCCGTGAAGGCGCTGCTTGCGCGGCCCATGAACGGCGTTGCGGGGCTGGCGGATGTGCGACTGGTGCTCGATCCTGATCCCGCAGGCTATATGTATGAAGCGCGTGGTCAATCGGCACTGGGGCCATTTGAGAGTACTGGCGCGATTGAGCTGCCGCCTGGGGGGGGACAAAGTGCCATCCGCATCGGCAGCGTCCATGTCAGCGGATCTGAGGGGCAAGGCCGCTTGCTGATCGTTCCCGGTGGATTGGCCGGGCGACTGTTGTTTGCGGGTCCGGTGCACGGTGTGGTGGACCTCATGGTAGAAAGCGGCGTTCAGAAGGCTTCGGCCTCGCTGCGTATCGACAATGCCCATTTCGATGGCGTTGTGCCGGTGGATTTGCTGCGTGGGCGCCTCAAGGCCGAGCTGAGCCTGAACCCTGAAGGCGCGAATCTGGACGCCACACTCTCAGGCAGCGCGGCGCAGATCGGTGGCTTTCGTATCAACCGCTTCGGGGCTGATGCGCATATGATAGACGGCGTGGGCAAGGTGCGCGCGACCATCCTCGGCCAGCGCGGGCGGCAATTTAATCTCCAGTTTGATGCCGATGTCGAACGGGATGAAATCGGTCTTGCGCTCTCCGGTACGCTGGACGGGAGAGGTATATCTCTCGACAGGCGCGCGCAACTGCGGCGGATCGAAGGCGGCTGGGCGCTTGATCCTGTTACGTTGCGCTATGGCGGTGGCGCCGCACAGATCAAGAGCGCGCATTTCGGCAATGAGACGCGGTTTGATCTCGGATTATTGCATATGCCTCTTTCGTTGCTGGACCTGTCAAACAGCGACATGGGGCTGGCGGGGCTGGCGAGTGGAACCCTGAACTATGCGCATCCGCGCGGCGGCTTGCCGACGGGCAGTGCCCGCCTCACCGTTCGCGGCCTGAGCCGTTCGGGCCTTACGCGCACATCTACGCCGGTTGATCTTGGCCTCAACGCTGATCTCGGCACGAACCGGCTTGCGATGCGCGCGGTGGTGACGCGGTCTGGCGTTTTGATAGGCCGAGCGCAGGCACTGATTACGCCGCTTGCGGGATCTGGCAGCATCATCGAACGGCTGCGGGCCGCGCCTGTTAAAGCGCAGTTGCGCTATGTAGGGCCCGCAGAAGCAGTGTGGCGCATGACGCGCATAGAGATTATTGATATTACGGGGCAGGCCTCCTTGCGTGCCGATATTAGCGGGACGGGCGCAAATCCGGTTATCTCAGGCGCATTGTTAACTCAGGATGCTGCACTGGAAAGCCCCGTGACTGGCATGCGGCTCTCGAAACTGCGCACTATCGCGCGGTTCGATGGGTCCAGGCTCGTGTTCTCCCAGATTGAAGGCGCTGTGCGCAACGGTGGATCGGTCAGCGGGCAGGGCAGTTTCGATTTTTCGCTGGGACAAGGTATCGGCATAGATATGGCGCTTCAGGCCAATAATGCCGAGCTGCTGAATCGGGATGACATCGGCGCAACCGTCAGTGGGCCTATCACTATCAGATCGGATGGCCGTGGCGGCGTCATCAGCGGCAATTTTGATGTAATACGTAGCCGTTTCATGCTCGGCCGCGCCGCTGCGGTGGCGCAAATTCCTGAATTGCAGATCATTGAGCGCAATGGCCGGCAGGGAGACTTTACACCTGTTGATCGTGGTGCTGCATGGAATGTCGATATTGAGGCGCGCGCGCGCAATCGCCTTATGGTAAGCGGGATGGGGCTGGCCAGCGAATGGCGCATGAATCTTGCAATTGGCGGTAGCGTTACCAATCCCACGCTGGTCGGAAATGCTGAGATGGTGCGCGGTACTTATGATTTCGCAGGCCGTCGTTTCGATCTGACTTCCGGCAAGCTGCGTTTCGATGGCAGCGTACCCGCCAATCCAGAGTTGGATATTACGGCTGAAGCAGCGCTCAGCGGCCTCAACGCGACTATCCATATCAGCGGCAGCAGCGCGGCGCCGATCATATCTTTCACCAGTGTTCCTGCCATGCCGCAGGATGAAGTGCTGTCTCGTCTGCTCTTCGGCTCCGGTATCACCCAACTTTCTGCGCCAGAGGCGTTGCAGCTTGCCTCTGCTGTCACCTCATTGCGGGGCGGCAAGGGAGGGCTGGATCCGATTAATGCGGTACGTAAGGCGGCTGGGCTGGATCGGCTGCGTATTCTTCCCGCAGACCAGACAAGCGGGCAGGGCACTGCAATCGGCGCGGGAAAATATATTACCCGTCGCATTTATGTTGAGCTTATCAGTGATGGGCAGGGCTATTCCGCTACGCGGCTGGAATATCAGGTTACACGCTGGCTTTCGCTGCTTTCCAGTATTTCTACACTAGGGCGCCAAAGTATTACCGCAAGAATTTCAAAGGATTATTAGCTTGTTAACCTTGCCGGTGTATTGCGCCCATAACAAAAGATAAAAGATGAGTGTGGGTGCGCGAGAGAGGATGCACATGACCATCAGAGCACTTGTTTCATATGCCACCGCAATATTTCTTGTACTCATGCTTGCTGCCATTGGCATAGGCGGCATGAGGATCAATGATATTCGCATGGGCGGCCCCATTCAGACGAACACGCAGCATGCGTCTGACCTCATAGCCGATATTTTGCCACCGCCCGAATATGTGATCGAACCTTACCTAGAAGCGTCTTTGCTTGCGCGCGATCCATCCAGCTATTCATTGCGGGCGCAGCGGCTGCAGAAGCTGCGCGCTGATTATGATGCGCGCCACAGCTATTGGCTTGAGACGCATTTTGATCCGACACTGCAAAAGCACATTACACAGGATACGCACGAACCAGCCATGAAATTTTGGTCGGTGCTCGATTCGGAATTCCTGCCTGCCGTTCAGGCGGGGGATCAGGCGAGTATTGATCTTGCCTTTGCCGATCTGGCGGCTGCGTATGAAATACATCGCGGCAAGGTGGACCAGACTGTCCAGATGGCGCTCGACTATCAGCAGAAGCTCAAGAATGATGCTCAGAACCAGCTGGCAACGACCCTGACATTGCTTTTTGTGCTGGCAGGAGCGATGGTGGCCTTGTTTCTTCTTTTTTCCGGTTTCATCCAAGGCCGTGTGATCCGTCCTATCCGCCGTCTTGGGCAGCAGATGCGTGCTATGGCGCAGGGTGATCTGGTAGATATTAGCCGCGATGCCGGCCGTCAGGACGAGATTGGCGAGGCCGCGCGTGCGCTGGATGATATCGTTGTGTCAGTCGCTGAAAAGGCCGCCAAGGAAAGCCGCGAAAAGGCCGAGACACAGGGCATGATCGTGGAGGCTCTTGGCATTGCGCTGGAAAAGCTGCGCGCTGGCGTGCTGCATCATCGCATCTCGGCGTCTTTCCCGGCGGAATATGTCAGCCTGCGTGACAATTATAACAAGGCTGCAGATTCAATGCGGCAGGCCATCGAAGAAGTCACTACTTCAGTCCATATGCTCAATAGCAGTGCCTCAGAGATAGATAGCGCAACGCAGGACCTCTCGCAGCGCACCGAGCATCAGGCGGCAAATCTTGAGGAAACTGCCGCCGCAATGCAGCAGCTTACCGGCCGCGTGGCAGAGGCTGCCTCAGCCTCTCGCACCGCTCATGGCACCGTGATCGATGTCCGCCAGCGAGCAGATGAAAATGGCGAGACGGTCAAGCGCGCCATTGAAGCTATGAGTGGCATCGAGGAGAGCGCTCATGCTATCGCGCAGATCACCAATGTTATTGATGGCATTGCATTTCAGACCAATCTGCTTGCGCTAAACGCGGGGGTCGAGGCTGCACGGGCCGGGGATGCGGGCAAGGGCTTTGCCGTAGTGGCGAACGAGGTGCGCGCATTGGCTCAGCGTTGTTCGGATGCGGCGCGCGACATCAAGGCGCTGATTCAAGACAGCAATACGCATATTGATGGCGGCGTGGCTCTGGTGCGTGAGTCGGGCGAGGCCTTGCAACAGATCATGGACCGGGTAGGCAATATTTCCGGTTTGATCGAGATGATTGCCGACTCCGCCAACAGCCAGGCTGAGGGTGTGCAGCAGATCAATGTAACGATTGGCAGCATAGACCGTATGACCCAGCAAAACGCAGCGATGGGCGAAGAGTGCAACGCGGCCGCGCGCATTTTGAAAAACGAGTCAGACAGATTGCGCGATATGGTCGGCCGGTTCGACATTGGCTCCGGGCATATCGCTCATGGGTCTGATGCAACGAGGGTTAAGACGCGCCGCGCCGCCTGATTCCCCGACATTACCTGCCCCACTGAAAAGGCCCGGCGGCATTGCTGCCTCCGGGCCTTCTTTTTTCTATACAGGCTAGAGCATCGCACGCAAAAGTGGGAACCGGTTTTGCGCCAAAACGATACGACAACACAGAAACTTAGAGCGCGCTGACTGATCCAGATTTAATGCAGCGCGCTCTAGGCTGAATCAGCCGCTGTAGTACATGTCGAACTCGACCGGGCTGGGCGTCATTTCCCAGACGGCTACATCTTCGCGCTTCAGGTCGATATAGGCCTCGATCTGATCCTTGGTGAACACGTCGCCCTTCAGCAGGAAGTCCATATCGGCTTCCAGGCTGTCCAGCGCCTCGCGGAGCGAACCGCAGACGGTCGGAACCAGCGATAGTTCTTCCGGCGGAAGGTCATACAGGTTCTTGTCCATCGGATCGCCGGGGTGGATCTTGTTCTGGATGCCGTCCAGACCCGCCATCAGCAGCGCTGCATAGCAGAGATAGGGGTTGGCGAGGGCATCCGGGAAGCGGAACTCCACGCGCTTGGCCTTCGAGCCGCTGCCATAAGGAATACGGCAGGAGGCGGAACGGTTGCGGCTGGAGTAAGCGAGCAGCACAGGCGCCTCATAGCCCGGCACCAGACGCTTGTAGCTGTTGGTGGTCGGGTTGGTGAAGGCGTTCAGTGCCTTGGCATGCTTGATGACGCCGCCGATGAAGTAGAGGCACATGTCGGACAGACCGGCATAGCCGTCGCCTGCGAACAGCGGCTTCTTGCCATCCCAGATCGACATATGGGTGTGCATGCCGGAGCCATTGTCGAGCTTGATCGGCTTGGGCATGAAGGTCGCGGTCTTGCCATAGGCCTGCGCAACCTGATGCACCACATACTTATAGATCTGCATGCGGTCTGCGGTCGTCACCAGCGTGCCGAAGGTCATGCCCAGCTCGTGCTGCGCGGCGGCGACTTCGTGGTGATGCTTGTCGCACGGCAGGCCCATTTCGAGCATGGTCGAAACCATCTCGCCGCGGATGTCCATGCAGCTGTCGACCGGCGCTACCGGGAAATAGCCACCCTTGGCGCGCGGACGGTGGGCAAGGTTGCCACCCTCATATTCGCGGCCGGTGTTGGTGGGCAGTTCGATGTCGTCGATCTTGAAGAAGCTGCCATCGTAGCCGGTGGAGAACCGCACGTCATCGAACATGAAGAACTCAGCTTCGGGGCCGACATAGATGGTGTCGCCGATGCCGGTGGTCTTCAGGAATGCCTCTGCGCGCTTCGCGGTGCTGCGGGGATCGCGGGCATAGAGTTCGCCATTAGAAGGCTCGACGATGTCGCAGAACAGGATCATCATCGGGGTGGCGCTGAACGGGTCGATGTAAACAGCGTCCAGATCGGGCTTCAGGATCATGTCGGATTCGTTGATGGCTTTCCAGCCCTCGATCGAGCTGCCGTCAAACATAAGGCCGTCGGCGAGTTCATCTTCACCCATCACGCCCGCGCACATGGTGAGGTGCTGCCACTTGCCCTTGGGATCAGTGAAGCGCAGATCGACCCATTCGATCTCCTTTTCTTCGATCATCTTGAGAATGTCTTTGGGCGAATTCGCCATTTCTGCATACCCTTTCTAAAGTTTCGACCGGACTTTCCCGGATCGGCAGTTCAAAAAATTTGTATTTGTTCAGGCTGGGACCAACCTGAAAAGAGACTGGTCAGATTGCGTCATTGTCTCGTTCGCCGGTGCGGATGCGCAGGGCGGACTCGATAGAGGAAACAAAAATCTTGCCGTCGCCTATGCGGCCAGTTTGCGCCGCCGCCGCTATGGCTTCAACAACGCGATCGGCAAGCGCATCTTCCACCACGACCTCCAGCTTAACCTTCGGAAGAAAATCGACGACATACTCGGCACCGCGATACAGCTCCGTATGCCCTTTCTGACGACCAAAGCCCTTGGCCTCGGTCACGGTGATGCCGGAAACGCCCACTTCGTGCAGCGCTTCCTTGACCTCATCGAGCTTGAACGGCTTGATGATCGCCTCAACCTTTTTCATTTAGCAAGCACCCCTTTTTCCTTCTGCGTCTCCGTATTGCGTCCCGACGTCATTCGCCTCACGGCTTATGGATACAACGCGAACTCGCCCGATACGCGACTCGGAGAGGACTTTCCGCGATGCTGCGCGAAATGTCTATAATGCCCGTGATTCGAGCATGACAGTCCAGAAATGCCTGTTTTTTAGGCAGGTTGGTCAGGCGCCTATTCGCCCCTGATTTCCGTGAGTTTGCGTTCCCAGGCCAGAGCGTGGGCTATAATGGTGTCTAGATCGGCAAAGCGCGGTTTCCATGGAAAAGTCGCCATGATTGCGCTGTTGTCTGACACCAGAGAGGCTGGGTCGCCCGCCCTGCGGCCCTCGATATGCCGCTCAATCTTGAGGTTGGTCACGCGGTCGACTGCATCCAACACCTCCAGCACAGAAAAGCCCTTTCCATAGCCGCAGTTAAGGCGATGATTGCGCTGTGGTTCGTTGATCAGCGCCTCCAGCGCCAGCACATGCGCGGCGGCGAGGTCTGACACATGGATATAATCACGCACGCCGGTGCCGTCTTCTGTGTCGAAATCGGTGCCGAAAACGCCGACATGGCTGCGCTTGCCGAGAGCCGCCTCAACCGCGACCTTGATGAGATGGGTTGCGCCTGCCGTGGATTGGCCGGAGCGGGCCTGCGAGTCCGCGCCTGCCACGTTGAAGTAGCGCAGCGCGCAGTAATTCAGCGGATGCGCAGCCGAAACATCCGCCAGCATATACTCGGTCATCAGCTTGGACATGCCATAGGGGTTGATCGGGCGCTGAGGGCAGCTTTCTGAAATCGGGCTTACGTCAGGCATGCCATAGGTTGCGGCGGTCGACGAGAAGATGAAATGCGGCACGCCGCATCGTACCGCGCTCTCAATCAATGTGCGGCTGTTCGCCGTGTTATTCTGATAATATTTGAGGGGGTTCTCAACCGACTCCGGCACGACGATAGAGCCGGCGAAGTGCATGACCGCCCTCACATCATGCGCGCGCATCGCCGCCTCGACGGCAGCCTGATCCGCGATGTCAGCCTCAACCAGCGGCACGTCAGCCGGGATTGCGAAGCGGAAGCCGGTAGCGAGATTATCGACCACGACAACTGGCCAACCCGCATCGCGCAGTGCCAGCACGGCATGGCTGCCAATATATCCGGCGCCGCCGGTGACGAGGACGGTTGGCTTGTTCGGCATCACTTCATACTCCACAGCATCTGTCTGCTTCCCGGTTAGCGGGTAAGCGCCTGTGGATGCAATGCAGCAGAAATACGAAAAGCGCGTTAAGCCGCCGCTTTTTTCGCCGCGCTGTAAAAGCCTGTCCCATGTGCCGCCAGATCACGCAACTGCGCTGTGGGGGTGAAACGGTCGCCGTAATCGAGCACGAGCCTATCGAGCGTTTCAACTACTGCCTTAGTGCCTACCGTGTCCATATGGCTGAACGGTCCGCCAGTCCACGGCGCGAAGCCCCAGCCGAAGATCGCGCCAATATCGCCGTCCTCAGGCGCCGTCAGCACACCTTCCTCATAGCATCGTGCGCATTCGATAAGCTGACGATAGAGCAGGCGTTCCCGCACCTGCGCAGCCGACGGCTGTTGTGCGGCACGGGGAAAATGCTCTGAGAGGCCCGGCCAGAGGAATTTCGCGCTGCCATCTGCGGGATATTCATAATAGCCTTTGCCATTCTTCCGGCCCAGGCGGCCCAGCTCTACCACCATCTTCTCGATCACATTATCGGCAGCCGTCGCCTTATAGGCATCGCCCAGCGCTTTTTTGGTGGCGACCGTAATCTTGTGAGCAAGCTCGATCGACACCTCGTCTCCCACCGCCAGCGGGCCGACCGGCATGCCGAGCTGTTTGCCGACATTTTCGATCAGAGCGGGGTTCACGCCTTCCGCCACCATCTGTGCGCCTTCGCTTACATAGGTGGAGAAACAGCGCGAGGTGTAGAAGCCGCGGCTGTCGTTTACGACAATCGGTGTCTTCTTGATCTGTCGGACGAAATCGAGGGCTTTTGCTATGGCTGTAGCGCCCGTGTTTTCGCCTAGGATGATCTCCACCAGCGGCATTTTCTCGACCGGCGAGAAGAAGTGAACTCCTATGAAATTCTCCTGCTTGCTCCATGCTTTAGCCAGCCCGGTGATCGGCAATGTTGAGGTGTTGGAACCGAAGATCGTATCCGCGCCCAGCACCTTTTCCACACGCTGCGTTATTTCGGCTTTTACAGCAGGGTCCTCGAACACCGCCTCGATCACGAAATCGCATCCGGCAAGGTCCGCCGCATCGGTGACGGGCGTGACGCGGGCCAAGATTTCCGCCATCTTATCCGCCGTCATTTTGCCGCGAGAGACGCGCTTTTGCAGCTCCGCCTCGACATGGGCCTTGCCCTTCTCCGCAGAGGTCATATCCCGATCCAACAGGACCACCTCGATCCCTGCTTGCGCGGATACGGTGGCGATGCCCGCGCCCATCATCCCCGCGCCGAGCATCGCGAGCTTTTTGGTGGGGGAGGGCGCCACATCCGCAGGGCGGCGGGCGCCACGCTCTGCCGCCTGCTTGTTTACGAAGAGAGTACGGACCATGTTGCGCGATTGCGGCTGCGCGATCACTTTCGCGAAATATTTGCTCTCGATGCGGAGCGCCCGGTCCATCGGCAGTTGCAGGCCTTCATAGATGGCGGAGAGCAGGGCGATAGGCGCATTCATGTTGCGCTGGGCCTCTTTCTGCATCATGGGCACTGCGCCCATGAAGGTCTGGGCGAAGCCGGGGTGCATGGCAGAGCCGCCGCCGGGCACCTTATAGCCCTTGATATCCCATGGCTGGGCAAATGCGGCCGGATTGGCCTTAACCCATGTCTTGGCCGCTTCCAGCGCGGTTCCGGCTGGCACTACTTCGTCGATGAGCTTGAGGGCTGCACCCTCGGCAGGGGCGAATAGCTTGCCCTGAAGCATATACATCAATGCGGTCTGCACGCCGGTGATGCGGGGCATGCGCTGGCTGCCGCCGCCGCCGGGGAAAAGCCCGACGAGGATCTCAGGCAGACCAAGCTGCGTCTTCGGATTATCACCGACAACCCGCCGGTGGCAGGCCAGCGCCAGCTCAAACCCGCCACCGACGCATATGCCCTCTATCGCGCAGGCGACCGGCTTGCCGCAGGTTTCAAGGCGGCGCAGCACGCGGTTGAGCTCAAACACGCGCGTGAACAGCGTAGCCATGTCGAGGCTTTTCCCCGGTGGGGGGAGGAGCATGCCCTCCATTGCCTTCAAATCCATGCCGGCCATGAAGCCGCTGTCCTTGCCCGATGCAATCACCGCGCCCTTGATGGCGTCCTCGGCGGAAATCCGGTCTATCGCGGCCTCCAGATCGGCCAGAAACTGAGCGCCGATCACGTTCATGCTCTGGTCCGGGCAATCAATGGTGAGGGTGGCGATGCCGTCTGCATCGACATCGAAACGGATGGTCTGTGTCATGATATCAATCCTCTCCGTTGTGCTGTTCAGACGCGCTCGATAATCGTGCCGGTGCCCATGCCTGCGCCGACGCACAGGTTGATGAGGGCGGTTCCCTTGCCGGATCGCTCTAGCTCGTCGAGCGCGGTGCCGAGCACCATCGCACCGGTCGCGCCCAGCGGATGCCCCATCGCAATCGCGCCGCCACAGACGTTGATCTGGCTGTGGTCGAGGTCCATCGCCTGCATATAGCGCAGGACAACGCTGGCGAAGGCCTCGTTCAGCTCCCACAGGTCGATGTCAGACTTGCTCATGCCGGATCGGTCGAGCAGCTTTTGCGCGATGCTCTCCGGCCCCGTGAGCATGATCATCGGCTCGCTGCCGATGGAGGCGGCGGCGCGGATGCGGGCGCGAGGTTTGAGGCCATATTTTTCGCCCATCGCCTTGCTGCCGATCAATACCGCCGCCGCGCCATCGACTATGCCGGAGCTGTTGCCGCCATGATGCACATGGTCGATTTTCTCTACCTCCGGGTAACGCAGATAGGCCACCGCGTCGAAGCCCGGCATCTGTTCTCCCATAGCCGCAAAGCTGGGCTTGAGCGCGCCGAGCGACTGCATGTTGGTGCCAGGGCGCATATGCTCGTCATGATCGAGGATCACTTCGCCGATCACATCACGGATGGGGAGGATAGATCGGGCGAAGCGGCCTTCATCCCATGCTTGTTTCGCGCGGCGCTGGCTTTCGACAGCATACGCATCCACATCCGCGCGGGAAAAGCCGAACATCGTGGCAATTAGGTCTGCGCCGATGCCCTGTGGCGCGAAATAGGTTTTGTAGGCCACGGCAGGGTCGGTCGCCCATGCGCCGCCATCCGATGCCATGGGGACGCGGCTCATGCTCTCTACGCCGCCACCGATAGCAAACTGCGCCTCGCCCGATGCAACCTTCGCTGCCGCCATGTTGACGGCCTCCAGCCCGGACGCGCAAAAGCGGTTGATCTGGACGCCCGGTACGCGCTCGTCATAGTCAGCGCTCAGCACCGCAACGCGCGCGATATCTGCGCCTTGCTCGCCCACAGGAGCGACGCAGCCGAGGATCACATCATCCACATCGGCCGTATCAATATGTGTGCGGTCTGGGATGGCGCGCAGCACCTGGGAAGCCAGCGCAACAGGCGTGATTTCATGAAGGGAGCCATCAGGCCTTCCCTTTCCGCGTGGGCTGCGCACCGCATCATAGATATAGGCTTCCATCACGCTCTCTCCTGCTGGGTGTGGCTATTGTTGCCTGATGCCTAATGTGCGCCGAATTTCAGCAAGTGCAAGGGGTCTCGGCCGGTATGCTGCCCGTTGCATTATGGCTATCACCCGCGAACAGGGGGTGACGTAGCGTCCTTTTGACACATATTCTTATATCATTTTTCTGCCGGTTACATGATTTATAGTCCAAGAATATCCATAGCGAGAGCATAAGGACTGGCTTTTTCCGAATCGTTGCACATATGGCTGCAAGCTGGGCCAGCATGTTACGGGGAACGCAATGAACCATCCGGCAAGTGAGGAGCGCACGTTGGAGTTGGAGAAAATCGCAGTTCCTGCCCACGTGGAAGAGGCTATACGCACGCTCATCCGCTGGTCTGGAGATGACCCGGAGCGCGAAGGCCTGTTCGACACTCCAAAGCGCGTAGCGCGGGCCTGGAAGGAATATTGCGAGGGCTATGCCGAAGACCCGGCCTATCATCTTTCCCGCATTTTTCATGAAGTTGGCGGCTATGACGAGATTGTACTGCTGAAAGGCATCCCGTTCCAGTCTCATTGCGAGCATCATATGGCGCCGATCACTGGCGTTGCGCATATTGGCTATCTGCCCGGTGATTATGTGGTGGGCATATCCAAGCTCGCGCGGGTGCTGCACGGCTTTGCCCGGCGCTTGCAGGTGCAGGAGCGGCTGACTGCGGAAGTGGCTGACTGCATATGGGATAATCTTCACCCGCGCGGTGTCGCGGTGGTGATCGAAGCGACACATGGATGCATGACGGGGCGTGGAGTGCGCACGCCCGACGTGGTGATGAAAACAAGCCGTATGATGGGCGTCTTTCGAGACGATGAAAAGAGCCGCAAGGAAGTCTTGCGCCTGATGGGATTGTAAGCGTGTCTTTGGTCGATACGCCGGTCGCTCTGATAACGGGCGGCCATCGGCGACTAGGTGGTCATATTGCACTAGCATTGGGAAAGGCGGGCTATCGGCTGGCATTGCATGGCAGCCATGATTGTGCGCTGGAGGGCTGGCTGGCCGACGCTTTTGCTGCGGCAGATGTGAAATGGGCAGGCTTTGTCGCTGATTTTTCCCAGCCAGAGCGCGCAACCGCATTGATGCGTGAGGTGACGGCGCACTTTGGCCATGCGCCTGATGTGCTGGTGAACAGCGCGGCATTGTTTGGGCAGGATCGGCTGGAGGATGTAACAGCCGATGATTTGATGCGCCATTACGCGGTGAACGCTGCGGCTCCCGTGTTGCTGGCCCAAGCCTTTGCCGCCACGCAAAGCCCAGCCAACGGGCGCTGCATAGTGAATATCCTCGACCAGAGGCTCAATCATCCCCACGGCGATCAACTCGCCTACACCCTTTCCAAGCAGGCGCTTGCCGGTTTTACGCAGATCGCAGCACGGGAAATGGCGCGGCAAGGGATTCGCGTCAACGCGGTTGCGCCAGGGCTGACGCTGGCGACAGATGCGTATGACGCGGAGCGTATGGAGCGTCTGGAGAATATGATGCCTCTGCGGCGGCTGCCACAGCCGGAGGATATCGCAGAGGCGGTTTTATATCTTGCCCGTGCGCGTTCCGTCACGGGTCAGGTGATCGCGGTGGATGGCGGCGCGCAGCTACGAAGCTATGCACGGGATTTCATGCACCTGTAGGGTGGCTCAGCAAAAAACCCGCCGGATTGCTCCAGCGGGCTTTTTCTATGTCTTCGTGATGACGGAAGATCAGGCTTCCGTTTCACCCTCGGCCGTATCGGCGGCGTCATCAACCTCGCGGGCGATTTCGCCCGGCTCGGCATTGGGATCATAGTCTTCCGTGAAGCCAGCCTCGTCCTTTTCGAACATGCTGGCCATCACATCGACGCCATCCTTCTGAAGATCGGCTTCTTCCGGCGAGCGGGCGACGTTCACCGTGATGGTGACGGCCACTTCCGGGTGCAGCGCGACCTTGACCTCGAAGACGCCCAAAGTCTTGATCGGGCGTTCGAGCACGATCATCGCCTTGGTGACGATCTTGTGGCCATCGGTATGCAGCGCATCCACGATGTCACGCACCGCGACCGAGCCATAGAGATGGCCGGCGTTCGACGCCTGACGGATCAGCACGATCTGATGACCGTCAACCGATCCGGCCTCGGCCTCGGCAGTAGCGCGGCGTGCGGCATTGTCTGCCTCGATGCGTGCGCGGTTAGCCTCGAAGACCTTGCGGTTCGATGCATTGGACCGCAGCGCCTTCTTGTTGGGCAGCAAATAGTTGCGGGCGTAGCCATCCTTGACGGTGACGACATCACCGATGGCGCCCAGCTTCTCGATCCGTTCGAGCAGAATGATTTCCATGTCTTAGCTCCTCACTTCACGATGTAGGGAAGCAGGCCCAGATGGCGGGCGCGCTTGATTGCCTGAGCCAGCTCGCGCTGCTTCTTGGCGGATACCGCGGTGATGCGGCTGGGGACGATCTTGCCACGCTCGGATACGAAACCCTGAAGCAGACGAACATCCTTGTAATCGATCTTCGGTGCGTCTTTGGCGGCGAAGGGGCAGCTCTTGCGGCGGCGGAAAAATGGGCGTGCCATGTCTCTATATCTCCTTATTCGCCGTCAAAATCAGCGCGGTCGCGGCGCGGGCCACGGTCCGGGCGATCACCACGATCGGGGCGGTCGCCATCACGGCCACCACGGCGTTCCCGCTCGCGGTCGCCCTTGCGCATCATGACGGAGGGGCCGGCTTCCAGCTCGTCAACGCGGACAGTCATATAGCGGATGACGTCTTCGTTGATCTGGGTCTGGCGCTCCAACTCTGCGACGACGCCAGCGGGCGCGTCGATGTTGAGCATGACATAATGCGCCTTGCGGTTCTTGGCGATCTTGTAAGCCAGCGAACGTAGGCCCCAGGTCTCGACCTTGGTGACTTTGCCCTGATTCGATTCGATAATGGCTGTGGCGTTTTCCGCCAGCGCGTCTACCTGGGCCTGGGCCAGATCCTGACGCGCAAGGAATACATGCTCGTAAAGCGGCATGACAGCTTGCTTTCTTCGTTGGCCGATTGCTGACGGGCGCACCATGCGCACCGCCCCTCCGGCTGTCGTCTTAAGTCATCTTCCGCGCGGCCTTCCGGCTTTGCGAAGGCGGGCCTATGGCGGAAATGCGCGGGAAATGCAAGGGGCTTCCATGCGCCGCGCAAATCGTTATGGAGCGGGTCACTATCTTATCTAGGGGACCATGATGCGCGCATTCATCTTTCCGGGGCAGGGCAGCCAGCAGGTTGGCATGGGCAAGGCACTTGCCGAGGCCAGCACGGTCGCTCGCGAGGTGTTTCAGGAAGTGGACGAGGCACTGGGGCAGCATCTGTTCCGCATCATGTGCGATGGGCCGGAGAGTGACCTGACGCTGACCGAGAATGCGCAGCCCGCTATCATGGCGAACGCCATCGCCACGCTGCGGGTGCTGGAGAAAGAAGGCGGACTAAAGCTCTCCGAGAAGGGCGATTATGTCGCCGGACATTCGCTTGGCGAATATACCGCGCTGTGCGCCGCGCAGGCCTTTGATCTGCCCACTACGGCGCGGCTGCTGAAGCTGCGCGGGCGAGCGATGCAGGCCGCCGTGCCGGTGGGCGAGGGAGCCATGGCCGCGCTGCTGGGTGCCGATATCGAGAAGGCGCAGGCGCTGGCCGATGCAGCGGCAGAAGGAGAGGTCTGCACCGTCGCTAATGACAATGACCCGACACAGGTGGTTATCTCCGGTCATCGCGGCGCGGTTGAACGCGCGGTCGCGCTCGTGAAGGAGCATAATATCAAGCGCGGCGTGCTTCTTCCTGTCTCCGCCCCGTTCCACTGCCCTCTGATGCAACCCGCCGCTGATGCGATGGCCGAGGCGCTTGCCCAAGCGAGCATCAATGCGCCGCTGCTGCCGGTCTATGCCAATGTGCTCGCCGCGCCGATCGCGTCGCCAGACGATATTCGCGCGCGCTTGGTCGAACAGGTAACGGGCCGCGTCCGCTGGAGAGAGAGCGTGGCGGCGATGTGGGACGCGGGCGTAACGGATTTCGTGGAGCTGGGCGGCAAGGTGCTGGGACCCATGGTCAAGCGCATCGCGCCGGATGCGAATGTCACCAGCGTTGTCACGATGGATGATATCGAGGCGCTGCTGGCGGGGCTCTGAATATAAGGGAGAGACTATGTTCAATCTTACAGGAATGACGGCGCTGGTAACCGGCGCGAGCGGCGGCATCGGGTCTGCCATTGCCAAGGGGCTGGCGGCACAGGGGGCGCGATTGGCGCTGTCGGGTAGCAATATCGATAAGCTCAATGCCTTCGCAGCTGAACTGGGCGGCGATCATGTCTGCTTGCCGTGCAATCTGTCTGACGCCGCTGCAGTCGATGCGCTGGTGCCGCAGGCGGTTGAGGCGCTGGGCGGCAAGCTGGATATTCTGCTCAACAATGCGGGCGTGACGCGCGACAACCTCATCCTGCGGATGAAGGACGAAGAGTGGCAGGATGTCATCCGCATCAATCTTGAGGCGGCCTTCCGCCTGATGCGCGCCGCCGCCAAGCCGATGATGAAGGCGCGCTTTGGCCGCATCATCTCGATCACCTCCGTGGTGGGCGTTACCGGCAATCCGGGGCAGGCGAACTATGCGGCCTCAAAGGCTGGCCTGATTGGCATGTCCAAGGCGCTGGCTCAGGAACTGGCGAGCCGGAACGTGACCGTAAACTGCATCGCGCCCGGCTTCATCCGTTCGGCGATGACGGATGCGCTCACCGATGCGCAGAAGGAAGCCATTTTGGCGAAAATCCCGGCGGGTGCGCTGGGCGAGGGGGATGACATCGCCGCCGCTGCTGCCTATCTTGCCTCGCGTCAGGCCGGGTATGTCACCGGGCAGACGCTCCACGTCAATGGCGGGATGGCGATGATTTGACCACTTGGGTCTTGCAACACTGCGTCCGGGGTTCTAGGGCATGGGCGCAGCAACGGGTTAACATTCGTTCAAATCGGACACTACAAAGGGACCACTCATGAGTGAGACTGCGGATCGCGTAAAGAAAATCGTCATCGAGCATCTGGGCGTCGAGGCGGACAAGGTGACCGAGGACGCCAGCTTCATCGACGATCTTGGTGCGGACAGCCTTGACATCGTCGAGCTGGTTATGGCGTTCGAGGAAGAGTTTGGCGTCGAGATCCCTGACGATGCAGCTGAGAAGATCGGCACCGTCAAGGATGCGATCGACTATATCGACAGCAAGCAATAAGCGCGCTGTGTTCGCGGCTGGGCGGGTTCCGTCGGGTCGTGCGCGCAGACGGAATATGCAATGGCGGCTTTCCGGCGCGGCTTGGCCCGTGTAAGGAAGCCGCCATTTCGGTTTGACGATGGGCGCCCGGCGCTGTCTGGGCCGCCCGCAGGATTGGGTTAGGAGCTGGGTATGCGTCGTGTGGTCGTAACAGGCCTTGGCATAGTTTCACCGCTGGGAGCGGACATTGAGACTGTGTGGAAAAACATCCTCGCCTCGAAAAGCGGTGCGGGCAAGATCACGCGGTTCGACGCTTCCGACCAGAAATGCCAGATCGCCTGTGAAGTGAAACCCGCCGATCACGAATATGGCTTTGATCCCAACAAGCGCGTCGATCACAAGATCCAGCGCCAGGTCGATCCGTTCATCATCTATGGCATTGATGCCGCCGGGCAGGCGCTGGAAGATGCAGGCCTTACCGAGATGGACGACGCGACCAAGCTGCGCGCCGGGTGCTCCATAGGATCCGGCATCGGCGGCCTTCCGGGTATAGAAAGCGAATCGCTCATCCTCGCGGAAAAGGGGCCGAGCCGGGTGTCGCCGCACTTCGTTCACGGCCGCCTCATCAACCTGATTTCGGGGCAAGTCTCGATCAAATATGGTCTCAGGGGCCCGAACCACGCGGTCGTTACCGCCTGCTCGACCGGCGCGCACTCGATTGGCGATGCTGCGCGGATGATCAGGGACGACGAT
The DNA here is from genome assembly GCF_004122115.1 of Sphingobium fluviale. Lineage (GTDB taxonomy): Bacteria > Pseudomonadota > Alphaproteobacteria > Sphingomonadales > Sphingomonadaceae > Sphingobium > Sphingobium fluviale. The sequence continues at coordinate 97,836 of NZ_SBKP01000003.1, forward strand.
GCGGACATCATGCTGGCGGGCGGTGCGGAAAGCACCATCTGCCCGATCGGCATCGCTGGCTTTGCACAGGCGCGGGCGCTGAACAGCAGCTTTAACGACCGCCCCGAACAGGCGAGCCGCCCCTATGACAAGGATCGTGACGGCTTTGTGATGGGCGAGGGCGCGGGCGTCGTGGTGCTGGAGGAATATGAGCACGCCAAGGCGCGCGGCGCGAAGATTTATGCCGAGGTCGTGGGCTATGGCCTTTCCGGCGATGCCTATCATGTTACCGCGCCAGACCCGCAGATGGACGGCGCCTTCCGCTCCATGTCCGCAGCGCTCAAGAAGGCGGGCATGACCCCGGCAGACATTGATTATATTAACGCGCATGGCACCTCGACCATGGCGGACACGATAGAGCTGGGCGCGGTACGCCGCCTGTTTGGTGACGCGATCTCGAATGTATCGATGAGCTCTACCAAGTCCGCCATTGGCCATCTTTTGGGTGGCGCCGGCGCGGTGGAGGCAATTTTCTGCATCCTCAGCATACGGGATCAGATCGTGCCGCCCACGCTCAACCTCGACAATCCTGATGAGGGCACCGAGGGTGTGGACCTTGTGCCGCATGTTCCGCGCAAGCGGCAGGTGCGGGCGGTGCTGAACAACAGCTTCGGCTTTGGCGGCACCAACGCCAGCCTCATCATGAAAGCACTCTGACGCACCCCATGCGCCGCACTATTCTGATCCTGCTGGGGGTAATGCTGGCGGGCGTGATGATCGCCGGAGCGGTGTTCGTTCATGGCTGGAGTGCCAGCGGCCCGGCGAGGGAGGATACGCCGTTCGTTGTGGCAGAGGGCGATACCCTCAAGAGTGCCTCGAGCGCGCTGGAGGAAGCCGGTCTGGTCAGCTCTGCGGATGGATTCTATTTCCGCGCCCGCCTCTTAGGCGGCTCAACGGGCATCAAGGTGGGTGAATATAGTATTCCCAAGGGTGCTAGCGCGAAGCATATCCTCGCCATTCTCACCGGCGGTGTCGGCGTCAGCCGTTTCGTCACTATCCCCGAAGGCATGCCGTCCATCCTCGTTTACGAGCGGCTGATGGCGGCGGAACAGTTGACCGGCACAATCGATTTGCCCGCAGAGGGCAGTGTGCTGCCCGATACCTATGCCTATGACAAGGGTGAGACGCGTGCTGCTGTGCTTGCCCGGATGCAAGGGGCGATGGCGCAGGTGCTGGACGAGGCGTGGGCCAATCGCTCGGCTGACACGGTTGTCAAGTCCAAGGCCGAGGCGCTCACTCTTGCCAGCATTGTGGAGAAGGAGACATCTGTTCCAGCGGAGCGGCCAACCGTGGCAGGTGTCTATTCCAACCGGCTGCGCATTGGCATGCGCCTTCAGGCGGACCCGACGATCATTTATCCCATCACCAAGGGTAAGCCGCTGGGGCGGCGGATCAAACGGTCAGAGATTCAGGCTGTGAACGGCTATAATACATATTCGATGGCCGGGCTGCCCAAAGGGCCGATCGCCAATCCCGGCAAAGACTCGATCATCGCCGTGCTCAACCCCGCGAAGACCAAGGCGCTGTATTTCGTGGCAGACGGCGAAGGTGGGCATGTGTTTGCCGAGACACTGGAGCAGCATGAGGCCAATGTCCGCAAATGGTTCGCGATCAGGAAAGAACGCGGCATTTGAGGGTGGGTGCGGGTAGTTTGCACTTGTGATTGATCTGTGCCCGGTCTTATGATGCGTCCTATGACGACAGATAGTACAAAGCCCGCCGCGCCTGCCACCGCAGATGAGCCTGATGTCGCATCTGGCTGGACCAAGCCCGCACTCATCGGCTTGGGTGGGGCAGTGGCTTCCGCGGCGATCGCGGCGGCGGTGATCTATGCAGGGCGGTCGAAGCGCAAGAAGGTGGACAAGCTGGCCGCCGCCGAGAAGACTCCGCCTACCGACTAAGTTTCTGTGGCTTACCAAGCGTCAGGCCGCGCCATAGCCATTCGGCGGGGCCTTGGGCAAAGCGGCTGAGCCAGAGCGGGGACCAGACCAGCATCAGCGCCCATAGCGGCAGAACAAACAGATAGACCTGCGCGCGGGGAACGGAGGCGAATAGGCCCATCCCCCAGCCATAGAACAGCGCGGTCATCGCCACGCTGCAGAGCAGATAATTGCTGAGCGCCATCCGCCCAGCCGCCTCTACCCTGCTCAGTAATGCGCCGCGTCCGGCGGCAACAAACGCCAGGATCAGCGCGGCGTAGCCGACCGTTAGTGGGATGCGGAAGGGCAAGGACCAGGTCACCACCACGGCAAACGTGGTGGCCGGATCAAACCCGCTGGCCCATACCCAGATGCCGAGTGCCATCATTGGCGGCAGGCCGATCAGGAAGCAATGGCGGGCGGTGCCGAGATAATGCTCTCGCGCCCATTTGCCACTGAGGAATCCGCCCTTCAGCATCGCCATGCCGAGCAGCATGAAGCCCAGCGTATCCAAGCTCATGTAGAGCAGCCCGGCAAATCCCCAATCCCAGATATCCGCGAGTTTATGAGCGAAGATGCCGGCCCAGCTTCCTTTGTAGAGGGCTATTTCCATGTGGATTGCGGCTTTGTCGATCAGTAGGGGGTAGTATGATACCCCCAGCTGTTGGATTCCAACAGTGAGAACGATGAGCAGCGCCAGCTGAGCCGCGAAGGTGAGGAAGGCGAGCTTTACCAGCTCCAGCGGCGCTCGGCCCGCGAAGCGCATCGCGACAAGGCCGATCAGGGCATAAAGCGTCAGGATATCGCCCCACCATAGCAGCAAATAGTGCGCGATTCCGAACACAAACAGCCAGAAACTGCGCACGACCATATAGGTTTGCCCATTTTTCCCGGCCATTTCCGCGCGGTCCATCAGCAGGATCATCGACGCGCCATAGAGCAGCGAGAACAGACCGCGCATCTTGCCATCCACCGCGACAAACGACACCAGCCACGCCAGCCTGTCCGCCAAGCTTGTCCCGCCCCAGGCATTGGGGTTGATATAGGCCGCCTCGGGCATCGAAAAGGCGATGATGTTCATCAGCAAAATGCCCATCACCGCGAAGCCGCGGGTGATGTCGATCATCGGCAGGCGGTGTTCCTCGTGCGCGGGGGCCATGTTGGTCCTTCACCTTGGCAAAAAATACGAATAGGGCGCTTTGTCATGATCGAGCAGCGCGCGCAACGGATTGGCAGAGCTTTTGGCGCGGCCGCCCCGCATTATGACGCGCACGCGGGCATCCAGCGCGTGGTCGCGGCGACGCTGGCGCAGCTGTTGCGGCTTCAGCCGGTCAAGCCCGCGCCCAATGGCGGCAGGCTGCGCATCCTCGAAATCGGCTGTGGCACTGGGCTGTTGACGCGCCATTTGCGCGGTCTGTTCCCGGATGCCGAGATCGTCGCGACAGACATATCGGCGGAGATGATCGCGCAAGCCGAGCGGGGCGGCGATCTGGCGGCGCGCTTCCTCGTGATGGATGGCGAGGCCCCCGCGTTTGACGGCGCGCATTTCGACCTCATCGCCTCAAGCCTGACCTTTCAATGGTTTGCCAACCTGCCGAGCGCGCTCGACCGGCTGACGGCGCTGTTGCGGCCCGGCGGCAGCCTGATGTTCGCGACGATGGCGGAGCGCAGCTTTCACGAATGGCGCGCGGCGCATGACGTTTATGGACTACAGGCGGGGACGCCGCGCTACCCCGATGCCGACAGTTTGCGCGCGATGCTCGCCCGCCATGCCGATGCCTTCCTGTTCGAGGAGGAGTATGCGCATGATTTTGGAGGGTCGAGGGGGCTGCTCGCGCATCTGAAAGGCATCGGCGCGACGGTGCCGGTCGAGGGACGCGAGCCGCTGGTGGCCGGGCAGATGCGCAAGGTCATGCGCGCGTTCGACAAGGCGGGCGGGGTATGCACCTATCATGTGGCCTATTGCCGGGTGACGCGGTTGGCGGAGCATCGGGCATGACCGACGGCTACACGATACGCCGCGCTGTGCCCGCCGACGCCGCCGCGCTGGCGGTGCTCAAAAGGCGCACGTTTCGCGAGACATTCGTGGATGGCCCCGTGCCCATCGAGTATAGCGCCGGAAATCTGGCCGTGTTCGAGCGGGAGTCCTACGGCGAAGACGTGGTGGCGGCGCAATTGCATGACGTGCGCCGGGCGCATTGGGTTGCGCAGGCGAGCGATGGTAGTCTCGTCGGCTATGCCCATGTCGGCCCGTGCAAGCTTCCGCATGCGGAGGCGCGGCCAGAGCAGGGCGAGCTGTATCAACTCTATGTGATCGGACAATGCCAGGGCACAGGGCTGGGCAGGGCGTTGCTGGACCATGCACTTGACTGGCTTGCCGAACATATGCCGGGGCCGGTATGGCTCGGCGTGTTTTCAGGCAACCACCGGGCTCAGGCTGTGTACGCCGCACGCGGTTTCACGAAAGTCGGGGAATATCAGTTCAAGGTGGGCGATCATCGCGACCATGAATTTATATTCCGTAGAGACTAGCCATCCATCAGCTTCGGGAAAAAGCCCTCATGCGCGGTGCGCAGGTCGGTGAGGGAGACGGCGTGGTCGCTGTCGGCCAGTTCGAAGATCAGGCGGTTGGCGACGGTGCGGCCGATGGGTTGCACCGGCACGCCCGCGGCCTCGCCCGCGGCGAGGAAATCCGCAAGCGCGGCGTCGCTCAATGTGACGATGTAGACGCCCTGATCTTCGGCGAAGAAGGCGCGGGGGTCGTCAAAAGCGTGGTTGGCCTCGTGGCTCTGGATCATCGCGCCGATGCCGCCGCTGAGCGCCATTTCCGCGACCGTGACGGCGATGCCGCCGTCTGACACATCATGGCAGGCGTTGATCGCGCCAGATGCGATATGCGCGCGGATGAAGTCTCCGGTCTTGCGCTCTGCGGCGAGATCGACCGGCGGGGGCGGGCCGTCTTCGCGGCCATGACATTCGCGCAGCCAGATTGATTGCCCCAGATGGCCTTGCCAGTGGCCGACGGCGAGGATGATATCGCCCACGCCCTTGAAGGCGATGGTCGCGTTTTTGGTCCAGTCCTTCAGCAGGCCGATGGCGCCGATGGCAGGCGTGGGGAGAATGGCGGAGCCGCCGCCGGTCGCCTTGCTCTCGTTATAGAGGCTGACATTGCCCGAAACGATCGGGAAATCGAGCGCACGGCAGGCATCGCCCATGCCTTCGAGGCAGCCGACAAATTGCCCCATGATCTCCGGCCGCTGCGGATTGGCGAAGTTGAGGCAATTGGTGACGGCGAGCGGGGTTGCGCCCACGGCGGTGATATTGCGCCAACATTCGGCGATGGCCTGTTTGCCGCCCTCGACCGGGTCGGCGAAGCAATAGCGCGGGGTGCAATCGGTGCTGATCGCGATGGCCTTGTCTGTGCCGTGGACGCGCACCAGCGCCGCGTCTCCGCCCGGCGCCTGCACCGTGTCTCCACCGACCTTGTTGTCATACTGCTCCCAGATCCAGCGGCGCGAGGCGATGTCCGGGCTGCCCATCATCTTGAGTAGGTCCGCGCCCATGTCTGCGCAGGCGGGAATGTCGGTCAGCGGCGGGCGCTTGGGCGTGGGGACATGGGGCCGGTCATAGAGGGGTGCGTCGTCCGCCAGCGGGGCGAGGGGGATGTCGCACACCGTCTCGCCATGATGGACGAGGACCATGCGGCCGGTGTCCGTCACCTCGCCGATCACCGCGAAGTCCAGCTCCCACTTGTGGAAGATCGCTTCGGCGAAGGCTTCCTTGCCGGGCTTCAGCACCATCAGCATGCGCTCCTGACTTTCGGAGAGCATCATCTCGTAAGCGGTCATGCCGGTTTCGCGCTGGGGCACCTTGTCCATATCGAGCCGGATGCCGACGCCGCCCTTGGACGCCATCTCGACGCTGGAGGAGGTGAGGCCCGCCGCGCCCATGTCCTGTATCGCGACGATCGCGTCTGACGCCATCAGCTCAAGGCATGCCTCGATCAGCAGCTTTTCGGTGAACGGATCGCCGACCTGAACGGTGGGGCGCTTTTCCTCGCTGTCTTCGCCGAAGTCCGCGCTCGCCATCGTTGCGCCGTGGATGCCGTCACGCCCGGTCTTGGAGCCGACATAGACGATGGGGTTGCCGACGCCGCTCGCCGCCGAATAAAAGATCTTGTCCTGATCGGCGACGCCGACGGTCATGGCGTTGACTAGGATGTTGCCGTCATAGGCCGGGTGGAAGTTCACCTCGCCGCCCACGGTGGGCACGCCGACGCAATTGCCATAGCCGCCGATGCCGCGCACGACGCCGCTGATCAGGTGGCGCATCTTGGGGTGATCGGGCCTGCCAAAGCGCAGCGCGTTCATGTTGGCGATGGGGCGCGCGCCCATGGTGAACACATCGCGCAATATGCCGCCAACGCCGGTCGCCGCGCCCTGATAGGGTTCGATGTAGGACGGGTGGTTGTGGCTCTCCATCTTGAAGATGGCCGCCTGTCCGTCGCCAATGTCAACCACGCCCGCATTTTCGCCGGGGCCGCAGATGACCTGCGGGCCTTCTGTGGGGAGTTTCTTCAGATGGATGCGGCTGGATTTGTAGGAGCAATGCTCTGACCACATTACCGAGAAGATGCCGAGCTCGGTCAGGTTCGGCTCGCGTCCCAGCGCGTTCAGCACGCGGGCATATTCTTCGGGGCTGAGGCCGTGTTCGGCGACGATTTCGGGCGTGATGGCGCTGGCTGTCTCGGTCATGCCAGCCCCTTAGTCAAAGCACGGCCACGTGAAAACCGCTTTTGCGCATATGAGGCCAAGAAAATGGGCCGGATGTTTGCACACCCGGCCCTCATATTTGTCCGAAATTTGCCGCTGCGCTGAAATTTCGGGTTTCGGTGCCAGCCCGCCCCCCCCTCCCAACCGCCCGATAGGGCATCCTGTGGGCGGTTGGGAGGGGGAGCGGGCTGGCGCCGCTCTAAAACTTTACGCCTTGCAGCTCTGCGAGGCCTTGCCCGGTACTTCGGCGGTGACGGCATCGCCATTGCCGGTGAGCGAATAGCCCTCGGCGGTGAAGGGCTTGCCTGGCTCTGCCATCATCAGCTTGGTGGCGGCACCTTCCTTCTCGGTCTTGACCATTACGGTCTTGTCGTCAGACATGAAATCCGCAAACAGCAGCGAGCCATCGGCGCAACGATAGGATTTGCTGACCTTGACGCTCGGCGGCAGTTCCACAGGAGCAGCGTTGTTGAGCTGATCGCCCAGCGGGTCCGGCGGTCCGCGATCGATCACTTCCGGTTCATTGTTGCAGGCGGCAAGCGCAAGCATGGACGAGAGGGCAACGAGAGCGAAGGTCTTTTTCATGAGGAGCTTTCCAAAAATTATATGCGACAGGCTTGTGGTAAGCGACTGGAGCCTATGTGCAGGTGCAGCAATGCCGTCAATGGTTAACGGCTCTTGGACTGGAATTTTTACAGAAATTTTGCGCTTACCGCACTTTTTTCAGCGGATGAACAGCGGGCAGCGGTCACGCGGCGCTTGACCGGGGGCGAGGGGGACGCCAAAGCTGCGCCATGGCACAGGATAATCCGTCATCGCCTTCGCCCGCTTCTCAGCCGGATGCGCCTTCGTTCGAGGAGGCGCTGCGTGAGCTGGAGAGCATCGTGCAGAAGCTGGAACGGGGCGATGTCGCGCTCGATGAATCGATTGCGCTCTATGCGCGCGGAGAGGCACTGCGCGCGCAATGCCAGCAGCGGCTGGCCGATGCTGAAGCGCGGATCGAGAAGCTTGCCATCGGTGCGGGCGGCGCTCCTGTCGGCGCGCAAGCCTTTCATGCGGACTGAGATGGCTGCGCCGGGCGAACCGCCGAGCGGAAGAGCATTGCTGCGCAGCGCGTTGCAGGAAATTAGCGCCGATGTGGACCGCGCCTTTGATACACTGCTCGACATTCCCGATGATCCGCGCCGCCCGCTGATCGAGGCGATGCGCCATGCGGCGATTGGCGGGGGCAAGCGGATGCGCCCCCTTCTGGTGAAGGCGGCGGGTGCGCTGTTCTCACTCGACCCCGGCCATCTGCTGCGCGCGGGCCTCGCGGCGGAATGTATCCATGTCTACAGCCTGGTGCATGACGATCTGCCCGCGATGGACAATGACGATATGCGCCGGGGCAAACCCACCGTGCATAAGGCGTTCGACGATGCGACGGCGATCCTTGCGGGAGACAGCCTGCATGACCTCGCCTTCGAGATATTGGCGGGGGAGGAGACCCATCCCGATCCATTCGTGCGCATCAACCTCGTACGTGCGCTGGCCAAGGCCAGCGGAACCGGAGGCATGGCGGGCGGGCAGATGATGGACATCGCGGCCGAAAGCGCGGTGTTCGATCTGCCGACCATCACCCGGCTGCAGCAATTGAAGACCGGCGCGCTGATCGGCTTTTGCATCGAGGCGGCGGCGATTATGGCGCATTTGCCATCGGAAGCGCGTGTGGGCCTCCATGGCTATGCGCATGACATTGGCCTCGCCTTCCAGATCGCGGATGATCTGCTCGACATCGAGGGTGATGCGGCGGTGACGGGCAAGGCAGTGGGCAAGGATGCGCAGGCGGGCAAGCAGACCTTCGTCTCGCTGCTGGGGCCAGAGCGCGCGCGCGAACAGGCGCGCATGCTCGTGGAACAGGCGAAGGCGCACCTGCACGGTTTTGACGAGCGGGCAGGCCTGCTGCGCGCGATTGCCGATTATGTGATCGAAAGGGACCGCTGATATGGGGGATACTGCCGGAACACGGATCGGGGTCTATCCCGGCACATTCGATCCCATCACGCTGGGGCATATGGACATCATCCGCCGGGGCGCGAAGCTGGTGGACAAGCTCATCATCGGCGTAACCACCAACCCCAGCAAATCGCCGATGTTCTCGGTCGAGGAGCGGCTGGAGATGGTGCGCAGAGAATGTGCCGGGCTGGATGCCGAGGTGGAGGTAGTCGGGTTTGACGCGCTGCTGATGGATTTTGCCTCCGCGCAGGGCGCGGGCGTCATCATCCGGGGACTGCGCGCCGTCGCGGACTTTGAATATGAATATCAGATGGCGGGCATGAACCAGCAGATCAACGATACGGTCGAGACCGTGTTCCTGATGGCGGACGTCTCGCTCCAGCCGATCGCATCGCGGCTGGTCAAGGAAATCGCGCTCTATGGTGGGCCGATCCACCGTTTCGTGAGCCCTAAGGTGCGCGACGAAGTGGCGGCGCGGGTAGAGCAAATGGGGCGCAAGGGCGCTTGATGCTGGCTTCCGAAATGCGCCGCTGCGCAGGCATTTCGGGTTCCGGCACCAGCCCGCTCCCCCTCCCAACCGCCCGATATGGTATCCTGTCGGGCGGTTGGGAGGGGGAGCGGGCTGGTGCCGCCCTTAAAATTCGCTTATCCGCGAATTTTAAATCATAGGCTGATGCTCATTTTTGGTTCATCCCCATCCCATTATCGCGCATATGGTGCACAGAATCGCTATCGGAGAGGCTATTTAATGAAGCCCAACAAGTTTGTTCGTCTGGCCCTCGCGGCACTGATGGCCTTTGGCGCCATTGGCACCGGCACCGCCTATGCACAGAACAAGGCGCAGGCCGAGGAAATGGAGAAGGCCGAACGTTCCGCCAAGGCCGCGCGCCAGGCGGAGGCGCTGCGCAAGGGGCCGAAGATGGCATTGCCGCCCGCCAGCATCCCACTCGATTCCTCGAATGTCTGGGTGCTCCAGCTTTCCAACGGCGGCACGGTGCGCATCCAGCTCCGCCCCGATGTTGCGCCCAACCATGTTGCGCGCATCAAGGAGCTGACCGGGCGGGGTTTCTACAACGGGCTGGCGTTCCATCGCGTGATCGAAGGGTTCATGGCGCAGGGCGGAGACCCGAAGGGCGATGGCACCGGCGGGTCCGAGCTGCCAGATCTCAAGGCGGAGTTCAGCTATCTGCCGCATGTGCGCGGCGTCGTCTCGATGGCGCGCTCTCAGTCCGAAGACAGTGCCAACAGCCAGTTCTTCATTATGCTGTTCCCCCGCATGCAGCTTGACCGCAAATATACCGTGGTGGGCCGCGTGATCGAGGGCATGGCGGCGGCGGATGCTATTGCTACGGGCGAGCCTCCCGAAAACCCGACCAAGATCGTCACCGCGCGGATGGAAGCGGCAGCGCCCGCAAGCTGAACCAGCGGGCGCGGGTCGATCCGCTGAGACTATGGACGTAAGCCTTTTCGATTTCGTGCTGCCGCAGGAGCGCATCGCCCTGCGCCCCGCCGAGCCGCGCGACGCCGCGCGCATGCTGGTGATGGAGGGCGGGGGGGAGCTACGCGACGCGTCTGTGCGTGATCTGCCCGACCTGTTGCGCGCGGGCGATTGCCTGGTGTTCAACGACACCCGCGTGATCCCGGCCCAGCTTGAGGGAACGCGCGGAGAAGCGCGGATCGGCGCAACGCTGCACAAGCGCATCGACCTGCGGCGTTGGCAGGCGTTTGTCCGCAACGCCAAGCGGCTGCGCGCGGGCGACCGCATTGACTTCGGCGCAGGTGTTACCGCCATCGCCGAGGAGCGGGATGACGAGGGCGGCTTCACGCTATGCTTCGAGGGTGACGAGCCGGTAGAGCTGCTGCTGGAGCGGGCGGGGCGCATGCCGCTGCCCCCCTATATTGCGGGCAAGCGCGCGGCGGACGAGCGCGACAAGGCGGATTATCAGACGATGTTCGCGCAAAAGGATGGCGCGGTCGCCGCGCCCACCGCTGCACTGCATTTCACGCCCGGCCTTGTGGCGGCGCTGGAACAGGCGGGCATAGGCACGGAGCAGGTGACGCTGCATGTCGGCGCGGGCACGTTCCTGCCCGTCAAGGCGGAGGATACCGCCGACCACAAAATGCACGCCGAGTGGGGGACTTTAAGCGCAGAGGTGGCGGAGCGGCTCAATGCGGTGCGGGCGCGCGGCGGGCGGGTGATCGCGGTCGGCACCACCAGCTTGCGCGTGCTGGAAAGCGCGGCGGATGACGCGGGGCTGCTGCATGGCTGGACTGGTGAGACGCGCATCTTCATCACGCCCGGATACCGCTTTCGCGCCATTGACGGCCTGATGACCAACTTCCACCTTCCGCGCTCGACGCTTTTTATGCTCGTTTCGGCGCTTATGGGGCTGGAGCGGATGCAGGCGACCTATGCCCATGCAATCGCGCAATACTATCGGTTCTATAGTTATGGAGACGCGAGTCTGCTCATCCCTTGATCGGCTCCCTCTCTGGGCTTCGGGGGAACCATCGGCCATGCCAACAATTGTAACCGGCAAGGCAAACATTCTAAAAGGAGCAGCCAATGGCATTGTTGAAATTAGCATTCGCATCGGCGCTGGGCTATGGCCTGTATCGATATTGGAAGAAAAGCCCGCAGGGCGTGTCGCGCGCGGCGTTTGCCACCGGCGAATCTACGCCCGGCGCGGTCGACGTCCGCAACGCCGGGCAGGAAGCCATGGCGAGCGACATCAAGGATTGGGATGAGCTTGATCAGGCGAGCGATGAGAGCTTTCCGGCGAGCGATCCGCCATCGAGCAATCGTTTCACCTGATAGCCGCGTTACCCGAACGCCATTCGAGAGAGGTCGCCCAGCTCGGCAAAGAGCGCGGCGGCCTTTTTCGTGAGATCTGGCTCGATTTGTGGCGCGGCGCGCTCCGGCATGGCGCGGATTTCCTGCAAGGGCTTGGCAGCGATACCGAGGCGGGCGGCGAGGGCGGGCCAGAGCGCCGGATCGCCCGCCAGCCCGTCCGAAGGGACGATCAGCACATTGTCGTGCGCACGCGCGGCCTCGATCAGCGCCCGGTGTGCCGAGATCCAGCGGGCGAGCCAATAGTCCGGCGTTGCGGGATCTCCCGAAATCTCCTCGCTCCCCCAAGCGAACGGCCTATGTGTAGCGCCGAACTCGTGATGGCCGAGCCACTGCATATACTTCTGCGTAAATGCATCCGCATCGGCGAAGCGGCGATGCTGCGCGAGCAGGCTCATTGCGTGGCTGGCGGGATCGCGCACCGGCACGATGAAAGTCGAGTCCGGCATTGCTTTGGCCAGCGCGGGCAGGCGCAGGATCATGTTGTTGTTCTTTGAGAGATAGCGCGTCTTGCCGGTGCGCAGCAGCACAAGGCGGATGAGATCGCAATAGCCGGCGATCTGCTCCCTGTCGGGCTTGTGCGGCGTCAGCCGATCCTTGCGGATATAATCCTTGCCCGCGAACACGCGCCAATAGACCTCGTCCAGCGCCTCCGGGCTGTGCTGATCGACCGCGATGCCGTCGCCATGCGCGCGCTCTTTCTTCTCGCCAGCCTGCGCGCCGCGCGCCGAGACTTTCTTCCACAGATTGGGAGCCAGCACGAACGGCATGTCTGCATAGGTGAGCGAACCGAACGCGCCGGAGCCGTGGATCTCGCGCATCAGGATGGTCGTACCCGCCCGTGCGAGGCCGCAAACGAAGACATGGCGGCCCTCATCGGGCGGGGCAGCCTTGAGGAACATGCCTTTTTCTATGTCGTGGATCATCTCCCCGCGCATGGCGGAGCCGAGCGCCAGATGATGCAGCAGCTTTTCCAGCGCGCTGTAATCAGCCACGCAGCACCTTGATGCGCAGCACGATATAGGCAATCGACACCGCGCAGAGCAGGGCAATTGCGGCGGGCTGCATCAGCAGCTCCAGCCAGCGCGCCTCGCCACCGGGCGCGGCAAGGCCGATCAGCCCGACAGGCGCCATCGCGCAACACAGCAGCAGGAAAAACAGCACGGAACAGCGCGCCATGCGCACCGAGTAGACCGGGAGGATCCGTTCTTTCCAGTGATCCGAAATGCGTTTGCTGGCGATGGTGGCGGCGGATTTGCGCGCAACCTCACCCAGGCCGTGCGCCTGACGCAGCACCGGCAGCCGCAGCAGCAGCTCGCTGGCGAGGATGGCCGCCAGGCTGAGCAACAGGATTTCTGGCACGCTCATCGGGGAAATGGCCTTATTCGCCTGCCGCGCCGTCGTCGTTGCCCTTCTTGCGCCGCTTCATCATGCGCTTGATCGGATACCAGAGGATTGCGAACAGGCCGAGGAAGATCGAGCCGATCACGCCCAGCACCGCGCCGATTGCGCCCGCGCCCACGCCGGGGCCGATATAGGCCAATGCAGGATTGGGCAGCAGAAGCACAGCAAATGCCGCGCTGAGGGCTATTGCGGGCATTCGGTTCATCATGTCGTGACGCATCATATTTCCCCGGAAATCAGCTTCACCCTGCCTTATGCGGCATGGCGCGGCGGTTGTCACGGCTATCAACCATGAATTTGTTGCAGAAGCGAAGGCGATATGCGTCTGTCATGATTGTGCCATTGTGGGACGATTGCCGATATGCGGTTAACGATTTGTCAATTCCGCGGCGGCATAGCGAAGGCTGGGACGTGGAGAAGCCTTTGCGCAGACTGGGCACACAATTGCTGACTCTCCTCGCGCGGGCGAGGGCGAACGAGGCCGATATCAGGCGGCCGCTCGTGGAGAGCCTGTATGCCTCGCCGACATCGCTTGGCATCGGCGCGCTCTCTGGTTTCCTCCTCAGCATCGCGATAGCGCACATCTCGCATGATCCGGTGATGACCGGATGCGCCGTGATTATCTCCTTGATCGCGGTAGCGCGCAGTATTTCGGCCATTTTCTATTACCGCAAGCTCAAGAGCGGCGTGGCGCGGGCCTACCGGCGCTGGGAGCTGGCCTATGAACTGGGCGCCTGGAGCTATGCGGCTATGCTGGGTGTACTGGCGCTGGTGACTTTGGTGCGCACCGACGATTCGGCGATCCATATGCTCTCGGTGTCATTGGCGACCGGCTATGGCGCGGGGATCGCCGGGCGCAACGCCGGCCGGGTCAAGATTGCGCTGGGGCAGACGAGCCTCGCTCTGCTACCCACGGTCGTGGGGCTGTGGTTGAGCGGCGATTTCGGGTATCGTACGCTCGCGATTGTGCTGTTCGTCATGATATTCGCTATGCGCGACATTACGCGCACGACGCACCGCATCGTGGTGGAGGCACTGCGCGGCAAGCAGGAAAAATCCTTGCTCGCCGCCAAGTTTGAGCGGCTGGCGCGCTATGACAGCCTTACCGGCCTTGAAAACCGTATGGCGATGCAGATGCGCCTGCGCGACCTGTTTGCTCAGAATCGCCGCAGCCATGATGCACTCTCGATCCTGTGGATGGACCTCGACAAGTTCAAAGAGGTGAACGATTCGCTGGGTCATCAGGTGGGCGATGGCCTGTTGCGTGCCGTGGCGGAGCGGCTCACCCAGGCATTGGGCGAGCGTGGCCACATAGCGCGCTTTGGCGGCGATGAGTTCGTTATCCTCTGCCCCGGCGCCAATCGTACCGAGGCGCAGGAGCTGGCCGCCGACATGCTCGATGCACTGCACAAAGGCCTGCGCGTGGGCGAGCATTTCCTCGTCAATACCGCCTCTATCGGCATCGCGGTCGGCCCGCAGGACGGGCGAGACGCCGAGGAGCTGATGCAGCATGCAGATCTCGCGCTTTATGAGGCCAAGAACAAGGGCCGTAACCGTGTGGTCAGCTTTGCGTGGTCGATGAAGGAGCGGTTCCACCGCATCCACGAAATCGAGACAGGTCTGCGCCGTGCGGTCGCGAATGACGAACTGGTGCTGAAATTTCAGCCGATCTTCGAGGTGAAAAGCGGACGGATCGTGATCTGTGAGGCGCTCTTGCGCTGGAACCACCCGACACTGGGCCAGATTTCACCCGTCGAATTCATTCCACTGGCGGAGAGCACAGGGACAATCGAGGAAATCACCCACTGGACCATTGATCGTGCTTGTGAGGCAGCGGCCCATTGGCCGGAGGACGTGCGCCTCGCGATCAATATCTCGCTCGCTGTGCTGAATTCCGGCGCACTGCCAACCGCGGTGATCGAGGCGCTGGTCAAGACTGGCCTTTCCGCGCGCAGGCTGGAGCTGGAGATGACGGAGTCCGTCTTTCTTGATGACGACAGCCACACCCAGCATATGTTGAAGGCGCTGCAACAGATAGGCTTGCGCATGGTGCTCGATGATTTCGGCACCGGCTATTCGTCGCTGAGCTATCTGCGGTCCTATCGCTTCGACAGCATCAAGATCGATCGCAGTTTTATGACCGGCATCGCCACCAGCCGCGAGGATCAGGCGATCGTGCGCGCGGTGACGCTGATGGCAGAGGCGCTGGACATGGAGATTGTGGCCGAGGGGATCGAGACGCACGAGCAGCTCGATTATGCGCGCGATGCAGGCATCCACAATGTGCAGGGCTTCCTGATGAGCGAACCGCAATCGGTGGCCGTGATGACCGATATGGTGCTGCGCAATGTGACTATCCCGGCCGCCATCGCCGCCAAATCTGCGCGCAACGGCCGCGTCAGAGCAGCGGTGACGTCCTCCAAAGAACGCCGCCGCGCGAACGGATAAATATTCGTCTGGGTTCGTTAGCGCCGGTGCAGCCGTGTCTGTGCGTTTGCCAGCCGTCGCATCATCTTGAGGTCACGCTCGGTCAGTTTCATCGCGGTATCGACCCAGCCATCGACAATGTCTCGCAGCTCCGCCAGTTCCAGCGGCATCACGCGCCGCCCGGCGCGGAAGACCCCAAGCTGCCCGGCATGCCGATCCCGGTTGGTGGCGATATATTCGCGCGCGACCTCCTCGCCTTTGCCGGGGTCTGCCAACACCGAGATGATCCCCATCTCGTGCATTTCCTCTGCGGTATAGACCTTGCCAGAGAGGATCATACGTTCTGCCACGGCATGGCCAAGCCTGCGCGCGAGGATAGAATAGGCGCCCATGCCGGGAAACAGGCCAAACAGCACTTCGGGCAGGCCGAAGCGCGCCTGTCGCTCGGCAATGATGACATCGAAGCACATCAGCGCCTCGAACCCGCCGCCTAGTGCATCGCCCTGCGCCAGCCCGATGTTGATCACCGGCATGTCGTTGCAGTGCCATACGCGGTCAACGATATCGACGCACAGATGGCTATATTGCCTCAAAGTCTCCCGATCCTGATTTTCAATGCAGCGCGCGAACATCTCCAGATCGCCGCCGAGGTTGAAGACGCCGGGAAAGCGCGAACCGAGCACCATATAACGCAGCGCATCCGGCTCGGCGGCGAAGACCTTCTTCGCCTCCATCTGCCATGTCATCGTATCGCGCAGCAGGCCGAGATTATAGTTAGGCCGGTCAAGCGGGGTGATGAACGCCCAGAGCGTGTTCAGCTCCGGCTCCCATTGCACATCTATCTGGCCGAGGTCGAACAGCTTGGACTGGCCGGGGAGGTCAAAGGCGAGAGCCGTCGCCTCCGCTTGATCAACCGGACTAGCCGCGCTGTCAGGCGAGGCTAAAGCCGGTGCAAAAGCCACCTCAGTCGCTGAAACAGAATCATCGGCAACCGCGATGTCCATAGGGCCTATCCGTATTTCGTCCATGCTTCCCCTCGTGAACGGTGCGATCTGTCCTGCTGGGAACGGAACATGGGATCGATGACAGCGCAACGACGGGACTCGGTGAATCATGCCGCGTTAACCATTTCGGAGTATCGATGTGGCATAAATACTACGGCAAATTCCGGTGTTTGTTAACTTTTATGGTAAATTTATCACAGCATCGCGGATGCATACCGGGCTGCGGCTGAACTTTTTACTAACCATATATCCCTAGGCTGTGGGCATGATTCGCAGACAACGAGACAAGACCCGAATGACCCTGATCCTCCACACGCAGGAGGGGCTGGGATGGCCTTTACGCCTGTCCACGGACTGCGTTCAGTTTATCGGGCGCTATCGCCGGGTAGAGAATTTCGGCCCGGCTTCGGGGCTGCTGCATTTCCTGCCGGGGCATATCGCCTGACATAATCGATGCTGACATTAGGCGCGCCAGACCCTAAAGCGCGCGGATGAACCAGCCGCCCCGCTTCCAGTTTCAACTTCACGCCACCGATGGCAAAGCGCGCACCGGCGTGATCCACATGATGCGCGGAGAGATTAGGACGCCCGCGTTCATGCCGGTCGGCACTGCTGCCACCGTGAAGGCAATGCGCGCAGAGGAAGTCCGCTCGGCGGGCGCGGATATCATCCTCGGCAACACCTATCATCTGATGCTGCGCCCCGGCGCGGAGCGGGTAGCGCGGCTGGGCGGGCTGCACCGTTTCATGGGGTGGCACCGCCCGATCCTGACCGATAGCGGCGGCTATCAGGTGATGAGCCTGTCCGACCTGACCAAGATGAGCGAAGAAGGCGTCGCCTTCGCCAGCCATATCGACGGCTCTCGCCACATGCTCAGCCCGGAACGCTCGATGGAGATCCAGCGGCTGCTGGGGTCTGACATAGTGATGGCGTTCGATGAATGTACGAAGAACGGCGCGACGCGGGATGAGGCGGCGCTGTCTATGGAGCGATCGATGCGCTGGGCGAAGCGCTCTCGTGCCGGGTTCGATGCAGGCGCAGAGCATGCAGCGCGGGCGGCGCTGTTCGGCATTCAGCAGGGCTCGCTCGATCAAGACTTGCGCGCCATTTCCGCACAAAAGCTGATCGAGATCGGCTTTGATGGCTATGCCGTCGGCGGGCTGGCGGTGGGCGAGGGGCAGGAGGCGATGTTCGCCACGCTCGATTTCGCGCCCGATATGCTGCCTGCCGACAAGCCGCGCTATCTGATGGGCGTGGGCAAGCCGGACGACATTGTCGGCGCTGTGGAACGCGGCATAGATATGTTCGATTGCGTGCTGCCGACCCGCTCTGGCCGCAACGGGCAGGCGTTCACATGGGACGGGCCTCTCAACATCCGCAACGCCCGCTATGCCGAGGACGACGCGCCGCTAGACGCCGACTGCACCTGCCCTGTGTGCGCAACCGCCAGCCGCGCCTATCTCCATCATCTTATCAAATCCAAGGAGATTTTGGGCGCGATGCTGATGACTCAGCATAATATCCATTTTTACCAGCAGCTTATGGCGCAAATCCGAGAGGCTATATCAGAGGGACGCTTCGCTGCTTTCGCGAGCGCCTTCCGCACACGCTATGGCGCGCGGCGCTGAGCAAGCACGGTCAAACTATTACCGGTATGACCACGCCATAGCGCCCAGTTTCCGCATTGTGATTAAGCGAGGTGCGCAGCTGCCGCGCAAGGCCTTCCAGCACGCGGGCGCACAGCTCCGCGCTGCGCAGCGACGCAATACTGCTCGCGCGCAGCAACGGGGACTCCAGAATGAGGCAGGCTTTCCCAGGCTGATCGTCCATGAATTTCAGGCTGATATGCAGCATCCCCGCCATATCCTGCGAAATGGCGAGGTCTGCCAGTTCCGCCGTCATGAATGCCACCGGCGCCGCGACATCCAGATGAAGGCATATATCGTCGCACTCCACATTGATATCGAGCGCGCGCGCGTTCTGGATCTGCGCCGATGTTCTGAGGCTGGCGACGATTTCATTGATGACGGCGCGGGCGCTGACGCCTTTCTGCTCCTCCAACTCCGCATAATGGTTGCGCTGGACGACCGCGAGCGCATCGACCCGCCGCTGGATCGAAAGATAGGCCGAAGCCGTGCCGGGGTCTTCCGTCGCGCGCCAATGCAGGCTGATGAGGCTGGAGATGATTTGCAGGTTGTTCTTGACCCTGTGGTGCACCTCGCGCGTCAGCCGGGTCTGATCGGCGAGGGCGCGCTGCATTTCCTGTTCGTGCCGGGCGACATCGCGGCTGAGGGCGTGAAAGGCTTCGCTCAGTTCCGCGATTTCCTGCGCCGCGCTCATCGTTGTTGCAGGCGGACTCAGGATTTTTCCGGGCCGGTATGTTGCCACTTCGCGCCGCAGCGCCACCAACGGGCGCACAAGCAGCCTGCGCGCGATATGCCAGCCAATTATCGCTGCCAATGCCACAGCCGCTATCGAAAACAGGGGCATAAGCACGGTGTTATAGTCCAAGGTGGCCGTCAGCTAAGCCGTTTGAGAAGATCGAGCATTTCATCGGGCACACGCTCCTCCACCGTCTGCTGGTAGATGGTGCGCAGCGCATTGCCCAATGTCGCATTTTCGTCAGCAATAGGGGCCAGAGGCGATCCATCAATGCGATCCACTGCCGCTTTTCCGGGTTGGCCGGGGGCCGGGTAATTCAGCTGGCTCGCAATCCGATCCGGCTCAGTATTGGTCATCCGTGCATCCCTTTGCGCCCCTGGTGACGAAATATGCTTCATTATGCAATCACGGCGGTTATGGTTCATAAGCGATTGAAGCCGCCCCGCCAAGCTTGCTGCCATCAACAAATATGATGATCGTCAGGAAACTATTTTGCACTTGGTTGGTTCCATCGTTTTGGGGGCTGGAAAAAATTGTCTATGCCTCTGCGGCGAGAAGGGAGTGCATGCATTATGTCATTGGGCCAACAACTATACCCTCATCTTCCGTTTTTGCGCCGTTATGCGCGCGCATTGACGGGAAGCCAGATGCGGGGAGACGCCTATGTGCGTGCCACGCTGGAGGTGATAGTCGAGGCGCCGGACGAGTTCCCTGCCGATATGGATCCCAGATTGGGACTATATCTTATGTTCAACCGGATCTGGACCTCATCCGATCTGGAAAGCACTGATTTTGGCGGGGCGAACGAGAACGAGCGGCAGGCGCTGGCACGTGCGCGGCTGGCAAGGATGACGCCGTTGCCCAGGCAGGCCCTGTTGCTGACGGCTATGGAAGGTTTCAGTGTGGCCGAAGCCGCTCTGTTGATGGGAGTAACCGCTGCAGAGGCGGAGTCGTTCGTTGGAGAGGCAATGAGCGAAATCGATCGGCAGACCCGCGCAACCGTACTCATTATCGAGGACGAACCGATCATCGCCATGGATATAGAGACGATCGTACGGGATATGGGGCATGATGTGAGCGGTATCGCCGTTACGCGCGATGAAGCGGTGCAGATGGCCGTTGCACAACGGCCCGGCCTTGTGCTGGCCGACATTCAGCTTGCAGATGATTCCAGCGGCATAGATGCGGTGAAGGATATATTGGCCCAGTTTACGGTCCCGGTTATTTTCATCACGGCATTTCCTGAGCGGCTGCTGACGGGTGAACGCCCGGAACCCACATTTCTTATCACCAAGCCATTTCAGCGGCAGACCGTAAAGGCGGCTATCGCGCAGGCGCTGTTTTTTGACGAAGCGACCAGCCCCGCGTGAACAGTGCCGGACGAAGGCATGGTGTTACCGTCCGGCGGCTCCCCATATTATAACCATGCAGGCGGGGCAGTGCAGCGTTGCAAAGGATTGCCATGAGTGACGGTACGAGTCAGTGCGAACAGCCTGAGCAGGCGCTGAACGACGATGCGTTCAAGCGGGAGCTGGCTGGGGTTATCCCGCATCTCCGCGCTTTCGGCAGATCACTCTCCGGCTCGCGCGATCTGGCAGACGATCTTGTGCAGGAAACACTGATGAAGGCATGGGCTGCGCGCAGCCGCTTTCAGGCCGGCACCAATATGCGTGCCTGGACCTTCATCATATTGCGCAACCACTTCCTCTCGCAAAAGCGCCGCGCGCGCTTTACCGGCGAGTGGGACGATCTTGCTGCGGACCGGCTGCTTGCGGCTCCTGCCGGGCAGGACAAGCAGCTTGAGCTGGCGGATATGCAGCGCGCCTTGCTGCAATTGCCCGAAAGCCAGCGTGAAGCCTTGATTCTCGTTGGCGCAGGTGGATTCGCCTATGAGGAAGCAGCCGAAATCTGCGGCGTGGCGGTGGGTACGATCAAGAGCAGAGTGGCGAGGGCGCGCTCGGCAATAGAAAATATTCTGGAGACTGGCGCCCTGCCGCCCCGTGCCGATGGCGTACGCGATGGGGCTGGGCCGCTGGCGGAGATCATGGCGGATGTCGAAAGACTGAGCGGCGGGTAATCGGTGCTGACCCTAGGGCCGATCGACATTCCGATGATGACGTGACGAAAATGGTGGTTTTGCGTGACCCGGAGCGCAGCGTACTACAGGTACGTGAGCACCGGAAGCACGGAAAATCGCCATTTGCAAGCCGTCAGGGCTGAATGTCGATCGGCCCTAATGCTTGCGTCCCAGCTGATTGAGTAGGCTGATCATCTCGGCCGGCAAATCTCGCTCCATTCCCACTGGGTAGGCGCTGACCAATGCACGGCCAATCGCCTCGCGGGTGATCGGCGGATCGCGCCTCCGATGGCCGCTATTATTATTGGGTGGGTGGCGGATAGAATCATTCACACTAGGAAAGACGCTGCGGCTGCGGCATGGTTCCCCCGAAATCGACGAACCGTGAGCGACCGACCCCATGACGACAGCTTCGCCCATGCCATCCAGGCCGGATTGGGCCGCTGCTCTCCGCCGCGCCGGAGACCATTCTCCCTTTCTGGCGCAGCTTATCCGGCGGCATGAAAGCATTGCTTCCCTGTTGATGGATGGCGCGGACGAGCAGGCGCTGGCAGCGGCGTTCGAAGCAGATTCGGGGGCGGATGGCCCGGCGCAGGCGCTGCGATGGCGGCGGGGCGCGCTGGCGCTGGTGACGGGGGTGGCCGATCTTGCCGGGGCGTGGGATCTGGACCGTGTTACGCACACCCTGTCCGATTTCGCGGACAGCGCGGTGAAAGCCGCGCTTCAGGCGGCTTTTGCCGAGCGATATCCCGGCGAGGAGCCGCGCGGCTTTGCCGTCATTGCGCTGGGTAAGCATGGCAGCCGCGAGCTAAACTACAGCTCAGACATCGACCCGATTCTGATCTTTGACCCGGCCACGTTGCCATGCCGCCCCCGCGAGGAGCCGGTCGAATCGGCTGTGCGGCTTGCAAAACGGATGGTCGAGCTGCTCTCCGCGCGCGACGGCGACGGCTATGTCTTCCGCGTCGATCTGCGCCTCCGGCCTTCGCCCGAAGCAACGCCGATCGCACTGCCGGTCGAGGCAGCGATCAGCTATTACGAGAGCATGGCGCTGGGCTGGGAGCAGGCGGCGTTTATCCGTGCGCGGGTGTGCGCGGGTGATCGGGAGTTAGGAGAGTATTTTTTACAAGCAATTCGTCCATTTATCTGGCGACGTTCGCTTGATTTTGGAGCGATCGACGCGATCCTCGACATCAGTCGCCGCATCCGCGATCATTATGCCAGCGGGCAGGCTTTCGGCCCCGGCTATGACCTGAAGCGCGGGCGCGGGGGCATCCGCGAGGTCGAGTTTTTCGCGCAGGTGCATCAGCTTATCCATGGCGGCCGCCAGCCCGCCCTGCGCGCCGGGGCAACACGCGATGCGGTGCGGCTGCTGGGGCAGTGGCGCGTGATAGAGCCGGACGTCGCCACCAGGCTGGACGCTGCCTATGTGTTGCTACGCACGATCGAGCATCGCTTGCAGATGGTGGACGACCGCCAGACGCATGAAGTTCCGGTCCATATGGATGCGCTGAACAATGTGGCGCGGCTGCATGGTCTGAGTGATGGACAGGATTTGCTCGCGCTGTTGCGCCCGCATATCGAGTGGGTAGGGGCCAATTATGACAGGCTCAGTCCGTTTCAGGCCGAGGAACGCCTCTCTCACGATGAGCGCCGCCTGCCGGATCAGATACGCAGCATGGGCTTTGCCGATGTCGTGCCGGTGTTGGACCGGCTGGTGCGCTGGCGCAATGCTTCGGCGCGGGCGCTGCGCAGCGCGGCGGCGATGGAGGCGCTGGAAAAGCTGCTGCCTGATCTGCTGCGTGGCTTCGCCAAGGCGCCGGACCCTGTGCTGGCGCTCACCCGGTTTGAGCAACTTGTCGAGCGGCTGCCGACGGCGATCAACTTTTTCAAGCTGCTGGCCGCTAACAAGCCGATCGTGCAGATGCTCGTCGATGTGCTGAGCTATGCGCCGCCGCTGGCCGAGGCGCTGTCTTACCGGGTTGATCTGCTCGATGGTCTGATCGGTGCTTCGGCGCTGGAGCCGCTGCCCAAGCTGGCCGGGCTGGAAGCGATGCTTGGTTTTGGCGAGCAGGGAGACGATTATCAGATGCTGCTCGACAGGGTGCGGCAGAAGGTAAGCGAACGGCGCTTTGCTCTTGGTGTGCAGGTGATCTGCGGCAAAGGCTCGGTGCTGGAAATCGGCGCAGGCTATGGGCGGCTGGCGGAGGCGGCGGTGCGCGTGCTCACCCGTGCCACGGTGGAGGAGTTTGAGCGCGCCCATGGGCGTGTGCCGGGCGGAGAGCTGGCGATCGTCGCGTTGGGGCGGCTTGGCGGAGGCGTGCTCACCTATGCCTCTGACCTGGATCTGATCTTTCTGTTCACCGGCGAATTCTCTGCTGAATCGGATGGGCCAAGGCCACTGGGCGCGACGCAATATTTCAATCGGCTCGCTCAACGCATCGGTAATGCCCTCAGCGTGCCGACCGCATCCGGCCCGCTCTATGAGATCGACACCCGCTTGCGGCCCTTTGGTGCCCAAGGGCTGTTGGCGGCGAGTGTGGATAGCTTCTCCCGCTACCAGCGCGAGAATGCGTGGGTGTGGGAGCATCTGGCGCTGACACGGGCGCGGCCGATCTTCGGGTCTGATACTGCGACAGAGCAACTACAGAGCGCCATTCGCGATGTGCTGACGATGGAGCGCAAGGAGACGGCGCTGATCCGCGATGCGGTGAAGATGCGCGCGGAGATGGCCAAGCACAAGCCCGCCGCCGGGCCGCTCGATGTCAAGCTGGCGGATGGCGGTCTCGTCGATCTGGAGTTTCTGGTACAGGTGACGCAACTGCGCTACCATTTGGGGCTGTTGCCGGATTTGGGCGCATCGGTGCGGGCGCTGATAGCGGAGGGTGCGCTGCCGTCCACACTGGCCGATGCGCATGATCTGCTCACCCGCTATCTCATCGTCTCGCGTCTTGTTTCGCCAGCTTCCACCGAGCCCCCGGAAGCCGCGCGGGCGCTGGTGGCGCGGCGCTGCGGCGCGCGGAGCTGGGACGATCTGCTTGCGCGGCTGGAGAAGGCGCGGCAAGACGTGGCGCAAAGCTGGGGCGCGATTGTCGCCGCTGCCGCCACGCCCGATGAGGAGACATGACGATGTTGCAAGCTGGAGATATGCTGCCCGATGCCCCGCTGCTGGACGCCGACGGCGCTCCGCTTTCGTTCGCAGCCTTTAAGGGCAAACCGCTGGTGATGTATTTCTATCCCAAGGCGGATACGCCCGGCTGCACCAGTGAGGCGAAGGATTTCACGGCATTGGCTGCCGGGTTCGCTGAGGCAGGCGTGCCAGTCATCGGGATATCGAAAGACAAGCCAGCCAAGCTTGCGAAGTTCCGGGATAAATATGGGCTTTCCGTCACGCTGGCGTCGGATGAGGCTGGCGGCGTATGCGAGGCCTTCGGCACATGGGTCGAGAAATCGATGTATGGCCGCAGCTATATGGGCATCGCCCGCGCGACATTCCTTGTCGGCGCGGATGGCGTGATCCTGCGCGTCTGGCCCGCCGTAAAGGTGAAGAGACATGCCGAGGAGGTGTTGCAGGCGGTGAGGGCGCTTGGCTGAGGATATTGCGCCCCGTTCTGTTGGCGAGGCTTGCCGCGATGTACTGTTGAGCGCCGATCCGTTCGCCAAGCTGATGCGGGCGAGAGCGGTGGCGCGGGATTGGCGGCTGGGGCTGCTGGCGCATCGCTTTGACGCGGAGATGCCCTTACGCCCGGCACGGCCCGCTGCGCCGGAGCTGCTCCCGCCCAGCCAGATGCCCAAGCGCGGCAAGATGGGTTCCGAGCGGTCGCGCATCGCGATGCTCCATGCGCTGGCCCATATCGAGTTCGTGGCCATCGATCTGGCGTTCGATCTTGTCGGACGGTTTGGTAGAGACTTTCCGCCAGAATTCGTAGGCGACTGGCTGAAGGTGGGGGCAGAGGAGGCGATGCACTTCGCGTTGCTTGACCGACGCCTGAAGCAGATGGGCAGCCACTATGGCGCGCTGCCCGCGCATGACGGCCTGTGGGAGGCGGCGGAGGAGACCGCGCATGACGCGCTGGCCCGCCTCGCCATAGTGCCGATGGTGCTGGAGGCCCGTGCGCTCGATATTACGCCGACAACGATCGAGCGGTTCACGCAGGCTGGCGATGGCGTGTCGGCCCGCGCTTTGACGCGAATCATGGCGGACGAGATTCGGCATGTTTCGGCGGGGACGAAGTGGTTCAACCGGGCGACAAAACGACTGGGCGTTGATGCCCCAGAATATTACCAAATGCTTGTAAACCGCCATTTTCGGGGTGCGATCAAACCCCCGTTCAACGACTCAGCGCGTCGACAGGCCGGTTTAACGCGGGATTATTACATCCCTATTGCCTATTAACGCGTCTCTGGCAGACATCGTTCCGGGGGCGGAAACACAACCGCTGCAAAGTTGAAATAAGGCGCCAGGCCAGTAAGTCTGACGGATAAAGGGTCGCATGTCTGAACCAGTTTTGAAGACCATCGTAGAGAAGGCGCCGCCGCTTGGCCGCCTGGCACGATGGATGAAGGCGATGATGGCCCTCATGGCTTTCGGTATCTGCACTGCCGCCATGCCTGCACACGCCGATACCCTGACTGACGCCGACGACGACCCCTACAGCGATACCCTCTCCGCAGCGAACCAGAGCGCAGACGCCACGTTCGCCAATCTTTTCTCAAGCTGGAAGCAGATGGACGACGCCGGGTCGTTCACTCCGCGTTCGGCGGTTTATGTGCCCACGGGTCGCCCAGTTGATGATCTTGCGCTGACCAGCAATTATGGTGTGCGCTCTGATCCGTTCACTGGCCATGCGCGCATGCACAAGGGCATCGACATTCCCGGCCCGGTCGGCACCCCGATCTACGCTACGGCGGACGGCATTGTGAGCCGCTCTGAGTGGATGAACGGCTATGGCAACCTCGTCGAGATTTCGCACGGCAACGATACCGAGACCCGTTACGGCCACCTCTCCAAGTTGCTTGTGCAGCCGAATGAGCGCGTTCGCCGTGGTCAGCTTATCGGCTTGATGGGGTCTACTGGCCGTTCGACCGGCAGCCATCTGCACTATGAAATCCGCGTAGCGGGCGAGGCGATCAACCCGCTGCCGTTCGTGACCGGGTCTGAGCGCGCGCTCGCTGTCAACAGCCGCCCCAGCGTGGCTCTGGGTGGCCCGACACCGCGCGACGAGAAGGCGGTCAAGTAAACCCTTTGCCGCGATTGTGCGCGGCGCACTTGCCCTGCCCGTCACTGCGCCCTATCTTGATGGCATGACCGATATTATCCTGACCCCTTCGGCGGCAAAGCGCGTAGCCTTCATTGCCGAAAAGCAGGCCAAGCCCGCAATATTGCGGCTGGCGGTGGAAGGGGGCGGATGCTCCGGCTTTCAGTATCGCTTCGGTCTTGCGGATGTGGTCGACACCGATGATTGCGCAGTGGAGACAGACGGCGTCACGCTGGTGGTGGATCCGATGAGCCTTGATCTGGTGCGCGGCGCGGCGGTCGATTATGTCGAGGATCTGGGCGGGGCCGCCTTCAAGGTAACGAACCCCAATGCCACGGCAGGCTGCGGCTGCGGCTCAAGCTTTTCCGTTTAGCGCCTCTTTCCTCTAGCCCCTGTGCGCATCGCGACCTTCAACATCAACGGCATCAAGGCCCGGCTACCGCGGCTGATCGAGTGGCTGGAGGAGACGCAGCCTGATGTTGCCTGCCTTCAGGAAATAAAGACATCGGACGAGACCTTCCCCGTGAAGGACATGGAGGCTGCGGGCTATGGCGCAATCTGGCATGGGCAAAAGGGGTTCAACGGCGTGGCTATCCTCGCGCGGGGCGAAACACCGGTAGAGGTGCGGCGCGGGCTCGATGGCGAGGCAGAGGACGAGCACAGCCGCTATATCGAGGCCGATGTGCGGGGTGTGCGCGTCGCGTCGATCTATCTGCCCAACGGCAACCCGGTGCCGGGACCGAAATTTGATTACAAGCTGCGCTGGATGCAGCGTCTGCGCGCCCGCGCTGCAGAGATATGGGCAGAGGAAGTGCCGGCCGTCCTCGCCGGCGATTATAACGTGATTCCCTATGACCGCGATGTTTTCTCCGTGGCGGCAATGGCGGACGATGCACTGATGCAGCCTGAAAGCCGCACGGCCTATCGCGCGTTGACCGGCGATGGCTGGACAGATGCACTGGCCTCGCGTCATCCTGCGGGTGGAGTGTGGACATATTGGGATTATCAGGCCGCCGCATGGCCGCGCAATGCGGGCTTTCGTATCGATCATTTGCTGCTCTCGCCGGTGGCAGCGGACCGGCTTGTCGAAGCGCAAGTGGATAAAGAGACGCGAGGCCGGGAAAAGGCCAGCGATCATGCACCAGTGTGGATCGAACTTGTAAATTAGCGTCTAATAATGGTTATCGGGGATGCTTTGAGCGACGGTATTCGTTAGGGCCACGTGCATCGAGTTCTGGGCATACTGATGGAAAAATTTCTCTTCTCCAAAATCGAGACATGGCTTGTTATCGCGCTGATGCTGGTCGGGGCTGTGTTCAGCATCGGTTTTGGATATCTGGTCCTGGATTCGGGACGAGATCCGGCAAATCATCCCCTTGCCTCCTCAGTTGCGCGCACCATTGCCGAGGTGCCTGATACCCTGCGCAGATTGGTGGGCAAGGATACGGTGCTCCTTACTCAGCCAGACCCAATACTGGACAGCAAGCCAACAGGCTGGAGCTTCCCCGCCGGTCGTTCTTCCGGGCCATCGGGCTATCTGCTCCTCAGCCGCTATGATGGCACCGCGCGGCGCCACGCGATTGAGCTGGTGTCGCTGCCAGACATGAAGATGCAGCATCGCTGGATGCTCGATACCGATACATTGCTGCGCGATGTGCGCCACGTCTCGCGCTTTTCAGACAGCCAGAACTGGAACAGAGCCCATTTCCGCCAGATCCATCCCTGGATGGCCGCCAATGGCGACCTCGTCGTCAAGGATCATTATTCGCCGCTGGAACGGGTGGACGCTTGCGGCAAGCCAAGGTGGCTGATTGATTCGCACATCTTCCATCATTCCACAGAGCGGGATGCTGATGGCAACCTCTGGATCCCCTCGCTGGCGGAGAAACACACTATTGCCAGGGTCAAGGACAGCTTCCGGGAGGACACGATCGCCAAGGTCTCGCCGGAGGGCAAAATCCTCTACACACATTCCGTCCCGCAGATTCTGATGCGCAATGGCTATACCAACTGGTTGTTCGCAACAGAGATGTACAGCGACGATCCGACGCACCTGAACGACATCGAGCCTGTGCTGAGCGATGGGCCACACTGGAAGAAAGGCGATGTGTTTCTGAGCCTGCGCAATATTTCCACCATCATGCTTTATCGCCCGTCTACAGGCCAGATTGTCTGGATGAAGCGTGGGCCGTGGATGTCTCAGCACGATGTCGACATTCTCGACGATCACCGCATCAGCATTTATGACAATCAGGGGCAGGACCGGGGCAAGATGTATTTCGTCGATGGCCATTCCAGCATCAAGGTCTATGATTTCGCCAATGATACTGTGACGACCAGGCACGACGATGTGATGAAAGCGCAGGCGATCCGTACGACCACCGCCGGTCTCTACACCGCGCTGCCTGATGGCCATGCGCTGATCGAGGATGTAACTAACGCGCGCATGCTCCTCGTGCGACCAGATGGCCGGATTGGTGCGGAATATGTGAACCGTGCCGCAGACGGATCAATCTATCATCTGGGCTGGAGCCGGTTCATCTCCAAGGCGGATGGCGACCGTGCGCTTGGGGTATTAGCCAAGGCCAAATGCGCAGCCTGAGCGCGCTCTAATGCGCCTTCTTGGCGCCCTGTTTGCCGGATGAAACCCCGGATGGCGGCGCGTTTATGATGCTCGCGCCGGTCGGCAGGGCGGTGCTGCCCATGTCATATTGCGCGATGTTCTGAGCCGGCAACTTGGCGGGAGCATCGCGGCGCGCGATGGCGGCCTTGCCTTCCGGTGAGGGTTCCTCCGCCTCATCAATGTCCGGCATAACCGCTCCCGCGCTCCATGCGAGGATGACGGACATGCGCCGGTTGCGCGGATCGTAGAGATCGCCGGGGATAAACGGCTCACGGTCTGCCACGCCCTCGATCTTGGCAAAGCGCGCGTTGGGGATGCCAAGATCGGCAAAGGCCTTGCGTGTAGCCTCCGCGCGCGAGGACGATAGCATCCAGTTGTTCATGCTGCGTCCACTGGTATAGGGCAGGCCATCGGTGTGGCCCCGCACGATCACATCGTTGGGCACGCCCGAAATCACCTTGGCGACCTCAGCCACCAGCGCCCGCGCCTGCGGCAGCAGCCGGTCCGTCCCCATGCCGAACATGGCGAAATCCGCCTCGTCGATCAGGTCGATGCGCAAGCCTTCGCGCGTTTCGGTGAAGCGCACGTTCTTGAGCATCTTGCGCAGCGCGGGGTCATTCGCCAGCTTGGCCTCCAGCTTGGCCTTGACCGACTGGAACTGCGCCATGTCCTTGTCGCGCGCCTTCGCGCGATCCTTGGACTTGTCCTGCCCGCGAACCTCTTTGGGGATGGTGATGGAGAGATTGCCCTGCCCGCCGGAGGTGGGATAGTTTTCCTTGCCCTCCATGCTGTCACCGCCGAGCAGACCGTTGGAACCGGCGCTGCCTTCCTTCAGTTCCACCAAAGTGGGGGTGAAATAATCGGCCAGCCCCTTGCGCTGTTTCTCGGTGGTGGCGCCAAGCAGCCACATCAGCAGGAAGAACGCCATCATAGCCGTAACAAAGTCGGCATAGGCCACCTTCCACGCGCCGCCATGATGGCCGCCGTGCCCGTCCACGATGATTTTCTTGACGATGATCGGCCGTGGTTCCGGCTCGTTCACCTGGCGCTTGTTGCCTGCCATTGGTTACTTGCCCCGCATCCCGTCAAACACCTCGGCAAAGGCGGGCTGGTTGGCGTGGGTGAGGCTGGAGCGCGCCGCCTCGATCACCAGCGGCTGGGGATGGCCGTGGAGCGAGGCGACGATGATCTGCTTCACCACATGATAGATGGCGGCATCCGCCTCGATCACCTGGCGGCAGCGGTTGGCGAACGGGCCGACAAGGCCATAGGCCAGCAACACGCCGAGGAAGGTTCCGACCAGCGCCGAGCCGATCATCGCACCGAGGATGGCGGGCGGCTGGTCGATGGAGCCCATGGTCTTGACCACGCCCAACACCGCCGCGACGATGCCCAATGCGGGCAGTGCGTCGGCGAGGCCTTGCAGGTTGTCTGCGGGGCGCACAGCTTCATGGTGGTGGGTCTTGAGGCCGTTATCCATGACCTCCTCAACCGCATGCGGATCGAGCGTGCCCGATGACACGACGACGAGGCGCAGCGTATCGCAGATGAGGTTGGTGAGGCCATGATCCTTCGCCAGCCGCGGATATTCATTGAACACCGACGACGAGTGCGGATCCTCGATATGCGGTTCGAGCGCCACCGGCCCTTCCACGCGCAGCATCTTCATCAGCTTGGAAACGAGGAAGATGCAATCGAGAAAATCCTGCTTCTTGTATTTCGGCCCCTTGAACACAAGGCCAAGGCCGCCGCCCAGAGCCTTGAGATCCGCGCCGCTGTTGCCGATGATAAGCGCGCCGACAGCCGCGCCGCCGATGATCAGCATTTCGTGAGGAAGGGCGTGCAGCACAGGGCCGATATCGCCGCCGGTGATAATGAAGCCGCCGAAAACCATGACGAGCAGAACGACGATGCCGATGATGGCGAACATGCTTTACCCCGTGCAACAAAAAACTTGTGCTGTGTGCGCCCGATAGTGGCGCGTTACACCCTATAGAACGGCGCGTTTCAGATATGGTTTAGCGAGATGGTTATTCCGGCGTTTACCAGCCGGAAATGAAGCGGGCGCGACAGGCATTTCAAGCCCTCGCGCCCGATGCGTGATCGTGAATAGCTGTTAGCTGATGAGATCGAACAGCGACTGGCGGTTGATCCGCGCGAAGGCCGCCTGCGCCGCTTCCAGTGACAAAAGCTGCGCCTGGATGCGGGCAAGCGTGACCGTGAGATCGGTGTCTTCAAGGCCGGAGCGCCGCTCGCGAAGATCGAGCTGGATGCTGGTGTTCTGTTCCTTGGCCGTCTCAAGCCGGTCGCTGCGGATGCCCTGCACAGACTGCTGAAGGATGACATGGTTGAGGCCAGCTTCCAGCGAGACCAGCGAATTGTTGAGCGCGGTCTGGGTGCCAAGGTTCACGGCATCATAGGCTTCGACCAATATATCATCGAGTGTGCGCGCGACACTGTTCACTGTGATGCCGGATTCGATGCTCTGGCGCGTGCCCACTGCCTCCAGCGTCAGCCCGCGCGACACAGGAACCATCGTCGCCGTCGTGTCATCATACACCGGGACGCCCTGATAGTCCTTCTCGTTCAGCATGTCATGGACGCTGGTGCGAATGGCGGAAAGCTCTGCCAGCACAGCCGCCTTGCCCGCCGCATCGAGTGTCGAGGTGGAGGCGCGCACCAGCAGCTCGCGCGCTCGGCTGAACTGCGTGTTCATCTCGCGCAGGTTGGTCTCGGCTTTCTCCGAGCGCGCTTCGGCATAGGAGAGATTATCCGCCCAGGCTGAGTTTTGCGATTGCGCCCGGCCGATGTCCGAAATCTGGACCCATGCCTGCGGATCCTGCGACGGCTGGGTGATCTTCTTGCCGCTCGATACAGCGGCCTGATCTGCCGCTATGCTCTGCGCAAGGCGCTGTTGGCGGCGGATTTCATCGGCCATTGCCTGAGACGTGATCGCTACCATCGTTCAAACCCTTCTATGCTCAGGACAGACGCAAGATCGTGTCGGCTATTTCCTTGGCGACCTGAATGATCTTCGCTGCGGCCTGATAGGCCTGCTGCGTGCGCAGCAGATCGGCTGCCTCACGATCCAGATCGACGCCGCTCACCCGCTCACGCGCGGAGCGGGCATTTTCATCGCGCAGCTCTGCCGCGCCCTGTTCGGCCTGCGCGGTGTTGAGCATGGATGCGTGATTGGCGACCAGCGCGGTCCAGCCCTTTTCCACGCTGCTGTTGCCGCGTGTGGTGGTGATGTTGAGCAGATTGCCATTGAGGCGCCCGTCAGACGATTTCGCCGCGATCTGCGTGATGTTGCCGATAACGACAGCGAGGCTGGCGGCTGTGGTGCCGACCGATACGAGCGCGCCGCCCGCCGCGTTGGCGTCGGTCAGTCCCTGCGCGTGCCAGGCATTCATGTCGGTGGAAAACTGGACCGCAAGCGTATCGAGGCTGTCGAGCCGCTGGCGCGCCAGTGTCGCGCTCACGAAAGCCCCGCCCAATGTGCCGTCTGCCGGAGCCGCTGTGGCCGATCCGTTGACGCGGAAAGCCAGCGTGCCATTGGCGTTTTGCAGCGTATCGAAGCTGCCTGCCGTGTTGCCCTGCAGGATCGTGGTGCCGTTATAGCTCAGGATCGCGTCTTCATTGGGGCCAAACGTGATGCTCACATTCAGCCGCTGCGTTATTTTGGTCAGCTCCGCATCGCGATTATCCAGCAGCTGTGCATAGTTGGCGGTGCCGGGTTGCGAGCGCAGCAGGTCTTCGTTGATCTTCGTTAGCGCGGTGAGGCTGTCGTTGACGATGGTCGTGTCATTCTGCGCGGTGGCGAAGGTGCCCTGAAGCACGGTATTAAACCCGTCCGAGCTTCTGTGAAACGCATTCACCACCTGCTCCACCGAGTAGAGGAAGTTTGTGCGCAGCGCTGTATCGCTGGGGCTGGCGGCGAGCTTGTCGATCGCGGCATACATGGTGTTCAATGTGCCGCCCACGCCGAGCGCATCGTCGCCGATGGCGGTCTCCATGTCCGAAAGCCAGCGCACCCGCGAATTGGCATAGCCCAGTGCGGTGCCGGTCTGGCGCGCGGCGGCATCGAGATAGATGTCGTTGGCGCGCTCGACACTGACCACTTCGGATCCGCCGAAGCTGGCGCGCGGCACATAGAGCGGCTCGCTCGACGCGGCCACGGACGATTCCTGAAGGAGCACCGTGCGGCGGTTGTAGTTCTGGGTGTTCGCATTGGCGATATTGTCTGAAATCGCGCCCATCTGCGCGCGCATGCTGCGCAGGCCGGATGAGCCAATGGCGAAAAGGTCAGACGAACTCATGGCGTGCTATCCTTTTCGACCGGGGTTGCAGCGCCGAGGGCGATGGTCGGCTTTGCCGTG
This sequence comes from Sphingobium fluviale, assembly GCF_004122115.1. Taxonomy (GTDB): domain Bacteria; phylum Pseudomonadota; class Alphaproteobacteria; order Sphingomonadales; family Sphingomonadaceae; genus Sphingobium; species Sphingobium fluviale. Next base: position 130,966 of record NZ_SBKP01000003.1, read on the forward strand.
AGGGCGGGGTCGCTCACCCGCGCGCCGAACTGGCGGATCAGCATCTCGGCTATGCCGAACTTGCCGGTGTTCGCCATGTTTTCCGCCGTCTTGGCGTCGGCCATGTCGCGGAACTGTTCAGTCGCGCTGTTATCGAAGATGCCCTCGCTGATGCTGGACGCGCGCATCGCGCCGATCATCTGCCTGAGGAAGATCGACTCGAACGCCTTGGCCGCCTTCTCCAGCGCCGGGTCGCGCGCGGGGGCGGCCTTGGGCGCTGCGTTGAGCGCAATTCCTGTAGTCGTGCCGATATCCATCATATCACCACCAGTTCCGCCTTCATCGCGCCTGCCTGCTTCAGGGCTTCGAGAATGGCGACCATGTCTGCGGGCGAAGCGCCGATGGCGTTCAACCCTTTCACTATATCGGCAAGATTGGCTCCACCTTTAAAATCTATTACCGGGCGCTTCTCTTCCTCGACCTTGATCGAGCTGGATGGCTCCACCGCGGTCTCGCCCTTGGAGAAGGGCGCGGGCTGCACGATGCGCGGCGCTTCCTGCACGCTTACCGTCAGCTTGCCGTGCGCGATGGCAGCGGGCGCGATGCGGACCGCGCCGTTGATGACGACGGTGCCGGTGCGGGCGTTGACAATCACCTTGGCGGGGGCGTCGGCAGGCTTGACGACGATATTTTCGATGAGGCCCATCATCATGATGCGGCTCTCGGCGCCGGGATCGGCGTCGATCTCGATAGTTACGGCGTCCATCGCGCGGGCGCGCTTGTCGCCAAAGGCGAGGTTGACGGCGTCCGCCACGCGGAGCGCAGTGGTGAGGTCAGCCTCGGCGAGGTTGAAGTTGAGCTTGGGCGCGGTGTCAAACCCGGTTGCCACGGCCTGTTCCACGGTCGCACCGCCGGGGATGCGCCCGGCAGAGGGGATGTTGACCGAAAGCTGGCTGCCATCAGACCCGGAGACACCGAGCCCGCCGACTTCGAGGTTGCCCTGCGCCATCGCGTAGATCTGGCCGTCCGCGCCGCGCAGCGGCATCATGACAAGCGTGCCGCCGCGCAGCGATTTCGCCTTGCCGAGCGCCGAAACGGTGATGTCCAGCCGCTGGCCGGGCTTGGCGAAGGCGGGCAGTTCCGCCGTCACCATCACCGCCGCCGCGTTCTTGAGCGAGGGGTTGACGCCCGGAGGCAGGGTGAGGCCAAAGCGCGAGATCACGCCCTTCATGCCCTGCGAGGAATATTCCAGGCTGTCGTCACCCGTGCCAGCCAGGCCGACGACGATGCCATAGCCGGTGAGCTGGTTGGGGCGGATGCCGTGGAACGTGCCCAGATCCTTGATGCGCTCAGCCTGAGCGGGCGCGCTGAACAGCACCGCCATCATCAGAACCGGGAGCAGGGCGAGACGGAAAATCGTCATGAGTTTGGTGTCCATCAGAAGGGGCTAAGCATGCTGAAGAAGCGCTGGAGCCAGCCCTGCCGGCTGGCGCGGGCGATTTCGCCCTTGCCGGTGTAGGTGATCTTTGCGTCCGCCACGCGGGTGGAGAGTATCTTGTTGTCAGGCGTGATATCCGCCTGGCGCACCAGCCCGGCGATCTGGATGAACTCATCACCCCGGTTCAATGTCAGCGCCTTTTGCCCGCGCACCAGCATGGTGCCGTTGGGAAAGAGCTTTGCCACGGTCACCGTGATCTCGCCATTGAGGCTGTTAGACTGGCTGGCTGCGCCGGTGCCCTTGAAGGTCTGGGTGCCGCTCGATGCGATGTCTGTCGCGCTGATAATACCCGACAGCGGGCCGGTGCTGGGCGGCGTCAGGCCAATGCTGCCATCGCGCCCCATATTGGCGGCGTTGCTTTTGGAAGCCTGTGTGCTCTCGACCAGCTGAATGGTGATGATGTCGCCGACCATGGCCGCACGCGCGCCGCTGGTGAGCGGGGCATAGCCGTTCGCCGCCTGAAAGATGCCGCCATTGGGGGCAACGCCTTCTGGCGCGGGCTGTGAATAGGTGGGCGTATAGTCGACCGGTTCTTTCTTCTTGCCGGCGAGCGCGGGCGAGGAGATCAAAACGGCAGAGCTGAACAGCAATAGTGCGGAACGACGCATAATCCGGGTTATCCTCACAGCTGCTGGTTCACATATTGCAGCATTTCGTCGGTCGATTTGATCATCTTGCTGTTGACCTCATAGGCGCGCTGCGTTTCGATCATGTCGACCAGCTCCTCGACGATATTGACGTTGGAGCCTTCGAGGCTGCCCTGCTTGATCGTGCCACGGCCATCGAGGCCAGCCGCGCCGACCTGAGGCGCGCCACTTGCCGCCGTTTCCAGCAGCACATTGCCACCGACCGATTGCAGGCCGGCTGAGTTGGCGAAGCTCGCGAGTTCGATCTGGCCCAGTTCCGTCGGCGCGCTCTGGCCCGCGAGAACGGCTGAGACGGTGCCGTCGTTGCCGATGGAGATCGAAATCACGCCATCCGGCACCTGAATCTGGGGGATGAGCGGCAGGCCGTCAGAGCTGACCAGCGTGCCTTCAGCCGTGCGGTTGAAGCTGCCGTCGCGGGTATAGCCGATCGCGCCATCCGGGCGCTGAACCTGAAAATAGCCGCCGCCCTCAATCGCGAGATCAAGCGCACCGCCGGTATTTTGCAGCGTGCCCTGCGTATCGATCCGGCTCGTGCCCGCAAGCGAGACGCCGGTGCCAAGCGAGAGGCCGGTGGCAAACTTGTTCTGGCTGTCAGATGCTGAACCGGCGGCGATCAGCTGCTGATAGGCCAGCGCCTCAAAATTCGCGCGGTCTTTCTTGAAGCCGGTGGTGTTCACGTTCGCGAGGTTGTTCGCGATAACCTGCATCTTGGTGTTCTGCGCATCAAGCCCTGTGCGGGCGACGTGGAGAGCGGCGTTGGTCATGAGTTAAATGTCCCTAGAATAAATTGTTCAGGCGCCGGGCAACTTCATCAAGCTGGCGCCGCCGTCGTCGATCTGCCGGGCGGTGTCGATCAGCTTCACCTGGGTTTCCCAGGCGCGGCTGGCCTCGATCATCTGCACCAGCATTTCGGTGGCGTTGACATTCGATCCTTCGAGCGAGCCTCCGGTCACGCGGCCGAGCGGATCATCAGGCAGCACACCGCCGTTCACTTCGCGAAAGAGGCCATCCAGCCCCTTGGCGATCTGTGATCCCTTGGGGTTGGCGAGCTTCAGCCGGTCGATCTGCTGCGGCGATTTCGGGTCACCCCCCTGCGGAACGATCGAGATGCTGCCATCCTTGGCGATGACGATGCTGTCAAAAGGCGGCAGGGTGATGGGGCCGCTATTGCCGATCACGGGGAGTCCATCCCCCGTGGTCAGCAGGCCGCTGTCAGACAGGATCAGGTCGCCGCGCCGGGTGTAAGCCTCGCTGCCGTCGGTTGCCTGCACCGCGAGGAACGCCTCGCCGTTGATCGCGACGTCCATCGGATTGCCGGTCGAGACGACCGAGCCTTCCTTCATGTCTGCGCCCAACACCTGTTCGCCGGATTGCGCGCGGGTTCTGAAGGTTTGTCCATCGATCCAGACGGTGGAGGCATTGGCGATTTCCGCGCGAAAGCCGGTGGTGTTGGCATTGGCGAGGTTGTTCGCGATCGTGCTCTGGCGCGAGAGCGCCGCGCGCATCGCCGTCAATGCCGTGTTGACCATCCTGTCCATGGGCTAGACCCTCAGTTCCCTAAGCTATCGATTAGCTGCGCAGGTTGACGATGGCGTTCGAGATGGTCGACGCAGTTTCGATCGCCTTGGCGTTCGCCTGGAAGTTGCGCTGGGCCGCAATGAGCGCCACCAGCTCTTCCGTAAGGTCAACGTTGGAGCGTTCGAGCGCACCAGAGCGGATCGCGCCGTAAAGACCGGCGTTCGCGGTGCCATACACCGGAGCGCCGGATTGCAGCGTCGCTTCCCAGTGCGCGTCACCCTTCTGGCGCAGGCCTTCGTTCGAGGGGAAAGCGGCCATCGCGACCTGACCCAGAACCTGAGTGGTGGAATCAGCGAAGGTGGCTGTCACCGTGCCGTCCACCGTCACACCGACGGAGGAGAGCTGGATCGTCGGGAAACCGGGCTTGGTCAGCGGAATCTGAAGATCGGTCTGTGCCGCCGTGTTGATTGCAGGCGGGACAGCCGCAGCGTTCCACGGGAACACCTGCAACCGGCCGCCAACCGTATCGACCACATAGCGGTTGTCGTCGAGCTTGAACGCGCCGTTGCGGGTGTAGCTCACCTGCAGGGTCGGCGGAGGAGTCTTTACGGTGAAGAACGCTTCACCCGTGATCGCAAGGTCGAGCGTCTTGTCGGTCGTTTCGACAGTGCCCTGCGTAAACTGCTGCTGGATGCCGGTGATGCGCGTGCCTTGCCCTGCCACCTGCGTGGTCGTCTGCATCGGCGCGGCGGCGAAAATGTCACCGAAGTTGGTGCGGCTCTTCTTGAACGCGGTCGAGTTCACGTTGGCGACGTTGTTTGAAACGGTCGCGAGATCAGACTGCGCTGCCTTGAGGCCGGTGAGGGAGGTATAAAAGGACATGGACTAGGCTCCTTGGTTGAAACGGGTGAGAAATCAGGTGAGTTTGAGCGCTTCTGCAGGCGAGAAGCTGCCCAGAGGCGTGATGAGTTTGGCCTGGCTGCCATCGGCGGGCGATTGCACCGCCGCGATGCTGGCCCAGGTGGCGACCGCTGTCGGGCTGGCGCCGCGCACCTTCACCTGCAGCGGCTGACCCGCGACATAGTTGCCGGCGTCGTCGCGGCCATTCCAGTAGAAGCTCGTATCTCCCGCCGGGCGCGCGCCGAGATCAATGGTCTTTACCGTAGCGCCGGTGCCATCGATCAGATCGACGCTCAGCGCGTTCGCATCGGCATCGATGGTGAGCTGACCGGCATAATTGCCCTGCGCATCCGGCGCGGCGATGTTGCTCTTCACCAGCATCGAGCGACCGATCCAGCTGGCGGCATCATTGATGCGGCTGCCAGAGAGCGAGTCGGAAATGGCCTTCAGCGAATTGTTCATTTCCGCGATGCCGCTGGTGTTGCTGATCGTCGCCATCTGCGCGACGAGATCGGCATTATCCATCGGGTTGAACGGATCCTGAGACTTCAGCTGCGCGGTGAGCAGCGTGAGGAAATCGGTCTGCGCCATGCTCTTTTGCGTGACGCCGGTGGAGGCCTGATTCAGGCTTTCGGCGCTGCCCACATAGGTGGTGGTGCCGTTGATATTAGTGGCGGTTACGGTCATTTGCCCATCCTAACTGTGTCAAGCATGAGGGATTTTGCGGTCTGCAAGACCTGCACATTGTTCTGATACATGCGGGAGGCTTCGAGCATGTCGACCAGTTCGGTGCTGCTGTCGACGGCGGCTTCCCAGACATTGCCGTCCTTGTCCGCAAGCGGATGGTTGGGGTCATGCCGTCTTACCGGCTTGGCGTCGGTCGTCACCACGCTCTCGACCTTGACGGTGGAGATGCCGGGGCTTTCCGTGACCGTGCGGAAGATCGGGCGGATCGCGCGATAAGCCTGTTTCTCGCTGCCGGTGACGGCGCCAGCATTGGCCATGTTGGAAGCGGTGGCGTTTAGCCGCACCAGCTGGGCAGACATGGCGCGGCCGGCAATATCGAAGACGTTCATGGGCATGTCAGCCATGGTCATTCTCCTTTCAGGGCGCGGGTGATGGTGTTGAGGCGACCCTCCAGAAAGGAGAGGGTGGTCTGATATTTGACCGCATTTTCGGCGAAGAGCGTCTGCTCTGTGTTGAGTTCCACCGTGTTGCCATCGAGTGCGGGTTGCAGCGGGATGCGATATCCCATCGCGGCGGTCGCGGCTTGGGACGCGCTTTCGCCCTTGTCTGTGGCGTCGCGCAGCGCGGCCTCGAAATCAATGTCCCGCGCCTTGTATCCCGGCGTGGAAGCATTGGCGATGTTGGAGGCGAGCAGGCTCAGGCGTTGCGAGCGTAGCTCCAGCGCCTTGCCGTGCAGGCCAAACAGTGCATCTTCCAGTCCCATTTTTCCGATCAACCCTCTAAACTTCGCTCCGAACCCGCCGTTCTACCCCTATGGATTGCCGGGCAGGTTCATCCGTCATGATAAAAGCAAGGCCCGTGCCAATTTGTCGTAAATGGCGAATTTACGTGGGTTTTGGGGTTAGCCGGGTTTGCGGGGGCGGTTGCTCCGGCAAGCGCGGCATCATTTTGCCTCAGGGCGGCAAATTTTTGCCGCTCGTTAAGCATAACCCTACGCGCTTTGGTAAATTGTGCCCGGTATGATGCGCGCAAAGAGGCCGAATGATGCAACTGCTGACACATCTTCTCAATCCAATCACGCTGGGCATCATGCTGCTTGGCTGCGCACTCATCGCGCTGATGCAAAACGGGGCGAAGGCCTTTGCGCACAGCTTTATGGCGCTGCCCGCACTGTGGCGCGCAGACCCGGAGCGGGACATGCTGCTTGCCCGCGCTACGATGACGCGCGTGGATCATGTGGCGCAGCTGCGCGGCCTGCAGTGCACAGACCGTGTGCGCGCGGCCAACCCGTTCCTTGCCCTCGCCATTCGCAAGCTCGCCGATACCGAGACGGTGGACCGGTTCGAGATGTGGGCGGAGCAGGCATTGGCCGACCGGCGCTCACGCCACGAAGCCGTGCATAAATTCTGGCTTTCTGTGGCGGATGTCGCCCCCGCGCTTGGCATGGCGGGCACTGTCATCGGCCTCGTTGGCATGTTTGCCGGGATGGACGATCCTGCGAAGATCGGCCCGGCAATGGCGCTGGCGCTGCTCACGACGCTCTATGGTGTGGTGCTGGCGAACCTGGTTGCGGCACCGGTCGCGACCCGTCTCTCAGACCTCTCTGAGCGAGAGCTGGCGTGGCAGACCGAGCTGTGCCAGCGGATGCTGCGGGTAGCCCGGCGCGAGACGGCTCCCGTGCGCCGCGCCTCGATCCGCGAGGTTGCATGAAGGCGCGGGCTATCGCCGCTGGCCGCCGGAACCGCTGGGCGCTGAGCTTTGCCGATCTGGCGTTGCTGCTGCTCGGTTTTTTCGTGCTACTGCAGGCGAGCAATGGCCGCCAGCGCGAGGTGGTGAGCGGCGTGGCGCAGGAGTTTGGTGCCCCGGCGGCGCAGATGGACCGCCTTGCCGCGCGTAGCCTGTTTCAGCCCGGTGAGGCATTGCTTACCCCGGCGGGGGAGCAGGCGGTGGCGGCGCTGGCGGAGCGTTACCGGACCAACCACAGCATCATAGAAATCCGCTCTATCGGGCTGGATTCAGACACAAATAGGTTTGACAGCTGGGATCTGGCGGCGGCACGCCTCGGCGCGACAGCGCGTGCGCTGGCGGCGCATGGCATCGCGCGCGACCGCATCGTCATTCGCGGGCTGGATCAGCAGTCCGAAAGCCGCACCGGCCAGCAGATCCTCATCCGCGCCAAATAAAGACGCCAATCTGGCACGAAGCTTGCTTAAATCCAGACAGAGTTTCTGTCAGGAGAGTTCAGCGTGCGCAGCACCCATGCCAAAACGATTGCCATCCTTGCCGCCGGAGGCCTCGCCGCCGCCGCAGCCTATGCCCAGCCGTTCGAGAATCTCGACCGGCTGGACAGCATCGTGGCGATGACGGTCGGCGCGAACATCGGCGCGCCCGGTGGCGCGATCTCTCCGGTAGACCGCAGGCTGAAGCTCGCCGCCTGTCCGCAGGTGCCGGATGTTACCGGCCCGGTGTTTGGCGCGGCGATGGTGGAGTGCAAGCCGCTGGGCTGGCGCATCCGCGTGCCGCTCAATCAGGCACAGCCGCAAGCCGCGCAGGGGCGCCCCGCCGCCATGCAAAAGCAAGTCGTCGTTAAACGGGGCGACCCGGTGCAGCTTGTCGCCGGTGGCAGCGCCTTCATGGTAACGCGCATGATGATCGCGGATGAGGATGGCGCGGCGGGAGACATGATCCGTGTGCGCGAGGACAAAAAGTCTGATCCCGTGATGGCGCGGGTGCAGGAAACGGGCATCGTTCGCGCGCCGGATCGCTTTCAGTAAAAACGCCTTTGCGGATTTAAAGATTTCTGAAACTTGTCGTATCTAAGATCGCAAGTCGGAAAGGACAGTGAAGTGATCAAATCTGTTGGCCCCTCCTTTGGAACGCCTGTCGCTCTCGGCTCCGTGCGCGAGAACGGCAAGAGCAAGGCCGCCGAGAAGATCGGCCATGGCAATGCCGTGGCCGCTGTCGCGTCCAGCAACGCCACCCCGATCCGCAACATGGCCGCCGAAGGCGCGCCGGTTGATTTCGACAAGGTGCTGGCGATCAAGGAAGCCATTGCCGCGGGCAACTATCCTGTAAACGCTGCGAAAATCGCCGAGCGCATGATCGCTCTCGATCTGGGCGAATAATGGCGAGCGGCATAGCCTCTCTCGACAAGCTTTACGAAGCGTTCGGAGAGCTGCGCCGCGCGCTGGACACCTATGACGCCAGCACGATCAATGCCGCTGCCGCCGTGGTGAAGGCAGCGACAGATGAAGTGCGCGCGCAGGGTGCGTGGCAGATGGACCCGGCCCTAAAGGCAAAAATCGAGGCACTCAAGCCCCTGATCGAATCGGCGCGGGTGCGCGCCAATCTTGCGTCAGACACTGTGCGCCAGCGCATTTCGCTGCTCGCGCAGACTGGCGCAGAGAACGCTACACTCACCTACAATCGCTAACTAGCGGATAAGTGCATGCCCTGCGCACGTTTATCAACGCGCGTTAACCATATCTTTGGCATCTCGGCTGTTTAATGGCCCTGCTCGCGGTCGGGACCCCCGCGGGCACGGGGACTGTTATTCATGGCAAATTTTGCCAATATCGGAATCGACGGGGCAGGCTCTACCAGGAGCCGCGTCACCAATGCGATTGCCCTCGCGAGCCAGCGGACGGGCGTGGATTTCGGCTATCTGCTCGGCCAGGCGAAGATGGAGAGCAGCCTTAATCCCACGGCGAAGGCGGGCACGTCGTCCGCGACTGGCCTCTATCAGTTTATCGACCAGAGCTGGCTCGGCGTCATCAACCAGCACGGCCACCAATATGGCCTCGGCTGGGCGGCGAACGCCATCGGTCAAAGCTCAAGCGGCCAATATTATGTCGCCGATCCAGAGCTGCGTCAGCAAATCCTCGATCTGCGCAACCACCCCGAAACCGCATCGGTGATGGCCGCGCAACATGCGGCGGACAACAAGGCGGCGCTGGAGGCGAGGCTGGGGCGCGAGGCGCAGCCGGTGGACCTTTATCTGGCGCATTTCCTCGGCGTGGGCGGCGCGGGCAAGTTTCTTGAGGTGCATGATCGCAATCCTTCGGCATCGGGAGCGGCGCTGTTTCCATCTGCCGCGCGGGCGAACCGTGGCATTTTCTATGACAAGGCGGGCAATGCGCGCAGCCTGGCCGATATTCGCGCCAGCTTTGCCGCGCGCCTCAACCGGGGCGCGGATGGCGCGCTGGATGCGGGCAACACGGTCGCGCCGTCAGACTGGCTTGCCGTGCGCGCGCGCAATGCCGACCTAGCGGACGCTTCCGCCGCGCTGGAGGATGAAAACCCCTCTGACTTTGCGCGCGAACAGACCCAGCGCCTGCAAAATTCCATCTCGGCGGAAGATCTGATCCGCCCACAGCCGCAGACCGCGCGGCTCGCCTATCTCATGCTTGCCACCCTTGGCCGATAACGACAAAAGGTAATTTCTGCTCATGACACGCAGCGAAGTGAACGGCAAAGTGTGGATACAGGCGGCGCGGGGGGCGGTGTTACCCGTCGCTACGCTGCTGCTGGTGATGTTCATGGTGGTGCCGGTGCCGGCCTTCATTCTCGACATCGGTTTCATCGGCAACATCATGATCTCGCTGGCGGTGCTGATGGTGGCGCTCAATGCAGCCAAACCGCTCGATTTCTCCAGCTTCCCCACGGTGCTGCTGTTCGCCACCTTGATGCGGCTTGCCCTGAACGTTGCCTCAACCCGCGTGGTGCTGGTCGATGGGCATACGGGCGCGGACGCGGCGGGCCTCGTGATCGAGGCATTCGGCCACTTCCTCATCGGCGGCGATTATGTCGTCGGCCTGTTCGTCTTCTCGATCCTGATGATCATCAACCTCGTCGTCATCACCAAGGGCGCGGGCCGCGTGTCCGAGGTGTCTGCCCGCTTCACGCTGGATGCGTTGCCGGGCAAGCAGATGGCCATCGATGCGGATTTGAACGCCGGGCTGCTCACCCCCGATGAAGCCAAGGCCCGCCGGGTCGAGGTTTCCACCGAGGCGGACTTTTATGGCTCGATGGACGGTGCCAGCAAGTTCGTGAAGGGCGACGCGATTGCCGGTGTGCTGATCCTCGTCATCAACATCGTCGGCGGCATGATATTGGGCATGGTGAGCCATGGGCTGTCCCTCTCCGAAGCGGCGCAGACCTATATCATCCTCGCCATCGGCGACGCGCTGGTGGCGCAGATCCCGGCGCTGTTGCTCTCGATAGCGGCGGCGAGCATCGTCACCCGTGTCGCGAGCGAGCATGATCTTTCGGGCCAGATCGCCAGCCAGTTCGGCAGCGCGCGGGCATGGACTCCGGTCGCCGCGATCCTCGGCATCCTTGGCCTGTTGCCCGGCATGCCGCATATGATGATCCTCTCCGCTGCGGCGGGTGCGGGCTATGTCGCGTGGCGCCTCAGCAAAAAGGCGCAGGAAGTCGCCTCCGCTCCGCTTCCGCCCGCCGAGCCGGAAAACCCCGCCAATATAGAGTGGGATGATGTCTCCGAAGGCGCGGTGCTGGGTCTTGAGATCGGTTATGGCCTGATCGGGCTGGTTGACGACCGCAAGGGCGCCCCCTTGATGGGCCGCATCACCGGCATCCGCAAGCAGCTGTCGAAAGAGCTGGGCTTTGTGATCCCGATGGTGCGGGTGAAAGACAATCTGGCCTTGGAGCCTAACAGCTATCGCATCAGCATCGGCGGCGTGATCGTGGGCGAGGATGAAATCTGGCCCGAAGACCTGCTCGCGCTTGATAGCGGTGCACTCGAAGCGACCGTGCAGGGCAAGCCCGCGAAAGACCCGACCTTCGGCCTCGATGCCGTGTGGATCAGCCCGGAGCAGCGCAGCGAGGCGGTGGTGGCGGGCTATACCGTGGTCGACCCCTCGACCGTGGTGGCGACCCATATGAACCAGCTCATCGCGATGAACGCGGCAGAGATGTTCGGCATGGACGAGGCGCGCAAGCTTCTGGATGCGCTGAAGGAAAACGCGCCGCAACTGGTCGATGGCCTTACGCCCGCGCTGCTCAACCTCGCGCAGGTGGCGGCTCTGTGCCGCGCGCTGCTGGGCGAGGGCATCCCCTTGAAGGACTTCCGCCGCATCTGCGAGGCAATGGTCGCGGCCTACCGGCCCGATATGACCCACGAGCAACTGGTGGAGGCGGTGCGCCAGCGCATCGGCTCGCTCATCATCCAGACGCTGGTGCCGGTGAAGATGCCGCTGCCGGTCATCACGCTCGATGGCGAGCTGGAGGGCTTGCTGGCGCAGGCGATGCGGGTGGCGGGCGATGCCAAGCATCCGATCGAACCCGCCTTGAGCGAGCGAATCACCGATGCCGTGATCCACGCCGCGCGGCCTTTGATGGCCGAGGCGCGCAATTTCGCCATCGTCACCTCGCCGGTGGCGCGCGCGGCGCTGGCCCGGCTGTTCAAGCCGCATCTGCCGGAAACGCCCGTGCTGTCCTTCCTCGAAATCCCGGACGGCAAGCCGGTCGAGGTGTTTGCGGTGGTGGGCGGCGCAGAGCGGCCCCGGCATGATCCGGTGCCCGGCGCGCCAGGAATATTGCGTGAAAGGATTGCATAACCAATTGCGGTTACAAGGGATTACGGGAACGCGGGGGCAATAGCCACTTATGTATGTGAACAGGATCGGAGCGGATGGAGAGGCGCTGACCTATGGCCGAAAGGCCGGGGTCCAAAGCCCTGAGCGGCTGGCGCGCCAGTATATGCCGCTCGTCCGCAAGATCGCGTGGCATGTGCACGGCCGGGTTTCCAACGCTATCGAAATCGAGGATTTGCTCCAGATCGGCATGGTTGCGCTGGTAGAGGCGGCCAATGGATATGAGGATCGCGGCTTCGGCTTTGCGACCTATGCCCAGATGCGCATCCGTGGCGCGATGATCGATCATCTGCGCCGCCACGCCACGCTCTGCCGCTCTGGCATGGCGAAGCGCAAGGAGCTGGCCAGTGTGCGGGCGCGGCTGGAGCAAAAGCTGGGCCGGGTGCCGCTGGAGGCGGAGATGTCTGCCGAGATGGGGCTTGCGCCATCTGAATATCGCGAGCTGGCCGACGCCGCCGAGTTCGTTCAGGAACACAGCATTGACGAGGTCTATTCCGATCAGTCGATGTGGTTCGCGGATGTTGAAGACCGCGCCGACGATGTGATGGAGCGCGAATCGCTGAAAAAAGCGCTGGGCCTGTGCATCGGCAAGCTGCCAGAGCGCGAGGCGATGGTGCTGCAGCTCTATTTCGTCGAGGAAATGAACCTTGAGGAAATCGGCGCGACGCTGGACATCGGCGCGGCGCGGGTGTGCCAGATCAAGAAGGCAGCGCTGGACAAGCTGCGCGCCTTGCTGAAAGATTGGGTTTCCTGACCTGATCGGGAATACCTATGCCCAAACGCACCGTCTCGAAAACCACTGCGCGCAGGATATTCATCGGCACGATGGCCGGTGCGATGCTGCTTGTGGTTGTTGTTGCGGGCAAAGGGCTGTTTCGCGGAGGGGGAGGGGCCGAGCCTGCGCCTGCGCCTGTGGCCAAGCCTGCTGTGGCTGCTCCAGCGCCCAAAGCGCCAGCGCCCGAACCCGCAAAACCGGCCACCGCAAAGGCTCCTGCCGCCCCGCAGTCACCCTTCACCGTCAAGCGCGTGCTCGATATCAAAGGCCCGCTCGATCATGGCGACTGGGTGTGGGACGATGCCGGGGTGCCGCCCGGCCCGATCGTCGTCACGGTCGATATGGTGGCGCAGACGCTCTCCGTCTTTCGCGGCGGGTATGAGATCGGCGTTGCCGTCATCCTCTATGGCGCGACGGACAAGCCCACGCCTGTCGGCACCTATCCGATCATGGAGAAGGACATCGATCATGTCTCCAACCTCTATGACAACGCGCCAATGCCCTATGGCCTGCGCCTGACCAACGATGGCGTGTTCATTCACGCCAGCAACGTCAAATGGGGCAGCGCGACGCATGGCTGCATCGGCATACCCAAGCCCTTCGCCAAAAAGCTGTTCGCCGCCGTGAGGGTAGGCGATCCGGTCGTGATCACCAACGGCAAGAAGATGGATCTGAGCCACCTCTGAGCGGCAGGATGAGCGCCGGGCCTCCCGTCCGTCCCGGTTTTGTTTGACAGCGCAGGGTGTGTGGTGACATAGGCGCGCTCTCGGCGGCGCGCCCCGCGCATCGCCGACATTGCTGCGATTGACCACACGCAGACGGGGAGTAGCGCAGTCTGGTAGCGCATCTGCTTTGGGAGCAGAGGGTCGCAGGTTCGAATCCTGTCTCCCCGACCATATTTGCCGCCATCCTGTTCGGCTATCTCAGGGATCTACGCCCTCGATCAGAGTGCGGTAGCGATCCCATGGGGGCGGATAGTGCTCTGCGCGCGCGCCGGGCTTTACAGCATCACCGGAGAGCTGGAGTGCAATCGCGGCGGCCAGCGCGCTGGCGCTCTCTCCATCGAACACCAGCCCATAGCGCCCATGCTCCAGAACTTCCGCTGCGTCTCCTGCAAGGCGCGAGGCGATCACCGGCGTGCCGACTGCCATCGCCTCAAGCAAGGCGACCGACGATCCTTCCCAGCGCGAAGGCAGAGCAAAAGCAGCCGCGCGGGATAGCCAGCTGAACACATTATCCGTTTCACCGGCGAGCAGGAAGGAACCGGCGAGGCCGTTGTCTGTCGCGCGCTGTTGCAGGCTCGCCTGTTCCTCGGCCGATCCATTGCCGAGTATCACCAGCCGCAGATTTCTCTCCCGCCGCAGAAGGCCTGCCGCCTCAATGAGCAGGCCAAAATTCTTCTGCGGGCGCAGGCGGCCTATGCCGAGCACCACGGGAATGGTGTCCTCAAGCCAGGGGTGCGGGGCGGGAGCGCGCGCCATTTCCTGCGCTGATGCGCTATCCACGCCGCTCGCCATCTGGATGGCAACGCCGCGATGCAGCGCATCGGCAAAGAGCGGGTTGGCAGAAAGCGCAGCACCGACCAGCGGCATGCAGTCGGCATCGGCGATCAGGCGGCGCATCCATATCGTCCGCATTCGTCCGCGCAGCCCGTCCGCGCGCTTTATCTCGTTGCTGATGCGATAGACCTTGCGCACATGCGGCAGACCGCGGCTGGCCCAATAGGGCGTGGCATGGCCCATATTGCCCATGGAAACAATCACACACTTTCCCTGCGCCTTGAGCCAGCGCCTGAGCGCGGGGGCGGCGCGCAGCCGGCTAGGCGCGCGGGGCGTGCCTGTGTGCAAGACATGCACGGCATAGCCGCCGCTGCGCGCCTCCTCCTCCAGAAAGCCGCCGCCATAGCCCGCTACCAGCGTAACCTCGTGGCTTTGCGCGCAGTGCCCCGCCAGCATCAGGCTGTCCTTCACAACGCCGCTGGTGCGGAAATCATGCACATAGATGATGATCTTGGCCATGCAGGCGCTATGGGACGTTAAAATGTCATATTAGCGACAGAAATGTGGACCGCTAAAGGGGTGCCATGGCTGGATATGACAGACGCTATTACTGGAAAAAGGCATGGTCCCTTTTTCCGGGTATTATTTCGCCTGCGAGCGCCCCTTTCCTGCGCGCTCATTATGCGGCGCGGGCGCACAGGCGCGGAGTGGCGAGGGCAATTGCCGATGCCTTCATCGCGCTGGCGTTTCACGCATGGATACCCGTGAGGGCGGCGCAGGTCCGCAAACGGCATGGGCTGGACAGGGGCTGGAGCAAGCGCGCCCGCGCCATCGCCCATGCCCGATTTGTCGATCCCAATGATATTGCGCTCTTTCGGATCGAACGCGCGGAGGAGATGGATGGATATATCCGCCGCTTTGAAGATGCGGGGATCAACAAGCTGCTGAACCCTGCGGGCTGGCAGCCGGCATGTGTCCTTGCAGACAAGCTTCGCTTTGCGGAGCGGTGCGCAGAAACGGGGCTTCCCCATGCCGCAACGATTGCACAGATGGATGCGACCGGAGTGATGGTATGCGCCGCGCCCGGCGGCCGGGAGCTTGTCCTGAAGCCAGCAGACGGCGAGGGCGGCGACGGGGTGCGCATGCTGGGCGCAGTGGCGGACGAGGCATCGCTGAGGCGGATACTTTCGGCGGTACAGCCGGGCAAAGGGCAAAAGCTGGTGGTTCAGCCGCGCTTGTCCTGCCACAGCTCGCTTGACGGCCTTGCGCTGTCTGCCCTGCCGACGGCCCGCATCGTGACGATGATCAACGAGCAGGGCGTGGCTGAGCCGGTGAGTGCAACCTTTCGGTGTCCATCAGACCCTGCCGCCAGTGTCGACAATATGAAGGCAGGCGGATTGATCGCACCGATTGACCTCGGCACGGGCACGCTGGGCCTTGCCTCCAGGGGGTATGGCGGGGGCGATTATCTGGTCCATCCCGTCACGCAGGCGCCGATAGCCGGGCATGTTCTCGTCCATTGGGAAGAGGCGCTGGCGCTGGTTGGGCGCGCCCATCTGCTGGGGTTTGCGGAATACAGGCTTATCGGCTGGGATATGGCGCTGACACCAGACGGGCCCGTGTTGCTGGAAGGCAACGGCAAGCCGGGCGTGCTGATGCCACAGCGCGCGGCGCGGCGCGGCCTGGGCGAGGGGCGCTATGGAGAGCTGCTTGCCTGGCACCTCGCACGGCTGTGATCCAAAGCCCATATGTCACTTAGGTATAACCGATCCGTCACCTCTCTGTCACAGAGACTGACTAATTTCAGTCGAACAACCAGCGCCTATGGCAGGCGCGAAATGTTCGGGAAATTTTATGGTCAGCCATTGCGCGCCGCGCACTCTGCCGCACTCTGCAAAGCAGAATTTGAAGATCATGCTGGTTGCCAAGCATGTCTACTGGAAAGGCGGGTTGCACCCCGAAGACGGTACACACGCCACCTATCATCTGGAAATGCGCAGATGTCTGGAGCGGATGAACGTCAATCTCCGTCTGGCAGACAGCTATACCGCGTTGTTCGAAAATACGGATGCCGATTTCGTTTTCCCCCTGCTCAACCGGGGCGGATTCCTGAACTCTGAGATGCTCCTGCCGTTGCTGTGCGAGCGGATGGGCATTGCCTATCTTGGTGCCAGCCCCATTGTCAGGGGTCTGTCGGACGACAAGCATCTTTCCAAACTGGTGGCTGTTCACCACGGGTTGCCGACCGCGCGCTGGGCCATCTTCCGCAAGGGTGCGCCGATGGACCGCGCGATGCTGCCTGTCGCCGGGCGCTATGTCGTCAAGCCCAATGCGTCCTCGGCGAGTTGGGGGATCACTTCGGCATATGGTTGGGACGAGGTTCGGGACGCGGTTGTTGCGCTTCATGCCGAGGGGCATGACGCCATTGTGGAGCCGTTTATACCCGGCCATGATGTGGAAGTTCCGGTTGTCACGATAGACGGGAAGCCATTCATTCTGCCGGTGCAGATCGTCGAACAGGAAGACCCCGGTTATTTGCGCACATATGCGGAAAAGCGCAATCTTGTCTCCAATCAGGCCTATGAGATCAGGCCGCTGGCGGATGCACAGATTAACGCCGAGGCGTTGCGCCAGACCCGCCTCATCATGGCCGACTTCACGCCTTTTGACTATGGCCGGTTCGAGTTCCGGCTGGACGCAGCCACCGGCGAGCTGCGCTTCATGGAGGTGAACCTCAACTGCAATCTCTGGTCCCGCAAAACCATAGCCATCGCCGCCAGCCAGATCGGCTGGAGCCATGACCAGTTGATCGAGACCATCCTTGCCGAAAGCCTCTGCCGTCAGGGGCTGATGGAAGGAGCCTATACCCTTGCCGCTTGAGGTGGGTTTCTGCGCCGTAATCCTGGCGGCGCAAAGGGCGGGAACTGTAGATCCTCTGGCGCAGGGGGCTGGCCTCTCCCACAAATGCGTGGTGCCGATCGGCGGCGCGCCGATGATTGCGCATGTGGCGCGCGCTCTGGCCTCCACACCCGGCATTGCCCGGCTGCGCATCGTGGTGGAACCAGACATGCACGGCCCGCTTGCCGAGATATTGGCAGGCCTGTCTACCGCGGTTGAATATGTGACGGCTGCCGATAATCTGGCGGACAGCGTGTTTGCAGCCGCGCAGGGGGTTACAGGCCCGATCATCGTCACCACGGCGGACAATGTGCTGCTCAGCCCTGCGGCGGTTTTCCAGATGGTCGAGGCGGTTCAGCGCGGAGATGACGTGGCCATCGCGATGGCGACAGAACAGTCTGTGAAGGCCGCGCATCCCGATGGGCAGCGGCGCTTTTACCGGTTTCGGGATGATGCCTATTCCAACTGCAACCTTTATGCGTTTGCAGGCAGCGATGCGTTGCGCGCGGCAGAAAGTTTTCGTTCGGGCGGGCAGTTTGCCAAGAAAAAGAGCCGGCTTATCGGGGCTGTCGGGCTGGTGAATGTGGCGTTGATGGCGCTGGGGCGGCTCAGCCTTGCGGATGCGCTTGCCCGGCTGGGCAGGCGCTTTGGGCTGCGAATCGTTCCGGTCGTCCTTGCCGATGGACGCCACGCGATCGATGTGGATAACGAGCGCACCTATCGAGTGGCCGCAACTCTGATGGAAAAGCGGGCGGACTGATTCAGGTTTAACGCAGCCGCTCTGGTTCAGATCACGGCTGGGTGATGCCAGTCAGGCAGCGGCCCAAAATACCCGCCGAACCAGTTTGCTAAGTCTCTGGCGCTGATATTCTGCCCGATATAGCAGGTTGGACAGCCGTTTGGCGGGGCGCATATACGCCACCAGCTGCTCATGAACCTTGCGTTCTTCATCCGTCAATTGCGCAAGGAAATCGCGCATCTGCAAGCGGGATTCGGGCACGGAATAGCCACGGGAAATCCAGTGCCGCACCATCGCGCTTTCATCCGCAATGGCCACCAGACCGCTTGCATAGGCTGCGCAGACAAACATCCAGTCGATACCCAGGCCGAAAAGATTGCGGCTATACTCCGCCCGGCGCATGCGCGGCAGCAGCCTTGGCGAAAGAGCGAAGACCAGCCCGTCTGTCTGCGCCACGCGATGATAGGGGCCGCCCGGCAGGCGGCCCATGCCAGTCCGTTGCAGGCGCCAGGGTGTGCCGGTCGTGCGCGGGGTCCATACGCCGATATTGCCGACAGTCTCGAAAGCGGCGCGGCAGCGCATCACCAGCGCGCGCCAGTCAGCACATTCGCAATCTGCGTGGATCACGAGCATCAGCGAAGAGTCGTCGCACTCCTTGAGGCATGCCTGAAACTTGTCTGCCCAGAACAGGGTGTCACTCCGCCTCACAAGTGTGCCCCATTCGGCGTCAGGCTGATCATCTTCAGGGTCTGAATACACGATCGAGAGGCGTTCCACTGCGCCAGACAGGGCGCAGGCAATGGCGGAGGCTTTCCGATGCTTTCCCTTCCAGGATATGACAAAAGCGTGGATGTTCATAAACAGGGGCTGGTCTGGCCTTGGCAGTGCTGACGTCGGGTCGCTTGTTCACCCGCAATATGACACTGCCGTGACTTGGCCGGATGCCCCGATAACCGCCTTATGCTGCGTGCAAGGCACAGTCCGGCGTTGCATGATCGGGCGCGGCATCCTCGCTCTCTACTGGTCTCATTTCAAATCGCGCCACCATTTCGCGCAGCTTGTCCGCCTCGACCTTGAGGGCGCGGGCAGTGGCGGTACATTCTTCGCCCATGGATGCGTTTTGCTGCGTCATGCGGTCGATGGACCGGATCGCTTCGTCGACATGCCGGACCCCGCTTTCCTGATCCGCTGCCGCGCCCACAATGCCCTCGATCAGCCCTGATACATGGCCGACGCGCTCGACTATCGCCTGAAAGGCATCTCCGCACTGACGGACCAGCGCCACGCCGCCGCCGATATGCTCGCTGCTCTCGCCGATCAGCTCCTTGATTTCACGCGCAGCATCTGCGCAGCGTTGAGCCAGCGCGCGGACCTCAGTGGCAACCACAGCAAAGCCCTTGCCCGCATCCCCCGCACGCGCCGCCTCAATGCCGGCATTCAGAGCCAGCAGGTTGGTCTGATAGGCGATGCCATCAATCACATTCGTGATCCGGGTTATGGAGGCGGCGCTTCGCTCGATCTCGCCCATGGCGGTGATAGCCTCGCTCACCACATGTTCGTTGGTATCCGCCTGCTGCTGAACCTCGTCGACGATGCTGGATACATGGCGTGAGGATATCACCGCCTGCTGCGCCCGCTCTGCAAGTTGCCGGGTGGTGGCGGAAATGGTTTGCAGATTCTCTGCCTGCATCTCGGTGCGCTGGGTAAGGTCGTGGGTGGCGGTGCCGATTTCATTCGCGCTGGCGTTGAGTGCCTGTGTAGCGACATGAACATGACTTATGGCGCTTTCAACGGATTCCACAGCGCTGTGATAATCCTCTCTCAGCGCTTCATAGTCGTGCGGGAAATCATCCGGGATGCGGTATCCCAGTTTGCCCTGGCGAAGCCGGTCCAGCCCGGCGCCCAGCTCTGCGACCACTTTCTGCTGTATTTCCATGGCTGCGCGCGCCTCTGTTTCGGCCTTGGTGCGCACATAGCCGACAATACCACCCAGCGCGCGATTGATCGCGCCTATCTCGTCGCGCCGCCCGGCGGATATGTCATCGAACCGCATGTCACCGGTCGCCATCCTGTCCATCTGCTGTGAAAGATTGACGATAGGGCGCAACACGCGCCAGCGCACGATGCCACAAAAGGCCAGCACCAGCACAAAAAGGCTCACCACCAACATACCAAGCACCACCATCGTCGCGCGGAGGCGTTGCGCGGCATTCTCTCTCAACCGCTCCTGATAGTCTGTAGCGAGCGTCACGGTGTTGATTACGGCCTGGCGGTGCTCATCAAATGCGGTGGTCAGGTGCCAGAAGGCGCGGTCGGTGGCTTCGCGGTCGCCGGAGCGGACGGCCGGCAAAAACTTGGTGTCCAGCGCCTCCCAAAACTGCATCGCCGTGTCGTGGGTCGCATGGGTGATGCGCTCATGCAGGACCGGATCGAAAGAATGGGCCTTCCAATAGGCATGGCGGGCGTCATATTCGGCACGCAACTCCTTCAGCCGCTTCTCATGCATGGCCAGACTGGCAGGTTCCTGCACCAGCAGGGCAGCTTCAAGATACGGCTCGATGACGTAAGCGGAGGGTGGAATAATATCGGCAATCAGGTCCGATGCGCTCTGAATATTGGTCTGGATAGGCCCGCCCATCCGAATTTCGTTGATGCGGACCGTCCCCCAGACGATCCCCAGCGCCATCAGCACGATCATGATCAGCGCTGACACTGTAACCAGCTTACGAATTTCCACGCCCGCCCTCGCAATATGACAGTTTTGTTACAGATAATGCAGCATTTTCAGTGCATTACACGGCACATCTCTGCAAAGTCGCATGCGGCATTTGAGTAAAAATTGCCTTAAAGCGCGCAGATAAACGGTCGCGCGTGACTTGTCTGGTTTGATTCTGCGCGCTGCGATTGATCGGGCCTGACCCTGATCACATCACATGCGATGTATAGTCTTCGTTGCGGGGGGCAGGCTGGCCCATGCCGCCGCTGTGCTGAGCGATGAGCGCTATGCAGTCCTGCGGGAAATGAAGGTGCTTGATGTCTGATACAAAAGCACATTCGCCCGATGAGATGACGCCTCCACGCATGCCGAGCGCTTTTGAGACAGGCATCACATAAAATGGAGCGTGCGCAAAGGCTGTTGCAAGCTCACCGGAAGGTGGCCCTGCCAGCCGTGCCAGCGCGAAATGCGGGCCGTATACCAGCATCATTTCACCCGAAGTGCCCATGCGGGCATGGCGCGCGGCATCATAAGGCGTTCGTCTTGCCACTGCGAGTGCGGCATCGAGATGCAGTTCGCGCGGGCGGCCATAGTCATAAAGGCGGTAGGTGATGTCGCTGTTCTGCTGAACCTCGATCAGGCTGACGCCTGCGCCAATGGCGTGGACCGTGTTGGCGGGGATATAAAAGAAATCTCCGGGCTGTACCGTGTGCCACTGCAGCATATGCTCGATCCGCCCATCGAGCGCGGCAGCGCGCAGCATGTCTTCGCTATATTCCCGGTCGAATCCGATGCCAAGGCGCGCGCCCGGCTGTGCGGCAATGACCAGCCAACATTCTTCCTTGCCCTGCCGCCCGATCCCCATTGCTTCGGTCTGGGCGTCCGACGGGTGGACCTGGACCGAGAGCTTCTCGCTGGTGAAGATGTATTTGATCAGAAGGCGGTCCAGCTCTGGCGGCGGAGTGAACCATATCTCGCCGATGCGCTGGCCGCGCGGGGCGACGAAGGGCGCAGGCAGATCATCGCGCCCCCAGGGCTTTTCAACCATATGGATCGGCAAGCGCAGGTGCGTCATATCAGCGTCTTCCATCTCATCACGATCGCAGAACATTGGTCTGAGCTGCGCTGAGGTGATCGCTAACGAAGCATTGCTACAGCATGATTGCCACTATCTGACGGTTCTGGGTCAAGCGCATCTGGGGCGACTGTCGGTGAAATCGCTTCGTCGTGAATCAGGGGTAATGACGCAAAAGAGTCATATTCGATAGATACTGGGAATTCCGTTGAACCATTCTGATCGTCATGCATCAGCCATGCATCGGGATGTATAATCGGGTTGCGAGTTTGAATAGGGTATTGGTGCGCGCATGATGCCTTGAGGCCGAATGTGCATGGCAATACCGCGAAAATTGGCCCGCATTTCTGAAGAGACCGGACATGATCGACTTTAACGTTCAGGATCAGCTTGACTATGTGCCGCCCGCGCTGGTGCGCGTAGCCGCGATTGCAGACATTGTGGCGGAACTGGAAAAGCAGGGCGTGACCCTTGCTCCCAAGGCCTATGAACCGGGTGATCCTCAGGACTGGTCCAACAACCGTCTTGCGTCCTGAGCGCGGCCTCTACGCCAACGGATAGTGGCACCGTCAGGGTTATCCCCAAAGCTATGGAATTGCACGCAGACCCTCCTTACCCAGCCCAAGCCTGTAAGGACGAAAGCCTCTATCGCATCAGCCCGGATGCGGTCGATTGCCCGCTGGGCGATGGCCTTGCGTTGTTTGATCCGCGCGATGGCGCATCCTTCACGCTCAATCGCACGGGCGCTCTCATATGGAACAGTGCGCGTCAGCCCGTCACATTCTCCGCACTTCGGGCAATGTTGAATGTGGCCTGCAAGGGTGCGCCAGACGATATTGACGCAGACCTGCGCGCCATTGTCGATGCGCTGGTGAAAAGCGGGCTGTTCATAGCGGTTGCAGGCGCGGACGCGGAGGCCGACACGGCTCATGCCGCCTGAACAGGCGCTCTACCGCGCGTTCGATCTTGCGATTGCCTCGAAGATCGATCTGCCAGAACTGGATATTCTGTCCGGCGCGGCGGCGGGCGTTGCCCCGGATGTCGTCATCAGCCTGGGTGCTCTCGATAGCCCGATGCCGCCGCCAACCGAGTGGCGGTTGACCCGGTTTGCACCGAGCGAGGCCTATTTCGCGTGGCAGGGCATAGGCAAATTCTCTGTCAGAGGCGGAAACACGATCGCAATCGATCTGCTTCCCGGTGTCGATCACGCGGTACTTCGCCTGTTTCTGCTCGGCCCGGTGATGGCGGCGCTGTTGCATCAGCGGGGCGATCTGGTGCTGCATGGCAGTGCGGTGGAGATCGCGCCTGATCGGGCGGCGCTGTTTGTGGGGGATAATGGCGCGGGCAAGTCTACGCTGGCGGCGGCGTTTCTCAAGGCGGGCTACAGAGTGCTGAGCGATGATGTCATCGCGCTGGATGTTGTGGAGCCGATACGTGTGCGCGCGGCCTTTCCGGCGATGAAGCTCTCGCGTGCGGCGCTGGCTGCGCTGGAGCCGTTGCCGGGCGATGTGCTTGCGCCGGTTCATGCTGAAGCAGCCAAGCTGCGCTTCCGCTTTGCAGACGCAGGGGCCGGACACGCGACGCCTTTGTCACATATCTATGTGATACAGCGCGAGGCGGATGTCAGCATCAGCCCGCTTGATCCGGCAGAGCGGCTGGGGGCGCTGATGCGCTATTCCTATATGCCGAAATTCGGGGTGGAGCCGCTGTCCGGCCCCCGCTCAGCACCTTATTTCCGCCAGTGTGCTGCCGTCGCCAACAATATTCCTGTCAGTCTGCTTTTTGTGCCGCAAGGGTTCGGTGCGTTGTCTCAGGTGGTGGAAGCGGTGCGGGCAGACGTTCAGAAATAACGCTGGCGCACGATCACGGTGTCGCCCGGCTGCACGAGCGCATCATCGCTGATGTGACGGGGTTCGCTGTTCGGGGCGTTGTCAGGCCGCACGTCCATCTTCTTGCGATTGGCGCGATAGCTATAGCCCCCCGCCTGCGCGACAAGGCGGTAAACCGTCATCCCCTCGGCGTAGGGATATTGGCCGGGCTTCTGTACCTCACCCAAGATATAGACCGGGCGATATTCCGCCATATCGACCGTGACATTGGGGTTGAGGAAATATCCGTCAGCCAGGCGCCCTATGAGCAATGTGCTCACCTCGTCCAGCGTGAGGCCGCCCACGGCCACGCGGCCCAGCATGGGCAGGCCTATCTTGCCATCGCCGCCCACAGGATAGTCGCCGGAAAGCTTTTCGTTATTATAGATCGTGACCTTCAGCTTGTCGCCAGTGCCGATGCGATAGACCCGTTGCGCCGGGGCGGCGGGGGCAGGCGTTGCTCCTTCGGGCGCGGACGCTGCAAGCGTCTGGGCTTTTTCCTGCTTTACAGGCTTACTCTTGCCCGCAGGGCCGGGCGCGCGCCATTCGCTGGGGTCTTGCGCATAGGCCGCGTTCGTGCCGTGCCCCAGAGAAGGCACCAGCGACGCCATCATCAGCACAGAGGCAATGGGCAATGAGACGAATTTCATGAGGAGGGCCGCGCTCGCTAGCAGGTGTCCATTGAGCGCTCCCTTAGCAAGTGCAGCGTGAATGGGAAAGGGGCAAGGCGCAGTCCTGACCGATCCGTGCTCTTTTGGAGCATAAGAAAAAAGGCGAGTGAATCGTCAGATTACTGTCACAATAGGGAACGATAGCCCTCATATTTATGAGCGGGCCTGTTTCATCCTCTACGCGGTGTGTCGCCGCTATCGCGCTTGTCTCGTTCGCGTCATCCCATGCCCGCGCGCAAGACCTCTATGCGCCTTCGATACAGGAGGCCGCGCAGGCAGAGCATGAGCGGGAACTGGGCTGTATGGCGCAGGCTATCGTCTATGAAGCGGGGCTGGAGCCACTGGCCGGGCAGCAGGCAGTGGCGCAGGTTATCCTGAACCGGGCGCGTTCGGGCGTCTACCCCAAGACGGTGTGCGGTGTCGTCTATCAGGGATCGACCCGGCGGACCGGCTGCCAGTTCACCTTTACCTGCGATGGATCTCTGGCGAAACGGATGCCGGACCGGATCACCCTTGCCGCGCGCGCAGTGGCCGAAGATGCGTTGCAAGGCCGGCTACCGGACAGGGTGGGTGCGGCAACGCATTATCATGCCAGCTATGTCTCGCCGTATTGGGCGCCCAGCCTGACACGCGTCGGCCGGATCGGCGCACATATTTTCTATAGCTCAGGGGCGCTCAACCGTGCGCCTGGAGCCAGGGATGCCGCAAATGTCGATATGTCCGTGCGCATGACTCCCGCCCCTTCAGCGGATACCAGACCGTTCTCGCCGTGGGGATTGTCGCTATTGCCGAAGGTGGGCGAAAGCAGCCTGAATTAACCCTGTTATAAACGGGCTATGCTTTTCATCTGTGCGTTTTATTTGAAAATCGCGCCGTATTCGTGCTGATTTCATACGGATTACACTGGCGCGTAACAGCCCCGTCACATTGATTCACCATGTTGTGCCGCGTGAATTCTGACGCGCTGTATGGTGCGGCGCATAGCGGGGACTATCCATCATGCCGACTTATACCGGAACTTCGGGCGCAGACACATTTGCCGCCCCAGACAATCAGGATTGGATCATTGCGGGCCTTGGCGGCGCAGACGTGCTGTCCGGCGCGGGCGGCAATGACAGCATTTCCGGCGATGCGGGCAATGATACGCTCTCCGGCGGCGACGGCAACGACAGCTTCCTCATCGGCACGGGCCATGGCTTTGACAGCATTGACGGCGGCATCGGATACGACGCGATCAAGGCGCTGACCGACAATGTGACGATCGGCATCAAGATGCTGTCCGGCATCGAGGAAATTTCGGCCAACGGCTATGTCGGCGTCACTATTTCGGGCGATTCGAGCGACAATGTCTTCGATTTCACGAATGTCGTGCTGACCGGCATCGGGCAGATTCTCGGCGGCGGCGGCAACGACACCATCATCGGCAATGCGCTTGTCGCCAATGTCATCAACGGCGGCACTGGCAATGACATCATGGTCGGCGGCGCGGCGGACGATATCTTCTACGTCAGCAAAAATGCCGGGTTCGACAGCTTCGATGGCGGCCTTGGCAACGACATGATCGTCGCCGCAGAAGAAGGGGCCAGGATCAGCTTCGGCGCGATCACCAATGTCGAGACGATTTCGGGCGCGGCATTTTTCAACACCCAGATCA
Source organism: Sphingobium fluviale (assembly GCF_004122115.1). Lineage (GTDB taxonomy): Bacteria > Pseudomonadota > Alphaproteobacteria > Sphingomonadales > Sphingomonadaceae > Sphingobium > Sphingobium fluviale. The sequence goes on from NZ_SBKP01000003.1 coordinate 156,704, forward strand.
TCGGGACTGCGGCCAATGATGTGATGGATTTCAGCACGATCACGCTTCAGAACATCGCCAATATCGATGGTGGAGACGGCAACGACACGATGATCGGCAGCGCCGGAGATAATATCCTGTCCGGTGGCGATGGTGACGATATCATCGATGGCGGCGCGGGCAATGACACGCTGGCCGGCGGCAAGGGCCGCGATGTCCTGAATGGCGGCGCAGGCGACGACAGCTTCATGATCAGCGGTGGCCCCGATATCTATAAGGGCGGCGCCGGTTATGATGCGCTCTACGCCGCGCAGAACGGCGCCAATCTTCAGCTCGATACGGGTTTGCTGAGCGGTATCGAAGAAATCTCGGCCAATGGCTTTGTCGGCATGACGATCAGCGCTGCCAACGCGGCTGGCAGCACGATCGACCTGCGCCGCATTTTCATCACCGATGACGATATTGCCTCGATCAATGGCGGCAACGGCGCCGACACCATTTTCGGTTCCAAGACCTACGATTATATCTTTGCCGGGCTGGGCGACGATACCGTCAACGGTTTTCTGGGCGATGACGAAATACACGGCGGTGGCGGTCATGACACGATCATGGGCGGCAATGGCTATGACGTGATCTTCGGCGATGCGGGCAACGACATACTGAACGGCGGCGCGCAGGATGACATTCTATGGGGTGGCTCTGGCGATGATATGTTCATTGCAGGCGCGAACAGCGGCTTTGATGAATATCATGGCGAGAACGGCATCGACACGCTGGTTGCCGAGGCCGGGCAGAAGCTCATCCGCGCGACCAAGATCGACGGCATCGAAACCATCTCGTGGGATGGCTCCAGGCTGGTCACGATCCAGGGTGGCTTTGGTGACGAGTTCTTCGATTTCGCTACGGTAACGCTGGTCGGCGTAAGCGCGATCAAAGGCGGCTTCGGCAACGACATCATTCATGGTTCGTCGCTGGGGGATGTCATCAACGGCGAAGTCGGCGTGGATACGCTCTCCGGCGGCCTGGGTGACGACACCATCACCGGCGACGCCGATTTCGATTTCCTGACCGGCGGGCTGGGCAACGATATCTTCCGCGATACCGCCGTCGGCCTCAACGGTGACACCATCACCGATTTCACGGCGGGCGATGCCATCCAGATCATCAACGCCAAGGATTTCACCAAGGTGGTGCTGAGCTATACCGACGATGGCAGCGGCCTTGCCGGTACGCTGCACGTCGATGGCGTGGGCGGCCTTGCTGGCGGCGGCATCGATATCCACCTCATCGGCGCGTATGCCAACGCCACCTTCCAGGTGACGAGCGATGGCGCCAACGGTGCGCTGATCCTGATCTGATTTGCTACCCGCACTGAGGGAGGCTTTGCTTCCCTCAGTAGCGCTCTTTCAGCGCATAAGGGCTGGCCGCACGGCCGGTCAGTATCACGATCTGGCGCAGCCTTGCGCGCGCCGTCTGCCCCAGCCGCGCCTCCACCTCTATCGTCAGCGGACGCCCGACCAGCGCGCCCTGCTGCCCGATCTCCAGCGCGGTGCGCTGCCCGGCCAGTTCGCGCTGGCGATTGAGCAGGTCAATCGCTCCGCCTTCCTCCCCCTCGATCACGCGGATCGCCATCAGCGAGGCGTGGGCAGGCTCGAAGCTGCCGACGCCATAATGCACGGTCGCCACGCTTTCCAGCCTGTCGGCCAGCGCCTTGCCGACCCCGCGGATCAGCGCGACTTCGGCGACCGAGCGCAGCCCGCCGTCGCGCGGGTGGATGCGCATGGGCGCGTAATAGGCCCGTTCCGCGCCATTGGGGCGGGGGTCTTCATCCTCGTCAATCCAGTCGAGGAACGAATCGGTCGCGACGTCGAGCCGTTCGCCCGTCAGGCCCAGTTCGGCGAACATGCGCTGCGCCTGTCGGCGCTCCAGCGCGTTGAGGGGGATTTTGCCGCGCTCGTCCTGGATCGCAATGGCGAGCGCCGCATCACCAAAGCGCAGCCGCCGCACTCGCCCGTCAATCGGCACCGCGCCGCCCGGCCCGCCATTCACCAGATCCCGCAGCGCGATCGCCAGACCGGCTTCGGCCGCCGCGCCTGCCCGCGCCCGGTCCGCTTCGGCCGAAGCAGCAACGATCGTGCCGCGGCTCCCCTCTATCACCATCAGCGCGATCAGCGCGAAGACGAGGATGCTTGCCACCGCCGCGACCAGCGCATAGCCCGCCTCGTCCGCTCGCGGCTGCCCGATCAGGGGATTATGCCTTTGCTGCGGAATGGCTCCAGCGTACGCAGCTTGGCGCGCAGTTCCTCGGTCACGGCGCGTCCGTCATCCAGAGTGCGCAGTACATGCGGCTTCAGGATGATGAGCAGTTCGGTGCGGTTGTCGATATTGTTATGGCTGCCGAACAACGCGCCAAGAACCGGGATGCGCGATACGACCGGCAAGCCATTTTTGCCGAGAGTCTTGGAGTTTCTGAACAGCCCGCCCAGCGCGATCACCTGCCCATCCTGCACGGCAATAGAGGTGGAGATACGCCGGGTGGAGATGGTGGGGGAGTCGATGCCCGAAGTCTGGTTGGTGGCGACATCGCTCACCTCCTGCGCGATATCGAGCAACACCAGCCCGCTGGCGTTGACGCGCGGCGTGACCTTCAGGATGACCCCGGTATCCCGATATTCCACCGAGTTGACGACCGAGCCGTTGTTGGAATTGAGATTGGTGGCGGACTGGGTGGAAATGGGCACCTGATCGCCCACCTGCAGCGCGGCCGTCTGGTTGTTGAGCACCAGCAGCTTGGGCGCAGAGATCACCTTGATGTTGGTGCGCTTTTCCAGTGCGTTCAATGTGGCGCTGATGTCGCTGTTGTTGGAATAGAAATAGGAAAAGCCGGGGAAGGTGCGGGTGAGGGCCGAGGTCGTGCCCTCGCTCAATATCGCCTCGCTATTGCCGGACTGAAAGTTCCACTGCACGCCATATTTGAGGTTGTCGGTCAGGCTCACTTCGGTAATCGCCGCCTCGATCATCACCTGAAACGGCAATATGTCGAGCTTGCGCAGCGCTTCCTCGACCACGGCATAATCGCGCGGGGTGCCATAAACGAGGATGGCGTTGTTGGTTTCGTCGGCGGAGATCGAAATAGCGAGGCCGTTTGCGCCGGATGCCTTTTGGGAGGCGGGCGTCTTGGCCAGAGTGCCTGCGGGTTGCGACGGGCCTGCCGCCGTCGCAGCCGGGTCTGCCGCAAAGGGATCGGCAGGCGGAGCGCTGTCTCCGCTGCCCGATCCGCTGCCAAAGGCGGTGTTCAGCGTCTTCGCCAGATCGCGCGCGCGGCCGTTCTGCACCGGATAGACGAACAGACGGCGCTCGTTGTTCTCGCCCTCGCGGTCGAGGATTTCCACCCACCGCTTCACGTCGTCCAGATATTGCGGCTGGGCACTGATGGCGAGGATGCCATTGAGCTTCTCCATGCCTATGATGCGGACGAGGCCGCGCGTCGGCGCGCTGGGATCGTTGATCAGCTTGTCCAGCTCCGGCGCGATCAGGCGGCTGTCGGTCCTCTGCGGCACATAGAGCGCGAAGCTCATGTTGCGCAGCCAGTTGACATCGAACTGCGCCAATATGTCTCGCACGGCGGTGCGCTGGCCCGTGGTCCCCGCGATCACCAGCATGTTGCGCCCCGGGTCTATCGAGGCAACAGTGCCGGGCAGCAGGGAGTCGAGCAGCCGCTTCAGTTCCTCGGCATTGACGAACTTCAGCGTGATGATTTCCGTGCCATAGCCGGTAGCGCCGGGCGCAATCGTGCCGACAGCGCCCGGCGATGTGGCAGCGGTGATCTGGAAGCCGCGCCCCTGCGGCACCAGCGCGAGGTTGGCGGCCCGCAGCGCGCGCTCGAACACCTCCAGCACCGAAGACCGAGCGACCGCCGACGCTGTAACGACCGAGACAGTCCCGGTGACGGAGGGATCGACCGCATATTCAAGGCGCAGCATGTCACCTAGGATCGCTTTCGCCGCGACGCGCACATCGGCATTGGGAAAGTTGAGCGTGATGTCGCCGCTGCGGGGCGCGATCTGGGCCGATCGCGGCACGACCGGGGCGGCCTGCTGGCCGGGCACGATCGTCGCGCTTGCGCTGGGGCCGTTGAGCAGGCCGTCGGCCTCGTCATGAGACAAGGGCCTGCTTTCAACCGGCGGCAGCGGCTCGATCCGCTTCTCCTGACAGGCGGAGAGCAGCAAGGGCGCACAGAGGCCCGCCAGCAAGAGGTTTTTATGGGTTACGGGATGCATGGCGACCTCATTCTTCTTCGGTTTCTTCGTCTTCATCGCCGCCGGAACTGACAGAGGCGGACGTGGCGCTTCCATAGTCGATGACGCGTTTCTCGCCGCCGCGCACGAAGGTGGCGCCCGTGGCCGAAAGTCCCGCCAGCCGCCAGCCCTGATAGCTTCCGCCCAGGCCCATCGTACGGACGGTCCCATCGGGCAGACGCAGGAACAGCCGTACCGAGCGCCCGCGCGCGATCATGCCGACCGGCACCGCCCCTTCGAGCGGGCCGATGTCGGTGGCGTCGCCTATGACTATAGGCCGAGCCTCCATTGAGCGGGTGGGCGAAAACAGCGGGCGAGCGAGAATGACGGGCGGCGCATCCCGGTGGCGGACAGCCGCTTCGGCCAGAGCGGGCGCGACGCGGCCCACGCCTTCCTCCGGCAGGCTGTCATCGCGCACCAGCACCAGTTGCAGCACAGCCGCCGCCACCAACAGCGCCAGCAGCGCCGCGGGCAGCAATGTGCCATCCTCAGCGCGCGGCGGGGAGAGTGGGAACCGAAGCTTCAAGGCGTATGTCCAAAATATCGAGCCGTCCCGTTTCCATCGCCTTGTCGGCAGAGACGCGGAGCGATTCGGTGATGAGATAGGGCGGGCTGTTGTCGAGTGTGCCAAGCATGGCCTGGAGCTGGGGCAGGGTCATCCGCCCCTGCACCCACGCTCGCGCCGAACCGGCAGGCGAGGGCACGTCCTGCACGGCGCTGACCGAGCCTCCGGCTTGCGCAAACTCCTTGCGCAGCCGCTCGCGCAGCCTGTCTCGCGCCAGATTGGCGTTGGGCGCGGCGAGGAAGAAGCTGTCCTTGAGCGCGCCTTGCGTCTCCGCTCGGCGGCGCTGGGCGGGAATGGCGTTGATGAGGCGGCTGTTGCGCTGATAGGCGGCGCTCAGCGTGTCCCGCTCGGCCGCGCGCTCGGTAAAGCCATTGAGCAACGGCGCGACGACGAGCAGCCAGACCAGCGCCACCGCCAACACGGCAAGAGCGATCGCGATGAGCCTGCGCTCGCGCAGAGACAGCGCCCTCATGGCTTGCCCGCCACAATATCTGCGCTGATGTCGAACGGCTGGCCGATGGGAATATCCGCCTGCACATCCGCCGCTGAGGGGCGCACATTCGTGAAACGCTCGTTCTTGCTCAGCGCCGCAACCACATCGGTCGGCGGGCGCAGATAGCCCGCGATGCGCAGCGCCCGGCCATCCCAGTCATAGCGCTGAACCCACGCGCTGTCCGGCAGGGCGGAGGTGGTTGCGGCGAGATCTCCGAGCGCGTTCTGCTGAGTGCGCCGGGCTATGGTAGTGCGCGCCGCCTGCTCGATGCTGGCGCTGCGCCCGGCTATGGCGCGATAGACCGCAACGGCGGGCGCCTGCGCATCCACCGCCGCTTGCAACCGCGCGACGCTCTGCTGATCCCGCCATACGAGCAGGCCGATGTTGAGCAGGAAGGCGAAGCCCACAAGGCTCCACCACAGCAGCGGCTGCTGGCTCTGCGGCGGCAATATGCCCTCGGCGCGGAGTTGCGGCGCGAAATCGAACGTCGTCTGTTCCGGCGATGGTGGATCGATAAGCGTGATGCGTGCCGGCTCCAGCCCGGCGGCGCGCGCGGCGGAAAGGGCGTGCAAAATCGTCTCGCGATGCAGCGCGGCCACGCGCATGGCGGTCACGCTCGCGCCCGCCTCGCGCCTGCCCGCCTCCGCATCGACGATCAGGCTGGCGTCAGAAAGGGGAAACAGCCGCCCGGCTTCCAGCGCCAGATACTGCCGCATGTCTGCCTTGCTCATTGCGGGCAGATTTACCTCCCGCATCAATGCGAGTGAGGCGGGCAGGGCAAGGTTGGTGGGGCATGGCTGGTCCGTGCTGCCCTGCTTGCCGCGCACGACCTCGATTGTTCCATCGGCCTGATAGCAGGCGAGCGGCCCATCCCCGCGCCGTGCGCGCCGCAACGAGGGCGGAACCATGGCCGAGAGTTCGTCCAGCCACCAGCGCCAGCCCTCGCGCAGCCAGCCCGCCAGCGTCGCCATATCGGCGTTGAGGATGGATGCGGGCTTCATGCGCGGTTGCCGCAGTTCCGGGTCTGGGTTTCCGGGTCGCATGCCAGATCGACCGAGACGGCGGGGCGGATGACAAGATCCGGCCACACGCGCGGATCGCCGGGCGCGAAGCCGACGCGGATGCGCACCAGCTCCGGCGCGGTGGCGTTGTCGTCCCAGAAGCTGCGCCAGCTGCGCAGCGGCCCGGCCTTGCCCGCGCCATAATAGCTGATGGAAAGCGAGGTCGCCCCGCCGATCAGGCGGCTGGCCTTCCACCCGGTCACGCCATAAGAGCGCAGGTCAAAGCTGTCAGTCAGCTCTGGCGCGCGGAACAGGATGAGATCGCCTGTCGCGCTCAGCACCAGCCGGTATTTCTGCACGCCGCTGGTCGGGTCTCCCGCAGGCGGCACGGCGAAGAAATCGAACCTGCCTTCGGTCCCGCCCACGTCCATCATCGGATCGCTGCTATCCAGGCGCCGTACGGGGCGCAGGCCTTCGATGCGGTGGCGCAGGATCGTTTGCGCGGCGCTGATCTCGCTGGCGGCGCCGTCTGCCTGCTCGGCGCGGCGGGCGAGCGTCCCCGCGCTCACCACGCCACCCAGCAACAGGGTAGCGACCATCGAGAGGATCGCCAGCGACACCAGCAGCTCTATGAGGGTGAAGCCCCGTTCATTGGGAAGTCGAGTGGCGGGCGTCATGACGTCAGCCTCAGCGTCTGGAGGGTGAAGCCGCCAGTGCCTTCATCCTTCGCGCCGACCGTCACCATCACCCGCATCAGGGCGGGATCGTCGTTCGGCCCTGCGCCGTCGCCGCGATAGCGCTCAACCTCGATCCGCCAGCGCAAGCCGCGCTCGCCGCCATCGGTCACGCCCGGCGCCAGTGCGATATCCGCGCCAACCCGCGCCAGCACAGACTGCGCGACGAGCACCGCCTCGCGCTGGCCCTCCAGCCGATTGGCAGCGCGCGCATGGGTCTGCATCGCCTGATAGGTGACGCCCAGCATCGCCATGACGATGGCACAGGCGATCAGCACCTCCAGCAGCGCGACCCCGCGTTCGCCAGCACAGGGCAGGGCGGGGCGGCTCATCGGATCAGCCCGATCAGTCCGGTATCGGTCGATACGCTGATGGTCGCGCGCCTTCCCGATCCCGCTTCGATAAGGATGCGCCCGCCGCTGGAGCTGCCATCGCCGAAGAAGAAGATCTGATCGCTGCCTTCACCAAACCGGACAGAGGGATGCAGCCTTCCCGCTGGGGCGCCGGGCCGGGCATAATCGCCGGTGTCACGCATCACGGCAAAGCGCGCGGGTGCGCCCGTGCGCAGCGCCTGCGCCCGCGCATCTTCCAGTGCGGCCTGCACCGCGACGGCGGAGGACTGCATCCGCCATGCGGACAGCGATTGCTCTATCCTGGGAAATCCGATCCCCGCGACCAGCGCCGACACAGCGACCACGACCAGTGCCTCGATTAGCGTGAAGCCGTGTTCGGCGGAACGCCTCGCAAACGTGAAGCCGTGTTCGGCGGAACGCCTCGCAAACGTGAAGCCGTGTTCGGCGGAACGCCTCGCAAACGTGAAGCCGTGTTCGGCGGAACGCCTCGCAAACGTGAAGCCCAGTTCTCTAAACGGACGCGGCCTATTACCAATTCCCGACATCCCTGGCCTCTCCGGTCCCGCCTTCCGCACCATCTGACCCCAGCGTAAACACATCCACTTCGCTGTGTTTGCCCGGCGTGAGGAAGCGATAGGGCTTGCCCCACGGATCGGTGATGGCGGTCGCATCGGGGAGATAAGGGCCGTTCCAGTTGGGCACGGTGGCCGGCTGCTTCACCAGCGCCTCCAGCCCTTCCTGCGCGGTCGGATAGCGCCCGGCATCGAGGCGGAAAAGCTGGAGCGACGCGGCAATGTTCTTGACCTGCACCTGCGCCGTCCCGCTGCGCGAGGAGCCGAGATATTTGATGACCTGCGGCCCGACGATGGCGGCGAGCAGGCCCATGATGGAGAGGACCACCAGAAGCTCCAGCAGCGTGAACCCGTTTTTCGCCCGTTTCTTGGTATTTTTCACTGTTTTCATTGCCCAACCGCCAAATCGTTAAAGCCCAGAATAGCCGTCATAATTGACGCAATTATTGCAGCGACTGCGCCGCCCAGCCCGATCGTGATCGCAGGGGTCAGGATGGCGACCAGCCGCTCGATCCTCCGCGTTACATCCCGCTCCAGCACATCCGCCAGCCGCTCCAGCATCATGCCGAGCTGCGAGGTTTCCTCGCCGGTGCGGAAGAAGCCGATGGCCATGCGCGGCAGCGCTCCGGTCGCGGCGATGAGCGGTGTGAGCGCGCCGCCCTCACGCACTTGCGCTGCGACATCGGCGATGGATGCGGATATGCTGTGGTTGGAGACAGAGCGACAGGCCATCGCCAGCGCATCGGGCAGCGGCACGCCACCCTCGATCAACCCTCCCAACGTGCGCGCGAGGCGTGACGCCTCGATAGCGCGGACCAGCGGGCCTATCTGCGGCAAGCGCAGCATGAGCCTGTCCCGCGCGATGCGCGCGGCAGGCTGGCGGAGCAACTGGCGAAGGCCGAGCAGGCTCGCTCCGCCCAGCGCCGCTATGATCAGCCCATGCGCGCGCAAGCCTTGGCTGGCGGCCATCAGCGCGCGCGATGACGCGGGCAGCCTCTCCTGCGCGGTGGCGAACAGGCTCTCGAACTGAGGCACGACATAGAGCAGCATGACGAGGATCACCGCGCCGGCCAACAGCATCAGCGCTGCGGGATAGATCATCGCGCCGCCAATCAGCCGTCGCATCTCCTCCTCCTGCGCGAAGATGCGCGCGATGCGGGCCAGCGCATCGCCGAGCTTGCCATTCGCCTCGCCCGCCTCGATCACCGCCTGCGCGCTGGGCGGGAACAGGGCGGGCTGTTCGGTCATGGCCTGAGACAAGGGTGTGCCCTCGCGCACCTGCGCCAGCAGGCGGCGGAAAGCGTCGAGCACGGCTGGCCGTTCGATCGTATCGAGGCCAAGTGCCAGCGCACGATCGAGCGGGATGCCCGCATTCAGCAGTACGCCCAGCTCGCCCAAGGATCGGGCGATGTCTGCCCGCGTGCGCGCATCGGCCTTCATTTTTGGCTTCTGCGCGGTGCTTGGCAGGCTCTCGGTGATCTCTACCGGCACGAGGCCGAGGCTGCGGACGCGCTGCACCGCTTCCGCCTTGTCGCGGGCCTGCACCTCGCCGGTGTTGGCCTGCCCCTGCCGCGTTACGCCCCGATAGGCAAAGCTCGCCATGCGCATCAGCCCTCGTTCGCCACGCGCAACACTTCGGCAAGGCTCGTCTGGCCCGCCGCAGCCTTGGCGATGCCATCGGCGAGCAGGCTGCGCATGCCGGATTGCATCGCCTCTGCGGCGATCTCGCGCCCGTCGGCATTGCGAAGGATCATCCGGCCGATCGTATCCGTCACCACCAGCAGCTCGTGCAGCGCCACACGCCCTTTATAGCCGCTGCCGCCGCAGGCGTCGCACCCGGCCCCACGATAGAGCATGGCTGGCGCAGCTATCCCTTGTTCGTTCGCAAGGTTGACCGCTGCCTCTGTGTCGATAACGGATGGTTCCTTGCATGTGCCGCACAGCCTTCGCACCAGCCGCTGCGCCAGCACGCCGTTCAGCACCGAGCTGAGCAGAAACGGCTCCACACCCATATCGAGCAGACGGCCAACCGCGCCCACCGCCGTGTTGGTGTGCAAGGTAGAGAGAATGACATGGCCGGTGAGCGCCGCCTGCACCGCGATCTGCGCCGTCTCGCCATCGCGGATTTCGCCTACCATCATCACGTCCGGGTCTTGGCGCAGGAACGAGCGCAAGGCGCTGCTGAAGCTGAAGCCGATGCCGGGGTTCACCTGCGTCTGGATCACGCCGGGCAGGCGATATTCGATCGGGTCTTCCACCGTAAGCAGCTTGCGCCCGCGCTCGTTCAACTCGGCCAGCGCGGCATAAAGCGTCGTCGTCTTGCCGCTGCCTGTCGGGCCGGTGACGAGCACGATGCCATGCGGGCGGTGCAGCGCGCGGCGGAATTCCTCGGTCAGCGCCGGGTCAAAGCCAAGCGTGCCAAAATCGAGCGCGAGGTTGGAGCGATCCAACACGCGCAGCACCACGCTCTCGCCATGAATCGAGGGTGCGGTAGCAACGCGCAGGTCTATCTCGTGCCCGCGCACGGCGAGGCGCAGGCGCCCATCCTGCGGCAACCGGCGCTCGGCGATGTTCAGCCCCGCCATCACCTTGATGCGCGAGACAAGCGGCGCGCGCATGGCTGCGGGCAGGGCGGGCCTGTCCTGCAATACGCCATCGAGCCGAAAGCGGATGGCGAGGCGGTCATCGGTCGGTTCGATATGGATGTCTGACGCGCGGGCATCGACGGCCTCGGCGATCAGGCGGTTGACGGCGCGGATAACCGGCGCGTCGCTCACCAGATCCTTCATCCGTTCGAGGTCATCCTCGTCTATGCCGCTTTCGTCGCTGCCAGCGTCGGGTGTAGACCGGCCATAAAGCCGCTCTGTGGCGGCGTCGATGTCGCTGGGCAGGGCGATGACCGCGCGGACAGGCTTGCCGAACACGAAGCGCATGGCTTCGCTTGCGAAGCTGTCGAGCGGGTTGGCGAGCGCGACGGTGAGTGCCTGATCATCCAGCGCGACCGGGACGACGCGCATATCATGCAGAAAATCAGGCGAGAGCGCCCGCCCTGCCACCGGTGTGTCCGGCAGATCGGCGGCGGAGAGCAGCGGCAGCCCGGTGGCGCGGGCAAACATCTGTGCCAGCGCGCTTTCGGATGCCAGGCCCAGGCGGGTGATGACTGCCTCAAGCCGTTCGCCGCTTTCCTGCCCTACCAGCCGGGCGCGGGACAGCGCCTCTTCGCTCAGCACATGCTCGGCGATCAGCAGGTCTTCAAGCGTGAGGTTTTCGAGCGCGCGCGCGCGCGAACCAAGTCCATCTGCGGACAGCGGCGAAACGGGCGCTGTTTCCTTGTTGAATAAGGCCATAACCCACTACCCGCAATGAACAGAGAATCATCGCCCCGCCCTCACCGGGAGCCATGAACGAAACTCGCTATTGACGGTTAGTGTGTCAGTTTTGTGAAATACTTGTTTCATCATTACGTCATAAATATTGAATGCACCATAATGATCCGTGACTGGGATTATTACATCAAACTTTCTTCATGGCATCATTAATCCGTCATGATTCGTGCCTAGTACTTCGCTCGCCAAAGGTTAACGGAACGGATTCGGCAAGGGGGCGGGACGCCAGATTTGCCGGTTTATTCGGTTGGCTATTTGGCATGACAGTCAAAAAATTACGGTATTTCTCAAAGGGCGCTGGTTCACAGGTTTGTTCAAATTCGGTTCGGTATGCCGATGCGGTGTGCCGAAGCGGCTTTGTGCGCCTGCTGATCCGGGTCCGCAACCGGAAGGAACGGGTTATCATGTTCAAGAATATTGCCATGCTCGCGGGTTCGACCGCGATCGCGCTGGTCGGATCGGCCAATGCTTTCGCCGCCGACAACATCATCCCTGCCACTGAAATTCGCGGTAACGGCGCTTCGGGCGTCGCCGTCGTCGTCGCCGAGTCGCTGAACTGCTTCGGCAACCTCACCAACAATCCGATCGGCTTCGGCAACGGCACCACCGGTGCGGTTGCGGATCACCTCTATCAGCCGGTTTCGCCGACCACGGGCAACCCGGTCTATGACTGCGCCGTCAAGTCGGTTCAGGACAATGTCGAGGGTTACTACATCTCGACCGGTTCTTCTGCAGGCAAGAACAACTGGAAGAACTACAACGCCGTAAGCGGTATCACTACCAACCCCTTCGGCACCTGGTCGAACATCCACTACGCCTGGTCGGAATCGCCGATCAACGCGGCTGACCTGACCACCTACAACACGTCTGCCGCCCCCACCACCGGTGCGCCGATCCAGCTTCCGCTGATGGTGTTCTCGGTCGGCTTCAGCTACATGCCGCTCTATGGCAAGGTGATGACCGCCACGGGCCTCAAGGATCTGACGCTCAACCTGAAGTATCCCCGCACCACCACCAACCTCGGTGGCCTGCGCATGAAGAAGACCACCTATTGCGGCATCGTCAACGGCACGATCACCAACTGGAACGACCCGGCGCTGAAGGCTGACAATGGCGGCCAGTCGCTGATGGATGCTGACGACGATCTGAACCGCTGGAACACCACCGGCGTTCCGATCAAGCTGGTTGGCCGTCAGGAAGGTTCGGGCACCACGAACGTGTTCACCCGCGCGATGACCGCACAGTGTGGCGGCAAGTTCACCGCTGGCGGTACGGACCTGCTTCCTGTCGCTGCTCAGGGCACGGCTGTCTATAACAAGACCACCGGTCTGCTCTCCAGCGGTACTGAAACTGCCGGTCTGTTTGGCCTTGCCAACGGCAATGACGGCGTAGCCAATGCCGTTTCGCAGTCGATCCCCGATCCGGTGAACGTCGGCGAATACACCTTTGCCGGCTATCTGGGCTATAACGGCGCTGACTGGCTTGCTCCTACGGTTCTCCCCAATGGCAAGCAGCTCCACTCGGCTCAGCTGCAGCAGGGCACGACGACCGCGTTCAAGTCGCCCGTCGCGACCGACGCAACTGCCGCGTTCAAGGGCATTCTGCCTCCGCAGTCTGACAGCAAGGGCAAGTATCTGCCCAGCGCCACCAGCCTCGGCATGCGTAACGATCCGCTCGCTTGGGTTGTCCCGGCGACGACCGTTTCGGCTGGCAGCCTTGCCAACCCGAACCTTGGTTATCCGATCGTCGGCACCGGCAACGTGCTGATCTACACCTGCTATGCCAACGCCAATGTGCGCAATGCGCTGCAGAACCACCTGTCCATGTATCTTGGCAAGGTCACCATCTCTGATGACCTGACCAAGGTTCCTGCGAAGCTGCTCACCAGCACCGCGAAGGACAGCGCCGGCAACCTGATCGGCCTTCTGCCGAACAACGGCTTTGCGCCGATGCCGGCTCAGTGGGCGACCGCGATCAACGAAACGTTCCTGACCAAGGTAATTACCGGCAACAACCCCGCTGGTCTGAACCTCTGGATCCAGGACAAGCTGCAGAAGAGCTCGAGCTCTTTGCCCGTGGCCAACACCGTTGCCTGCGCGGGCAAGGCCGGCGCGAACTAATAGCCATCACGCTTCAACAAAGCGACCAACTGCGGCCCCGGAGCAATCCGGGGCCGTTTTGTTTTTATTGGAAATGCAGCCTGTCGCCGGAGATGGTGATGCTGTTGAGCTGGGCGAGCCAGTTTTGCCCCAGAAGCGACACCGGCAGATTGCCCTGCACCACGGCGGCGTCGATCGCCTGGGTGTGTTTGGTGCCGACGATCATCTCGTTCAGCGTGACGCGCGCCATGGCCGTGCGGCCGTTCGCGGTTTCGGCACTGCTGCTGTAATGCGTCTCATCTGGCGCGACGCCCGCACGGCGCGCGTCTTCCGGGGTGAGCACCACAATCGTTGCGCCGGTATCGACCAGAAACTTGATTGGCGCGCCATTGACGATCGCCATCACATAGAACAGCCCGTCAGCCGCGCGGCGCACCTCGCTGCCCTGCGGCGTCAGCGGTGGGCCGAAGAGCACAAGTCGCTGTGGCGCGGATGCAGTGGATGCTTCGGCTGTCAATGCTGCGGCTGTGATGGCGCCCTGCTCTGCCGAGACAGGAGCGGGGACAGCGGCAGGCTGGGCGATGGCAGCAGGCTGGGCGATGGCAGCAATTTGTAGCAGGATCGGTAACAGCATCTGCCAAGTCTCCATACATCAATGGAGATTGGTCATGACGCAAGCCGATCACTGTTCGGTCAAGCGACATGGTGAAGCGCGCGTTCACCATGTCGCCCGCGATACAGCTATTGGGCTACTTGGCAGTTCTCGATCGGGTTGCCCTGATCGTCGATGCATGTGTCGTTAAAATTATAGACGCCCAGAACGTCGACCGTGATGCGCGAGCGCTGATCGGCATTGTCGTTCTGGTTGGCGCGGAAGACATTGGCGGTTGCAGATGCCGCGCTGGCGGGCGTGGCGGGCGCGGGGGTGGATGTGAGCGCCGGAACGCCGACCGACGAGCCGCCGACCTTGAAGTTATCCGCATTCGCCACCTTTGCCGCCGCGACGAAGATGTCGCCCGATGCCCGCACGCCTGCGTCACCCGCATCGATCGTGCCGACCGGCGCGACGAGAGTGATGGCGGGAGCGTCGCGTCTGTAGGTCTTGCCGTTCACGACAATCTGGGTTTCGGGCGGCAGTTCTTTGTTCTCTTCAAACAGGCGTTTCAGTTCCGCCTGCGCCGTCACAGCATCTGTGTCATTCAGCACATCGACCAGCACAAACTGCCCGGTTGCGGGGTCCAGCCTGCGGATGCCCGCAAAGCCGGCGATGCCCGCGCCGACCACGCCCGATGCGGTATCGACCTCGAACCCGCCATTCTGGCTGAACCGCAGGACGATCGGCGGCACGTTGGCGGCGTTCTTCGGGCCTTGCCCGGCGTTCAGGTCTCCGTTCGAGGACCAGAGCACGATGTCGCCGCTCTGCTGCGAGAACAGGCGGCTCTGGTTCAGGCGGAAATCGCCATCGGTAAAGCCGTGGATCGCGCCACCGCGCAAGCTCAATACACCCTCATAGCCGATCGGGATGGAAAGGACCGGCAGTGCGCCGCTATTTGACGGACGTCCCTCCGTCAAATCGTCGCCAAAAAGGAGCGGCTCGTAAGCGCGGCCCGCTGCCTGGGCAGAGGTGCGCACCACAGAACCCAGCACCGCATTGCCGCCAGGGCCGAGGATGGTGATGCTGCTGTCTCGCGTTGTCTCGATGGCGGCGAGGCGCAGGTCTAGGTTGCCGGTCGAGACCCTCGCCCCGCCGTTGCTGGCGCCGGAGAGGTCGTTGGCGGTATAGCCGAGCGAGGCCGGGAACAGAGTCTCTACCGCGCGATAGCCGCGTATATACTGCAGATAGCTGTTGCCATCCGGGCGAGAAGGCTCAGCCAGTTCGTTGAAATAGACCTTGTCGAGCAGGAAGCGCCGCTGGACGAGATCGGGCAGGGCGGCGAACGCTGTATAGGCCTGTGCCGCTGTTACGTTGGTGGTGCCGAAAGTGGCAATCAGGGCGTTGGCCTGATTGGCCTGCATCCACTCGATCAGGATCGGCGCATAGATTGGCCGGGTGCGGTCCGGCGTTTTGTTGCCGAACACATCGACATTCTGCTCGAACAGGTCGCCATCCAGCGCCGCCGTGTTGGCCGGGTTTACATAGGTTTCGCGCAGGCCAGCAAAGTTCATGCCCGGCCCTACGCCAAAGAAGGCATAGATATCTGCGCTCTTGGGCGCGAGCCACGGATTATACTCGTTGCCAAGCGCGATGATGCCGCCCGCGTAGCTGGAGGTGCTGGTTAAGTCTACTTTCCGGACGTTCCCGTTATAAGTGGTCGCGGAATTGAGAAAGGGTCCCATATTGCGCCCCGCCTCAAGGAAGAGCGCACCCGGCCCGCCCAGTGTAAAGATATTGCCCTGCACCAGGCTGCGGTCTGGCGCGTATGTCGCCGTGGCGATGGTCCGTGTGGTGGTGGCGGTAATATCGCGCCCGGCGGTAATGCGGGTGATATCTTCGCTGCCGACATTCTGCCCGGTAAAGACCATGTTGATGATGTCGCGGCCAGCGCTGATCCGCCCCTGCTTGGAAAGGAACAGGGTGAGATCGGTCAGGTCGCCACCAACGGCGATGCGCGCGGGTGTCTTGTCATTCGCGTGCGTGATCGCCTGATTATGATAGGCGCGACGATCGGCATCGCTGGTGTTTGGCAGCGTTACCGGGAGTCCGAATCGACGCCCGAATACGATGTCGCCTGCGGTGTCATAACGGTTGGCCGAGAAAATGCCCGGCAACAGCGAGGCGTCGCCGTCATCCAGATTGATCGCGCCCGAGCGCAGCGTGCCTGCTGCCAGCAGCGACAGATTACCGGTTACGCTGGGGTAGAGGAAATTATTGAGCTTGCCGAGGTCAATATCACCGGAGAAACTGGTCACGTCGAGCGTCGACGGTAGAACCTTCAGCAAGTTGGCCGGCGTTTGAGCGATGACTGGACCGCCCCTGATACTAAAATCGCCTGTGGATTGCGCGACGACCGCGCTGTTGCCGGTATAATAGCCCAGCGCGCTTTCTGTGACGCTGGCAGGGCTTCCGGTCGTGATCTCTTTTCTGTTAACCCCTAGCGCCGTGATTTTGCCCAGCGCAATATCTCCGCCCGCCTTCAGCGAAACGACCGCATCGGTCAGGCGGATTTCCGGCAGATTTGCTTCCTGCACATCGCTCAACTTGCCCTGACGGGGCAGCAGGGTCATCAGGCCCGACGAGCCGATGTCTCCGCCCGCCCGGATATTCGCCTCGCCAGTGGAAATATCGAAGCGTCCGCCCGCTACATCATGCCCGACGACGACATCGAGATTGCCGCCGCCAAAGACCATCGAGCCAAAACTGCTGCCGACATCGCCTGTCGCGACAGTGGTGTCGAGCGCGACCGTCAGTTCGCGCGCGTCGCCGCCTGCTTCGACGCCGATGTCGCCGCCGCCCAATGTGCCAAGGCCTGAGGAGAATTGCTGCGCGTTGACGCGGATCGTGGTGGCAAGGCCCGTGCTGCCTATGTCGCCCATGTTGCCGGTGCGCCAGCGCTGGTCGCCAGCGCCGACCATGTCAAGATCGGTGTAGTCGCGGTCGGTCCCGCCTATGCTCTTTTTACCGCCGGTCGCATTGAACGCCTCGCTCCACACATCGCGCCTGCCGAGAACATCGTTGAGCGCGCGCACACCGATAGAGCCGCCGCCACTGGCGAAGACCGGGTTGGTCTGAAGACGGCCAGTATTGTCTGGCACCCACAGGTTTGTGCGCAGGTCCGCCTGTGGCAGATAGGCGGTGGGGTCTATTGTGAGGAACTGGTTGGTGCCCGCCACGCGCGCCGATATGGCCGCAGGGTTCACCACATGCCCTGCCGTATAGATCGCGGTGCCGCCCACTTGCGCGACCAGTCCTGCGCTGGCCGCGCTCTTGCCGCCATTCTGGTTGCGGGTGACAGGGTTTGCGCCGTTGCGCAGGTCTACATCCGCCGCTGCGGCAACGTCTATGCTGCCGGTGCCAGTGCGCACCAGCGACCGGACATGCACGGTATTGGCCTGCGGGTTGAGGCCATTCCCGCGCGGTTGCGGTGACTTATAGCCAAAGCTGCCATCCGCAACGAGCGCGCCAAAGCGTTGCAGGATCGTCTGCCCGCTGCCATCGCTGACGGGTGATTGCAGGAACTGGGCAAACCGCTCGAAGGTGGCGGCAAAGCTGGTCGGCTGGCCACCCCTGCGGGGATAGATGAACTGCACATCGCTGGGGAAGGCGGCGAAGAAGCTGAGCGCCTCTTGCTGGAGGAACGAGACTGCCGACGAAGATGCCGCCCCAAACTGAACATTCACAACCCGGTTCTTGAGGGTTATAGGGTCCACGCCAGACAGGTCTGCAAAGGACTGATACAGATTGTCGCCGAGGAACTGGCCGTTGTTACCAAAGTCGAGTTTTACATCTCCGGTATAGGCCGCTGTGGCTTTGACGGCGCTGAGTGTATAGCTGCTCTCGCCCTCCAGGATCATGTTGCCGCCGGATGCCGCATCGACATGGAGCGGGTTGGCAGACGGGCTGTTGCCCGCGCCGCCGACCAGACGGATACCGAACGAGTCCGCCGCGCTGCCATCCGCCAGCAGCGGGAAGAGCTGCGCACTGCCCAATGGATCGCCCGCGCCCCCCGCTTGCAGGCCCGTGGGCGCCGCCGCGTTCGCCGCCGCGCTATAGGGCGCGTATGACACGGTGAAAACTTCCTCGCCGGGTGAAATCTGCGAGAGGGTGATGTTGATCGCGGTCGATCGGGGTGGCAATGACGGGTTGCGCGCCGTATCCGGCACGAAATCGGCCAGATTGTCACAGCCGCTGATGCCGCACGAAATGTTGATCGAGGGATAATAGCTGCGCTGGCCGCCGCCGAGCTGATAGCTGATGTAATCCGGGTCGGTCTGATCGCTGAAGGCGAAGAAGCCATCGGTGAGGCTGTGCTTGAGGTCAAGATCGCGGCCCGCGCGCAGCGTAAGCATGCCCGCCGCGCCATCCACCCGCCCGCCGACGCGATAGAGCATATCGACATGGTTCTGGAACAGATGCGCCTCGCGCCCTGCCACCACATCATAGCGCGGCTGACCATTGGCATAGGCGCCAAGCCCTGAAAGCTGCATATCGCCATCGGCCAGCGCAGCGGCGACATTGACGGTGCCCGCACCCAGGTTCCAGTTCGAGGCCAGCACTATATCGCCGCTGTAGCTCAGCTCGACGCCCGGCTTCTCATGATAGTTGGCGAGAGTTGTGAGCGATCCGAGATTGCCGCGTGACGCGGAAATATCGAAGGTGCGGATGAAATCGACCATCGTTCCCGCAGTGGTATCCGCGAAGAAGTTCGTTTTACCGGCAACATTCGCGCCGGCATCAATCGTGGCGACATTGTTCGCCACCGTGACGCCGGAAAAGCTGCTGTTGGCCGCTACGGTCGCGAGATCATAGCTGCGATAGCCTTCGACTGTGACAGCGCGGGCGCCGGTTACATTGCCCGCAAAGCCGATGTTGACCGTATCGCCGCCGCTCTGGCTGATAACGGGTGCGCGTAAGAGCAACGCGCCGCCCTTGTCCGCCTCGACATAGGTATAGGCTGTGATCCGGTTCTGGGTTCGCGGGTCGATCTGCTGATGGCCGACAAGGCGGTCATTCAGGCGGCGCGCGCCCATATCGAGCCGCGCGCCGCTCGCCACCGCAATCGCGCCCGTTCCGCTGACGCCCAATGTGATGTCGCCCGCGCTGGCCTGCCGCGTGTCGGTGTCGGCATAGCCGTCGGCATGGGTGTCGAGCACCGCAGTCTGGCCAATGACAACGCCGTCGCGCGCGAAAAGCGCGATGTCGCCGCCGTTGATGCCCGATGTGTCGATGGTGCCGTTGACTGAGGTAAAGCCACCGTCCGCCGTCAGGCTGAGGCTGGCGAGCTTGAGTGATTGGCCTGCGCCGAGGTTGAGGTCTCCCGCACCCGTGCGGATAGCGACATCGCCGGTGAACGCGCTGCCGGAATTGGCGGCGAAGCTCGCGAAGTCGAAGCTGCCAAGCCCATTGTCCAGCGTGAAGCTGGCTCCGGCATCGGGCGCGGTCGCGTCAATTGTGCCGCCGAGCGCGACATTGCCCTGCGCCGCGATCAGCTTGAGCGATCCCGCCTTGCCGGTCGTGCCGCCGATGCTGATGCGGGAGGCGGAACCGAGATCGATGCCGCCGGTCTTGCTGAGCAGCGCAACCGTGCCGCCGCCCGCGGACACCGTGACCTGATCCGCCACTTCGCCGAACTTCTGCGAATAGCCGGGCGTGGCGAGGGTTGTCGTGCCGGTGAGGCCGATGTCGCCTTGCGCCTTGATGTCGATCGTCCCGGCAGTTGCGCGCAGCAACACATTGTCGATAGAGACGGATTTTACCGCGCTCGCCAATGTGCCGAAGGCCAGCCGCGCGCCGGGCGCCAGCGGGGTGGAGGGCGCCGCCGGCGTCGAGCCGGCAGGGGCGCTGATCGTTAGCGTATTGGTCGTCAGCAGCGTCAGGTCGGCCTGAACGCTCTTTTCCGTCGGCATCGCGCCGGTGCCACGATCGACAAGGAACGGCGTGGTGAGGCTGAGCGCCGCGCCGCCGACATCGAGCGCGCCCTTGCCTTCATAATAGGCGCCGGAGCGGGCGGTGATCGAAACGGCGGCGTCATAGCCATAGGTGCGGAAGGTGCCGGAGCCGAAGCGCACCGTGTCTGCCGACATCGCGAGGCTGTTGCCGGAGCCGAGGCAGGCAAGCGGGCCGCTTTGGGTGCAGGAGCCGAGATCTGCGAAGCTGTTGCCGAGCTTCAGCTCGCCTGCGATATTGAGATCGACCGACAGCGGCTGGCTGGGCTGGCCTGCCACCGGGTTAAGCACGCGCAGGCCCGGCGCGTCGATCGCCATGTTGTTGAAGCTGTGCGCCCCCGGCGTAAAGCCGATGACCTTGGGCGAACGCAGCGTGATGCGGTCGATGCTGCTGAACGACTGCTCCAGCTCTGGCGTGATCACGAGGCCGCTGATGCCGAATGTGCGGGACGAAAAGACGATATTGTCGCCGCTGAGGCCCAGATTCTTGACCTGAATATTGGAGGCCGCATCAATGGTGAGGTTGCGGCTCGAATCGAGCGCCAGCGATGTGCCGGAGAGGGTTGCAGTGCCGATCGAGAAGTTCACCGGCTGGGATGTGGCAGACGCGGCCAGCGCGCCGGAGCGGTTGATGAGGCGTTCCGGCCCGTTGGCGAGGCGCAGCACCGCGCCTGCGCCGCTGTTGTCGGCAACGAAATTGCCGCCACCGTCAAGCGTGTAGCTGGCGACATTATAATCGGTCGTGCGTGTGTCGGTCAGCGTGCCGGTTGCGATCAGGCTGGCCCCGTCCGCCACAACGAGGTTGGAGCGCGCGCCATCGACCGCGAGCAATATTTCGGGCGCGGAGAGCGGGTTGGCCGCGTCGTTGGCAATGGTAATGCTCTTCGCCGTTATGCGGATGTCGGTCGATCCATTGGCCAGATCGGTGCGGGTGCCGCCGATCAGCAGGCTGTCGGCATTGAGCTTGGCCAGATCGGCCACGGTCAGTTCGGCTGTGCCTGGTGCCGGGTTGCCGCTCAGGCTGGAGACCACGCTCAGCACATCGCCCAGAATGTCGACCTGGCTGCCGCGTCCGCCGTTGCGTCCCGACGTATCGAACGCGCTGCCGATGCTGAGGGTGGTGAGCGGATCAAGGACGATCCGCGCCGCATCGCGCGCCATGCGGGCGAGCGGGTTGCTCGTGCCGATGCTTGCGTTGCCCGATGTCGTTTCGATACGGGAGTAGGACTTCACCACATCTGGCGTCTGCACGGTGAACGAGCGCCGCTGGGACTCGGCATAGCCGGTGCCGGAGACGCCATAGACACCGCTGACGATGACAGAGCCGTCAAGCAACTGGCCTGACGTTCCGGTATTTGAAGCCGCAGCGCCGACATTCTCGACCAGCCGCATCGCACCGGGCAGCAGCGCATATCGTGCGGGCAGAAGCACATAATCGCCCGCAGCAAGGCCGGGCGCGGCGTCCAGCTTCACCGTCTTGCCGACATCGGTGCCATAGAGCGCGCCATAGTCGCCGGAGTAGAGCGGGTCATAGAGCGCCACGGAGGCTGCGATACTTGCCGGAACGATGGCATAGACCTGCCTTCCATCGGCAAACTGGAAGCCATCGTTGCTGCTGAAGGCGTCGGTATTGAACCGGCTCAGAACGTCGCGGGAGCCGCCCGTGCCGGAGACAAACTCATAGGCATAGGTGTCCCCGCCGCCGCTTGCATCCACGGTCGCGCCGACACCCGTGACGATATTGGCGCCGGACAGCGAAAGCAGTGCCGCCGGTTGCCGGGTAATCGGAGAGAGAAAATTGGGCGAGAAATAATATTCGGTGAGGTCCGTCGTGCTGCCATAGGGGATAGACAAGCCATTGGCGGAGACGGAGGTGATGCTGCCATCCTCCAGCGTCAGATTGCTGGTCGTGACAGTAGCGAAGGCCCCCCCGGTATTGACCAGTGCGCCAGAACGCGAGCCGAGATCCAGCCTGCCAAGCGGCGCGCGCAACACGCCGGCCTGCTCGATATTGGGCGCGAGGATCGAGACATAGCTGCCCGCTGACAAGGGGGCATTGGGCGTGGGCGCGCCGTTGCTCTCGATGCGTATGGTCGCATTGGGCTTCCCGCGCACCGCGCCACCGAGGTTGAGGCCGCCTAGAGAGGCTATGGTGAAGGGCGTTGCCTTGGCAGCGGGATTTTCGATGATCTGCTGCAGGTTGCCGGTGCCGGTCGTCGCATAGACCTGCGCCGCGCGCAGCGTCAGGTCTCCCGCCACGACCAGCCCGCCGGTGAGGGAAGGCGCTACGGTCGAATCGGGGTTGAATGTGCGGTCAACCGGCTGGACACCGATGAGCCGGATGTCGCCCGCCGCATCCAGCGTGGCGTTGTCGAACGAAGCACCGAACGTCACGCCGCCCGCGATGTCTATGCTGTCGCCCTTTAGGAGCAATGTGTCTGAGCCTGCGCCGCTTGTTAGCAGCTCCGGCACGGCGCCAATATTGGAATCGCTGCTCAGCAGGCCGATATGCGGTGCGGTGATGGCCAGATCGCCATGAGAGGCGATTGAAATCGTGTAATTTTCGGTGCCGCTGATGCTCAGATAATCCGGGGACATCAACAGGAACGAGCGTCCGAGGGTGAGGGCGACGTCGCCAGCGGTGTCGAGATTGCCGCGTGCGATGAAGCTGGAGAAGCCCGCCGCCATGATCTGATCGGCGGACAGAGTGTCAGATGCGCCGGCAATATCAGCCTGCGTCAGCGTGGGGTTCAGCCATTCGATCGTGCCGCCCAGCGCCTGCGCTGCGCCGCCACGCGCGGTGATGCGCGCCCCGGTAATCGAGCCGCCGCCGAGCGCGGATATGGTGCCCGCCTTGCTCCATTGTGCGGTCGGCGCATAGGTGGTGGCGCCGACCCTGATATCATAGACATCGCTGGCGCCAGATAGATCAATCGTTGCTCCCGCCAAGGCATCCAGACGCAATGCGCGGCGGGTTCCGGATGGCACATAGATGCCAAGACCCTCGCCAGTTCTATAGGAAATTTCCCCAAAAGCCGGCGTTTCGAAGATTTTGGACTCGGTGGTCAGAGTTCCCAGCGCGCGGATACTGCCGCCATTGATCATGCGACCGGACGCGATCTGAGCGCCCCCAGGCCGCAAGGGCGTGCGCGGATTGCGGACGC
This sequence comes from Sphingobium fluviale, assembly GCF_004122115.1. Lineage (GTDB taxonomy): Bacteria > Pseudomonadota > Alphaproteobacteria > Sphingomonadales > Sphingomonadaceae > Sphingobium > Sphingobium fluviale. The sequence continues at coordinate 179,951 of NZ_SBKP01000003.1, forward strand.
TGGTGCCTGAAAGATTGGTGGTGCTGGCGCCAGTGAGCAGGATGCCCTGATCGGCCTCCAGCATGCCGAGATAATAGATCTGGCGGTCTGTCGCGATCCCCGCGACCAGCTCCCGGTTGCTCAGTACCGGGCCGTTGGTGCCGTTGGTAAGGCCGAGCGCGTTGTTGGCAAGCTCATCGAATTTGCCATTGGCATCAGCGGCGCCGAATACAACCGAGAGGCCTGCGCCACGGTCCACCCCGTCCGCATCGGCAACGGCATGCACGGCTATAGCAGGGCGGGTGCCATTATAGCTTGCGGGCAAGATCTGCCGCTGGGTGATGCTGCCGCCTGCAATACGGATGGTGCCATCATTATAGAGCTTTGGCGCGGTGATGCTTGCCTGTGGCGCGCCGATAATGCTGCCGCCGTTCAGCACCTGAAGCTCGGTCAGGCCGCCCAGCACCAGATGCGCGGCAAGATTGTCATAATCGCCCAGTGCGCTGGTCGGCGCGAGTGCGGCTACACGGCTGACATCGGTGCCATTCGCCAGACCGCGCACAATGTCTATCTGGCGCTGGCTGAGGATCGAGGGCAGGATTGCCTGAGTGAGGTTCAGCGTCTCGCCCGCGTTGATCTTGAGCAGTTCGGTAGAGGCGATGGCGGTTTTGCCGATGCGGCCATTGCTGAACACATTGTCGATTATCGTCGTGTTCCAAGCGCTGAGATCCAGCGTGGCAAAGCCGGTCTTTTGCAGGAAATCAAGCGGGATGGCGGTGCCGGTGCCGCCGCTGCTGCCGAAGTTGAGGTCTGGCGTCACCAGCTTGAAGGTGCCACCACCCTTGAAGCCGAAACCGCGGATCGTGCCATCGGCAATGTCCACGCGCGCATTGATGGCGTCCGGCGTTATGGCCGAGCCGAAGCCGTTCTGACTTGACACTGATGTTACATTGAAGGTGGCAATATCGCTAAGGAAGAGATTTCGGCCGGTCTGCTTGCCATCGTTGATGCTGGTTGAATTGAGCTGGAAATAAACCGTCTCGTCTATCAGGCTGACGTTGCCGCCCTTGCCGTTGAGTGCCAGCGTGCCCGTAGATGAGACATAGCCGCCGCCCGACACATCGAGCAGGCTGCCGGAATTAATCAATATGCTGCCGCTGAGATCGACCGCACGGCTCTGGCTGGCATCGGTAAAGGCGGTGACGTGTGGCGCGGCAACGAGCGTGATCGAGCCGCCAGACGTGTAGCCACCGCCCTGAAAATTGCCGTCCGTCGCCAGCAGATCGTTCACCCAGCGGCCACGGGTGGATAGCTCTGCCCCGCTATTGACGCTGATGTCGAACATGCCCGGCGCGTTGAAGGCGGTGATGACGCCGTTCAGCGAGAGATCGTCCTGCGTGTCGAACAGCGAACCGAGCTGGCTGCCGAAGGTGCGCGCGGTGATGGAGCCTCCCGCCGCTGTCAACCTGCCGTTGAAGGTTATGGCGCGTCCGGCGTCTATGTTGACCGCGCCGCCATCGGCCAGTTTCACCGCGCTGCCGCTTGCAAAATCGACCTTGCCGGTCGTCTGCAAACTGAGGCCGGATAGACCGGCGCTGTTGAGGGTGGTCTCGCTGAGATAGGTTGTGCCCACAGGGAGTGCGGTGTTCGCCCCGCCGACGACAATATCCGCGCCCAGCGTCGCAATGTCACCGCCCTGAACCGACTGGATACGCAGCAGTCCGCCCGATGCGAGCTGACGCCCGTTCGCCTGTAGCTTGCGCACATCGCCCTTGAGCTTCGATGCGGCGCTTGCGGCAACACCGTCGAGTATCTGGTGTGCGCCCGCTATCGCTTCGCCATGAATATCGCCATTCAGGCTGACTGTCGGCGCCTTGATCGTCAGCGATCCGGCATCGCGCCCTTCGGCATAGCCCGGCTCGAACCGGGAATCGTTGGAGAATGCGTTGGCAAAAACCCTGGGGTTGGAAAGCTGGGGCAGATTTTCCACGAAGCCGCCCGCCACCGCGACATAGCGATCATTCGGGTCTGCCTGCGCAATATCGACCACGCGCCCGTCCTGCGTCACGAGCTTGCTGGTGCGGATGACGCCATCCTGATAGCGGACCCAGCCGCCCGCGAAATCGATCACGGCGTTGCTGGCGACCGTAACGCCAGAAATCGCGCTTGGAGACGCCGGTTGCGTGCTATTGGAGAGGGTGGCGAGGGTGACATTGCCGCCCTTGGTCATCAGTTCAGAGGCGGTGCCGCCGATCTGCTCGGCGAGGCTGCCCGCCTCCAGCAGCGGAGACCCGATCCACGCCACGCCATCGTCGCGCACGCCGCTGACGCGCGGGTCGACATAGAGCGTCTGGCCGTTCAGCGTAAAGCTGCCGTCGGTCGTCGGCTCACGATAGGTGGGGGTATCGCGCAGCTCGTTGCGCTTGGCCGGTGCGATCTCAAGCTGGTTACGCTCGGCCTTCAGCACCACATCGCTCATGCCGCTCACGTCGATCACCGCTCCTGAAGCGATATCGACCTTCGACGCAGCCAAAAGCCCTTCCTCGACTCTATAGATGCGTCCATCGGCCGTTCCGCCGATATTCACATCGGCGCTGGGTGCCTGAATGGTGGCGTTCTGCCCGATGCTGATGAGCGCGGGCAGCAGGTCTGCCACGGCGCCGGTGCGGCTGATGATCCGCCCCTGATTGACCTGAAAATGATGGCTGCCGATGTCGATCTGGGATGTCTTGAAACTCTTTATCGACTCCGCGCTGAGCGGGATGGTGTCTGGCCCGCCGTCCGGCAGGATCGAGATGGCGGCATCGGCAGCGATGTTCACGGTTCCGCCGAACATGCCGACCTTGCCGTTGCGCGATACGCTGGTGGTGGAGGTGAGGATGCCGCTGAAATTGATCGTGCCGCTCTGGTCTGTGCCGAGCGAGATATAGCCGGTCGGTGCGTCGATCGAGCCGCTGACATCAACGCTGCCGCCGCCGACCGAGGTGAGCACAAGACCGCGCACATAGGGATCTGTACTGCCCGGTGCGCCGGTGGAGCTGTAGGCATCGACCTGATTGCCTGCTTCCAGGCTGATCTGCCCGCCGGGGGCCGTCTTCAGCTCGCCCGCACTCGTCACCTTGGGCGCGGCGAGGATGACGAAACCGCCGGTGGAATTGATCCGCCCTCCTGCCGCGACATCCACCGAGCCATGCGTCTCGCCCGCGATTCCCGCTACGATGCCGCTGACGGCGCCGGTCAGGATGCCATTTTGCAGATAGGCGTTGTTGCGTTCTGCGAGACTGAGCGCGCGTGTGGTGGTGGAGCTGGTCTGGATGGTGGCCGAGCCAAGCTCCAGCGAGCTGGCGACCAGCGCGTTGAGGTTGACCTGCGATGTCGCGCCGAAGAGTACGCCGGAGCGGTTGAGGATATAGACGGTGCCGTCCGCCTTGATCGAGCCGAGAATCTGGCTCGGCGCTGGGCCGCGTGTAGGGTCTAGTAGGCCTGTCGCCGGGTTGATGCCGCCGACAACGCGGTTCACCACCACCCAGTCCTTGTTGCCCTGCTGGTTGAAGGTCAGCGTCGTGTCGCGGCCTACATTGAACGTGTTCCATGAGAGGAGCGCGCGCGATTGCGTCTGGTTGATGGTGACATCGACCAGCGCGCCGTTGATCGTCTCCTTTGGCTGGCTCGCGCCCTCCCACACATTGAGGCCGCTGGCGTCGAGCGAGGAGGAGACGCCGTTCGCTACCGGATCGAGCCCGCCCGCGCCAAGGCCGTTGCGCACGGTCTGGGCGGCAGCGAGAGCAGCGGCGCGCGCGGCGGCATTGGCACTCGCGACGACATTTCCTTGGGCCGTGATGCGCGCGCGATAGGCGGCCTGCCGCTGCTGGATCTGCGCCATGGAGGGGGAGATGACGGGCGTTGTTGCTGTGCTGCGGACGCTGCGAACTACCGCATTACCAACTGACGCTGCCATACTGCGGAGCTGGGCATGGGCGGGAGCAAACGAGAGCATGGACGCCAGCGCCGCCCCGCTCGCGCCGCCAAGCAGCATGGAGCGAAGCAGTGGCCGTGCGCTGTTCCTGGTTCCGGTTGCAACCAGCATATTTCCTCCACTCACTCTTAAAAGAACCAAAAACTGCCAGCCCACCGATTCGGCGGGCGGTTAAGTCTTTATTGACCTTATGTTTCACTTTTACGCCGGGCTTCGCCCGAAAGAGGGTTAAAAAGCCCGGTTTTCTGCGGAATAAGGGTTAACAGCGGCTGCTATCAGCCGTTCAGGTTCGTCAAAACTCTGCGCTGAGATCAACTTGCAACACATCGATGGAGAGCGGCGAGCCGCTCACCTCGTTGGCGCTCATCCAGCGGGTGCCGAGCGCTACGCCTTCCATCACGCCAAAGGTCGCGCCGATGGTGTAGCCCTTGGTGTTGGTGCCGCCCAGATGAAAGTCGCTGTCCGGGAAGGCATCGGGCACGGCGTCTGTCTCCAGATAGCGATAGCCCGCCATCGCGCGCCACTCGCCCCATTTGCGCGGCTTGGCATGGCCGACCACCAGCGAGCCAAGCCAGCCGGTGTTGCCCGAATGAAGGGTTCCGCCACCAGCGCAGGGATTACCGAAATTGGCGGAAGCCGGATCTCCGCTCGCTTCCACATTGGTCAGTGCGCCCCGGAAGTTTATACCATCGCTGCGCAGCAGGCACTCGTCGCTGCGCTTGAAAGCGAGGTTATTGAGATAGTTACCTGATATGGTGGCGCTAATGCTATCGCTAATCGGAACCGTGACCGAGGCGTTGAGATCGAGCACACGATATTTGTATGTCATGCCAAGATACTGGCGCTCTGCCCTAATGCCTATGGTTTCAAGCGCGGATACGGTAAGATCCCTCAGATAAAAGAGGGTGTTGCCCTTGCGCGGGAACAGCGCTCGCGTGGCATCGGTAGAACATTCGGCCGGGTCCGCACCCGCTAAAGGCACAGTAATCCCGCTGAACTCACAGGCCGACGAAAGCCTGCCCTGCAGATTGTGGAAATCATGATAGCCGGCGGCACCTCTGATCTCCACGCCGTTGTTCATTGTATAGCCCGCTTCGATCTGGCCAGAGAACAACCATCTGGATGGTGATATACGCTTTTCGCCGGATAGGTTGAAAACCGGGCTATCCGTAAACTTGTCGAGCGTGGTGCTGGAGCTGGATTCGAGCGGGAACGCGCCGCCACGCACCGCAAGCGTAAGCCCTTTTGGCATGAACCTGTCGGCCTTGACCTCCGCGGCCACACCATCGAAGCGCAGATCATCGTCAAACAAGATTTCGGTAGAGCGGAATGGGTTCTGGAAGCGGCCAAAGCTCAGCTTGATCCAGTCCTTCGGCTTCAGCTCCAGATAGGCCTTGTCCAGCCACAGGTCGCGCTTGGCAAAGCCGCCCGCCAACTTCTGGTTGGTCGAGATCGGGCTATTGTCGTCGCCGGTCGCGATCTGAAAGCCGACCTTGACCGCCGGGCTGATCTCTGCCGTCAGGCCAATCCGCGCTCGCAGGCGCAGTCGGTTGATGCGGTCCCGCGTGGTGTCAAGCAGGGGCAGGTTGTTGAGATCGGTCACGTTGATCGGGCTGGAGGATGCGCCGAGCCGTGCAGCATCAATGACTGTCGTATCATTCAGCCTAGATTGCAGCTCAGACTGAGAGCGCACCCGGATGTCGCCCGAAAGGGTGATGCGGCGGGTCCAGTCCGGCGCGGCGTTGGAGGGCGCGGCCCAGCCTTCGGATTTGGCCTGGCCCATCACTTCCGCCTTCACCTGCTCCGCAATCTGGCGGCGCACGCTCTCAGGCACATAGGGCACGCGGACCACGCCCGGAGGGGCAGGTGGAGCCGGAGGGAGGGGGTTGTCCGCCGTTGCGGTCTGGGCGGTGAGCGGCGGGGGGTTGAGCGCAGCGGCGCGCGCGGCCTCGCTCTGCGCCTGCTCCAGCAGCGCCTGCCCGTTTTGCGGCGTGATCGTGCCCTGTTTCACCAGCAGGCGGATGAGGTTCTCCATCGCGTTGGTGGAGGGCTGGCTCGCGGCGGCTGGCGCTGCATCCTGCGCGAAGGCCGCATTGAAAGGAACGGCGCAGAGCAGCGCGATGGCAGACACGCCCTGAGCGCTCCGCTTTACCCGCCAGTTGAATTGCCGAACCATGATGTCCATTCCTTCCTGATAAATACAGAATTGTTGCATGCTTTATCTCCGTCCCTTGACGGAAATACGCTGTGGGAATTTGAAGCCCGCTGGAGGAGCCGCAGCCACACATTGACTGAGCACTGACGCTATTCGCCCGTCGCGGTCACTGCTGCCGCTGCTGCGGACCAACCTGACGCCGGTCACCTTGCCCGCTGGGTTGGCAGTGATCGCATAGTCGGCCGTGAAAAATTCGCGTGAAAGCCTTCTGTCGTTCTGCACACAGCGTTGCAGGCCGGTGCTGAGTGTGCGGTTGTAATAGGGGTCGGCAACGCTGGTGTTATTATTGGTGCCTTTGCAATTTGGTCCGATGCAAGTGCTGTCTCCACTGATCGGACTATTACTGCTAGGGCCGCTTTGCAGACCCGGTCCCGATGTTTGAGGCGGGCCATCAATTGTAGGTGTCGGGGCCGCCTGCGGCTTGGGCTCTGGCGTGGGCGTGGGCTTGTCCGTCGGTTCCGGCGGCTTTTCCTCTGGCTTGGGTGGCGGCGGTGGGGGAGGGGGCGGCGGAGGAAGCAAAGGCGAGATCACCGGCGTCTCGTTCTTCACCGTCACGCCGTGTACGCCCGTGAGCGCGGTATACAGATACCAGACGAGCCACAGCGCAAGCGCGGCGCCCACCACGATCAACCCGATCTGGACGATCCGGTTGCCGTGTGGCTCCTGAAACTCGCTCTGGTCCGCGATTGTGCTCATGGCTCGGCTTTGGCCCTGCTCAGCTTGCGGTCGGCTTGCCGGTGACGAGGCCAACCTTGTCGAGGTCCAGCCTGCGGCAGAGATCGAGCACTTCCGTAACCTTGCCATATTGCGCGGTGGCGTCGCCCTTCAGCACGATCGGCACATCGGGGTTGGATGCCTTGGCGTTACGAAGGCGGGTTTCCAGGTCCTGGATCGTCACCGGATAGGCATCCATGAAGATCTGGCCCTGATTGTTGACCGTGAGCGCGATCGTCTTGGGCTGGACCAGGCTTTCCGCGCTCGATGCCTTGGGCAGGTTGACCTTGATCCCCTGCACCGATGCCGTCGCCATCAGGATGAAGATGACGAGCAGCACATAGGCAAGATCGAGCATCGGCGTGATGTTGATGTCGTCATAGGCCTTGCGGCCGCCACCTACTTGCATGAGCCTGGCTCCTTATTCCGCAGCAATGGGAAGATGGGGGTGAGGGGGATTGGCCAGCTCGGCCTGCATTTCCGCCAGCCGGGTGATGAGGCGGTCCACAAACACGCGCATCTCGTCAGACAGGGCGGAGAGGCGCGAGTTGATATAGTTGTATCCGAACAGCGAGGGGATTGCCGCCGCCAGACCCGCAATGGTGGCGAGCAGCGCCGCCGCGATGCCGGGCGCGATCGCGTTGACGTTCACCTCGCCTGCCATCGCCACACCGCCAAAGGTGCTCATCACCCCGATGACCGTGCCGAGCAGCCCGATGAACGGCCCGCCCGAAATGGCGATGGTGAGCACCACCATCCACTTGTCGAGCTTCTGGTTTTCCATCACCACTTCGGCATCGACAGCGGCGCGCATGGCCTCCACCGCCTCGCCGGAAAGACCGCCATTGGGGTTTTTCAGACGGCGCACTTCCAGCTCGTCCATGCCGGTTTCATAGAGATGGCCGAGCGGCGATTTCTCGATATAGCTGACCTCCAGCTTGCTGATGCCGCGAATATCCGTAATCGCGACCAGCTCCTCATGCATTTCGCGGAAGCGGCGGAGGAACGCCTTGTTGCCGCGGTCGCAGGCGTTGAGATAGCGGATTTTCATGACCATCACGGCAATCGCGACCGCCAGCAGGATCATACAGATGCCGACGATGAACGCGTCAAGCGTATGAAGCTTGCTGATGATGAAGCCGATGACATTGGCTCCGCCTTCGGCTTTCTCCGCGCTTTCGGAGACGCTGACCGTCTTGTTGGATGGCCCCTCGGCATTTGCCATCGCCATCAGCATGGCGGCGGGCCGCGCGGTCTTGGAGACGCGCAGTTCGTCAATCTCGCCAGTGAAGGGTTGCCCCGCCGCGCCGCCGATCAGCAGCGGTCCGTCAAGCGCAGGCAGCGCGCCGGATGCCGCGCCAGCCTCAACGCCGTTGACATAGAGCTTGATCGTCTGCCCGTCAGCCACAAGGCCAAGATGCGCCCATTCTCCTTGCTTGACAGGTGCGGTTGCCTGCGCGCTCGCGCCGCCGACCGAGGCAAACGGCACGCCATTGTTGATGCCGAACACCAGCGCGCCGCGCGCGAACACTGCCTGCGCGCCGGCAAGCTGCTCTGGCTTTACCCATGCGGTAACGCTCATCGGTGCACCGGCGGGCATGGCGAGCGAGGGCGAGGCCGCAACCTGAATGGCGCCCTGGCCGGGGAAGCGGGCCGCACGGCCGATGATCGCGCCATCGTCAATCCCGGCAGGCGGGTTTTGCGCGATGTTGGCGTTGGCTGTCGAGTCTGCGCTGGGCTGGCCGGGGTTCTCGCCGAAATGATAGACAGCGAGATAATCCGGGTCGAACGTGCCCTTGGCGTCAGAGCCTACGGGTGCGTTTTCGTTGCCGAAATAGAGCCACAGCGCCTTCTTTTCGCCGCCGTTGAGTACGGGAACGGACACCCAGAGATACGCGATGCCGGTCGTCGCGTCATAGCGCTCGATATGGAAGGCCAGCGGCGTCTTGTCGTCCGCGTCGACAATGCGGATATCCGCGCCGTTCTGCATTGCCTCGGTAAAGGTGAAATTGCCGCTGGTGAGCTTGACGAGCAGGACCGTACGCCCGATCTGGCCCGATACGTTCAGCCCGCTGGGGCTGGTATCGACCGTGATCGCCTTGCGATATTTCCAGTCCTTGTTCCACCACGCATAGGCTGGCGTGGAAAGGCAGGCCATCGCGAGCAGCAAGGCCAGAACGGTGCGTAGCGTGCGCATGCTTTTTCTCCCAAGGCCGGAAAACAACTGGCTCATCAGAACTCACCCTTTGCGGTAAATGTGGTGCGGACATCGTTCTTGCGGGTGGCGGAGCCGTTCCACAGCGGCACGCCGACCGAGACTTCGCCCGATATGCGGTTGAACAGCCTGAGGCGCGCGCCGCCGCCCACAGAGAGCAGAGCCTCGTGGCGCGTCACGTCAGGCAGAGGATCGATCAGGCGGATTTGCCCGTTCTCGGCAAAGCCGAACAGGCGCAGTTCATCCACGAACTTGGGCAGATAGGGCGCGAGAGAAGGCGAGTTCAGCTCCAGCGAGAGGGCATAGCCGATATCGCCCACGCTTTCAGCCGAATAATAGCCGCGCACGCTCGACAGGCCGCCGATTGCAAACTGCTCGTTGGTGACAAGGTGCGAATCCGCGATCTGGCCATAGAATTTGAGCGCGGCGACGAAATCCTTCGGCAAGGTGCGCCGGTAATCGACCTCGATATTGCCGCGCACGAAATTCTCGCTGCTGTCGAAATCCTTGTTCTTGAACTGGTCGGTAGGGATGCAGGTGGTGGAGCCGCCCCCGACATCAAAGCAGCGAATGTTCTTGAACACACGGAAGCCCGCCGTCGCCGAGACCGTGACATCGAGCGTACTCTTGTCGCCACCGGATGACAGGCTGTAGGCGGCATAGAGCGGCAGATATTCGATTGGCGTCTTGGCCGCGATCTGGCCCGCCACCCGCGTATCCTGGTCGAAATGCTTGTAGTCGAAGCCCAGCGTCACGCTCTGGAACAATTTGTCGCCGGGCAGGCGATAGATGGCGCGCGTGCCGATCTGATAGCCGTTGCCCAGCACGCTGACGCCGCCCTGCGCCGCGACATTGCTGTTGGATTTGTAGCCATAGAGCAGCAGCGTCCAGCGCGAGCCGAGCAGCGGCGCCGTGTAGGAGCCGGAAAAGACCTCGGACTGTTTGCGGTCTTGCGGGGCGGTGATGTAGGAGCCGCTCACCGTGTGGCCCAGCCCCCACATGTTCGTATAGCGCAGGCTGGCGTTGAGGCGCAGCGGCCGGGTGGACGGGCTGTTGTCGTTGTTCAGCTCGATGCTGCCGTGGAGCGGAAGCGAATCCTCCACATCCAGATCAACGTCGATCGTGCCGGGCGTCGCGCCCGCCTTGAATGACGGGTTGATCGTGCGATCCGGGAACTGGTTTGCGCTCGCCAGCTCGGTCTGAAGCTGCTTGACATTAAGCGGCTTGCCCTCCGCCAGCGAAGGAATCTGCTTGCGCACCAGCGTCATCGAATGATGCTTGGCGCCTGTCACGGCAACCGTGCCGACCGGTGCTTCCGTAACCTGAATTGCGATGATGCCCTGCGCGAACTGTTCTTCGGGTTGCGGCAGCACATCGACCTGCACCGATTCGAAGCCGCGCTCGGCATAGGCATCCTGAAGCGCCTTGCGCGCGGCCTCGACATCGGCCGTGGTGCGATCCGGCCCCAGATGATCGTAGATCACCTGCTCGATAACGGACTGGTCAAGCGACTTGGCGCCCAGCACATCGAAGGCGGCGATGAAGAATGTATCCGGCGCGGCGCGCACCTGAGGCTGAGCCTGAGGCGCGGGCGTGGATTCCTGTGCCTGTACTTTTTGCGCAGCCGAGAAAGCCGCGCAGGCATACATCGCCGCACAGAAAATTTTGGCACGACCTGTAACCGCCGGTCTGCCAGCCTGAACCCGCCCGAAACCCATATGATATAACGACTCCCTGCAGGCGGAGCGCGAGTCACGTCTGCCGCAAAGCAGCAATCGTGAATTTTTGTTTAAGTTTTGCGACGGTGCCTGCGGGCAAATGGTACATTCATGAATAATGCTTTTAATTCATCGTGTTGCGGATGATTTATTGTTGGCGGCAAAGTGCCATGGCAACGCCCATTCCCCGATCTCGCCGCTGTTGCTGCTTTGCAACATCTCTAGCGCGGCCGCGAGATAGCTCCGGCCATCCGCCCCGTTTGCGGCGCAGGTTTCGAGAATCGTGAAAATCGTTGCCGACCAGAGGTGGGCGTTGGGGTGCCACGAGAAAATCCACCGGTCCCGCCACGAAAGCCGTTCCAGCAATTGCTCGACAAACCCGTTTTCCGGCTGGAGCGCGCCATTGTCTAAAAAGAGGGTCAGCATCGGCCATTTATCGAGCGTATCGGCCAAAAACCTGCCCAGAGCGGTGCGGGCCGCGACCGATTGCTGCGCATGGGCCAGGCTCGCTTGCAGGTGCTGGAGTATGGCAACAGACTGCGCCTGACGGACGCGGGCCCGTTCCTGATTGCTGGCCTTCGTCACGTCCCGCTCTATTGCGCGCAAGGCGTCAATGGAGCGCATGATCGTCTCGATTATGGGATGCGGAGCGATCAGCTCGATATCTCTTGCCTGCGCCGCGATCTGCCGCCAGCAGCCCGCACAGACACATGGCCCCGCGCGGCAAATCGTCTCATAACCGGTGCCCGGCGGCGCCATCAATATGCCGTGAAAGCCGGAGAGCTCCTTGCGCGCATATCCGCCCACCCGGTCGGGCGTTACCTGAAACCAGATGGCGCGCGGGGTGATGATTTTGCCGGCCAGCGGCATATCGTCGCCCGTTGCGGCGTATGCCCAGAGCCTCCGTCCGCCGCCGACCTTGGCGGTGATGGACATATTGGCCGCGGCAATGACAGAAAGGCCCAGGCCATAGGCGCGGATCATCTGCGCCAGTGGATACAGACATTCGGCGGCCTTTCGGATCTGCAGCGAGATTTCCTGCCGCCGTGCGCTCTGCCCTGAAGTGGAGGCACTGCGCGCCAGATCATGCAACGAGCGCCCCGCGCCATAGCGTGCGATGATCATGTCCGCGACGGCGGAGGGAGAAATACGGGCTTCGGTGCGGCGGGAAGACGCGGCGCGATCGGCGGCGCTTTGCGCGCCCTCGCTCCCCCCCGCTCCCGCAGAGGGGGGCACGGCGCCGAGAGGCTTCGCTCTGTTTCGATCATGTTCGATAGAATTCATGCGCCCGGATACTGCCGGAGAGAGAGGAGGGGTGTGGGTGCCCATCCGGCCCTCGCCGTGAGATTGCTGGTTGACGCTCTCCTGAATACCGGCGGCGGCAATGTGCCTCGCCAGATCATTGCGGAGTCCCCCGTCAGCGCCCCGTCAGCCGGCCCTCAGGAACGAGAGCGGAAAACGATTCGCCGTTGCACATAATTTTCATAATTTATGCGCTTTTATGACGGAGGCCATAAACAGGCCGATTTTATCGCCCGATATGCCGAAAAACAGACATCCTGCGCCTATGCGGACGGAATGATGCCGCTTTTGTGGCTGCTGCAATATTAGTGTAGCCAAAGGGTGCTGTGCAGGCGCGTCCATCGTGCCGCAGGAGGCCCCAATCATTTCGCTCTCGCACAGCCGGCCCTATCAGCCGAAAGGAGGGATGCCCGCGTCGCGCCCTGCCACGCATGCCGGGGCGGGCAATGCGCGCATCCTCTGGCTCGATGTGGCGAAGGGGCTGGGCATCCTTCTCGTCGTGCTCGGTCACGCGCTGGGCGGCATAATCGACATGCCGGGCCGGACCGTCCCTTCCGCCTTTCGTGACATATTCGTCGGTATATATGTGTTTCATATGCCGGTGTTTTTCATGCTGTCCGGCCTGCTCGTCCGCCCGCGCCTCGCCCGCAGCCGCAAGGGCTTTCTGATCGATCTCGTCATCACGGTCGCCTATCCCTATTTTCTCTGGTCGATCATCCAGTATAGCGCGATCTATGCCGCAGGCTCGCTCGTCAACCGGCCGGTAGAGCGGTTCTGGCCCGCGATCCTCAACCTGCCATGGGCGACGATCTCGCAGTTCTGGTATCTCTATGTGCTGTTTTTCATGCACTTTGTGGCGCTGGTGCTGGTGCCGCGCATTGGCGCGCGCAATTTCTTTCTGGCTGCGGTGGCGGCCAAGCTGCTGATAGCGGCGCTGGCTCAGCCTTATGTGCCGCCAGCGGCGATCAGGCTGCTGATGGTGCACGGGCTTTTCTATGCTGCCGGGGTCTGGGCCGGGGTGGAGGGGCTGGAGCGCATGCGCCAGTGGCTTGGCGCGCGGCGATTGCTTTTGGCGCTGGTGCTGTGTGTGGCGGTTGCGGCGGTGATGCTAGCGGTTTCCCATATCGTTGCGGTGCGAGGGGCGGAGTTTTACCAGCTCAAATCTTATGAAATCAGTGTATTGGCCTGGCGTCTGTCGCTGCTGCCGGCAGCCTGTGCGGCGACGCTCGCCTTCGTCGCGTGTTCGTTCCTTCCTACGGGCGGCATTGCGAACATGCTGGCCTATCTGGGACGCAGGACGATGGCGATCTTTGTGCTGCATGTGTTGTTCATCGCGGGCACACGCATCGTGCTCAGCCGTGTGTTGCCGGGCGCCGATCCACTGTTGCTGCTGGGCATGTGCAGCCTATCGGGGCTGCTCGCGCCGCTGGCGGTCTATGCGGTTGTGCGCCGGTTCAGCACCTCGCGCGCATTTGGGCTGGGATGATGCAAAACGCGCTTCCTCCGCTGGCGATCAACGGCAAGTTCCTCGCCGCACAGCCTACGGGCGTCCACCGTGTCGCGGCGGAGCTGACCCATGCCCTGAGCGCCATCGCGCGCGCGCAGCCCGGCGCGCTCGATCTGCAACTCTGGGTGCCGGCCGATGCGGCGGAGGCGGCGCGCGCGTTCGGTCTGCCGGTGCGGATCATCGCGCCGCTGCGGCATATCCCGTGGGAGCAGCTCTCGATTCCCTTGCGCGATCGCGATCGCCTGCTGCTCAACCTCTGCAATATCGGCCCGGTGTTGCGCGCCAACGCGATCACGATGATCCACGATGCGCAGGTTTATGCCACGCCGGAGTCCTACTCTCGGCCGTTCCGCATGTGGTATAAGGGTATTCAGCCCGTTCTGGGGCGGCATAACCGGGCTATTCTCACCGTTTCAGACCATTCACGCACTGAAATCGCGCATTATGGCGTTTGCGATGCTTCAAAGATCGAAGTGGTGCACAACGGGGTGGATCATATCCTGCGGGTGGAGTCAGAACCGGGCATCATCGCGCGGCTGGGGCTGGAGCCGGGGCGTTATGTGGTCGCGCTGGCTGCAACGCAGGCGCACAAGAATATCGCGCTGCTCGCCCGCGCCTTCGCACGGCAAAGGCTGGCGGGGCTGAAGCTGGTGCTGGTGGGCGGCACCAAGCGCGAGGCTTTTGCGGCGAGCGGCATCATGCTGCCCGCCAATGCGGTGCTGAGCGGGCGCATCAGCGATGGCGAGCTGCGCGCGCTCTATGAGGCGGCGCTGTGCATCGCCTTTCCCTCACGCACGGAGGGCTTTGGACTGCCGCCGCTGGAGGCGATGCTGCTGGGCTGCCCGGCGGTAGTCGCGCCCTGCGGTGCGCTGCCGGAAGTATGCGGCGCGGCGGCGCTTTATGCCGATGTAGATGACGAGGAGGCGTGGGTGACGCAGCTGCGCGCGCTGGCGGATGATCCCGCGCTCCGGGCGCGATATTCCGCGCTGGGGGTGGAGCAGGCGCATTATTTCACCTGGGAGCGGGCGGCACAGCGGCTGCTGGAGATCGTGGCGGAGCGGGCGCATGGCTGATCCCGCGACGCCCGTGCTGTTTGCGGACGCGATGTGGCGATCGGGCAGCACCTATCTTGCCAGCCGCTTTGCGCAGTCTGGGCGCTACCTGCTGTTCTACGAGCCATGCCACGAGGGCGTGGGCCGCAAGCCGACGGCGGCGCGGGACCGGGACCGGAGCCGGACGCGCGATCTGCGCCACCCGGAGCTGGAGGGCGGCTATTTCGGCACCTATGAGCGGCTGGACCCCCTGAGCGGCCAGCCGCTGCGCACCCTGCATGCGCCCGATATGGCGGTGCGCAACGTGTATGACGAAGGCTCTGACGCCGCGGTGGATTTCCTATCCGCCTTGGTCCGCGTGGCGCGGGCGGAGGGGAAGATCGCCTTTTTGGGTTTTTGCCGCTCAGGCACCCAGACCGCGCGGCTTCGCGCGTTACTGGGCGGGCAGGGTTTGCACCTGTGGCGCGATCCGCGCGCGCAGTTCGCGTCCTATGGCTGGCCGGGCAATGATTATTTCATGGCGGGAACCCTGCTCCAGCTCAGCTTTTCGGGGCGCTATGCGGCGCTGGCGGCGGCATTGGCGCCAGAGGCTGCGCGCGCGCTCCGCCTTCGCCTAGCGCGGCTGTTGCCGGATCGGCGTACGCGCGACCGCTATCGGCTGGTCCGCCCGGTCGCGGCGCAGATGACCGCCGAACAGAGCTATGCGCTATTTTATCTCAGCTGGCTGCTCAGCTATCGCTCTGGTGTTGCGGGCCATGCGCTGTCTTTCTCGCTCACCCAGCTCAGCGAGGATGCCGCGATGCGCCAGCGCGTGACGGATGCGTTCGGCATTTCCTTCCCGGACCTTCGACCCACGCCAGACCGCGTGACCGAGGGGATAGACTATGACGCGGTGGAGCAGGACGTTTCGCGCAGGCTCGATGCACTGAGTGGCACGCCTTCGAGTGCATCCGAATATCCACCCCGCGCCTTTAGCGCGGCATAAAGCAGGAAATCCTCGGCATAGAGGCGCTCCAGCCGTTCCCGCTGCCCGCCGGTCAGCGCGCGCCGCTCTCGCTGGGTGCGGTTGGCATGGGGCAGGCCGGGCGCGCCGTGGGCAGCGAGAAATGCGGGCAGGCGTTCGCCCGCTTCCTCCAGCAGCCAAAGATGCCGCACGCGGACGATGCCCGCGCGGTCCGCAACATACCAGCTCTGCGGGCGGGCGAAGGTATCCACCTTCAGCCAGTTGCCGTTCGCGGCTTCGAGGAAATCGAGGAAATCGTCGATGGTGCGCACCTGCCGCATCCGCCGCATCGGCCCCGGCTGTATCCGCACGTCGCGCCCGCCGCCGTTCCTCAGGAAATCATAGCCGGAGAGGAAACGCTCGGTCGGTTCGCGGACTATCGCAAATGTTTCGGCCTGCGCAAGGTGGCGGGGGAAGAACCGCCGGTAGTAGCGCAGGCTGGCATGGCCCGGATCGCTCTTGTAGAGCGCGCGTTTGACTGATGTGCCGCCATTTTTGGGCACATGGATAAACAATAGCGGCGCGGTGGCGATATCGTGCGCAAGGCGGCGGCGGGCCAGCAGCCGCCATAGCCACGCTGGTCCGGGTGCCAAGGCAAGCCGCTCGAAAATATCGGCATATTGATCGACGCCGAACAGGGCAGAGCCTACCCGTTCAATCAGCGGATTATACCGTGCCTTGAGTGCGCTGATTGTCCCCATGAGCAGCGCGCCTAAGCCGTTATTATTGCGTTTATGCGAAACGGGCGCGGGGAAAAAAGTCTGCTCTGCCATTAATCTGCAATCCGATGGTCATATCGCTGCTCGGATGGCACCGGCAACCGCGACTCTGGCACCGATCTGCGTCCATAATCCCAGCCGATCGGGCGAGGTGGATGCGCTGCGTTGTTTTGCGATGCTCGGCGTGATCGCGCAGCATTGCCACATCCTGCCGATGGGGTGGATCGGCGTCTGGCTGTTTTACGTGATTTCGGGCTATGTGGTGACGCTCTCTGTCTTGGGCAGCAGCACATCGGAGCAAAGCGGGCTGGCCGGCTTTGCCAGCTTCATGCGTCGCCGTGCGGTGCGTATCCTGCCGGTCTATTATGGCTATTGCCTCGTCGGCCTGATCGTCGCGGCGTTCGTGGGTGCGCGTCAGGACTGGTTCAGCCTCGCCAGCCTCGCACTGTTTTTCAACAATATCGCGTTGATCGGCGGAGATGGCCGCATAGCGGGCTGGCCGAGCGGGCATTTATGGACGCTCTCGGTCGAGATGCAGTTCTATCTGCTGTATGGGCTGGCGCTGTGCCTGTTGCCACGGCGAACGACACGCGCATTGCTGATCGCGCTGCTCGTGCTATGCCCAATCGGGCGCTTTATGATGGCAGAGACGCTTTCTGGCCACAACTGGCCGCCGCTTGATGCTGCCTTCGCCGTCTATGCCGCGCCGCTGCTGCATTTCGACAGCTTTGCCTTTGGCGGCCTGCTCGCCTTCACGCGGCTGGAGGGCAAGGGGCGGCTGGAGCGGATCGCGCGGCCACTGTTCCTGTGCGGCATGAGCGCGCTGGCGCTATATATGGCGGCCTATTTCGCCGTGAACCATGCCGTGCGCGGAGAACGCGGGCTGGACATCGCCCGCAACGTCATTTCCGGCATCCTGATCGGCGAGCATCGGGAAACCTTCCTCTACACCGCGGTGGCGCTGGCGATGGCCGGGGTGGTCGCGCTGGCGGCGAGCGGCGATAGGCTGGTGTCGCCGCTGCTGAGCCTTGCCCCGCTGCAATGGATCGGCCGGATCAGCTATGGCGGCTATGTCTATCACGCGCTGGCGCTGAAGGCCGTGGCAATGGTGCTGGCGGCGTTCGGTCTGGCCGTGCGCGACGGCAGCACCGCCACGCATATCCTCTTGTTTCTGTTGGGAAGCGCGTTGGCCATCTGTCTCGCCTGGCTCTCGTTCCGGTGGTTTGAAAGGCCGATTGCCCGGTTGTCCATGCGGCATCCAAACACAAATCCAAACACAAAGGCGCAAGGCCGCCTGCACAGGCAAGGTGTGGCGGCGTTATGAACGAAATCAACAAACTTGGCGATGGCGCGATCAGGGCCTTGAGCGACACCGAGACGCGACTGATCGCGATCCCGCCGGAGCTGGAGATGCCGCCTCTGCGCTCGGCGGCGCGGCAGGCGGTGGATGTCGATTTCTCGCTCGCGATCCACAACCGCACCGGCAAATATTTCATCGGCGAGGAGCTGCTCTCGTTCGCGGACCTTCCGCTGGGCAAGACCTATTACTGGTGGCAGGCGGCAGAGCGCCCACTGG
The DNA here is from genome assembly GCF_004122115.1 of Sphingobium fluviale. Taxonomy (GTDB): domain Bacteria; phylum Pseudomonadota; class Alphaproteobacteria; order Sphingomonadales; family Sphingomonadaceae; genus Sphingobium; species Sphingobium fluviale. Next base: position 197,927 of record NZ_SBKP01000003.1, read on the forward strand.
AGGGCTTTTATGGCCGGGTGATGGGCCGCCTCCAGCACTGGCAGATCCTCGGCAAGACGGTGGGCGGCCCGCTGGGCTGGCTGCCGCGCAGGATGCCAAAGCGGCCCTTGCTGCATCTCGATCCATTCACGGTGCCGACGACGGTGCTGCGGCCCATTGACGCGGTGCTGATCCATGACCTTGGCCCGCTCACCCACCCTTCGTTGTTCCCGCAGGATGTCTGCGCGATCTATCGGCATATCTATGACGAGATCGCGCGGGTCGGCCCGCATCTCGTGTTTGTGAGCCACACCAGCCGCAAGGAGTTTGAGGCGCTGTATCCCGGCTCCAATCCGCACAGCAGCCGCATCATCCATCCGCCGATCCGCCCCGGCATCGGCGTGGGCGAGGCGACGGCGGTGGAAGGGGTTGAGCCGCCCTTCCTCCTGACTGTCGGCAGCGTGGGCAGCCGCAAGAATCAGGCGCGCTCCATCGCCGCCTATGCGCGCAGCGGCCTTGCTGAGCGGGGTGTGCGTTATGTCATCTGCGGCGGGCGGGAACCGGGCTATGAAGAGGTGGAAGAGATTGCGAAGCGCACGCCGGGTGTTCATCTGCTCTCCTATGTCTCGGACGCGGAACTGCGCTGGCTTTATACACAGGCGAGCGGTTTTGTGTTGATGAGCCTGCTGGAAGGCTTTGGCATGCCAGTGGGCGAGGCGGTGCGGCACAGGCTCATCCCGCTGGTCAGCCGTGGCGGGGTGCTGCGCGAGGTGGCGGGCGAGGGCGCGCTGGAGGCCGACCCGGATGACATTATGGAGATCGCCGCGCGCATGGCGGCGCTGGTCGATATGCAGGCCGATGAACGGCGCGAGCGGCTGGCCAAGCTGGAAGTGACGATAGAGCGGTTCGACATTGCCCATTTCCACAAGGGCTGGAAGGGGCTGTTCCTCGATATGCTGAGCGCGCGCTGAGAGATGAAGCGCCGCGTCGGTCTGCTTTTCTCCGTTCTGCTGCTCTGCCAGCCAGCGTCAGGCGCGATGCGGCTGGGCGTCAACACCCATTTCGATCAGGGCTGGCCGCTGGTATCCTTTGATGACGTGACGACGGCGCGGGCGCACGGCATCCGCGATACGATAAGCTGGGGCAAGGTGGAGCGCACGCCGGGCGTGTATGATTTCACAGGCGCGAACAGTGGCTATGTGGATCACGCCTGCGCAGCCGGTATGCCGGTGCTGCTTACGCTCACGCCGCGCAACAAGGCCTATGACAGAGGCGAGACGGTGTATTCTCCGGAAGCGCGGCGGGCGTTTGCCGCCTTTGCGGAGGCGGTGGCCGCGCGTTTCCCGTGCGTCACCGCGCTGGAGATCGGCAACGAGATCAACGGCCATGCCCTGAAAGGCCGGATGACGGCGCGGATGCCGCAGTCTTATATCGAGATTGTGCGGGCGGTGCATGATGCGGTGAAGCCGAGGCACCCGCGCATCCGCCTGCTCTCCGGCTCCAGCCTGTCGGTGGCGACCGGCTTTTTCGACCGCCTGTTCGGTGCGGGGCTGTTGCCGCTGGTCGATGGTGTAGTCGTGCATCCCTATCTGACAGTGCCTGAGCAACTTCCCGCCCAGCTCGCCCGGCTTCGGCTGGCTATGGCGCGGCATGGGGGCACCAAACCCCTCTGGGCGAGCGAGTTCGGCTATTATTACCCCACACCGGAAGCCGCGCCGCCCCATGCGCTCAAGCTCGTCACCCTGCTCTCCGCCGCCGGGGTGGAGGAAGCGCACTGGTATGCCCTGCGTGACGAACCTTATTACCCCAATATGGGCCTGTTCAAGGGGCGCACCCCCAAGCCCGCGCTCGATATGTTCCGCGCGGTTCAGATGCGGCTCCTGCCCGCCGGTGATGCGTCCCGCATCGATGTGGGTGATCCACTCAGCTTCGTCTATCGCTTTGGCAGCGGGCCTTATGTGGTCTGGGGCGCGGGGCGGGCGATTCGGTGGACCGGGGCAGCGCAGGCGTGGGACGCACAAGGGCAAGCCATTTCCCCGCCGACACAGCTTGGCGATGATCCGGTGATTGTCGACGCGCCCGGCGGATTCACACTCGGTACGGGGCATATCATTGCGGACACGCTCACCGATTTCGCCGGAGCTGGCTGGTCCTATCATGTGAAGCGCGGCAAGGCGATGACAGAGAAGCCGCTCAGTTGGGTGGACTGGAACTGGACATCCTATATCGGCGGGCGCGGCATACAGCATATCCGCGTAACCGGCGCGGTGGTGACGACATCCCGCCCCGCAAAAGGCAATGCCCCAGAGCTGATCGAGCGATATCAGGCGCCTGCCAACCAGCCGGTGTTCCTCTCCGCCTGTTTCGATGCCAAGCCCGCGCGTCAGCAATCGGTGCGCATAGTCGCGCAGGGCAAAGTGCTGTTCAGTGGGCAGATCAATGGGCAGACGAGCACGCCCCAGATTCCCTTGGGGGTTGCGGGAGGAGGAACGGTGGATATCATCTATACCACCGCGCAGGTCGGCGGAGGCGCGCAGCCGATACGACGCCGCATCCGGATCCTGAGTGCCGCGGATAATGCCCCTGCACAGTGCGCACCATCCGGGCTGGATGGCGGCGGAGGGGTGCCTCAGCCCGGCGCCTGATTGGCGGTTTTCGCCCTCAGGCGCATGATCTGTCTTAAGATCGGCGCATGATCCGGCCATAGCCCGATCCGCGCGATCAGCCCAAGCGCCCCGGCATAGCTCGCGCCGCCAACGCCGATCAGCACCAGCAGCCGCACCGGCCCGGCCAGAGCGTCAAGCGGCAACGCGGCGCGCGCCGCCATAATCCCCAGCGCCATCGCCGCCGTCGCCAGCCACGGCACCGCCATAGAGCGCATCAGCGTGCCCACGGCCAGGCCCATATGCCGCCGCATATCCAGCATGTTCAGCGCGCCGATGATCGTGCCGCGCGCCACATGCGCCCACGCAATCGCCACCAGCGAATAGTGCGCCGCCACCAGTGTCAGCCCCGCACCGAGCGCCAGTTGCACCGCGCCCTGCCGCATCACCATGCGGCTCTGGCCCAGCGCGATCATCGCGGGCGCGAAATAATAGTTGATCGGGGCGACGAGCGCGAGCAGGCCGATGATCTCGACAAAGGGCACCGCGCCCAGCCACTGTTTGCCGAAGATGAACGGGATCGCCTCCTCCGCCACCAGGGTCAGGCCGATCAGCGCCGGGCACATCAGCAGCGCGCTCGCCTGCGTGAGGCGCAGGTAGGACCGGCGCATCGCTGGCGGCTCTTGCGCGGTGGTGGATAGCTCCGCATTGGCGACGCTGACCAACGGCATCACCACCAGTTGCCCGATGAACTCGTTGACGCGAAAGGCGACGCGCATCAGGCCCAGCATCACCGGCCCCATGAAGAAGCCGACGAACAGGTCGATCGTGCGTGGCACCGCGATGGGCATCAGCGTGCCCGCCATCACGCTCGCGCCTTCCTTTGCCAGCGCGCCAGACCAGCCCATGCGGCGGCTAAGGCTCGGCCTCCAGTCCACCGCTGTCCAGATCCACAGGCCGGATACGCACGCCTGCACCAGCCTTTGCACCGCCAGCGTGAGCGCGCCATACCCCATATTCGCCATCGCAATCGCCACGCCCGCGCCGATCAGCGTCGCCACCGTGCTGCGATAGGCCAGCAGCTTGAACCGGAACTGGCTGCGCAGCACCGCTTCGGCGGTAGAGCCTGTGGCGGTAAAGAGGAACACCGGCGCGCAGAGATAGATCATCGTCTCCAGCTCTGGCGAAGCGAAATAGGCACCCGCAGGCCGCGCCACCGCCACAAACACCGCGCAGCACACCAGCGCGATAGCGAGCGAGAGCCGGAGCGACTGGTTGCGCGCGGCGTCGGTGCGGTATCGCTCTTGCTGAAGCAGCTCCACCTGCCCCCAGCGGGCGATGCGGGTGCCGAGATCCAGCCCGATGGAGACGGTCGCCATCAAGCCGAAATCGCGCGGGGAAAGGATATGCGCGAGATAGACCAGCAGGAAGAACACGACCACATATTGCCCGCTGTTGCCCGCTATGGCCCAGGCCGAGGAGGAGAGCAGGCGGCGGCTCACCGAAAGCGGTATCCCAGCCGGGCGATGTCGGCGCGATACAGCCTGCCGACGATGGCGACCATCTCCTCGTCATAGAGCGAGCGGAAGTCCGCCTTGTTGACCTTGCGCAGATGCGGCGTTTGCGCGGGCGGAGCGATGCCCAGCCGCGCGCACAGGGTGGCCATCGCCGCGCCTATCTCCTCGAAGCGATAGAGGTCATGGACCAGCTCCGCGCGCTCCTCGCCCAGCCAGAAGCTCTGCGGCCAGAAGAAGCGCTCCGCCATCACGCGGGCGCGGAACAGCGGATCACGCCCCACGCGGCGGGTGAAGGCCGCAAAGTCCTGATCGCCGATGTGCCGCTGCGCCCAATCCTGCTGCATCGGCCAGTCCGTGCCGCTCTTCATGAAATGAAACGAGGAGGCAAACCTGTCCCACGGGTTGCGCACAAAGGCGAAACGGCGGGCGCGCGCGAAAAATTCGGGATAGGCATCGCGATAGACCTGCGCGGGCGCGTGGGTGTCAAACACTGAATCCGCGCCCAGTGCCGCCAGCACGCTGGTGCCCGCCGTCTTGGGGATATGAACGAAAAGCGCATCATGCCGCTCGTTCCACGGCGTGAGGACAGAGCGCCTGCGCAAAGTCTGACGCCACCACGCCAGATGATAAGGGTGAGACAGGCCGAGCAGCTGGAGCGGGAGCTTGGGAACCGGCATCAGGGGGTGGGCCTCATTCTTGCGCGCACTGTCATCGAATTTTCGCCATAAGCGGGCAGGGGCTTGGTTTTGGCAAGGGGTGACAGGCGGGCATGACGCAACCACGCGCACTGCTGATTTCGCGGATCGGGCCGCGCAGCCTGCATACGCACTGGCTGGCGGAACCGCACGCGCCGCGCGGCTTTGATGTCCTGCTTTCGGCCTATGACCCGGCTGTAACAGTGCCGGCGGGAGAGGGGATATTCTTCGAGCATCGCTCCGGCTCCAAGGTCGCGGGCTATGGCGCGCTGTTGCGAGAGCATAGGGCGCTGCTCGCGCAATATGACTATGTCGCGCTGTTCGATGATGATCTGCTGATCGACAGCGCCGACCTTGCCCGCCTGTTCGCCATCGTGCGCGAGCACAAGCTCAAGATCGCGCAGCCCGCGCTCACGCCGCAGAGCTATTTCACCTATGCCGCGCTGTTGCGCCACCCCGGCTTTGTGCTGCGGCATATGAGCTATATCGAGATGATGTGCCCCATCTTCCGGGTGGATATTCTCGATAGCCTGATCCCTCTGTTCGAGCTGGGGCACGAGAGCGGGATAGACATCATCTGGAGCAATCTGGTGTGGGAGCATCCCCACGATCTGGCGGTGATAGACGCCGTGCCGGTGGTGCATACGCAGCGGGTGGGCGGGCGCAAGGCGGACAACGGCTTTGTCGATGGCAGGCGCTATGAGGATGACATCGCGGCGATTCTCGCCCGCTTCGGCGCACAGTGGCTGCCCTGCCTGCCTTATGGCGGTATCAGGGCGGATGGCCGGGCGGTGGAGGGGCGCAGCGCGATGATGCGCGCGGCGCTGGGGCTGGCCCGCGCCGTTCCGCTGCAACGCCCGATGAAGATGCGCGCGCGCAACCTTGCGGTGTACTGGAAGCATATGCTTACCGCCCGCGCCCGCAATATCGCGCTCGATTGGCCGGACGCGTCATAGCTGCACGATCCGCTCCGGCGTGATCCGCCCGCGCGCGAGATCGGCCAGCCCGATCCAGTTGCCGCGCACCCTTCCCCAACGGTCGACCCAGGGTTCGGGTCTGACGATGCGGCACAGATTTGCCGCCACGTTGCGCAGGATGATCCGCGTGGCGTATTTCTTGCGCATCGTGCCCTTGCGGCTGAGGTAGACCGGGTTCACCACCTGCGAATAGCCCACGCGCACGCCCGACGAGCGCCCCGCCTTCACGCCACGATGTACGCCCGCAAAGGCATGGGTGGAGACGATCCGTCCGTGGCGCGCGATCTGGGCGGAAAAGTCTATGTCCTCCTGCCAGCCATAGAGCGGCAGGCGCTCGTCAAAGCGGATCGGCCCGATCGCCTGCCTGCGGAAGGCCATGTTGCAGCCATAAAGGCCATAGCGGTCCTTGCGGGGGGCAAGCTCCGGCGCGGGGCCGCCATCATAGGCGCTGACGATACATTCCGCGAGGCTGGCGGAGATTCCGGGGCCGTGGATACCGTCGGCCAGCAGCCTGCCCGATGCGCCCGCCACATCTGCGTTGGCGGCAAAGAAGGCGCGCACCCGCTCAGCCATATAGCGGGAGGGGACATAGTCATCATCGCAGAACAGCACGATGTCGCAGTCCTCCGGCACATGCGCGATGCCGAGATTGCGCTGGGCGCACGATCCCTTGGGGCCGATGAGTATGGTTACGCCCTCGCCAATGGCTGAGCGGGGCGGCAGATCCGCCTCGCTGGTGACGGAGAGGATGATCTGCTCCGGCGGCTGGCTCTGTTGGCGCAGGGCATGCACCAGCTCGGCCAGCGTATCGGGCCGTCCAAGGCTCGCCACCACCACCGCGAGGCGGAGCGCGTGGGCGGGAGCGGCGGCGGGTTTAACGGGCGAGGCTGGCGGCATGGATCCTGCTATCCTCTGCATAATAGGTTTTCACAAAGCCTTCGACCCGCCCGCCGGGCCGCAGCATCGCGGGCCGCTTCGCGTCCGTATACAGGCCCGCGTTGGTCATTTTGGACCGCAGCCGGTTGCGTGCGGCATAGGGCACCAGCGCGGCATAGGGTTTGCGCAGTGCGCGGATCAGCGGCTTTACCGCGCCAAAGCGGAATTCGGTGGAGCGGTTCTTCTTTTCCTCGGCCACCTGCACGCCCGTCTCCTGCGCGATGTGCGCGACGATGGCGGGCATATGCTCGATCGGGAAGATGCGCTCGACGATCTGCGTGCCGTCCAGAAACAGATAGTCCGCCTGCCGGTTGAAATGAACCAGCTCCAGCCCCAGCCGATCCGGCGCGGCCTCCAGCGCGCGGATCACCTCCGTCGCTTCTTCCTCGATCAGCGCAGGAGTGATCGCCGATTGCGCCAAGCCCTTGAACTCGCGCAGCCGCTGAAACATGGCGGAGACGAACCGCTCTTCGGGCGAACGCACCACCGCGAACGAGCGATAGGCGCGCAGCTTGTCCCACTCGGTTGGAAAGTGCGCCGCCATGTCGCGCAGCACGATATGCGCATAATGGATGCGCCCCAGCGCCTCATGATCGCCGATGCGCGAGAAGGCGCCGCCCGTGCTGTCAATCGCGCGCAACGGCGCCTTTACCGATACGCCTGCGCATTTCGGGATGTGGATGAACACAAGGCGATGATCGTCTGAGATAATCATGACGCGTGGCGCGCTTTCAATTCGGAGAAGGTCAGCGGTCGTGGCCGTTGGGCTGTCCGGCGGGCAGGGGCTGACCCAAATGTGCGCAGCCCCACAGCGAGGCCGGAGAACACTGCCCACATCACCCCCGGATCGGGCGAGGGCGAAGACACGGCGGCGGGCATCAGCATCAACAGCGCGGTCCAGCTTGCCGCCGCGCCCACCGCGCCCCGTCCCTCCACGGATGCGGCATAGGTCGAGGCGCGCAGCGGCATGAACGCGCGCATCAGATGGCTTACGAAACAGACGATGCCGATCACGCCCATAGAGCCGATGATCGAGGTGATGAGGCTGGACGAGCGAAAGCTGCCCGCGCCTACGCCCATTCCCGCCGTCGCCATAAAGGCATCCAGCCCCTGCATCGCCCAATAGAGGCGCTGCATGCCGGAAAAGCTGTCTGTCTTCTCCACCGTCATGATCGACAGGATGCGGCCAAAGCGCTCCAGCGCCTCCGCGTTCAAAGTGATGGCGGTGAGGACTATCAGCACTCCGGCAAACACAACCGCAGCCAGCGCCAGCCCCTTGCGCAGGCTCACGCTGCCGGGCAACAGCGCCATCCGCAGCAGCAGGATGACGCTATATCCGCCCAGTGTGACATAGGCGGTTGAGGAGGTGGAGATCAGCAGCGCCAGCGCGAGCAGCAGCGCGGCAAAGCCGGTCCATCGGCGCTTGATATCGCGCAGCCACAGCTCGGTCATGAAGATCAGCCACGCGCCGCCATAGGCCGCAAAGCCCGATGCCTCCGGCCAGATGCCGTTCATGCGGTTGAGGCCGCCAATGCTCTGGTCAAGCTGGGCATAATTGCCGTTGCGGAAAAACTCGACGAGCGTGTCCAGCGCGGTTCCGGCGACCAGGATGCTGATGAAACCGAGCACGGCATGGGCGATCGCAATCGCGATGCCGGTGCGCACGATCACTGGCGCCGCGCCCGGCCTTGCCGCGCCGATGGTCGCGCCCAGCCCCGCGATCAGCGTGCCCATGAGATAGACCGCCGTGGTGATGTTTTGAGAACTGAAATGCAGCGGCGACGCTTCATACAGCTGCCGCACCGCGCCGGGGCGCAGCGGCGTCACCGCGATGGCGCCCGCAAACAGGCGCGGCATGATGAACGCGGAAATCACGCCATAGAGCGCGAAGACGATCAGAAAGGCATTGGCGCGCAGGGCAGGGCCAAGCCGCTCCATCTGTTGCGGGCCGGGCAGAACCGCGCGCAGGATCAGGAACAGCAGCGCCAGATTGGCGGGCGGGATGGTCGATCCTCCCAATGCTGGCAAGGCAATCGCCGCCGATCCGCCAAACAGCGTTGCGACCATCACGAACGCCAGCATCGCCGCCATGCCGGAGCGCACCAGCAGCAGGCCGCCGATCAGAACGATGATGATGCCAAAAAGCGTCAGACTCATGAGCCGAGCCTGCTCCTGCCGGTTCAGGCGTAGGACAAAGCGGGTTCGTCGACATGCTGCGCTCCGCCGGAAACCGGAAAAGGCAGTTCGTCGGGCATCACCGGCAGCCTGACAGGCAGGTCTGGCCGCAGCTCGGCAACCTTGCTCAGAAAGCCGTGATCGAACACTTCCGGGGCAAAGCGGCGGGCGTTGCGCACCGCGTCCATCGGGTCGAAATGCCGCGCCCAGCGCTGATAGCCCTGCACCGCCTCGATCAGCGATTCGGGCGTCTGCTCGGTGAAATAGAGGCCCGTTTCATCCGGCACCACGGTATCGAGCAGGCCGCCCTTGCCGAAGCCGATCACCGGGCGGCCAGAGGCATTGGCCTCCACCGGCACGATGCCGAAATCCTCCTCTGCGGTGAAGATCAGCGCCTGCGCCTGCGCATAGGCATTGCGCAGCGAGGTGTAATCCAGATGGCGCGCGAAGCGGATATTGGGCATGGCCCGGCGGCGCAATTCGGGCAGCATCTCGCCATCGCCCACCATCAGCAGCGGCAGGCCGAGCCGGTTGAAGGCATCGAGCGCGATGTCCGGGCGCTTGTAGGCGGTCATCTGCCCCACCCAGAGATATTCGCCGCTGACATTGTTCGTCGGGGCATAGCGGTCCACCGGCACCGGGGGATGCAGTACGCTCGATGCCCGGCCCCAGGCGCGCTTTACGCGGGACTGGATGAAGCGCGAATTGGCGAAGACATGGTCGAGCCGCTGGGCGGACGTCATGTCCCAGGTGCGCATGCCGGGGAAGATGGTGGACATGGTGGCGCGGCCAACCATGCCCGCCGTTTCGCGATATTGCTGATAATGATCCCACAGATAGCGCATCGGCGAGTGGCAATAGCAGATGTGGGTGGCGTCTGGCGGGGCCAGCACGCCCTTGGCCGGGCCGCTCTCGCTGCTGATGACGAGATCATAGCCGGAGAGGTCCAGCTCCTCCAGCGCAAACGGCATCAGGGGGAGGTAGGATTTATACCGCTGGATCGCGCGGGGCATCCGCTGGATGAAGGTGGTGCGCACATTGGCGGCGCGGATCACATCCGAAACCGCTTCAGGATCATAGACATGGGTATAGATGTCTGCCTGCGGGAAGAGCTTCAGCAGCCGCTCCAGAACCCGCTCTCCCCCGCGCATCGTGACGAGCCAGTAGTGAATGATCGCGACGCGCGGCTGTCTATCCTTGCGGCCCGGAAAATCTAGGATTCTAGGCATGATAATAATCCTTGTAGGAATGATAGAAAGCCCCGGCGTCCTCTCTGGTGAACTGGCTTTGTTGTTTCATGTTGATGCGGGACAATATGACTGAGGTGACGGCGCGCGCGGCGGGCGGCAGCAGGTCCAGCGCGGTGGCGAGCGCCTTTTCCGACGTGTGGCGCCAGCGCCCGGCGAGCATGACGGCATCGGCCAGCGCGGCGAGCTCCCGCCCTTCCGCCACCGGCAATATCGGCGCGGTATCGAGCAGGATAAGGCCGAAATGCTCGCGCAACTGAACCAGCAGCGCCTGCATCTTGGCGGGGTCGATCTGGGCCTCATCGTCGCCGAACGGCGTGGTGATCGGCAGGATGTGGAACCCGCCCTTATGCTCCTGAAGCGCGGCGGCGATGGTCACTTCGCCCGCCAGCACTTCCTTCAGGCCCGGCTTGTCGCTGCCCGTTTGGGCAAAACTGGTGCTGAACTGGCGGCGGGTGCTGTCACAGTCTATCACGATCACACGGCTGTCTGCGCCAACGGCGGACTGGGCGAGGCAGGCGGTCAGCGTCGTCTTGCCCTCGGCGGGCAGGGCAGAGCTGATCATCACCACCTGTCCCGTTTCATAGGTCTGGCGCAGCTTGGTGAGGATGCCGCGCACCGCTTGTGCCAGCGGAGAGCGCGGGCTGGTGCGCACGGTTTCGAGAGGATCGGTCACTGCCGGGGTGATAGTCGCGAAATCGGGCATGCCGCCAAGATAGGGCACGCCCAGCCGGCGCTTCACATCCTCGCCAGAGGTCAGGCCACTGAACGCCATCTCCGTCGCGATCGCCGCGACAAAGCCCGCGCCCACGCCCAGAAGCAGGCCGAGCGCTAGGAAGTAGGATTTCTTCGGAAAGCTTGGGACACCGGGGATGCGCGCATCCGACACGAGGCGGGACTCTGCGCGCTCTGCCCCGCTCGCCGCCAACGCTTCCTTATAACGGTTGAGATAGCTCTCATAGAGCGCCTGCGAAGTGTCCGCCTTGCGCTGGAGGTCATCGAGCGCCACCATCGCCCGGTTGTTCTGCTCCAGCGTGCCGCGCGCGCCGCCAAGGCTGCCTGAGAGCGAATCGAGCCGCTGGCGCGAGACATGAGCCCGCGCATCGAGGTTGGAGATGGTGCGGTTGATCTCCGACTGGATCTGGGCGTCCACATCCGCCAGCTCACGCAGGGCATCGAGGAAATCGGGATTTTTCGGACCCATGATGCCCGCATATTGCGCCACGCGCGCGCTCAGCTCGGCGCGCTTGACCCGCAGAGACTGGATCACCGGCGAAGACAGCGCCGCGCCGACATCATCACCTGCAGACCCGCCGCGAAGCTGGCTGCGCGCAGTGCTGAGGCTCGCGCTATCTGCCGCGGCTTCTGCGCGGGCGCTCGCCACCTGCTGGTTATAGGCGCTGATCTCCTGCTCGGTCAGGGTTGCGCCGGTGGTGCTGAGCAGGTTGTTATCGATGCGATAGCGCTGAAGCGCATCGAAATCGGCCTGCGCCTGCACCTTCAGCGCCTCGATGCGCTCGCCGAGCAGTTTGACCGCCTGCTGATTGCGCGTCTGCTTCTGGCGGATCTGCTCCTCGGTATAGACATGGGCGAAAGCGTTGGCGATGGCGGTAGCGCGAATGGGGTTGGTGTCGGTATAGCCGACGCTGAACGCATAGGCGCTCGATACCCGCTCTACAGTGAGGCTGGAAGCCAGACGGCTGATGAGGACGGCGCGCAGGCGGGCGCGGTCTTCGGCGCTCAGCGGCCCGACCGTAACTGGCCTGGCAAGCCCGATCGAACGCGCGATGCTGGCGGTGATGCCGCCGGGCGCGATCAGCGCGCGCATATCCGGGTCGTTCTCCAGATGCAGATAATCGACCACCTTGGCGGCAATATCGCGCGAGGTGAGGATCGCGATTTCCGTCTCTACGTCGGAATTGCTTTCCGGAACCTCGGATTTTTCCCTGGTGCTGCTGGGCGTTACGGGAGTGGTGACGCCATTGAGGATGACGACGGCGGTGGCGGTGTAGCGCGGTGGCAGCCAGACGGCGAGCAGCGCCATGATGTCGAAAATGATGATCGCCGTGTAGAAGAAGACGCGCAGCCGCCGCCGGAACATCAGCCACAGGCCTTGCAGATCCAGCCGGTCCGCCACGATATCGGCGCGCGCGCCATAGTGCGCCGCAGCTCTGGCCGCTTCCTCCGTCTGATATGTCTCGGCGTTCGCCACCTGATCCGAAGCCCCTCGTGTCGCCAGAACGGGTCAACGCCGAAAGGTCAGCGACGCCCCCGTCAAGATCGTGCAGAAGGACCGGACCCGGCTGGGGTCGGTCGAGTCCCTGCACTCGTGGCGAGCATAGGCACCGATTGCGACACTACGGTTAAACAGATATTCACCTTTTACTTCCTGCGCATGAATTGCCGAGCGCGTGCCGATTTCGCGGAAGTTCTGGCGCTTTTCGGAAACTTCAGCCTGAATCACGAAGTTGCGCAGCAGTTCATAGCTTGCCTCGGCGCGATAGTTTTGGCTCACGATCACGCCCACGCCCGGATTTCCGCTATTTTCCAGCGTTCTGCGCGCAGACACCGAAAAGGCGAGCAGGGAGGTGGGATACCAGCTTGCTGTGCCGGAATAGGACGGTCCGTTAAAATCCCTCAGTGCAGAGCGGGTATAGATGCGCTGCAGATAGCCCAGCTCGCCCTCGATGCGGATCATGCCCAGATCGATAGCGCCGCTACCCGCGATCGAAAAGCTGGTGCCTGCCCGGTCCGAAATGTGCGAGTCGGTGCGCTGAACCTGCGCGGTGACGCCCAGCGCCGCGACATCGGTCGGCGCATATATGGCGCTGCCCTGAAGCGCCCACCGGTTCGAGTCGCGAAATGCCTGAGTGATGCGCCGTCCATTGCTGTTGACGAGGTCGTTATAGCGCGTGCGCCCATGGCTGAGCGCTATGCCGAGGCGCACGGGCGAAAGATCCTCCGAGACGGCAATCTGATAGCTTGTATCATGATATTGCGAGGGCTTTCCGGTCGAAAGCGGCGCGCCGTTGGCGCCATTGCGCTCTGAATTGAGGCTGGTCGATGCATTGGCCGCAACTATGGTGGTACTGCCCAGTTCCAGACGCCCGCCCGCCCGCAGCACATATTCATCGCTGCGCTGGCGGGGGTGGCTATAGTATCGGGTCAACCCGCCTTTGGCCGAAAAATCGAGGCCGTGGCGTGCCCAGTCGCTCTCCACCGAGAGTGATGGGGAGACGATGACAAAGCCGTCTCCCTCTTTTTCGGTCGCCGTGCCGAACAGATTGTCGTCATAGCCATTGTCGATGCGCATGCTGGCCTTGGCCAGCCACGGGCCGAGGCGGATGCCCATCGGATCGAACTCTGGCTGTGCGCGGTTGCCGGCAACATCGTCCTTGGCAGGCAGCAGCCCGGCTTGCGCTTGTGCCGCCACCGGCCACAGCCCGAATACGAGCACGGCGCAGGTCATAATCCTCAACATCACACCAGACCTTCGCACCCGCAATGGCGCAGGAGCAAAGAGCAGCGCTGTTAAACAAATATGACGGTGCGCAGAAATATTGCCGCATGCGGGGTGATAGGCAGGCAGGCGCGGGGCGGCTATATAGCCTCGCATGAAAGCGACTGTGCCGCATGGGCGAAATAGGCCGAGTCTCCTTGCCCCGGAGGCATCGATCCCGGCCAGCCTCGCGGCGCTGGCGCGGCCCATAGCGCCATGTCTGGTGGGTGCAGAACCGGCAGCTCCTGTGCCTGAGCACGGAGCAGACTGGGGCGCGCTCGTGCGGCTGGCCGAGCGGCATCGTGTGGTCCCTGCGCTGGCGGCAGCGCTGGCCGGGAGCGCCAATGCCCTGCCGGAGCCGCTGGCCGCGCGCCTTTCCGCTCTTGCCCAACAGGCGGCGTTTGAAGAGCTGGCGCTGGCGGCGACCGTGCGCGAGATCGTGGCGCTGATGGAACAGCGCGGCATCGGCTGCATCGTGCTGAAGGGTGTGCCGCTCTCGCTGATGCTCCACGGGCGGCTGGGGATGCGCACCAGCCGTGACATAGACATTCTGGTTGCGCCGCGCGATGCCACGGCCGCGCTCGATATGCTTGAATCTATGGGGTTTTACCGCCGAGGCGGAGAGGGGGCGCTTCCCGCGCTGATGCGGCGGCGCAAGGATGTGGAGCTGTTGCACGATGGGCGTCGGCAGATAGTCGAGCTGCACTGGCGGCTGTTTGACAATGCCTGCCTGTTGCCGCTGCCCGCAAACATGGCGCCGGGGCGGGTCGCGCTGCCCTCTGGCGCGCAGTGCGCGGTGCTGCCAGAGCGGCTCAATCTGCTCTACCTCGCCAATCACGGCGCGCAGCATGGTTGGTCACGGCTCAAATGGCTGGTTGATCTGGCGGCGTTGCTCGCGCCTATGGGGCAGGATGGTATTGCCGCGCTGTATGACGGGATAGGCTGGGCCGAGGGGCGGCGCAGCATGGCGCAGGCGCTGTTGCTGTGCGGCGCGCTCTTCGGCTGGCCGGTGCCTGATGCCGTGTTGCGCGATGCGGGGCGGGACTGGCGCATACGCGCTTTGGTGCGCATCGCCCTGCGCGTATTGGCGGGTGGCGGAGAGCGCGAGATCGAGGATATTGCCTTTGCCACCACGCGCAAGAATATCAGCCATTATCTTATCTCTTCCGCGCCGCGCTATCTCTGGAACGAGCTGATTTTCGATCTGAATGATGTTTCTGGCCTGCCAAAGGGGTCGCGCTGGCGGAAATGGGGCGCGGCGGGGCGCTTGGCGGGGTGGATCGCCTGCGCGGGCAGGGCGCATGGCTGATCTTGCGGCGCGCGCTGCTGTTGGACTGGTGCTGGGCCTTGTGGCGGGCAGCTTCCTCGCCGCCCTCATCCTGCGCTGGCCTGTTGGACGCTCGATCCTACACGGGCGCTCCGCCTGCGATGGCTGTGGGCGGATCCTGCAGCCTTGGGAACTGGTGCCGGTCATCAGCGCAGCGTTTCAACGTGGAAAATGCCGTGGATGCGGCGCCTCCATCGACCCGCTTCACTGGCAGGTGGAACTGGCGTGCGGGGGCATTGCTGTGGCAGCAGCAATGCTCGTGCCGTTCCCGCACGCACTCGGCTGGATGTTCGCGGGCTGGATGTTGCTCGCCCTCGCGGTGCTGGATGCGCGGCATTACTGGCTGCCCGATGCGCTGACGCTGGCGCTTGCGTTTCTGGGGCTGACGATCGGCCCCTGGCTTACCGGCGTGTCATCAGCCGATAGCATCATCGGCGCTCTAGCCGGCTATGGTGCTCTGATGGTGGTGGCGCTGGTCTATCGCGCTCTGCGCGGGCGCGAGGGGCTGGGGCTGGGCGATGCCAAGCTGCTCGGTGCGCTGGGCGCATGGATGGGGTGGCAGGCGCTGCCTCTGTTGCTGTTCGCTGCATCTGCGCTGGCGCTGCTCTGGACGGCCTGGCAGGCTCTCATCCGCCGCCAAAAGCCTCATGCGGCAACAATGCTGCCGCTCGGCACCTTTCTGTGCATCGCCACGCCGCCTGTGATGATAATGCGGCTGGCGGGCTATATCAGCTGAGCGGACACAGGACCGTCATCAAAGGGTTTTAAGGGGCTGCGTCTGTCAGGAAAGAGGATGAAGCGATGATATACAGATCATGCCTTGCAGCGATATCGGTTGTGTGGGCTGGCCTCGCCCCTGCGGCGGCACAGACGGCGCCTGCACCCAAGCTCATCGTTGCGATTTCCGTGGATCAGTTTTCGGCCGATCTTTTTAGCCAGTATCGCGGGCGTTTCGGCGCGGGTCTGAAAAAGCTGATCGACGGCGGCGCGGTATTCCCCAATGGCTATCAAAGCCACGCCGCGACCGAGACCTGCCCCGGCCATGCGACAATCCTGAGCGGCCGCCGCCCCGGTGCGACCGGCATCATCGCCAATAGCTGGTATGGCGCGGACGGCAAGGAAGTCTATTGCGTCTATGATAAGGGCATGGTGGTGCCGGGCAGGCCAGATAAGCCACGTGGCCCGGCCAATCTTAAAACGACCATGCTGGGTGACTGGCTTAAGGTGCGCGATGCCGGTTCGCGCACCGTTTCCGTGTCCGGCAAGGATCGTGCGGCGATTGTGATGGCGGGTCAAAACCCGACAGCAACCTTCTGGTGGGACGATGATCTCGGTTTCAACACAGCTGTAAAGCCGGGCGGTGATGAAGTCGCTGCGTTGGCGCCCGTAGCCGGGTTTAACGCGGCACTGGATAGTGCGTGGACCAAGGCACTTCCTTCATGGAAGCCGCTCGATCCGCGCTGTACTGCGCTCGATGAAAGCCGCACTTATGCGCCGAGCCTGCGGATAGACCACCATGTGCCGCCCGTGCTGACCCGCGATTCCGCCAAGTCCTGGCGCGAGGATAAGGCGTTTCTCGGCTGGCTGCGCGCGTCTCCGTTGCTCGACAAGATCACGCTTGATCTGGCGGGCGATATGCTGGAGCGCTATAAGCTCGGCCAGCTTGAGACGACCGATGTGCTGGCCGTATCGCTGAGCGCAACGGATCATATCGGCCATCGCTATGGCAATCAGGGACCGGAAATGTGCGACCAGATGGCGCATCTGGATCGTGCCCTGGGGGCGTTTCTGGCGCGGATCGACCGGCTCAAAATTCCCTATGCGGTGGTGCTGACCGCCGATCATGGCGCGGTTGACGCGGCAGAGCGCGTTGCTGACAGGGGTGTGCCGACAGGCCGGGTAATGCTCAATCTGCCTGCCGCACTGAACGCCATGCTGCGCAGCCGCCTTAGCCTTGATTTCGATCCTATCCTCGGCGCGGATAAGGGTGCCTATGAAAATCAATCGCTCTATATCGACCGGCGCAAGGCTGACGCGGGGATGGTGCGCAAGATCGTTGCGGAAACCCTGACTCTCCTTGGCACAGAGGGGAACCCCGCACTGCCCTGGAACGGTATGATCGTGGGTGCCTTTCCGCGCGACGAGATTGTGCGGATTGCTGTGCCCGCAGGAAAGCCCGCCGATGAACTGTCCCTTGCGGAACGCTATGCAGAGAGTGTCGATGCAGAGCGCTCGCCAGATATATTCGTTGCGTTTGCGCCTGCCGTGTCGTTCGGTGGCGCGCGCGCGGGCGGGGCGATCGCTGGCCATGGCAGCCCATGGAATCACGACCGCCGCGTACCAATCCTGTTCTGGCGCAGTGGAGGCAAGCCCTTTGAGCAATCGCTGCCGATCCGCACAATCGACATCGCACCTACACTGGCCGCGATCGTGGGGATGAAGACACGCCATGCGGAGGAGCCTGCCACAGGCGCGGCGGACAACCGCCCGGTTGTGGATGGCCAGTGCAGAGATATTGATCCCGGCCCGGCCAATAGCTGCCGCTGAATCCCGTGCCAGCCCGATGTTGCGCTGCAACAAAAGTGTAAGGGCAGTGCCATCACCATGTCATCGGGTTCATCTATAGACGCCTCAAATTTGGGGAAATGATGAAACGATCGAAGGGGGTGGCAGTGGGTTCAGCGCAAGATTTGTCGACACAACTCGCTATGTCAGGGCTTCCAGGCTGGCTTAACATTCCGGAACCCAAGAGCTATCGCCCCAAGCAGCATTACAGGACCATATGGATATCCGATATCCATCTCGGTACCTCTGGTTGCAACGCGACGATGCTGCTCGATTTCCTGCGCTCTGTGGAGTGCAAGGAGCTGTATCTGGTTGGCGACATTGTTGACGGGTGGCGGCTGCGCAAGGGGTGGTATTGGCCCGATGCGCACAACGAGGTGGTGCGGCGCATCCTCAAAATGGCGCATCGTGGCACCAGAGTGATTTATATCACGGGCAATCATGACGAGATGCTGCGCGATTATGCGGGGATGCACTTTGGCGGCATAGATATCGTCAACGAGGCGATCCATGAGACGGCGGATGGCCGCCGCCTGCTCGTCACGCATGGGGATATGTTTGATGGCGTGGTGCTCTATGCCCGCTGGCTCGCTTTTCTGGGGGACCGGGCCTACGAGCTGCTGCTGAAAGCCAATGTCGCCTTCAACTGGGTGCGCAAGCGGATGGGCATGCCCTATTGGTCGCTGTCCGCCTATATGAAAAAGCGGGTCAAGAACGCGGTTCAATATGTCTGCAACTTTGAGGAAGCGGTGGCGCATCAGGCTGCTGCGCAAAATCTCGATGGTGTGGTATGCGGGCATATCCACAGCGCGGAAATCCGCCAGATTGGCGATGTCGTTTATTATAACGATGGCGACTGGGTCGAGAGCTGTACCGCGCTGGTAGAGGCGGCGGATGGCGCGATGTCGATTGTGGACTGGGCGGCATATCTGCGAAGCGAGAAGCGTCAGGCGGTTGCGGCGTGAAGATCGCCATCGCTACGGACGCATGGCACCCGCAGGTGAACGGGGTCGTCCGCACATTGGATATGACGATCCGCCTGCTGGAAGAACGTGGCCACCAGGCCGGGTGCATTACGCCCGATCAGTTTTTGACCCTGCCCATGCCCGGTTACAGCCAGATCAGGCTGGCGGTCGCGCCCCGCATTGGCGCACGGCGCAGGCTGGCGGCGATGGCGCCCGATGTCGTTCATATTGTCACGGAGGGGCCGATCGGCTGGAGCGCACGGAAATGGTGCATTGATCACGACGTGCCGTTCACAACCGCTTTTCACACGCGCTTCCCTGATTATGCGGCGGTGCGTACGGGTCTGTCGGCGGAGTATTTCTGGCCGGTGATGCGGCGCTTTCACAACCGATCCGCCGCTATATTCGTATCGACCGAGCGCCTTCGCAGCGAGCTGGACAGTCGCGCGATATATGGAGGGCGGATCTGGTCGAGGGGTATCGACACCCGGCTGTTCCGGCCGGATGGACCGCGCCATGCCGCCATGGAGCATCTGCCGAAACCAGTTTTGCTCTCCGTCGGGCGGATCGCGGCAGAGAAGAACCTGGAAGCGTTTCTGCGCCTCGATACGCCGGGCACCAAGGTGATCGTCGGTGACGGGCCGACGCTGGCCACTCTGCGCCAGCGATACCCGGATGCGGTCTTTCTTGGCGCGTTAGAAGGGGATGATCTTGCCAGCGCCTATCGCGCGGCGGATGTATTTGTCTTTCCCAGCCTTACCGATACATTCGGCATGGTGATGATCGAGGCGCTGGCCTGCGGAACTCCGGTCGCGGGCTTTCCGGTGGCGGGGCCGCTCGATATTGTCGGAGACGAGGGCAGGGGCGTGGATAACAGCCTCGGCGTTCCTGTCGGTGTGCTGGATGACGATCTGGCCTCTGCCATCAGGCGCGCGGCGTTGCTGCCGGGTCAGGCGGCAGCGGAATATGGCGCGAGCTACGACTGGAACCGATGCACCGATCAGTTTGTCGCCGGGTTAAGCCATGCCTGTATGCGTGCAAAGGCCGTTCAAGGGCGATGCAGGGTGATGAGCCAGGCATAATCCCTGTAGGGCCGCTCGATTTCGATCCGCCAACCGCTCTGATCCGCTATTTCCCGGCATGTGTCGATTAGCCAGACGCGCGGAGTGACGTGGAATTTCTCCAGCCAGCGGTGCAGCAGGTTGCGAAACCAGTGCGGCAAACCAGCCTGCTGGCCGAAATCGACGATATGGATAGACCCGCCGGGTGCGACCAGATTTATCGCCATCTCCAGCGCGCCGCGCCAGTCCGGTATCATGGAGAGGGTGTATGAAAACCAGATGTGGTCGAATTGCGGGTGTCCGAACAGTTTGGCCGGATCGAAGTGGGTCGCATCCCCTTGCGCCAGTCGCACCTGACCCTGCGCCACATAGGCTGCAAGCTTCGCCTCCGCCGAGCGTAGCATTTCGCGTGAGATATCGAGGCCATGCAGGCTTGCCTTTGGGTAGCGGCGGGCGGCGAGCGCCAGATTGCGTCCGGTGCCACAGCCAATCTCCAGCGCAGTTGCATCGGGCGCAAGGTCTAGGCGCTGGATGAGCCGATCTCGGCCCAGCAGATAATATTTGCGGGTGAGGTCATAGATATGCCGTTGCATGCCATAAATGCCATCCATGCGGGCGGCATGATCAGGCTCGGCGCGGCTCGCCATTTCAGCGCAGCGTGTAGAGGTGCACACCGCCATAAATGGCGGAGCGATCGCGCACTGTATACCCTGCCGACTCCTCTGCCCGATAGTCCCACCGATCGAGAAGCGCATCGGGCAGGCGGCCGGGCAGGAGGCTCGGCTCTGCGGCGGTGCGGAACAACACGCGCGCACCGGGGCGGGCGGTGCGGGTGATCTGCGTCCAAAGAGCGGTAAGCTGGGCGTCGGTCATCCAGTCCTGAGCATCGAGGAGCACGTAGCGATCCATGCTGGCGTCGGCCTGCTCAGCCAGCCAGTCGGTCATGTTGGCATGATGGATCGAGGCGCGATCCACTCTTTGCATGACCGTCTCATAATGGTGTTGCTGCAAATAAGGCGGAAGCGGCGCATCTGCCGCCTTGCCATAGCCACGGCCAAAGGCCTGCCATGCGAAATAATTATCCTTGAGATCGTGCCCGCAGGCGAGGTTTTCCAACCGCTTGCGCAACACGGTGGCCATCGTCTCATTGCCGGCAAGGGCATCATATTGGGCTGGCGGAATACCAAGGCCAAAGAGTGAGGCTGGTTGGCTCGTGAGCCAGCGCATGAAGGGCCGGTCGAACACAGGGGCGAGCTTTTCATCGAACAGCGCGCGCTGATGCGCCATGTCTCGCGCTGTCAGCATGGTCGAAAGGTCTACCCGATACATCCGGGCGATCAAATGTGCCGCCCCGATGAAGCCGCCAAGCAGACCCCTGCGATAGGCGCCCTTGCCAAACATCGCCACACGCGGGCGCAGGCTGAGGTCGCGCCCCTCCCAATAGCGGCGGCTGGTATCATCGAGATGAGGGCGGATATGCTGGCGATAGGCCTCGATGTTGGCCGGGCTGTCCGCATCGCCGAAGAAGCGGCGGAAATGCTCGTAATCGGGCAGGTGGCGCACCGCTGTGAACTTGAGCTTGTTGAGCGCCACATGAGCGGTGTTAAGGTCCACCGCGCTGATCTGTCGCGGGTTGGCGGTGAGGTAGCTCAACACATTGCAACCGCCGCTCGCGATTGTCACGACATGGCAATCGGGCGTGATCGCCAGCGCCTCCATGTCTACCACCGGGTCTTCCCATATCTGCGCATAGACGAGGCCACGAAAGGCAAAAGCGAAGGCCCGTTCGAGCAGCCCTTTTCTGCTGATGCCTTCGTGGGAGATTACTGCTGCGTCGATCGCCCGCGATGCTGAGGTCATGACCTTATCCCTTGCCCGTTTAACGGGCCATTAGACAGGGTTCATGACTGTGAGATGACATTTTGCGGGTTCGGGTGGTCAGACGAGATGCGGCCGGTTTTGGGTAAGGACCGGCCGCATGTCATCGTTTTTTTATACCAGTATGAAGTCGTCCGCAGTTATGGCGGCGTGGTTTTCCAGGAAGCCGATGGTAACAGCGCGAGTGCCACCTATGCCGTCCGCATCCCATAGCAGCCGCCCGGTCGCGGAGTTATAGATGAACTCTGCGTGGGTATCTGTCGCGCGGGTGCCATATACCAGCATGGAGCTGTCCAGCGCGCCTGCGGCAAGGCCGAAGTCTGCGGCGTTGAGCTGGATCTTGTCCACGCCTGATACGAAGTCCTGCACTGAGTCCGCGCCGGATAGGGCTGGCAGGCCTAGCAGGAAGCTGTCCGCACCGTCGCCACCGGTCAGATAATCCTTGCCCTGGCCGCCATCGAGAATGTCGTCGCCGAGGCCGCCGTAGAGATAGTCGATGCCGTTTTCGCCGAATAGGCTGTCCGCGCCGTCCCCTCCGGTCAGATTGTCATTGCCGGTGCCGCCGAAGATGAGATCGTCACCCGCGCCGCCATCCAGAGTATCTGACCCATTCTCGCCACTGAGCAGGTCCGTTCCCCGCCCGCCAGACACTATGTCATTGCCGTTGCCAGCGAGAATGGTGTCGTTGCCATCGTCGCCAGACACAGAGTCGTTGCCATTGCCGGCGTTGATGATGTCGTTGCCGGTTGTGCCGTTCAGCGTGTCCGCATTGCGGGTGCCATTAATGGTCAGGCCCGCTTCCGCGATATCCGATACGCTGATGGTGATTGACTGTACCGTAAAGTCACCCAGCGCGTCGGTTACGGTAACGTCAAGCGCATAGACATTGTTCTGATCCGCATCGGCCGGCGTTTCATAGTCTGGCGCGGAGACGAAACTGAGCGCGCCGGTGTTCTGATCGATTGTGAACAGGCTCTGGTCCGCACCGCCACTGATGCTGTATGTCAGTGCGTCATTCTCGGTATCGGTCGCCGCGATGCTGGCCGCCGCGACCGAATTTTCAGTGGCCGCGAATGATGATGGCGAGGTGAAGACCGGCGCGTCGTTGACAGACGTAACCGTGAAGCTCGCTGTGCCAACGTCGCTCAGGAAGGCGTTCCGGCCATAGCTGGTGCCGTTGTCCAGCACGCTGTAATCGAAACTGGCCGCACCGTTAAAGTCGGCATCCGGCGTGAAGATCACATCCGTGCCGACGATGCTTGCCGTGCCGCCCACAACGTTGCTGACGCCAGTGATGGTGAGAGTCTGCCCCGCTTCATTGGCGGGGCCGGCCACATCATTGGCGAGCAGGCTTGCGAAGCTGATCGCGAAGGCCGGGGCGTCTTCGGCAATGTCAGCCAGCACATCGTCCTGCGCGACCGGCGCGTCGTTCACCACAGCGATCTCGCCGGGCGAGCCAGTTTCGGTAGTGTGGTTGACAGCATTGAACGCCGCGTTGGTGCCTGCCACGCTGAGGGTTGAAAGCGTAGCGCCATTCAGGCCCGCCGCGTTGTCGAACGTTGCGAATGAGGGGCCGGCAGGCGAGGCTCCGAAGGCAACGCTGGCGCGCAGCACGTTGGCGCTGTCATAGAGGTTGACCGCGTCTCCGCCGGTGCCGAGGCCGACGCCGCCGCCTGTGTAAGTGCCGATTTGCAGGTTGGCTGGCGCATTGCCGCCGAACCATGTGCTGAGGAACGCTGCCTTGGTTGCGGCAGGATTGGCGGACTCGATGAAGATCACCGATTCACCCGCGCCGATGGTGGTGATGCCATTAAGCGCGACGGCGGCGGCAGGTGAGCCGGAGCTGTCGTCCATCTTCCAGCCGCTGATGTCGATAGCAAACGCGCTGGTGTTGGTCACTTCAAACCAGTCCGCCGCGATGGGGCTGCTGCCGCTGGACCATAGCGCGACTTCCGAGATGATGAGTCTGCCCACGCTGCCCGGTGAACCGATCTCGGCCGCATCGCCGGGTGCAACGAACGCGCCGTTCTGGCCAACGGCGCTCAGCGTCGTCAGAGTGGCGTTATTGAGGCCCGCCGCATTGTTGAACGTAGCGAAGGGCGCCGAAGCGGGTGATGCGCCGAAGCTGACGCTGGCCTTGTTGGTGCCTGTGCTGTCAAACAGGTTGACGCCATCGCCGCCGGTGCTGAGGCCGAGCCCGCTGCCGGAGTAGGAGCCGATCTGGACGTTGGAGGGCTGCACGCCGCCGAACCATGTGGTGATGAAGTTGGCGATCTGCGTTGCGCCACCCTCGATGAATATTGCCGATTGGCCTGCGGCGATGCTGGTGACGCCGTTCAACGCGGCGGAGCTGGCAAATGAGGCAGAGCCATCGTCAACCCGCCATCCGGTGATGTCGAGCGCGCTGGAGCCGCCGTTCGTTACCTCGAACCAGTCTGCGCCGACCGGGCTGTTGCCGCTGGACCACGGCGCGACTTCAGAGATGTAGACCAGCGGCGCGA
Organism: Sphingobium fluviale; assembly: GCF_004122115.1. Lineage (GTDB taxonomy): Bacteria > Pseudomonadota > Alphaproteobacteria > Sphingomonadales > Sphingomonadaceae > Sphingobium > Sphingobium fluviale. Next base: position 221,852 of record NZ_SBKP01000003.1, read on the forward strand.
CATTCTCGACCGCGATGTCGTTCACCGACAGCACATAATTGGTGCTGGCGTCCGGCGTTGCGCCGAGGCTGGCGTCATCCACCTCTACGGTGACGGAATAGCTGGTCTTGCTTTCATAATCGAGCACAACGCCCGCCTTGATATAAAGGCCAGTGCTGTCTACCTCGAAAAACGCTGCATCGGCACCACTTACCCCTAGCGCGTTTGTGCCCAGCCCATCGTCGGTCACGAGGACATCGGCCACCTTGATACGCGCCACGGTGCTGGTGTTCTCATCGATCATCGAGAGCGCGTTGCCAAGCGTGATGGCGGTTGGTGCGGCGTTCGGCGTGATGGATGGCGCATAGACCCAGAGCTGCGGATGATCGAAGTCTCCACCGCCATTCTCGCTGACCACATAAAGATAGCCATCGGCATCCATCGTCAGCCCTTCGTGCTGCTGTGAGGCGATATCGAGCGGGTTGCCGGGGTCTGATACGAGAGTGAGCGTGCTGAGGATATTGCCGGCGCGATCCACTTCCAGAATCTGGGCGGATTCCTGGCTGAGAAGCAGGAGGTTGCCTTCCTCGTCCGTGCCCACGGCGGTCGCGATGTTGGACAGGGCATAGACATCGGCCAGATCGAGGACATTGAGGCCGCTGGAGCCAAACAGGTCGATATTGTTGACCGTGCTGGCCGAACCATTGCTGGCAGTACCATTAACGAAGTCGATCGTGGACTGGAACACCGAGATCGGCGTCTTTTCCTTGGCAAAGATATAGCCGCCGGTCAGCGGGTCAAAGCTCAGCCCCTCTATGCCGACGTTGCCTACGTTCGTGCCAAGAGCGACGGTCGGCGCGTTGGCGCGTGTGAGGGTCGTTCCGGCCTGATAGGTCACGAGCACGGCGGTGCGGTCCCGCTCCTCGGTCATCACGAACTGGCCGTTGCCGATATAGGTGAGACCCTCAGGGTCATAGAATTCTGTGCCTTGCGGGCTGCTGCCCTGCGCCAGCGTCATGGTGTCGATCAACTGGCCAGTCTTGCTGATCTGGGTGATCGAGGTGCCGCCATCGCCAACGACAAACAAGCTGTCGGTGTCCCAGTTATAGGTCACGGCGGAAACTTCCTGCGCCAGCAGATTGTTTGTGGGGGCGCTGGTGCGGGTCGGCTCCGGCAGGTCGTAACGGCCTATCCTGACATAGTTCGATAGATCGATATCCATAATAGAATGCTCCCCAAAAATGCCGGACCAGGCTTGTTTCAACTGCGGAAACGACAGGCCGGATCACGCACCGCGCGAATGACGCGCGCATGCGCTGCCCCGTGGCGCCCGCCGCCCCGTTAAGATTCGTTAACTAGGGGTGATTCGTGAAAGCGGGATGACAGCAGGCGCCCCACTGTTTCTGTCCATATTCCGAAGGCGCGGACAACCATTTCTCATGCACAGCCGCATCACGCATGACAGTTGACCTGAAAATAATATTAAGTATAGTTAACATAATAATGAAAAACTGCATCAAAAAATCCCGATTCTATGAATATTTGTTTGTAACATTAATGAAATAAAAATGTAAAATTTAATCGGGCCGTGTTTTTTCGTAACTTAATTCAACATTTTATATGCGGGGATATGATCATGGCAAACCAATATCTTTACGGAGGTTCCGGTTCTGATACGTTAACCACAGGATCGGGCGATGACACCATTTATGGCTATGGCGGTGATGACATCATCAGCACAGGCGGTGGCAACGATATCATCTACGCCGGTGACGGCGCGGATGTCATTAACGCCGGCAGCGGCGATGATGGTATCGAGGGCGGCAATGGCGATGATGTGATCTCTGGCGGCAGCGGCAACGACTATATCGAAGGCGGCGCGGGTAACGACAGCATCAGCGGCGGGACGGGCGTCGACACTATTTATGGCGGCGCCGGCGCGGACGATATCCACGGTGATTCCGGCTTCGACTATATCGAAGGCGGCGGCGGCGACGACACCATTCATGGTGACGAGGGCAACGACCAGATCCTCGGCGGCATCGGCAGCGACTCCCTTTATGGAGACATCGGCAACGACACCATCGAAGGTGGCGCGGGTGACGATTTCATCGACGGTGGCGAGGAAAACGACACGATCAACGGCGGCGACGGTTTTGATTTCATCATGGGTGGCACTGGCAACGATCTGATCCATGGCAATGGTGACGATGACGAGGTGCACGGCGGGACCGGTGACGATATCATATATGGCGATGCGGGTTTCGACATTATCTATGGCGGGTCAGGCTGGGATGTAATTTTCGGCGGCGCGGATGACGACGAGATTTATGGCGATGCAGGCAACGACACGGTCGATGGCGGCGAAGGCAGCAACGTTATCTTCCTTGGCGGTGACGAGGACACCCTGCTGTTCAACTATGCCCAGAATGCAACAGCCTACAACTCTGCTGATGGTGGCACCGGGATCGATACCGTGCGGCTGGAATTCAAGGCAAGCCAGTGGGCGGACAGCGCCATTCAGGCCGATGTCGCGGCGTTCAAGGCTTTCCTGGCTACGCCCGGCGCAGCGGCCGGAGAGACGTTCACCTTCTCGGTAATCGGGCTGGACGCCACGAACTTCGAAAATGTGCGTGTCTTCGTCGATGGCAATGAAGTAGTGATCTGATTGTTGGCGGGGCATGTCCACTGAGCAGAAAGATATCAGTCGACATGCCCGTCACTCCAATTGAGTGTGCCAGCCTATATGCTGGTGGGGTATTCATATAGTCGAAATATAGCTGACTGTGCGGCTCACCTATGGAGTGCGGGAGGGGCTGAACGAGGCCGGCGTGCCTTTGCGATAATGGGAGAATGGCCCGCATTATCTACATCTGCGGTGACCTGCACCCGGAATTTTGGACCGTTTTGGGCTGGAAAATTCCAGTTATGATCGGAGGGCCAGAATACGGAGTATGTGATGAAGAGATCGAATTTCAGCGAAGCGCAGATTGCCTTCGTGCTCAAGCAGGTGGACGATGGAACGTCGGTGGGCGAGGTGTGCCGCAAGGCAGGGATCAGCGAGGCGACGTTCTATAACTGGCGCAAGAAATACGCCGGCCTGATGCCGTCGGAGATGCGGCGGCTGCGGCAGCTTGAAGATGAGAACACGAAGCTCAAACGGCTGGTGGCAGACCTCAGCCTGGACAAGGCGATGTTGCAGGATGTCGTCTCGCGGAGCCGAAGGCGGCCAAGCGAAGTGCGGCCAACGCTCTAAGGCCTGATCGGCGGCGCCAACTGGTCGATGATGTCCGCAGCACATGGCAGGTCAGCATACGCAGGGCTTGCAGCGTGCTTCGGACGGAACGATCCAGCTACCATTATCGTGGCAAGGGCACCGATCAGGCCGACCTCAAGCAACGGATCAAGGAGATCGCGGAGACACGGGTTCGGTAGGGCTATCGCCGTATCCATGTTCTACTTCGACGCGAAGGCTGGGAGATCAACGGCAAGCGGGTTTACCGGCTTTACAAGGAGATGGGTCTGCAACTGCGCAAGAAAGCGCCCAAGCGGCGAGTGAAGGCGAAGTTGAGGGAAGGCCGCTGTGCGGCCTCCCGAGTCAATGATGTATGGGCCATGGACTTCGTCCATGACCAGTTGGCGACAGGGCCGAAGCTGCGTGTTCTTACGGTCGTGGACACGTTCAGTCGGTTCTCTCCGGCGGTCGTTCCCCGGTTCCGCTTCCGCGCCCCAGATGTGATCGAGGTGCTGGAACGAGTCTGCGCCGAGGTCGGCTATCCCGCGTCGATCAGGGCAGCGAATTTATCTCTCGCGAGCTCGATATGTGGGCATACATGAAAGGAGTGACACTCGACTTCTCGCGGCCTGGCAAGCCGACGGACAATGCGTTCATCGAGTCCTTCAACGGCAAGTTCCGTGCGGAATGCTTGAACCAGCACTGGTTCATGAGCTTGGAAGACGCGATCCGAAAATGCGAGGTTTGGCGTAAAGACTACAATGAAGTACGACCGCATAGCGCGATCGGCAACAAACCACCGATATCGCTCATGTTGGCATCAGCGGTACATGGCCCGCCCTGACGTCAGCACGCTGGAAAGTCACCAGCAGGGCGGTCCAAGATCGGGGTGCAGGTCAACCTATTGCTGGCGTCCGCTCGGATCGGCGAACACGAGCACTTGGCGCAAGGCGCTGGAGAAATGCGGTATCACCAATTTTCGCTGGCACGATTTGCGTCACACATGGGCGAGTTGGCTTCGGCAGAATGATGTGCCCACTTGGGTGCTTCAGGAGCTGGGCGGCTGGAAATCGGAAGCTATGGTGCGCCGCTACGCGCACATGTCGGTGAAGCATTTGCAGCCTTATGCTGACCAGCTGATTTTCACGTCACAAGGGGGTGAATCCGCTAAGACGTTGGAAACACTGGACGGCCATGACACAATATCACCCACATCGACGCCCGAACGGGCCTTGAGAGTGGTCGCCCGCGATGGAATAAGATGTTGAAAGTAAAGGGATAAATGATGGTGCCGGCTACAGGATTCGAACCCGTGGCCCCCTGATTACAAATCAGGTGCTCTACCAACTGAGCTAAGCCGGCTTGGGCGCTTCCATGCTTCAAGCGGCGCTCGGCGTCCAGTCAAAAAAGCAGCGTGCGGCAGGGAGGTGTGGTCGTGATTGATCGGATTTATCGATCTGTGATGCGTATAAAAGCAATTTCCCCACTGCCTCGCGGGCTGGTATCACGCTCATCACAAGTTTTGCGCGGAGTCGGTTCTGTTTCATGGCCCGGCGCGCGGGAAATCCAACACGTCAAACTATGGAGACCAAAATGGCCGTTATCGACACCCAGATCAAACCGTTCGCCGCGACTGCCTTCAAATCGGGCAAGTTTGTCGATGTGACGGATGCCGATGTTAAGGGCAAATATGCGATCTTCTTCTTCTATCCGGCCGATTTCACCTTTGTTTGCCCGACCGAGCTGGAGGACCTCGCGGATTTATATGGCGAGTTTCAGGCATTGGGCGCGGAAATCTATGCGGTGTCGACCGACACGCATTTCAGCCACAAGGCATGGCACGATACATCGCCCGCTATCGGCAAGATCGATTATTATATGCTGGGCGACCAGAACCACGTGCTCGCCAACAATTTCGATGTGCTGCGCCCCGGCGTCGGTCTTGCGGATCGTGGCACCTTCGTCGTCGATCCGCAGGGCGTGATCCAGCTCGTGGAGATCACGCCTGAGGGCGTCGGTCGCAACGCGGCAGAGCTGCTGCGCAAGCTGAAGGCGCTGAAATACTGGCAGACGCACCCCGGCGAGGTTTGCCCTGCCAAGTGGGAGGAAGGCGAAAAGACCCTCGCTCCCTCGCTGGATCTTGTTGGCAAGATCTGACGCCATAAAGATAGCGGCTCTGCATTGTTGCGGGGTCGCCACCCTGTCGCCTGCCGTTTCCAGGCTCGCCCCCCACATGAGCGTGGGGCGGCAGGCGATACCGCGCGCTCATGAGGAGCGCACATGGAGGACTTTATGCTCGAACCCGCACTGAAGGATCAGCTCAAGGCCTATCTCGCGAACATCCGCGAGCCGATAGAGCTGGTGGCGTCGCTTGATGACGGCGCGAAATCGCTGGAGCTGGCCGAGTTGCTTGATGAGATCGCCGCGCTTTCTGACAAGGTGAGCGTGAGCCGCGATGGCACGGAAGCGCGCAAGCCGTCCTTCCTCATCCGCCGCGTTGGCACAGACATCGACGTTACCTTCGCGGGCATTCCGCTCGGCCACGAATTTACCTCGCTGGTGCTGGCGCTGTTGCAGGTGGGGGGGCATCCCTCCAAGGCCGCGCCGGAGCTGCTGGATCAGGTGCGTGGGCTTAAGGGTGACTATGCCTTCGAGACCTATTTCTCGCTCTCCTGCCAGAACTGCCCGGATGTGGTGCAAGCGCTGAATCTGATGGCGGTGCTGAACCCGCGCATATCGCACACCGCGATCGATGGCGCGCTGTTTCAGGCCGAGGTCGATGCCCGCAAAGTGATGGCGGTGCCGACCGTGTATCTGAATGGCGAGGTGTTTGCCTCTGGGCGCATGGAGCTGGAGCAGATTGTTGCCAAGCTGGATACCGGCGCGATCGCCAAGGCCGCGGAGAAAATGGCGGCGAAGGAGCCGTTCGATGTCCTCGTGGTGGGCGGCGGGCCGGCGGGCGCGGCGGCGGCCATCTATGCCGCGCGCAAGGGCATCCGTGTCGGTGTCGCGGCAGAACGGTTCGGCGGGCAGGTGCTGGACACGATGGGGATCGAGAATTTCATCTCTGTCCAGCACACCGAAGGCCCGAAAATGGCGGCGGCGCTGGAGGCGCACGTCAAGGATTATGGTGTCGACATCATGAACCTTCAGAAAGCGGCAAAGCTGGTGCCAGCAGCGCAACCGGGCGGCTTGATCGGCGTTGAGCTGGAGAATGGTGCGCAATTGAAGGCCAAGGCCGTCATCCTCTCCACCGGCGCGCGCTGGCGGCAGATGGGCGTTCCGGGTGAAGACGAGTACCGCAATAAGGGCGTTGCCTATTGCCCGCACTGCGACGGCCCTTTGTTCAAGGGCAAGCGCGTTGCTGTGATCGGCGGCGGCAATTCCGGCGTGGAGGCGGCGATTGACCTTGCGGGCATCGTTTCCCATGTCACGCTGATCGAATTCGACGGCCAGTTGCGCGCCGATGCGGTGTTGCAAGCCAAGCTCAACAGCCTTCCAAATACGACGATCATCGTATCTGCGCTTTCGACCGAGGTGATGGGCGATGGCGAGAAGGTGACAGGGCTGCGCTACAAGGACCGCACGACGGAAGACGAGCATCTGATCGAGCTGGAGGGCATCTTCGTCCAGATCGGCCTTGTGCCCAACACCGAATGGCTGAAAGGCGACATTGCCCTGTCCCCGCGCGGCGAAATCGAGGTGGATGCGCGCGGCGCGACATCGCTTCCCGGCGTATTCGCGGCGGGAGACGCCACCACCGCGCCCTACAAGCAGATCGTCATCGCGATGGGCGATGGCGCGACCGCCGCGCTTACCGCGTTCGATTATCTGATACGTCAGGCGCCGGTAGAGGCGGAAACCGGCAGCGCAGTGGAGACTTCTGCGGCGGCCTGAGCGGTGGCAATGCTATGGCCCGGCTCTATCCTCACCGGGATATGGGCCGGGTCATCGAACAGCCGCTCCAGCGCAGACCGGATCAGCGTCGCCACCGCCGATTCGCTCGCAAAGCCGCCGGGGATAAGGCACCGGGCATGCAGCACCCGACGGAAGGCGTCATAAACATCCTGTTCCGGCGGCTGCGGGGCGGGCCAATAATCGTCCAGCTTGCCCTGATGGGTTATGCCGGGAATGTCGTATATCGCGTTGCCCAGCACGAACACCGGAACACCTTGAGACAGGCCCAGTGTGCCCGAAGTGCTGTTGACCGTAACAATCCCGATGCTGTCGCGCGCCATGGCGGTGAGGTCGCCCCCACTTGCGTGGAGCACCCGGTCTTCCATGCCCAGCCAGCGGGCGTGCCGATCGAGAAAGCGGCGCCAGCTTCGGAACTGGCAGTCGAACGGATGTTCCTTGATGACGAGCTTTGTCCCTTCTGGCGCGAAGCGGGCAAAACTCTCCATCACATAGAGAACCGCGTCATACATGCTGGAGAAGGGCGAGTGCGCCCTGATCTGGTAATCGGAATTGAGCTGGAGCGGGAACAGGAAATAGGGGGACTGGCCCACCTGCGCCAGCGCCGCCGCATCGCGCCGGGCATGAAGGCGTTGGCGCACATATTTGAGCGCCCAGCCCGCCGCCTCTGCTATCGGCCAGTCTGGCCGATGCGATCGGTAGAACGGGAACTGCCAGCGGTTGAGGCTTGTGGCCAGATAATAGCGCACGGCATCGCGCATGCGGCGGCGAAAGCTGGCGGTGATTTCTGTGGCAGGCGGAAGCGGCGCAAGCTGTGCCGCCATTTTCAATAAGATATCCGGGTCTCGCGGCAGCGAGGAATGGCCGTTGACGCCATCCGGCTCCATCGTCACCCAATGGGGGCGAATATAGCCTTCCTCGAACACATGGATGTTCACGCCGCGCAGCTTCGCCATACCGTGCGCCGCCATATGCAGCGGACGGCAATCGCCAAACAGCAATATGTCCGTGATGCGGTTGTCGCGCATAAATCCATCGAGATAGCGGTTCCAGCCCGATGGCCCGCCGCGATAGTTGGCGGCCTCGCCCGGCCAGTCGATCTGGTCTCCGCCGTTCATGTTGATGCGATAGACCGGATAGCCCATCTGCTGGATATGCTGCGCCAGTTGCCAGAAAAATGGTCCCTGCGGCCCTTGCAGGAACAGGAATCGGCGCTTGGCGATGCCCACATTCTTCATGAAGCCGCCCTTACCCCTGTAAACCAGCGCCGTAAATTGCCCTGTGCGCGGCGCAGCAGCACAAGGATTGTATTTTTCCGACGTGCGCTGCCTGATTTGAGCCGCTCAATCAGGATTTCCGGCGGGCAGGGCAGGCCGGTGACGGGATCGAGATAGCGCGGATAGAGCAGCAGCGTGGCCGCGACGAGTTCGTCGAGCGTGCGCATGTGCCCGCGCCGCCGCTCTGGCACAGCACCCAGATCGGTCGTCAGCCCCCAGCCTGCATAAAAGGGCACGCCGTGTGTCGTCACATCCTTGCCGCGCAACAGCCCCTCGAACCCGGCGAGCGAGGTGATGACATGCACGCCATCCACCATGTCGAGCAGAGCCGAAATCGGCTGGTCGGCAATGATCGCATCCGCATGGCGCAACGCATCGGCCTCCTTCACGTGGCCCTTGCGATGGCCGGAGAGCACATCGGGATGCGGCTTGTAGAGGATATACGCATCCGGCTCGGCGATGCGCGCGCGGGTGAGAAGATCGAGGTTGCCGCGCACATCTCCGCCTCCTGTCAGCACCGAGCGATCATCCTCTACCTGACCCGTCACCAATATATGCCGCCTTGCGCCGCCGGGCCGGGGCAGGGGAGCGGCCTTCCCCACCTCATATTTGCTGATCCGGCTTTCCACGATGAGAGTGCACATTTGCCGGGCGCGCGCCAGAAGATCGGGCGTGAATTTGCGGTCAATCAACAGATTTTCCAGCCCGCTGGGGCGTGATGGGTCATAATGCACGCCCACAGGATCGACGATGATCGAGAGGGGCGGCACACAGTCTGCCCCCAGGCCGACAGAGCGGATGAACCCGTCCTCGACTTCATGGAGCGGGCGGGAGGAGTGTTCGCAACTGGCGAGGAACGCTTCGGGCACCCGCGCCTTCCACACGGCGATAGCGGAACTGGCGGGCAAGGCTTCCAGCTGATCCTGCTGTGCGGCCAGGAAGGCCGTGTGCGCGCCGCCTCCACCCCAAAGCAACGCATCGACCGTATCCTGCTTCCAATGACCAAAGCCAAAGGCGGCAGCGAGAGGGCGATTGGCATCGATCAGGCGGCGCCATTCCGCGCAGTAGGCGATGATGCGCTCGGCGGGGCAGGGCGCGCGGGTGAAAGGGTCGATCCATGTTCGGTGCGCCAGTTCCCGCGCGGCCATGGCCTCCAGTGCGTGGTCCCCACCGCGCGCCAGCTCTGCAAAACGGCCAGCGGTGCGCGAAAGACCGATCGGCACCGCCATCAGGGCGGCGATGAAAGTGGTTTCGTCGTCGGCATCGGTCCACAGCATCCGCGCGCGCGACAGCATGTGCCATGGGTCGGCTTCGCCCCGAACGACAACAACGCCATCAGGCGGCGGGTTGGCTTCATGCGGATCATCTGTCCAGATAACGACCGGCCGTGCCGCCTGCCCGCGCGCCTCGGCCTGCATCGATCCGTCCCGCGTCCGCACCAGCAGATAGTCGCCTTGCGGAAGGTCAGGCTGCGAGGCCCAATAGGCTCCGCCCACCCGCGCCGCGCGCATCTGTGCAAGCAGGTCAGTCGCGGGCTTGACCTGATGCCCTGTCCGCGCCTCGGTGACGGCGAAGGCCGTTACCCGCGCGCCGGGAAAAGGCGGGATGCGCAACAGTGGCTCAGCCATGCGTTGGCCTGTCATGATCGGCCGTTATCAGCCCCGCAGGCGCCCACGGCTGGCCCACCCAGCGCTTCAAACGATCCCGTAATGCCCATAACGCTATGATGCGCCGCTCGGCCAGCCCCGGCAGGCTCAGTACATCCAGCCCGCACCACGGCAGGAAGGGATTGCGGCGGTTATAGGCCCAGATCTCGATCCGTATCGCCGGGCGGGATGAGCTGCCCCGTGCGTGAAAGCCGCAGGTATCGGCCACCACCAGCGTATTGGCGGGTACGGCAAAGCGGGTCGCGCCCGGCAGGCCCAGCGCGGGCAACTCTTCAGCTTCGATCCGCATAGAGCCGCGCGCTGAGAGAAAATCGACGCCTTCCGGGGCTTTCAAGGCCCGTTCGCGTTCCCATGCCAGCCGCTCTGGCGTCAAATGATGCGAGCCGGGAACATAGGTCAGTGGACCGTCCTCGTCCGCGACGTCAGACAGGAAAAACCATGCCTTCATCGTCGGGTGGAACGTATCAGCATGCAGGTGAAGCTGCGGGTCTGGCGGCGCATCAGCCCGGTGGGTGAGGATGGTCTGGATATAATAGAGCGGCTCAGAATCGAAACTTGCGACATAGCGCATCAGGCTGGCCCAGCGCGGCATGCGGATGAGGCGGGCAAGCACCGGAACATCGCGCAGCATCGCGGCGTCGATGGCGATGCGCCGGGTGATGGCATCGCCCTGCACCATCTCCCGCGCCGGAGAGACGCGCGCCAGCACTGCGTGCTTCAATGCCGCAAAGTCCTCCTCAGGCAGAAAATCGCGCACCAGCACATAGCCTTGCGCCGCGAATTGCGCCCTGTCTTCCGCACTCAGCCGCTTGCCCAGCTTCTCTCGCCTGCATGCCGCCAGCCTGTGTGCCGCGCGCACCCGCCATCCGTGCAGCCCCAGCCGATTGAGCCATTTCGAGCCGATCAGCGGATTGTCGCGAAACGACTTCGCCCCGGTCAGGAGCTGCGCCGCCCACCAGGGAAGCGCCAGCCAGCGCAAAACAGAGCGGCGCAAGGAAATGGACATAAGCTCTCTTTGAGCGGTAACATAGGCTGTGTAAAGACGCGCCATGCAACAGGATTCCGCCCGATCAATGACCAGTAAAGCGCGCTCCGATTCGGCAGCTCTTCCACCCGTCAGCAAGGAGCATGCGCGGCTGCGGCTCTATCTGCTGGGGCTGGTGCTCGATATGTGGGGGATGCTGGGCAGCTTCCTGCTGGCAAACTGGCTGGTGCTGGGGTCTGCAATGGGTGAGCCGGAAAAGCCGCATGGCATACTGATCTTCACGCTATTGGGGCCAATATATGCGCTCCTCGCGATCAACGGCGGCGCTTATGGCATCCGCATGCTTGGCGCGGCGCGGACCAGCGCGGCTCACGCGCTGCTGGCCTTCGTGCAGGCGGCGATGCTGACCCTGCTCATCATCTTCCTCGCCAAGATCGGCGAACAGATATCGCGCCTCACTTTTGTGGTGGGAGGCGGGCTATCGATCATCAGCCTCGTGGCATGCCGCTATGCGATGACGGCGCTGTCTCGGCGGATATTGGGGGCGGTGCCGCGGGTGGAGATGTTCATAGCGGATGGCGTCGAGCTGCCGCATGTGCCGGGGCATATGGCGCTGATCGACGCGCGCAAGCGGGGGCTGGACCCGACCCGTCATGACGCGAAAATGGCGGAAAAGCTGGCCCGCGCTGTTGGCGGCGCGGAGCATGTCGTGGTCGCCTGCCCCAGCGAACGGATCGAGGACTGGAGCATTGCCCTGAAGTCCCTCTCGGCGCGCGGCGAGATATTGGTGCCGGAGATGGCCCGCTTCGCGCCCGCGCGGGTGGGCAGCTTTCAGCATCTCCCCACGCTGATCGTCGCGGGCGGGCCGCTCGATTTCCGGGGGCGGATCATCAAGCGGATTTTCGATTTTGTGGTGTCGCTGGGGGCGATAATCGCCCTTTCGCCCGTGCTGATTGCCACGGCGATTGCGGTGAAACTCACCAGCCCCGGCCCGGTATTGTTCCGGCAGGCGCGATTGGGGCGTGATGCGCGACCGTTTCAGATATTGAAGTTCCGCTCGATGCGGGTGGAGATGTCAGACCATAACGCGAGCCAGCTCACACAGAAAGACGACCCGCGCGTCACCCGCGTGGGCGCCTTCATCCGCCGTACAAGCATCGACGAATTGCCACAGCTTTTCAATGTGTTGAAAGGCGACATGAGCATCGTTGGGCCACGCCCGCATGCGGCGGGGGCCAAGGCGGCGGATTCGCTCTATTGGGAGGTCGATCCGCGCTACTGGGCGCGGCACTGCATCAAGCCGGGTATCACCGGCCTGGCGCAGATCAGAGGGCATCGCGGCACCACAGATGCGCATGAAGACCTGCTGCTGCGCCTGCAATCCGACCTTGAATATGTGACCGACTGGTCTGTCGCGCGTGATATTCGCATCCTGCTGGCGACGGTGGCGGTGCTGGTCCACGACAGAGCATACTGAATTCCCGCACTTGCTATTCGCGCGATCGTCGGCATAGCAGTGTGCCGATGAACAGGCGGACGATTTCCCGATGATTACCGTTCAGCGCGCGATGAAAGCGCTGGTCAAGCATGGCTCTCGCGCATGGCTGGCGGCGCGCACGATGCTGGGCGCGCGCAAGGATCGGCACTGCCCGGCCTGCGGTGCGGATGTGGCGGGGTTCTTCCGCTATGGCGATGAGCGCGCATGGGGCTGCCCGGCGTGCGGCGCATCTCCGCGCGAGCGGCTGGTGCATCATCTTCTCGATACCAGTCGCATTGCCGCGCCCAAGGGCGGCGCGATCCTCCACATGGCGCCCAATGAGGCGAGCCTGGTTGCGCGGCTGCGTGCGAAGGCGGGCGATTATGTGCCCGCTGATCTGTTCCCGGAGATATACAAGGTTGCGGGCGTACAGCGGGTCGATCTGATGGCGATCGGCGAGGTGGGGCGCTTCGATCTGTTCTATGCCAGCCATGTGATGGAGCATGTGCCCGATGACGCGGCAGTCTTGCGCAACATCTTCGCCGCGCTGAAACCGGGTGGAGAGGCGTGGCTGATCGTGCCCCTGTGGGACAAGCCGACCGAGGATGGTTCCTACTCCATGCCTCCGCGTGAGCGGGAGCGGCGTTTTGGGCAGTGGGATCATGTCCGGCAATATGGCCCTGATTTCGCGGATCGCATCCGCGCCGCAGGGTTCGATATAGAGATAATCCGCGCGAGTGATTGTGCTGCGGGTGATGTGCACCGGTTGGCGCTGGGCGAAGTGCTCTATCGTGCGCGCCGACCGTCGGCTGGCGGCTAAGCGGGCGCGCGGGGGGATGGTTCGCACACTCGTCGCGGCGGGGGAGCGGTCCGCAGGGGTGCTGACTCTCGCCAAGCTCACCAGTGTCGCGCTGTCGATGGTCTGGGGCTTTGCCGTCACCTATGTCTTCGTGCGCGTGTTGCCGGGCGATGAGTTTCGCGCGTTCCTGTTGCTGATCGCCTTCAACAATTTCACCATCTCGGCGGAATTCGGCATCACCAATGTCATATATTCACGCCTGCGGCGTTATTGGCTGGGGCGTGGGGAGGATGAGGGCGAGCCAAGCGACTTCCGGCATGAGGAAATCGGCGTGCTGTTCCTGTTCCTTGCCAGTCTGATCGGTATCGGCGGCTGCGTGGTGGCGGGCGCAATGTTGCTGGGGGCGATCCGCACCGCCATGCCGGATGTATTCCTCATATTTTTCTTCGGTTCTGCGCTCAATATATTGTTATTACTTGCAAAACGGGCTCTTGCGGCGGTGGATCGCAATCTTGTCTGGGAGCTGGCCGATATTGCCCGGCGGCTGCTCGGCCTCGGCGCGCTGTTTGCGGTATTGGGCGGGGTGAGCCTCATGGTTTCGGTGTCTGCTTTACTCGCCATCAACGTCGCCGGCGCCGCGCTCGGCATCGCACTCATCCACCGGCGCGCAGGGATGCGGATGGCGGACTGGCTGGCGTGGCGGCGCGGCGGAGGCCATGTGCGGCGCACCTATCTGCGCGATATTGGCGCATCGGCGGCGCTCACGATCAGCGAGGTTGCGGCCTATAACAGCCCCTATTTCCTGATCGCGGCACTGACGCATGACACCCGGCTGCTGTTGCTGTTCGATTTCACCTTCAAGATCATCCGCGCGGTGGGCACAACGATCCGCGCGACGATCGAGGGCGTGCTGCCTGCGCTGACGCGAAGCTGGTTCGTGCATGATACCCAAAGCTTCGGCCGTCGTTTGCGCCGCGCCCTCTGGGTGGCGCTGGGGATAGCGTTGAGCGCCGGTGCGCTGCTGATGGTGGCGGGGCAAAGCGTTTTTGCGCATCTCTATGATGGCAAGGCGGCGCTGACGCTTGCCGAGCTGGCGCTGCTCTCTCTGCTGCTCGTGGCGCTCTCGCTCATGTGCGTTTCGGTCTATGTGCAGGGGGCGCTGGGGCGGTTTGGGCCATTGCTGCGGCAATCTTTGCCGTTTCTGGCCGCTTCGGTGGCGAGTGTGCCGCTGGCGTTGTGGCTGGGTGGAACGCCGCGAGCAGACGATGTGCCGTTTATGAGCCTGTACGCCCTGTGCTTCATCGGCGCGGCAGGTCTGCACATCGTGGCGATGCGGCGGCTGAAGCAGGCGACCCCATGAAAATCGCCTCATGAAAATCGCGATGCTCGATCCTTCGCTGTTCACTGGGCGCTATGACGATGGGCTGTGCGCGGCGCTGGGCGCGCAGGGGCATCGACTGAGCCTGCTCGGCCGCCCGATGCGCACCACCGATGCCATCGCGCCGGAAAACTACACCTATGTGGCGCGCTTCTTCCGCCAGTCCGAGCGGCTGCGTGGCGTTCTTGGTGAGGGCACGGCCTTCCGCGCGCTCAAGGCAGCGGAATATATGGCCTCCGCCACCCTGGGCAGGCTCGCCAATCTGCGTGGTGACGATGTGGTCCATGTACAATGGCTGCCCTTTCCGGCGGCGGACCGGCGGCTGATCGAACGGCTTCGGGCAGGGAAGGGGCGGCCTGCGCTGGTGCACACCGTCCATAACGCCTCGGCCTATCATGGCGATGCGGGTGCACAGGGCCGGGGGTATCGCGGGCTGCTCGATCTGTTTGATGCGCTGATCGTGCATGGCGAGACAACCTACAACGCCATGATCGCCCAAGGGGTCGCGCCAGTCCGTTTGCATATCGTCCCCCACCCGCCGATGGAACTGGCCCATGCCGGGGAGGCGGATCTTGCCGCCGTGCCGCACCCCAAAGCCCCGCGCATCCTGTTTTTCGGCACGATCCGTCCATACAAAGGGTTCGATCTGCTGATTGAGGCGTGTCTCCAGCTCTGGCGGGCGAGGCATGTGTTTGAGCTGGCGGTCGCGGGCAAGCCGTTCATGGATATCGCACCGCTGCTTGGGGCCGTGCGCGATGCCGGGTTTGCCGATCGGCTGGTCCTCGACCTCGGCTTCCTCACCGAGCAACGGCTCGACGCGCATCTGCAACGGGCGGACATCATCGCCTTTCCCTATCGTCATATCGACAGCAGCGGGGCGTTCCTCTCGGCGCTGCATTATGGCAAGGCGATGGTGGCGAGCAGGGTCGGGATGTTCGCCGAACTGGATGAGTCCGCAGTGACGCTGTGCGCGCCGAATGAGGTGGATGCGCTGGCGGAGGCTGTGGGCGCACTGGTGGCGGACGGCGAAGCGCGCGCTACGCTCACCAAGGGCGCGCTGGCTTTGCGGGCGGATATGGGCGACTGGGCGCAGGCGGCGCGGGCCACGCTCGCGGTCTATGAATGGGCAATCGAAACGGTGAGGCAGGGATGAGCGCGGGGCGGATACAGCGGGAACTGGAGCGGCGCTGGCTGGCGATGCGGCTCAGCTTTGCGGGGCGCGTTCATCAATATCCTGAAATCCTTGCCCTTCGCCGCTTTTTCGATGCGTTTGCGATTGACGCGCTGATCGATGTCGGCGCGAACGAGGGGCAATATGCGCTCTCGGCTCGGAAGGACGCGGGCTTTGGCGGGCATATCTTCTCGTTTGAGCCAAACCCCGATGTGTTCGCTATCCTCGCGCGCCACGCCGCCCGCGATCCAAAATGGCATGTGTTCAACATGGCTTTGTCGGATTTTGATGGCACCGCCGAGTTTCACATCATGGCCGCGCATCAGTTCAGTTCCATAGCCAAGCCGGCTGAGCGGCTCGACCCGATCTTCGAGAGTCGCAATCGCGTCGAAAAGACGGTGCCGATGCAGTGCCGCAGGCTCGACGGCATGCTGGACGAATTGCTCAAGCCCCACGGCCTCGTCCGCCCGTTCCTCAAGATGGATACGCAGGGCCATGACCGGGCGGTGTGCGAGGGGGCGGGGAAGCGGCTTGGCGACATGATCGGCCTGCAGAGCGAGCTTGCCGTGCGCCCGCAATATGAGGGCGCGGCGGATTATCGCGCGATGATCGGCTATCTGGAGGAGCGTGGCTTCGTCCCCAATGCCTTCTTCGCTAACAACAAGGGCCACTTCCCGCTGCTGGTTGAGATGGACGGCATTTTCCTGCGCGCCGATCTCGCGGGCGAGGGCGCGACCAGCGCATGACCCGGCCCCGCGTCTCCTGGCTGTTGCTGGTCAGCGCGGTCTGTTACGCGCTGTGGCTGCTCGCGGCATGGGGCGTGGAGGTGGAGTGGCTCAAGGGCCGCACCATCGGGCATGAATTTTTCGAGGCGCAGGATCTGCCCGCTCTCGCCATGGGCAGCGTGGCGTTGGTTCTCGTCGCACTGGCGTTTCGCTGGGTGCCGAAGGGCGGATGGCGCTGGGGAAATGACGGGCGGATCGTCGGAATTCTGATCGCGCTGTTTGCGCTCGCCGCGTGGGCGGGGCGGTATGCGCTATTCGGCAACTACAGCCTCTCGCGCGACGAGGAGGTGGCGGAGTTCGCCGCCAAGGCGATGCATGATGGCTGGCTTGCCCGCCCGATCCCGCCCGAATGGCTGGATTATCGCCGCGCGATCATGCCGGAGTTCTTCTCGCCCTTCGGCGCGGATGCATATTGGAATTCGGCCTATTTGCCTTTGAACTCCGCCTTCCGCGCGCTGTGCGGCTGGCTGGGAGACGCCAATCTTTCCGGACCGCTGTTCCTTGCCCTCGGCCTGTTCGCGCTGCGGCGCGCGGCGCTGCGCATCATGCCGAACCGGCCCGACGCGGCGGCGGTGACGATGCTGATGGCGCTCACCTCAACACAACTGCTCGTCACCGGCATGACGCCCTATGCGATGACCGGACATTTCGCATTGAACATGGTCTGGCTGGCGCTGGTGCTGCGCGGCGACCGGCTGGGGCATATCGGCGCAGGGATCACCGCGCTGTTGCTGGCGGGCCTGCATCAATATCACTACCCGCTCGTGTTCCTGACGCCGTTTCTGCTGTGGTTCGCGCTGTCTCGCCGCTGGGGCGCGCTGCTTTTTCATGGTGCCATCCTCGCGCTGGCAGTGTTCATCTGGGCCAGATTGTGGCCGAACCTGATGATCGATCTCTATGGTCCGGCGGCGGATGTGCGCCCCTCGGCAGGTGTGGCGGACAAGATGCAGAGCCTTGCCGAGCGGCTGGAGAAGTGGCGACCGCTGCTCTATATGAGCCGCTTCTTCGCGTGGAACAACCTGTTGCTGGTGCCGCTTGCGCTCATCGGCCTGTGGCGCATCGGCTGGCGCGCGGCGCTGAGGGGAGAGCGCGTGGCGCTGCCGCTGGGGTTGGGCGCGCTGGGCATGGCTGCGCTCGCGATCGATCCCGGCTATGGCTGGGGCTATCGTTATCTCCACGGTTTCATCGGCAGCTTCGCGTTGCTCGCCGGGCTGGGTTGGGCGAGTTTCAAACGACCGGACAGTCGCGTCCTCGGTGCCTCCGTCCTCGTAGCGCTGCTCGCCGGCAGCTTTCTGATGGCGCGCGCGGAGGATTATGTCGCGCCTTATGCCGAGGTGCACCGCCGCATCATGGAGAGCGGGGCGGACGTGGTGCTGGTCGATCCGCGCGGCGGGCGCTATGTGACGGATGTGGTGCGCGGGCCGGGCAGCGATCCGCTTGGGCATCCGGTGGTAATGCACATCGGCTGGCTGACGCCAAAGCGGCTGGAGGCGCTGTGCGCCCGCTATGATGATGTGGCTATCCTAGACATCTCTGCCTTCGGGCCGCTGGGCGTGGGGATAGTGCCGTGGGGCAGCCGATGGATCGCGGGCCTGCGCGAGCAGATGGAGCGCCAGGACTGTGGCCGTGTCATCGCCCCGTAACACGCTTGTCGTGAGGGGGTTTGCGCCCTAATGCGTGAGGATATGATCTTGCACCACAGTATTGCCCCGGTTTGGCCGCCACGGAGCGTGCGCGCATGAGCGTGGAAGGCTGGGTTCAGGGCGATGCCGCACGGCAGCGGCTCGCACTGGTTATGGCCCATGCCCGCCGCGCGATGATCGCGACAACGGTGCTGAGCGCGGTGCTGAACGTGCTGCTGCTCTCCGGCTCGCTCTATATGATGCTGGTTTACGACATGGTGCTGCCCAGCAACAGCATCCCGACTCTGGTGGGCCTCGCGGTGTTGGTGCTGGTCGCCTATGCGTTTCAGGGGGTGCTGGATTTCATCCGCAGCCGGGTGTTGCTGCATTTCTCGGCCGCGGTGGATGTGGACCTGAGCGAAGATGTCCACAAGCTGATGAGCCTGATGGCGCGCACGCAGACGAGCATGGACAGTCTTCAGCCGATGCGCGACCTCGATCAACTGCGCCAGTTTCTCGCCGGGCCGGGGCCGTCGGCGCTGGTGGATCTGCCGTGGATGCTGTTCTTCATCATCATCCTGTTCCTGCTCCACCCCTATCTCGGCATCACGGTGCTGATCGGCGGCGCTATTCTGGTATTCCTCACCTTTCTGACCGAGCGGCTGACGGCGGAGAAGAACCAGAAGCTGATGCAGCTTGCCGGCAACCGGCAGGTGGTGGCGGATATCACCCGCCGCCATGCCGAAGTGCTGAGCGCGATGGGCATGGAGGGGCGGATCGGCGAGCGCTGGCGCACCACCAGCGGCCAGTTCCTTGCAGCGCAAGAAAAACTGAATGCGATTGCCAATAGTCTCAGTAACCTAACCAAGATTCTTCGTATGGTGTTGCAATCGGGCGTGCTCACGGTGGGCGCGTTGCTGGTGATGAACCAGCAGGCGAGCGGCGGTGTGATCTTCGCCAGCTCTATCCTCGCCTCGCGCGCGTTGGCGCCTGTTGAGGCCGCAATCGCCAACTGGCGCGGGTTCGTCAGCGCGCGGCAGGGCTGGGCGCGTCTCAAGTCGCTGATCCTCGCGATGCCGGAGTTCCCGGCGACTGATATGCTGCCCGCGCCGGAAAAGCTGATGGTTGCCGAGGATGTGACGCTTGGCCCGCCAGGGACGGAGCGGCTGACGGTGCAGGGCGTGAAATTCGGGCTGCGCGCGGGCGAGGCGCTGGCAATATTGGGGCCGAGCGGCTGCGGCAAATCGACCCTCGTGCGCGGGCTGGCGGGAATTTGGCCGCTGGTTTCCGGCGCGGTCCGGCTCGACAATGCCGATATCAAGCAATGGCCACCGGAATCACTGGGGCGGCATATTGGCTATCTGCCGCAGAATGTAGAGCTGATCGGCGGCACCGTGGCGGAAAACATTGCCCGGTTCGATCCCGATGCCCAGTCGGAAGACGTAATAAAGGCGGCGCAGCTTGCCGGTGTGCATGACCTTATTCTGCACCTGCCCGATGGCTATAACACGTCCGTCGGCGCAGATGGGCGCGCGCTCTCTGGAGGCCAGCGGCAGCGCATCGGGCTTGCGCGGGCGCTCTATGGTAACCCGTTTCTTATCATTCTCGATGAACCAAATTCCAATCTCGACAGCCTAGGCGAAGATGCGCTGGCGAGCGCGATTGCCGATGTGCGGGCGCGCGGGGCCATCGTTATTGCGGTGGCGCACCGGCCATCGCTGTTGGCCTCGGTTGATATGGTGTTGTTGATGAAAGAAGGAAAGGCCGTTGCCTTTGGGCCTAGAGACAAGCTGGTCGGCCATCTGCTGCCGGATAAACGGGCGGAGGCTCCTGCGCCCGCGCCTAATGTAGCCTAGAACGCCTTCACCATATGGTAACAAGGCTTGTATGATACAGCAAAATCATTACGCACTCGCAGCACACATGCAATAACACAGGCAGCAAAGCGACGGAGTCCATCGGCATTATGCGCAAGGGAATAATATTGGCGGGCGGATCGGGCACGCGGCTCTATCCGCTGACCAAGGCGGTCTCCAAACAGTTGATGCCGGTCTATGACAAGCCGATGATCTATTATCCGCTATCGGTGCTGATACTGTCGGGCATCCGCGAGATCATGATCATCACCACCCCGCATGATCAGACCGCCTTTCAGGCGCTGCTGGGCGATGGTTCTGACATGGGCCTTGCGCTCACCTATGCGGTGCAGCCCGATCCCGGCGGGCTGGCGCAGGCCTATCATATCGGTGCTGACTTCGTAGGAACCAACCCTTCGACGCTGATATTGGGCGATAACATCTTCTATGGCCATGGCCTGACCGAGCTGCTCGACAATGCCTCGGTGCGAGAGAGCGGCGCGACGGTGTTCGGCTATTATGTCAACGATCCGACCGCCTATGGTGTCGTGTCGTTCGACGAAGCGGGCCGCGCCGAGACGATCGAGGAAAAACCGGCCCAGCCCAAATCCAACTACGCCGTCACCGGGCTTTATTTCTACGATGGCCGCGCCGTAGACTATGCCCACGCGATCAAGCCCTCACCGCGCGGCGAGCTGGAGATTACCGACCTCAACCGTATGTATCTTGAGGCAGGCGAGCTGAATGTCGAGATCATGGGCCGCGGCTATGCGTGGCTCGATACCGGCACGCATGGCTCGCTGATCGACGCCGCCAACTATGTCCGCATCACCGAGGACCGGCAGGGGCTGAAGATCTGCTGCCCCGAAGAGCTGGCGTGGCGCAAGGGCTTTATCGATGATGCCCAGCTGGAGCGCATTGCCGCGCCGCTCGTGAAATCAGGCTATGGCGCCTATCTGCTACACCTGCTCGAAGGGGGCGCGAAGTGGAGCTGATCGAGACGGCCATTCCCGGCGTCCTCATCATCGAGCCCAAGGTCTTCGGCGACGAGCGCGGTTTCTTTATGGAGAGCTGGAACGCTCACGCCTTCAAGGAGGCCGGGCTAAACCTCGATTTCGTGCAGGACAACCACAGCCGCTCGTCGCGCGGCGTGCTGCGCGGCATGCACTATCAGCAGCCGGGGCCGCAGGGCAAGCTGGTGCGGGTAACGGCAGGCGCGGTGTTCGATGCCGTGGTCGATCTGCGCGCATCTTCGCCCACCTTCGGCACATGGGTGGGGGTGGAACTTTCTGCCGCCAACAAGCGCATGCTCTGGGTGCCGCAGGGCATGGCGCATGGCTTCCTCTGCCTCGAAGACGGCACGGATTTCCTTTACAAATGCGTCGGTTATTATGATCCGGCGAACGAGCACAGCCTGCTCTGGAATGACCCTGCGGTCGGCATCGAATGGCCGCTCAATGGCATAGAACCACAGCTTTCCGCCAAGGATATGGCGGGCAAGCCGCTCAGCGCAGCGGTGACGTTTCCATGAGGGGCAGGCCATGAAGGCGCTGATCACCGGCGCGAACGGCCAGCTCGGCTGGTCGCTGCAACAGAGCGCTCCGCAAGGTGCGGAACTGATCTGCACCGATGTCGCGGAGCTGGATATCTGTGACGCTTCCGCCGTCGACGCCTTTGTCGCGCAGCACAAGCCCCACCTCATCCTCAACGCCGCCGCGCACACCGCCGTCGACAAGGCGGAGAGCGAGGAAGAGCTGGCGCTCGGCATCAATGCACAAGCTGTGGGCAACCTCGCTGATGCCGCCCGCGCCCACACTGCCCGTCTCGTCCATGTCTCGACCGACTTCGTGTTCGATGGCGTAAGCGGCGTGCCCTATAAGCCCTCAGACACGCCCGCGCCGGTCAGCGCCTATGGCCGCACCAAGCTGGCGGGCGAGCAGGCAGCGGGGGAGGGGGCACTCATCGTCCGCACCGCATGGGTCTATGCGCCCAAGGGCAACAACTTCGTGCGCACGATGCTCCGCCTGATGGCAGAGCGGGATGAGGTGCGCGTGGTGGCGGACCAGATCGGCACGCCCACCTACGCGCCCGATCTTGCCGCCGCGCTCTGGGCCTTGAGCGCCAAGGGCATCACCGGCATCCATCATTATACCGATAGCGGCGCGGCAAGCTGGTATGATTTTGCCGTGGCGATACAGGAGGAAGGGCTTGCTGCTGGCCTTCTCAGCCGAGCGGTGCCGATCATTCCCATCAACACAAGCGATTATCTCACGCCCGCCACGCGCCCGCATTATTCGGTGCTGGACAAGAGCAGCACCTTCGCGGCGCTGGGTGGCCCGGCCCCCCATTGGCGCGTCAATCTGCGCAAAATGCTACAGGAAATCAAAACACATGGCTGAACTGCTCGTAACCGGCGGCGCCGGGTTCATCGGCGCGAACTTCGTGCATTACTGGCGCGAGCATCACCCGGATGACACCATCACCGTACTCGATGCCCTCACTTATGCGGGCAACCCCGCCAATATCGCGGGCCTCGAAGGCGTGGAGCTGATCGAGGGTGACATCTGCGACACGGCTTTGGTGGAAAAGCTGCTCGCCGAGCGGAATATCCAGACCATCGTGCACTTCGCAGCCGAGAGCCATGTCGACCGCTCGATCACCGGGCCGGATGCGTTCGTCACCACCAACGTGATCGGCACGCACAGCTTGCTCAAGGCCGCGCGCAAGCTGTGGCTGGACAAGGGCACCGGCCAGCCGCACCGCTTCCACCATGTCTCGACGGACGAAGTCTATGGATCGCTCGGCCCCAACGATCCGGCCTTCAGCGAGACGACGCCCTACGCCCCCAACTCGCCCTATTCGGCGTCCAAGGCAGGGTCAGACCATCTCGTGCGCGCCTATCACCACACTTATGGCCTCAATGTGACGACGAGTAACTGCTCGAACAACTATGGCCCTTATCAATTCCCGGAAAAGCTGATCCCGCTGTTCCTTTTGAACTGCCTCTATGGCCGCAATCTGCCGATTTATGGCGATGGCATGAACGTGCGCGACTGGCTGCATGTCGAGGATCACTGCAACGGCATCGAGAAGGTGATCCTCAACGGCAAGCCGGGCGAGACATACAATATCGGCGGTGGGCAGGAGCTGCCCAATCTGCGCGTGATCGAGGAGATTTGCGCCACGGTGGACCGCGCATTCGCTGCCGATCCGTCTCTGGCCGCCCGCTTTCCGCAAGCGCCAGCCGCCCAAGGCAGGCCGTCTGACAGTCTCAAGACGTTTGTAACCGACCGCGCCGGGCATGACCGCCGCTATGCGATAGACGAGACCAAGGCGCGCGGCGAACTGGGTTATGCCCCGCGCCGTACCTTTGCCGAAGGGTTCGCGCAGACTCTGGCGTGGTATCTTGGCAATGAAAGCTGGTGGCGGCCGCTGCTCAAACCCTGAATGGGTGCCGCCGGGTCAGGCTTCGGCTCGTGCCGTCGTCTTGATGCTTCCTGTAAAGACATTGATGCCGGTCAGCCGCCGGACAGACCAGATGCTCACCAGATTGCGCGCGATCACCACCGCCGCGAGGCAGGTCGCGATGCCCAGTAACCCGCCATAGCGCGCGGCGAAGGGGGCGCTCACCAGCAACAGCGCGCTACTGCCGATGGTCTGGATCAGGTTGGTGCGCTCATGCCCTGTCATCGCCAGAATGAGGCCAGACGGGCCGGTCATCGTATAGATCGCCTGGCCGACCACCGCGACGCGCAGCACCGTCTCTGCCGGATGAAACTCAGGCCCGAACAGGCTGAGCACCGGCCCTGCAAACACGAAGATCAGCACTGCTACAGGCAGGCAGAAAAAGGCTGAAAGCCGGGTGGCAGAGCTGGCAAGGCGCGCGAGCTTGGGCATGTCTCCCGCTGCGTGCGCTTCGGCAAACTGGGGCGAGAAGACGCTGAACAGCCCCATGGTGATGATGCTCAACACACCCGCAACCTGTGCCGCCACGCGATACAGCCCGGCCTCATAGACGCCGAGCACGGCGGAGGCGGTGGCAAGGCCATACCAGTCCGCGATATTGAGGAAAATCGCGACGCCCCACAGCGGCATCGCCACTTTGAGAATATCGCGCATCGGCACATGCAGCGTGTTTTTGTCATTGGAGCTAAGCGGCAGACTGGTGAAGAAGGCTGCTATCCCCACCAACATTCCGGTCAGCGCCGTCATCCACAACACCTGTTCCACGCCGGGCGCCATGCCGAGCGCGATATAGAGCAGCACGATCGTCGGGATGATCAGCACCTCGATGCACTGACCCCAGATATAGGCCTTTTGCGAGCGAAGCACCGCGCCCAGCATGCGGGTGAGAGTGCGGGAAATCATGATGACGATCAGCACGATGATGGCGTCCTGCGGCACCTCGCCCTTGAACATCATTTTCATCATCGGCGTGCCGCCCGCCTTCAGCAGCACGACAAGTATGCCGGTGAACATCAGCGACCAGGCGATCACCTTCATCAGGCTACGCCGCTCGATCTTCACATTCTGCGCCACCGCTGCCGAGAATTTGCGCGTTACCGCGAGGTCTATGCCACCCACCGCGACGACCGACATGAACATCGCCGTCTGGGTGATGAGCGCGTAATGGCCGTTTGCCTCCGGGCCGAACAGGCGGCCGATCAGCACCGTCACCAGAAAGCCGGACGCCACGGAGCCGCCCCGAATCGCCAGTGACATGAAGGACTGGAAATGACGTTTCAACAGCGTGCGCGGATCAACAGAGGGGAAAGCCATCTCGTTTCCGTCAATTTCCCTGTCGCACTGCGCCCTGATCGCCAGATTGGCATTTTATTATGAGTTTTTCACCACTACGGTATATTATGGCGAAAGCACAAGTTCATCGGGCAGGTTTCCGACAGGTCACCGTGTTTTTTTTGCGACGAACCGATGCTGGTGGCACTATTTTACATATTGAGGCGATGCGCTGATGGAAACCATTTACGACTGGATGGCGCTGATCGCGTTTGCAGGGCTGATCGTGCTGTTTCTGCAACGCTCCTCGATGGACGAGCCGCCCGATACCGTCTGGCACTATATGCCGCCCGCAATCGGCTGTGCGCTCTCCAACTATCTGGGCAACGAGGGCATGGGCGTTTTAGCGGTGCTGACGCTGGGCGCCGTGGCTGCCTATGTGTGGTTTGTGCTGAAGCCGCGCCTGCCCAGCTAGTTCGCGAAAGTTTACGCTCTTTTTATTGCGCATGCGAAGAGAATATCGGATACACTCCGTAAAGACATTCGTTGTATTTGGCATACACCAAGTCGTCCGATGTCATGAAAGGGTATAGAATGGGCTGGCAGAACTGGTTTTCATTGCGCAAAAAACGCTTTGATGCGCTGGATCAGGACCATGAAGATGTGGTGCCGCGCCTGTCTATCGGCCGCAACCGTGATCGTCAGGATGACAAGCTGCCCAAGTTTCAGGGTACGGCCGGAGACCAGATTCGCAGCACCGGCAAACGCACCGCGCTGGATCGGGTGCGTTTCCACATGCGCAATGCCTTCACGCCGTCGCAGCCGGTGCTCTCGCACCGCATGTTTGCCGGGCGCACAGAGGTATTGAAGACGCTGATCCGCTCGATCGAGGACCAGCGCCTGCATGTGGTACTCTATGGCGACCGTGGCATCGGCAAGACTTCGTTGTTGCACATATTGGCGCAGCTCGCGCGGGATGCGCGCTATATCGTGCGCTATGCCTCCTGCGGCGAGGAAACGCATTTCAGTGATCTGATGCGCTCGATCGCGCGGGATATTCCGCTGCTCTATCATGCGGACTATGCGCCAACCTCGTCCGAGATCGAGAACGGGCGTTCGCTCGGCGATCTGCTGCCTGAGGGAACACTGACGGTGCCGCAGATCAGCGATCTGTTTTCCAAGGTATCCAACACGCGTGTGCTGGTGATCCTCGATGAGTTCGACCGCGCACATTCCATGGCCTTTCGTCGCTCGATAGCAGAGCTGATCAAGAACCTGTCGGATCGGTCCAGCCGCCTTCAGCTCGTTATCGCGGGCGTGGGCGCCAACCTCACGGAGCTGATCGAGCATATTCCCTCGATCCGGCGCAACATTCTGGGCTATCAGGTGCCCAACATGTCGAACGGTGAGATCGAGGAGCTGATCCACAACGGCGAAAAGATCTGCGGCCTTACCTTTGACCGTGAGGCGATCGCGTTCATCAGCGCGGTGGCCTATGGCTCGCCCTATATCGCCAGCCTGCTGAGCCAGCATGCGGGCCTGGCGGCGGTGGACCGCGAGGCGAGCATGGTCGAAAAGCGCGACGTGGCCGATGCCATCAACCACTCTGTCGATGAAATCCGCCATCGCGTCTCCAGCCTCAGCCTGTTTCAGACGGGCCGCGCCAAAGCCGATGGCCATGGCACCAACCTTGGCTTGCTCGCGCGCCTTGCGCTGCATTATGGCGGCCGCCTGATGCCGCACCAGGCCGATGAGGTGATCCGCAAGCCGGGGCAGGGGCTGGCCTATATGCAAAAGATGCAGCAGGACTATGGCTTGCTGGAGCCGTTGGCGGATGACCCGGCGGGTGCCTATCACTTCAAGGAAGAGGGCGTGCCGGTTTATCTCTGGATCGAGCTGGCGCAATCGCACTTCGCAGGCGAAAAGAGCAACACCAAGCTGCTCGATGCGCTGCTCGATAAATATGCGGTGGCACAGAACGCCTGACATAGCGGGGAAATAGGGCCGTGCTGGCTTCGCTTGTCGAAAAGATCAGGATCAAGCTGTGGTCGCGCCGCCAGCATGATAATGTGCCGCTGCGCGCCTATTTCCGCGATCGTTTCCGCATCGATGTCGGGCTATACAGCTATGGCTGTTTCGACCGCTGGCGCATGCCGGGGCCGATCCGTATCGGGCGCTATTGCTCGCTTGCCAACACTGTCCGTTCCGCGCCGATCAACCACCCGTTCGATGCGATGACGACCCACCCGGCGCTGTATGAACGCAAGTTTGGCGTGGTGGACGAGGATATTTTCTACGACGACGTGCTGGTGATCGAGGATGATGTCTGGATCGGCCATAATGTGATGATCCTGCCCGGCTGCAAGCATGTGGGGCGGGGGGCGATCATCGGCGCGGGCGCGGTGGTGACGAAGGATGTGCCTGCCTACGCCATTGTCGCGGGCAACCCCGCCAAGAAGCTGCGGGATCGCTTTACGCCGGACCTCATCGCCGCGCTGGAGGCCAGCCGCTGGTGGGAGCTTGACCCGCCCGCGCTGCGCCAGCTCGTGCGCGCCAATCCCGAACTGGTGTTTCATCCTACTGCCGCGTCGGTGGAGGCATGGGCCAAGGCGGGCAGGCGGCCGGACTGGACGGGCGCGGGGCAATGACATCCGTTCCGCGCATCAGCGTCGTCGTCCCGCATTATAACGATCTTGAGAGGCTGGATCGCTGCCTCGGCGCGCTTTGCGCACAGACGATGCCGCGCGACGCCTATGAGATCATCGTGGCGGACAACAACTCTCCCTGCGGCATCGCGGCAGTGGAGCAGGTGGTGGCAGGGCGTGCGCGGATCGTTACTGCGATGACGCCGGGCGCTGGTCCGGCGCGCAATGCCGGGGCCGAAGCGGCAGGGGGAGAAATCCTCGCCTTTACGGATAGCGACTGCGTGCCTGACGCCGCATGGCTGGAGCGCGGCGTTGCAGCGCTGGGGCGGGGTGGCGATTTCATCGGCGGCGGCATGAAGGTGTTGGTGCCCGGTGGGCGGCCAATGAGCGGCGCGGAGGCCTTTGAAACCGTATTCGCCTTTGACAATGAACGCTATGTCAAGCGGCTGCACTTTACCGTAACCGCCAATCTCTTTTGCCCGCGCGCCCTGTTTTTGAAGGTCGGCCCATTCCGAACAGCGGTGTCCGAAGACAATGAATGGTGCTGGCGCGCACGCGCGATGGGCTTTTCCATCGGCTATGCGGCGGACGCGATCGTCGGCCATCCGGCGCGGGCGGACTGGGCGCAACTGAAGGGCAAATGGCGGCGCATCTGCGCGGAACGCTATGCCTTGAGCCGCGATGGCGGGGCGTCTGCGCTCAAGTGGATCGGCAAAACATGGCTGGAGCTGCCCGCTATCCCGGTTCACGCGCTGCGCATCCTCACAGATCGTCGCGTGCCGAGCGTGGGTGAGCGCTTATCCGCGCTGGGCACGCTCGCGGCTATTCGCCTGTGGCGCTTTGTCGAGGGGCATCGCATCGTGCTGCGCGGGGGCGGCCACGCCGCATGAGCGCCGCGCCGTTTCCGGTCAGCATCTGCATCGTCGCGTTTCACAATGCCGAGGAAATCGCCGGGTGCCTCGCCGCGCTGGGGCAATCGACCTATACCGATTTCGATGTCGTCATCTGCGAAAATGGCGGCGAGCGATCTTTCGCCAGGCTGAAAGCTGCCGTGCCAGAGCGCCTGCCAGGCGGGCAGGCGGTGGAATGTCTGCTCGCGCCCGGTAATCTGGGCTATGCGGGCGGCGTCAACCTCGCGATGCGCGCCCGGCCAGACGCCGCTGCGTGGTGGATCGTCAACCCCGATACCGCGCCGGACGCGGGCGCGCTTGCTGCACTGGTGGAACGGCTGCGGCGCGGCGATTGCCATATGGTGGGCGGCGTGCTGCATGATGCTGATGGCCGGGTGCAGGCTTATGGCGGGCATTGGCGTTATTGGTTCGCACGCGCGGTGTCGATCGGCATGGGCGCGCGGTTGAGCGACCCGGTAGATCCCGCCGCCATCGAGGCGCGAATGAACTATGTGCTGGGCGCATCGATGCTGGTGGACCGGCTCTTCGTTGAGCGCGTCGGCCTGATGCGCGATGAATATTTCCTCTATTGCGAGGAGGTGGAGTGGGGGCTGCGCGCGCGCAAGCTGGGGCTGAAGCTCGGCTTCGCCCCCGATGCGCGGGTGCGCCACGATCAGGGCAGCACCACCGGCTCCGCGGGCGCGATCAAAAGCCGGAAGCGGCTGCCCATCTATATGGACGAGCGCAACAAGCTGCATGTGGTGCGGGATATTTCCGGCTGGCGCCTTCCGGTCGCGGCGATGGCGACGCTTGCTCTGCTGTCTTTGCGCTATGGCGCGCGGGGCGCATGGCGGCAGTGGGGCTATGCGTTGTCCGGCTGGTGGGCGGGCATCAGGGGCGAGCGCGGTGTGCCGCCGATGCTGGGGTAAAAGATCAGCCTAGTGTGGTGGATTTGAAATTCGCTACATGTGTCGGCATGGTTCGGAGCGAATTTCAAATCCATAAACCACACTGGAATCATAAAGTTGCTAGTGATCCTGTTGAATCTGAAGTCCGCTCTGCGCCATCCCGATAATGGGGCGGACTTCAGATTCGGGTCACTAGCGCCTTCGCGCGTTCTGTACCGATGAAGCCGGGGCGGCTATTGGCGGGAACCGCACGAACCAGCGCCGCGAGGAAGGCATTGAGCCGATCATAAGCCGGCGAGGCCTCTGGCCCCATGCGCAAGGTCGAGGCACGAACGAGCACGCCATCACTGATGATGCCATCCATGGCCGTTTCCAGCCGGTTGCGCCTTTGCTCGCCCGCTGTACGGGGCAGGAACTCGCCCAGCCGCGTCCAGTAGACGATATCCTCCATGCGGATGCCCTCGCCAGCGGTGAGGGCCACAGCAGGGATGGATGCGCCCCCGCCCAGCGCAATATCGTCATTGCGGCGAGATCCGATTGCGAGGCCGATGGCAGGATAGCAGCTTTCCGGCCGGTGAAGCTGGAGAATGTCGCTCTGCGCCTGTCCATAAGCGACGAGCAGCATGATCTGTTCGCCGGTCTTGGTGTTGATATAGAGCCGGGTCAGCGTATCGGCATAAAGCTTGTCGGTGAGGCTGCCGGGTATCTCTGGCACCACGATGTCGCCGCCTTCGCCCAGCGTCCACGGCCCGATTGTCTTGGGCACGAGGTTTGTCAGCGGCTGCTGCGGCATCAGGGTGATCTGCGTGCGCGGGCGCAGCGCCTCCGCCACGCCCAGCGCCGCTACGCAGGCGCCACCGATCAGGAAATCCCGCCGCGTGATCATGCGTTGGCCCCCAGCCTTTTGCCCAGCAGACGCTGCAACAGCCAGTCGAGGCCAAACATCGCTGCCAGCGCCACCGTGAACAGCATGATGCCCGTCGTTACATGCAAAAAGCCTTGGGCCACGCCGTCGCCATAATAATGCGTGAGCAATATGAGTGCGATCACCCTCAGGATGTTGACGATAATCGCCACCGGTATGATGAGAGAGACCAGCAACAGCGCATAGCGCCACGAAGCCCTATGCAGCAGATAGATATAGAACAAAGTGATCGCCGTGAGGCCGACGATGCTGTTCATCCCCGCGCAGGCGTCCTCCACCAGCAACTGATAGCTGCCGACGAACAGCGTCACCCCCTCGCGCAGGATCGGGTAGCCCAGCGGCTCCAGCAGGCCGGTTGCCACGGTGGAAACGAGCGTGCGCAGCGGCGCTGTCGCCTGATCGATCAGCCAGCCGGGCGGCGGCACCAGAAAGCCGAGGTAGAAGAACGGGAAGACATTGTGCCTGAGGGCCGGCCAGCCCGCCAGCCGATATGCCAGCCCCAGCACCGCGCCATAGACGCCCAGCGCCTCAAGGCTGATGAAATCATAGGCACGGCCAAAGGCGTATATCGGCAGGGCAAGCGCCAGTATCAGCGCAACGACAGGCCCGCTGGCCGGGGCAAGGCGTGCGCGCATATCGGGCAGGCACTGGGTAATGAGCCACAGGCCGGTCGCGAGCACAATCGGCCCGTGCGCGCCGATTTCCATCGACCACACCTCGCGCCCCAGCCCGCCGAGCGTAGGCACCAGCAGGATAAGGAAGCCCGCCCACAATGGCCAGTGGCGCAGCAGCGCCGCTCGCCACCAGAGGGGTTGGCTGGCTGGCTCCGGTGCGGGGGCTGAAGAGGCGGTCATGGGTTCCCTGCCAGAAATAGCTGCACGACCGCGCTATCGGCTCGTCAGAAGTCGTTGAGGAAGGTGCCGATCACCGTCGCACGATCGGATGTCAGCTCGTCGGCGAGCTGCTTCACATCGCTGACGTAGCTGCTGTCCTTCTTGGCGACCAGCATCGCATAGCGCACGGCCATGGCGATGCGGCGTGCGTCGGCAGAGGTGTGGCCCGGCGGGGTATCGACGATCGTTACATCATAATCGCGCAGGCAGGTGTCGAGCAGCTCGCTCATCGCGCGGCTGGCAAGCAGCTCTTGCGGGTTGGGCGCGATGCCGCCCGAATAGATGAGCGAGAGATTGGGGAAGACATCCGCCTGAATCACGTCGCCAAACTCTACCTCGTTGTCGCCAAGGCACTGGCGCAGGCCCGCAGGCGCCTTGTCTGGCGCGATATAGTCTTCAAGGCCGGGCGAGCGCATGTTGGCATCGATCAGCATCGTGTTGAGACCGGCCATCGCAAACGACATGGCAAGGTTCACGGCCACATAGCTGGTGCCCACGCCCGGCGTTGCGGCACAGATTGCGAGCGAGCGGCGGCCATCGCCGATATGCTTGGCCTTGAGGTGGGTCTGGAGCGAGCCGAAACTTTCCGCCTGAACCGAATTGGGGGCAGAGAGCGCTACAATCTTGCGCG
Organism: Sphingobium fluviale; assembly: GCF_004122115.1. GTDB lineage: Bacteria > Pseudomonadota > Alphaproteobacteria > Sphingomonadales > Sphingomonadaceae > Sphingobium > Sphingobium fluviale. Next base: position 253,627 of record NZ_SBKP01000003.1, read on the forward strand.
AAAAGCGAAAGCCGCTGCGCCCGATGACGGTCTGGCCGGTCTCATCGATAATCAGCGGACCAGCTTCCGCTGTCTCTGGCGTGGCATCTGTCACGTCAGCGACGGTTTCGGCCTGCTCGCTGAGCTGCTGTTCGACCATGGCTTCACTTTCTTCCCTCTGGGGCATATCCATCTGCGTCATGACGCGGCGCGCCCCAATTGCGGCATGCGTATGCCCAATATCCTCCACAACAGGCCTTCCGGGTCTGCATCTGCCGAATGGCCCATGATGCCGACAACCGGCAGGCCGCTGTTGACCAAATCCTCTGCGCTACGCACACGGCGGTTGAGCAGCTCGATGATGAGCGCGGCCAGCGTGCCGAAAGCAAAGCTGATCGTCAGCGCGCCGCCAAGGATAAGCGGGATGTTCGGGAAATCTGGCGAGCGCGGCACCACGGCGTTGGCAAGCACCTTCACGCCGGATTCGGTGGTTTGCGCCTGCTGCTCAAAGTCTGCCGCCTTCTGAAGCGCCTTGTCATATTGCGAGCGCAGCACCTGCACGTCGGTCGCCATGCGCTTGGCCTCGCTCACCTTGCCGCGCTGGGCGAGCACTTTCTGCGTCTGGGCAGAGAGCATGCTGGAGGCCGAGGGACCACCAGGCGCGCTGCCGGAGCGCGCCATTGCGATTTCGCGGGCAACCGCGGTCTGCGCGGTGGCAAGCTGGCTCCGCAAGGTCTGGAGATCGGGGTGGTTCGGACCCAGAATCTTGGATTGCGAGGCGATCTGGGATTCCAGCGCCGCAACCTGAACAGTGGACGGGGCAATGAAGGCTCCGGCTGCGGCCTGCGCGGCGGGAGCCGCCTGCGCGAGCATCTTGAGCTTCGCCATTTCCGGGTCGCTGGCGTCATCGGCAAGGATGATGCCATTCGCTTTTTCAAATGCCGTCAGGCGCTCGACCGCTTTTTTCAGCTTGGTATATGTGTCGTCCGCCTGCTTGTAATACCAGTTGGCGTTTTTCATCGCATAGTCGCGCTTGGTTGCCAGCACCTGATCGATATAGGCGTCGCGCACCGTATCCGCCATCTTGGCGGCGGTTTCCGGGTTGGATGACGTATAGGAAATAGCGATGAGGCTGGTGCCAGACATCCAGACCACGTTGGTATTGTCCATCACCGGCTGAGCGAGCCAGCGATGGAAATCCCGCTTGTCTCCGGGTTGGCGCCGGGCATAGTTGGCCGCCATGCGGGGCGAGTTCTGCCAGCCCAGCATGTCTACCGCGCGCCCGGCGACCTTATAGTCCTGCATGAGCTGAACCTGCGTTTTCACATAATCGGGTAGCGAGCGCCCCCCGATCGACTGGCCCGTCACCGGATCGGGCTTGAGGAGATCAAGCTCAATCCGGGTTGTAGCCTCGTAACGCGGCCGGGCCAGCATCACCACGATGCTCGCGGCAGCAACGGCTCCCAGCACGCTGAGCAGGATGAGCGCCCGCCTTGCCCATAGGATACGAAAAAACTGCAAGAAGCTCATGTTATGCCCCGGTTTCTAAAAGAAGCGTTCGCCCACGTTAATCACATCGCCATTCTTGATAGGCTCTGATAGCGGGAATTTCTTAATTTCCTTACCATCACGGATGACCTTCACCTTTTTCTCAGACCCCATGGTCGTCAGGCCGCCAGCAGCGGCAATGGCGCGGCGCAAATCCATGCCGGTGTCGATCTTCAGTGTGCCGGGGCGGGCGATCTGCCCATAGATGTAGAAAGTCTCCGCCTTGGGCACAAACAGCTTGTCACCCGGCTTGACGAAGGGGTCCTGATCCAGCGTGCCGGTCGCCAGCTTGCGGATATCCAGCTGGATTTCCTCGCCGGTGGTGCGGCGGAGCATGATGAAGTCCGAGCCGCTGTCGCGCGGGCCGCCCACTAAAGCCAGAATCTCCGACACACGATAGTTGCGGTCCACCGGCACCATGCCGGGCCGCCCCACGTCGCCCAGCACGATCACATAGCGACTGGCATAGTTGACGACAGTGACGTTGACGATCGGGTCCGCATAATAGCCGCCCTTCTTGAGCGAGTTCTTGATGGTTTCGCGGAACTGGAGCACGCTCATGTCCGCCGCCTTCACCGTGCCGAGGAACGGAAGCTGCAGGGTGCCATCCGCCTGAATCTGCACCTGGGTCTTGAACTCGGCACGGCCCAGCACCTCGGCGGTAATCACATCTCCCGTGCCCAGCACATAGGCGTCGTCTGTCGGAACGCTGCTGAACGCCTGCGGTGCGGATGCAACGGGCATCGGCTGTGGGGCGGCAGGCGCGGCCTGCGCGTGGGCGACCATTGTGCTGCCGAACATCATGACCACCAAAAGCGACGCGGCCTTGATGGCATCGTTCATCTTTGACATCATCGAGCGGGTAAGTGACATGGTTCGTTCACCTTCATTCTGTTGGGCAACCTGCCGCATCCTAGAGCGTCAACTCCGCACGCAACGCGACACGGTTGTTCTTATAGTCATAGAATGCCGCATTGGCACTCCGTGCATCATGTCCACCATCCAATATGAACTTAAGCTTAGGAGAGAACATATAGTCGACAGACGCATAGACGCTGTTCTTCTTGTCGTTGGTCAGTACATTGACAGGAGCCAGGCCGGGCGTGAACACGCCGAGCGCACCCTCAAACCGCCGCTTGGTGTGCGAATAGCCGGTGTTGAAGTTGATGCGCGGGCTGACGGCATAGCTGGCGCCAATGCTGTAATCGGTGCTGACATTATAGTTTGAGTCGATCGCCAGCGACGAGGTGATCGATTTGCCCAGTCCTGCCTGAATCTGCATCCGGGGCGTAGCCTTCAACGAGAGGTTCGCGGACCAGTTGACGCCGCTGAACCCGCGCACACCCGGCTGGCGAGACTCCACATCGCTCCAGTTCACCGAGGCGCTGCCCTGAAGCCGCGCGCCGATATTGCGGCTGAAGCTGACGCCGTAAGACCGCTGCCGGTTGCCGTTCTGCTCGCCCGTGGGCAGGAACTGGTTCTTGAAGCGCAGCTCGCGCTGCTGGGCAAAGAGCTGAATGTCGCCGATTGAGGGATGCAGATAGCCCAGCCCCACCTGATAGGTGGTGATGCGCTTGTTGGTCCCCTGGCGCTGGGTGCTGCTGTTGCTGTTGTCCTGATAGGTGATGCCCGCCGTGGGGCGCAGGCCAAAGCTCTTGCCGCATGCAATCGTGCCGCCGACGCTCCATTGGGTTTCGGCGTTGCTTACGGTCTGCAGGTTGCCAAACGCATCGGCGACTTCGCCCAGCTCGCTCTGACGACGGCTGATGGAGCTGTTGAAGCTTGGTGCGCAGGGCGACATGCTGAGCGCGACCGACGCACCAGCCTGAATCCGCTCGCGGTCGAGGCGGGTGTTGTGGCGGTGAAAGTCATAGCCAAGGCTGCTGGAAAGCGAGACGCTGTGGGCGCCGATGGAGCGGCCAAGGCTGAGGTTGAGGTTCGGCGAAAACTTCTGGTCGCTCCTCGACAAGCCGCGCAGAGCTGCCGTCGCCGCTGAGGTGCGGGCGATGTTCGAATCGTGGCGCACTTCGGCCGATGCATTGATGCTCAGGCCGCTGCTGCTGCCGCCTGCTGCGGGAGCCTGTGCATAGGCCATGGCGGGAAGGGCGCTGACAAGGCTCGCTCCCGATAGAATGATGAGTTTGTTACGCACCCTTTTCTCCCCAATTTTCGGGCTGATCGCCTCTCGTTAGACTATTCATCCTGTCGCGCATAGGGCGCACTGTGCAGAAATGGGACAGGGCGCCGTCATGCCTCGCCAGGCAGCAGGGCCGCTTCGGTTCGGTTCCGGTCATTGCGCGGGCGGAGCCTTGGCGCCTATTTTGGCTGCGGGGTCAAAGGTGGCGTTATACTTCACCTTTTGCTTTCCGGCATCCAATATGGCCTGAATCTTGTTGGCAACGATGGCCTCTGACCGCTGGCGCGCAATCTGGTTCATGGCGACGGTCATCGCCGCTTCACCACTGATCGGCTGGATCACCGTCTCGCGCACCCGGTTGATGCGGATGACGCCATTTTCAGGCGAGGCGAACACGGCGTTTTCCGGCAACTTGGCAATCTCCTCAGCCACATCGGCGTTGATGCTGAGCGCGTCTATGCTGCCGACTGCGCGCTGAAACTGCACATTGCGCCGGGCAAGAAGCTGTTCGATCTGCGCCATCGTATCCAGCGGCTCGATCGCCTTGACCAGATCGGGCGTGCTGGTCGGGATGATAATCTGGTCGACGAGGAAAATGCGGCGCTGTTCAAAGCTCGCCGGGTGGTTGGCGATGAACTGCTGCGCTTCCTCGCGCGATGGCTTGGGCGAGGAAGCACGGATCTGGTTGGTCAGCGCATCGACCAGCACCATCTGCCGCGCTTTTTCCTGCATGATCGCAGTCGATGGCAGCTGGTCCACCTTCTCCTCAACCGCTTCATCGGCCAGCAGCTGGCGCACGATGAGCGAGCGCAGCGCCGCCTGCTCCAATTCCTTGCTGGGCGAGGCAGTGCCGGCTTCATGGCGGATGTCGATGATCGTGATCTCCTTGCCGTTGACGGTGGCGGCGACCTGGCCGGTCGGCGCCGCAGCGTCCTTGCCGCCACAGGCGGCCAGCAGGGCAAGGGAGGGAAGAAGGATGACACCCAGGGTTTTCATGATTGCCTCTTTGTTTCTGTCGCGGCAAATAACACTGCCACATTTCCGGCACGAATCGGTGCTGCTATAAATCGTCTCGCTTTTGCGGCAAAGCTCGTAAACCATTGCTTTACGCAGTTCGGGATGAACAAAAAGAGTAAATCATGTCAAACAGCACGGAAATGACTGGAACCGGGCCTCGTTTGTGTCTGGCGGCTTCGGGCGGCGGTCATGTGCGGCAGATACTTGATCTTGAGCCTTTGTGGCGGGACTATCCCCATATATTCGTGACGGAGGATACGGCGCTGGGGCGCTCGATTGCGCAAAATCACCCCGGAGCGTTCGTCTCGCATGTGGCGCTGGGGCAGGCGCGGCTGGGCGCGCCCTTCGCAATGCTGTGGAATGCGGCGCGTAACTGCTTGCAATCGCTGCGGATTGTTGCGACGCACAAGCCCGATGTGGTGATCACCACCGGCGCAGGCTCTATGGTGTTCACGGTGGCGTGGGCGCGGCTGCGCGGCGCCAGGATCGTGCTCATCGACAGCTTCGCCCGGTTCGATCACCCTTCCGCCTTCGCCCGCATCGCGGGGCCGCTGGCGCATGTGCGGATCGCGCAGGCGGAAGCCTCGGCGCGGCACTGGCCGGGCGCGGTGGTGTTCGATCCGTTCCGCATCCTCGATACGCCGCGCCCGCCGAAGAAAAAACTTCTGTTCGCCACCGTCGGCGCGACGCTGAAGTTCCCCCGCCTGGTCGATCTGGTCATCAAGGCGCGCGAAAACGGGCTGCTGGAGGGGTATGAGGTGATCGTGCAGACGGGCGAGGGGGGCATCCCTGCCATTCCGCCGCCGGGCATCCGCTTTCATGAGACTTTGCCGTTCGATAGCGTGAAGCAGATTCTGCGCGATGCGGACTATGTCGTCTGCCACGGCGGCACCGGCTCGCTCATCACCGCGCTGCGCGAGGGATGCCGCCTGATCGCGGTGCCGCGCCGCTTCGCCCTCGCCGAGCATTATGACGATCATCAGGCCGAGATTACCGGCGCCTTCCGGGATCGCGGCTTGCTCGAAACGGCCGATACGGATGCAGAGTTCGCGGCGGCGTTTGCCGCTCTTGCCGCGCGGGAGCCGCGCTGCGCGACGACAAACCCTTCCGCGCTTATCGGCTATCTACGGGAATATCTTGCCGGAGTTGCACCGCGCTAGAGCATCGTGCCAAAAAGTGGGAACCGGTTTTTGGCAAAAAACGATGCGATAACAAAAATTTAGAGCGCGCATCTTGCGTCAGATTTAACGCAGCGCGCTCTAGAACGCGTTGCGGTGGATCATCACCTTCGCCGTATAGAACAAGATCGAAATATCGCGCCACAGCCGCCAGCCATGGACATATTCCAGATCGGCGCTGAGGCGGTTCTCCAGATCCTCGCGCTGCATCGTCGCGCCGCGATAGCCGCGGATCTGCGCGAGGCCGGTGATGCCGGGCTTGAGCGCATGGCGCACCCAATATTGCTCGTCTATCTCCCAGAACAGTTTGTCGCCTGCCAGCGAACCCAGCGCATGCGGGCGCGGGCCGACAAGGCTCATGTCGCCGCGCAGCACGTTGATAAGTTGCGGCAGTTCATCGATGCTGGTGCGGCGAATGAACGCGCCGACGCGGGTGATGCGGTCGTCATCGCGCGCGGCGGAGCGGTTGCCCTCGGCATCGCACATTTCCTCGCGCATGCTGCGGAACTTCAATATGTTGAACAACTGGTTCGAGCGGCCAATGCGCTGCTGGCGGAAGAAGACCGGCCCCTTGCTCTCCAGCTTGATCGCGATGGCGACCACCAGAAACAGCGGCGAGAGCAGGATCAGCGCGGGCACCGTAACGATGAGGTCAAGGATGCGCTTTTTCGCCCGGTTCGCCATGCTCAGCGGCCCGCGAGAAACCACCAGCGTATCATTGCCATGATAAGCGGAGAGGCCGATCGCGCCCAGCGTATTCGATTCGGGCAGCATGATCTCGCCGCGGATATTCGCGCCCTTCAACAGCAGCGACCACGCATATTGCCGGTCTGGCGCGCAGGCGACAACCACCCGGTCAAAGCCATGCAGATAGCTGGCGAGGCGGGAGAGCATGCGCGGGTTTTGCAGATCCGGCTCAATCTGTTCGGCTGCGGCGTTGATGACGTTGCCATTATAAAGGCCGGTATAGGGCAATCCGTCGAGGATCAGCAGATCGTCGGTCAGGCGCTCGCCCGTGCGATTGCGTGTGTAGTAATAAAACGCGATCCGCGCGACGGAGAGGAACAGCCCGCTCACGCATATGCCCGCGGCAAAGGATGCGCGCGAGACGGCATCCTGCGCATGAAAGAAAAAGCCGAACATCAGGATGATGAGCATCGTCATGAACAAAGCGGTGAGCGATCGGCGCAGGCTTTCCGCCAACGATCCGAGCGCGTCTATCGTATAGGCATTGCGGTTGATGGCGAGCAGGCCATAAAGCGGGACCAGCAGATAGCCGATGTTCACGCCTGCGGGAGAAATCCATTGTTCGCCGCGGATCATGCCGATGAGCGAAAAGCCGGTGATCACGGTCGCGCAGTCCAGCAACACCAGCTGAACATAGAGAATAAGTCTGACAGCTTGCTTGGACAGCGCCCTGCGGACATGCGTTCGGGGCATTCTGCCGTTTACGGCCCGGATGTCCGTCACTGATCGCTCCCTGTAACCCCGTTGCATCGGCCGGGTGCCATCCCGGCCTTATAGCCCACCTCCGCTAAGGCGTCTGCTGCAATCGCATCATCGCCCAGCCATGGTTTACAAAAAGTTAATATGCCACGAATAACGCGGCGCAACAAACATTGTTCCAGCCGGGTTGAGAGCGCGACGAGCCGAAAACGCTTCAAAATGGGACTCGCTGGCCCATCTGGGCGCCCGCGACCCGCCTGTCGTGGCGGATGACCCAAAGCACCGCTGCGGCCAAGCTGGCCCGCGCGGATGAATCACCCCTTCAGGATATGCAGCATATTGAGAGGGCGCCAGTCAGCGCCATTCGGGGCAGAGCCTTTCTGCCGTCTCGATCAGAAGATCAGAAAAGCGATCGCCGCAAGCGCCAGGCCCATGGCCGCATAGCCACTCAGCCTCGAAAGGGACGATATGGCGGATTCGAGCATGCTGCCTGCATCCCTGGGGGATTCTTCGGCATTCTGCTGTACCAAACGTGATGCAATCAGGCTTTGCATGGCGGCGACCTCACCTTGTACCGATTCTATCGGACGGGCAGGCTCTAGCGGCGAGGATGTGGGAATTTTTTCCCTTATTTCCCTACCGTGCAACATCTTTGGTTGCGGCAGTCCCATACCATTTCTCCATCCTATGCGTCGTGCCACACGTAGCTGCATTCGATGGAGAACTGTCTAATGGCATAGCTTGAACATAGAGTAAATACGCAGGGTTAACAAAATACTGCAAAGTTATGACTATCCCATGTTGTGGCGCAACAGAATAACTATGGTCTTGAGCGATCTTTCCTATTTTGCCCTCTTTTAATGCCCTTTGTTCATCTGTTGCGCCGCACCAAAGACAGCATCGGCAACTATAGCCGTTTTCGAGTAAAATTTGTAAACGCCACTTTAGGCATAAGGGTCTGCGCCCAGCACCCTGTCTGCTAGGCACTGTGCGATATAGGGGTGACAGGCGCTGGTTTCGTGCGCCTGATCGCTGAAATACAGGCCGCCATTGGTTGTAATGCGTGGGTCGCTCACCGCCAGCGTGGTATCGAGCACCTGGCTTCCCCATGCCCCGCTGATCGGCATGCACAGCGGCACCTCGGCCCGGCGCACCTTGCCCGCATAGGTGTCTCCCGCCGCGCCGAGAAAGTCGTGAAAGAAATTCGCAGACCGGAATCGCGCCCGCATCTGGTCCAGCGAGGCCTGCTTGGTGCCGCTCGATGGCAGCGATATGCTCGCCAGATACTCATAGCCCAGCTTGAGATAGCCACGCGCATCATTGAGCACGAGGTTCTGCAAATTGCTGTAGATCTCGTCCGCGCGCGCGGCGGTGAAGGTGGGTTGCACATAGACCGGGCTGGTCGTCTGCCCGTCGTCATTATACCATGTCTCGATCGCCACCACATTGCGGCCCGGCAGCTCCCAATTGCCGCTGAACAAGGAGCGGTTGAGGAAATCGCGCCGGTCGCGCAGTCCCTTGTCGATGTTGGAGCCAGTCGCGCCCACATCCTTGTCGATCTGCGACCCGCCGATCGCGCTGCGGATCACGCGCCAGCTTGAGGGCAGGCGGCTCGCCAGCTCGACTTGCAAATAGCCATAGGGGCTTTCGCCAAGGCTCACCGCACCCGCATTGGCAAAGCGGCTGTCGCCTTCAAGGATGAACGAGTGTGTGATGCTGGCGATGCCATAGGCCGTCATGATCGCGGCGATATTGGCCTGAATCTCTGCCGCCGTCTGGGCCGATCGCTTGATATGCAACGCATAGAGCAGGAAGCTGCCATAGTTGGTGCCGCCCGGCGCAAAGGCATGGCGGCCGATCTCGCCGCCGCTGGTCACGGTCGCGCCGCCGTTGATCGTGGTGATGCCGGTGCAATATTCATCGTTCATGTGAATTTGCGCGCTGTTGCTCGCGCCGCCACGTATCGCGACCACCTGCAGCCCGGCATGACAGATCATCTTGCGCCTTGACTGCCCGGCCACCCGCTCGGTGCCATAGACGCCCGCATTATCGCACAGATATTTGCCGCCATGCGCGGGGAAGGGCGGATGCGCGTTCGTCGCAATGCCGTTGGCGCTGCCTGCCAGCGTGTTCATGAAGGCGCGCAGCGTATTGGGCGCGGATGCATTGGCGTTGCGGCCCACGGCAAAGACGGACTGCGCATTGGTCGTGTTCGCATCGAAATAGCGGATCACGGCATAGGCGGTGCAGCCGTTCGCGGTGTAGCTTGCCAGCGTATCGGCGATTTCCAGCGCGTTATTGCCCTCAAACAACAGCGCTTTGCGTCCTTGCGCGTCCGTCACCAGCTTGGGCGCGCCGCCTGCGGGGATCGCGCCTGCGGTGATCGGGGTCGCGTTGGCGAGGCCGTTGATGTCGGTCAACAGCGTGACGCGGTTGTTGCCGTCTACGGATGGGGCGAGGATCGATGGCTCATAGCGCACATCGACCGCATTCGGCAGGCTATAGCTGGCGAAGCCGCCTCCGCCCCCACCGCCTGAACCGGACCCGCGCTTGCGTCGCGCGGCCCGGCCAGATCCAAAGCCGACACCCGCCATCAGGCCAGCGCCACGATATCAGCCGCGGTGGTGCCGGTGGCGCGGACATATTGTGCGCGCACGTCGATCACCTGTCCGTTCGCCACATTCTTGAACGTCACGTCCGCCGCGCCGCCGACGCCGCGCAGGATCACGGTGCCGCCGGTGCCGACATAGAGCGCCTTGGGGATCGTGGTCAGCTCGTTGGTGTCGTGCGGCGTTACCGCGAACGGCGCGCGGGAGGGGGCGGCGAGCATGTCGCTGGATGTCTGAAAGCTGTCGATGGCCATAAACGCTCCTTGGAAGGCGAGGGGGGGTGATGGGAGCGGTGGCTAACCGATATGATTGGCTGTAGGACAGAACAATTTTCCAAATAGGTTAAATAGGAGAGTTTACAATGGGCCTTAAGGGCGGAAAAGGGCAGGATTTCCGCTGTACACCGCCATTTCCGATTGCCAAGGGCGGCGGCTTCTGCATCATGGGCGCCAGGGGGGAGATGCATGCGCCGCGCACTCCGTGTCTCCGTGGAAAAAGGGATGGAATGATGTCTGAGTCGCACGAGGAACTGAACCGTCAGAAACGGACGGCGAGCATCGTCTCCGCGCTGTGGCTGACTTTGCTCGGCGGGCTGTTCGTCTGGCAGGCCACGCAATATCGCGGCGTGGTAGAGCTGCTGGCCGAATGGCAGTACCGGGTGCTCGATCAGTATTATCCCGGCATCACGATCGCGCTGCTCTGCCTGTTCTTCAGCTTCCCGCTGCTGGTGATGCTGTTGATCCTCTGGCGCCGCTGGCGCAGGAAAAACGAGGCGGTGGGGGATCCTGTCGCGGTGATGATCGGAGCTTCCCGGCGGCTGCAACGGCTCTGCACCTTCCTGGCGCTGACGGCGGGCGGCGTCGCCGTGGTGGTCTTTCTGCTGGCGCGGATGCTGCCGTCGGAAGGCATGCCGGTCCACCTCATCGATGTGCGCAGTGCGCAGGCCGCCGTCATCCCGGAGGGCAGCGCCAGCGTTGTCGGCCCCGTCGACATGAGCGCACTCGTCCGCTTCGAGGAAAAAGTGCTGCTGTTCCACCGCCGCCTCTATTTTGCGCCGGTGCGCTATCGCCTGCACGGCAAGGCCCTTCCCGCGCGTATATTTGTGCAGGTGGAAGAGCGCGCGGATCTGCCGAAACATTTTCTGCCGGTGATGAGCGGCGTCATCGCACGCGGCGTGCTTCCCGGCGATGTCGATCAGCTCTATCGTAATATCCGCTATCCTGTCGTGGAGCGCCCCTATCTGCTTTATAAGGACAGCGACACACTGCGCTGGCGCTATCATATGCTGTGCGCGCAGATGGGCGTCATTGCCCTGCTGTTCGCGCTTGGCGGATGGCGTGAAGCGCGGCGGCGCAGGCGGGTTGAAAAGCGGGTGGCGGAGATGGCGGGTTAACGCCGCGCCACTCTGCCCCTTCGTATAGTAACGGTTAATTCGGCTTTCAGCCTGTTTTGCAACGCGGCGTTGTCAGGCGCGGTGGCAAGGCATGGGCCATGATAAAGCCGGGATATACTATCATGATGGCGTCGGCCTGCGCGTTCGCGGCCACATTCGGCCTTGGGCTTGGGATGCCCTTGTTTGCCGAGCCTTCCGCCCCGGCGCAGGCAACTGTGATGGCGTCTTACGTAGAGCAGCAACAGGCGCAGCAGAATGGCGATATTGGCCCGGCCGGCAACCCGATCCTCCCCGCCCCGGATGGCCTCTATTATCTCGATGCGCAGTTCGCCGATGGTGGGCGTGCGCGCTTCCTGATCGATACAGGCGCGAGTGTAACGGTGTTGACGGGCGCGGATGCGCGGCGATTGGGTGTTCAGCCGACCGAAGGCGCGGGGGGTGCAAAGCTGCGTACGGCAGGGGGCATGACGACCGCTCGCTCCGCAACCATCGCGCGGATGGATATCGCTGGCCGTCAGCTCCGCAATATCCGGGTGGCGATTATTGACAATGGCCTGCCGGTGTCTCTGCTGGGGCAAAATGCGTTGGCGGAACTGGGGACGATAACCCTCGGCAATGGCCGGATGACTATCGACTGAAATTATGCAGGCTGACTGCGCTTCTGCGGATGCGCAGCGCGGCGCCGACGGCCATGAACCCTACCAAGAGCATTGCCCATGTGGCCGGCTCCGGCACAGGAGTGGCGACAGGGGGCGGAGTGACAATGGGAATAGTGTCATCCTGCGTATTGGGAAGGTTTCTGCCCTGAGGTTGACGGAAGAACGGACTATCCCCTGGCTGCGACGGAGGTGACGCGTCAGGGTTGTAAGCCAGTTGCGGGTCTTGTGTATCCCCCAGAGGCTGAATCTCTATGGGGCCGGGCGCAGGTAATTCTGCGTCAGGGCCGATGAACAGCAACGCCCGTTCCAGAGGCGCAATCCCGCCATCTTCCTCCGGCTCCGGCGCTGGGTCGTCCACTCCGGGATCGAGCCGGGCAAAGAAAGCGGAAGGATCGCGGTCCCGCAGCGAGATGCGCGGATTTTCTGTCAGATCCGTGCCGATGGTCGCGAACACGCCGGGCATCGATATGCCGCTTTGGAACATGGCCCGTTCACTCCGCGAGGAAACGGCAACCAGAGCGACGCCGAGCGCCACAGCGCCAAACATCAACCGCCTGCGCCGCTTTTCCCTGACCAGTAACTGCGCAATACTCTGTTCCATAATGGCACTACCATAGCATTAAAAACACATCTCATGCTACGAGCCAGACAGTTAAAATTGTATAAACGACGCTTTCCTGAGTCTCCTCAGAGGGTTAGCGGAATCGCTGGTTTTGCCGGGCCGGGTTTTCGTTAACTATTTGGCTCCAAACCCGCCCGGAATGATGGTGGAGTCCTGCGTCTTTGTTCCTGCGGTCGATGTCGAAACCTGTGCCGCGGGCTTGCCGAAATCAAAGTCGAACAGCTTGTTGCGCACTGTTTTATAGTAGGCTGTGGCGTCATAGAGCGCGCCGCCATCGAGCGCGAGATCCCGCGCCTCGGCATGGCCCATCGCGGCGATCAGGCTGAACCCCGCCACATAGGCGTTGCGCTGGGCCGAGACATATTGAACCTGCGCGTTCAGCAGGTCGCGCTGGGAGTCCAGAATATCGAGGATGGTGCGGGTGCCCGCCTTGTTCTCGGCCTGCACACCTTCGAGCGAGAGTGAGCCGGAATCCACGGCCTTGCGGGTGGATTCAATCGTCTGGAGCGAGGCCTGCCAGTTGGCATAGGCGGAGCGGGTCTGCGCGATCACGCTGCGTTCTGTCGCCACGGTTTGCTCGATTGCCTGACTCTCGCGTGCCACTGCCTGCCGGGTGGCCGCGCCGGGCCGCCCGCCCTGATAGATCGGGACTGTGAGCTGTACACCGGCTGCGGCGGATTTGCTTACAGGGGTGGGGGCGCCAAAGGTGCGAGAATCCAGAAAATCCGTGTAGCTTCCGCGCACAAAACCGGAGAGGCGCGGCGCGATCTGGCCCTTGGCGGCATTGACCTGATAACGGGCGGCGTTGCGCGTGCTCTTGGCGGCGAGAATATCCGGATTGTCCTTCAGCGCGACTTCAACTGCGGCTTCGGGCGAGGCGGGCAGGCCGGGCAGTTGCGGCGGGGGCTGAAGGTCAACCGGCTCGCTGCCGACCAGCGATATATACCGCTCTTTGGAAGAAATAAGCTGCGCCTGCGCCGACTCAAGGTTGGCGCGGGCCAGCGCGAGGCGCGTGTCAGACTGGGCAACGTCGGTGCGAGTGAGGTCGCCTACTTTGAAGCGGTCGGTGCTCGCCTGCAGGTTTACCTCCAGCGAGCGCACATTCTGGAGGTTGAAGGTTACGACAGCACTGTCTGAAATCACATCGAGATAGGCGGCGACCACTTGAGCGAACACTGACGATTCAGTGGCGCGCAGTTGTTCCTCGCCCGCTTCGACGCCTTCCTTGGCCGCATTGATAGAGTTGCGCACGATCCCGCCCTGATAAACCGGCACGGAAAGCGTGGCCTGACCGCTGGCGCTTTGAATCGGTGTGGAAAGTGGGAAGTCCCGGTGCAACTGCCGTTCATAGGTGCCGTTCACCCCGATATTGGGCCGCCCATCGGCCTTGGCGAGCGGAACGCCTTCGTTGGTCGCGCGGAGCTGGGCGCGGGCGGCGTTCAGCGTCGGATTTGTGCGATAGGCCTGGGCCAGCGCCTCTTGCAACGTGGTTGCCGTGGCGGGCTGGGCCGCGGCTGCCAGGGCCAGGGTGGAAACGGTGGCAGCGGCTCGGCGCATCAACATATGCATGGTCGATCGGTTCCCTTGTGCATCGAATAGAGTGTTGAAGGGGGGATTAGCATTGCATCGGCCATAATCAAACAGCTTTAACAGCGCATAATATCATCAGCGTTATTTGCAGGTTTAGGCTAATCCGCCGTGCCTCTTGCCCTTGGGCTTCCCAGAGGCTACAGCGCCGCCCGGCTCTTTCCCTTTCTCAACACTATACAGGCAGAACACGCTATGGCGAAGATCAGCGGCGTCGAAATCCGTCCCGGCAACAATATCGAGTATGAAGGCGGCCTGTGGCGCGCCGTCAAGATCCAGCACACTCAGCCCGGCAAGGGCGGCGCCTATATGCAGGTGGAGCTGAAAAACCTGATCGACGGGCGCAAGAACAATGTGCGCTTCCGTTCTGCCGAGACGGTGGAGCGTATCCGCCTCGATACCAAGGATTTCCAGTATCTCTACTCCGAGGGCGACATGCTCGTCTTCATGGATACCGAGACCTATGAGCAGATCAACCTGCCGAACGATCTCGTCGGCGATGCCGCCGCCTTCCTTCAGGATGGCATGATGGTTCAGCTTGAGCTGTATGAAGAACGCCCGATCTCGGTCGCGCTGCCGGAAACGGTGGAGGCCGTGGTGGTTGAGGCCGATGCTGTGGTGAAGGGGCAGACAGCGTCCGCATCCTATAAACCAGCGATCCTCGACAATGGCGTGCGCGTCATGGTGCCGCCGCATATTGTCACCGGTACGCGCATCGTCGTTGATGTGTATGAGCGCGAATATGTGAAGCGGGCGGAATAAATATGCGGATGGGCCGCTCTCGGCGCCTTCAAAGTAGGCTGACTAGGTTTGCGGGAATACCGCTTCGAAAGGCGAGTAAACAGAATTTTTTTACAAAGTCAGATATGCGTGAAAAATGGTATCAAGTAGTGCGATACCACCATCTTCGTGGAACAACTGTAAAGTCTCGTTATCAGGGCAATTTGCCTAATTGGCTTCGCGAAGAAATCAATACGCTGGAGCTGGAAACCTGGTTATCGAAATTTCGAAAGTTCTCAAAGGTAACATAGACATGGTATCCCACTCAGGCCTGCTCACCGTAATGGAACGTGCTGCCAGAAAGGCGGCGCCGCGTCTGCGTCGTGATTTTGGCGAGGTCGAGCACTTGCAGGTGTCCCGCAAGGGGCCGGCGGATTTCGTCTCCATGGCGGACAAGCGCTGTGAGCAGACTTTGGTAGAGGAGCTGCAAAAGGCGCGGCCAGACTGGGGCTTCCTGCTGGAAGAAGGCGGCGTGATCGAGGGCGATCCGGGCAAGCCGCGCTGGATCATTGATCCGCTCGATGGCACCACCAACTTCCTCCACGGCATCCCTCATTTCGCGATCTCCATCGCGGTGGAGGAGCCGATGGCCGGGGGCAGGCGTGAAGTGACGACGGGTCTCGTCTATCAGCCAATCACAGACGAGAGCTATTGGTCAGAGAAGAATCGCGGCGCGTGGCGGCATGACCAGCGGCTGCGCGTCTCCGCCCGGCGGGATATGGCCGATGCGGTGATCGCCACCGGTATCCCCTTTTTCGGGCATGGCGATGTGGCGCAGTGGACGCGCATTTTCGGCGCGGTGGCGCCTTCGGTTGCGGGCATCCGGCGCTTCGGCTCGGCCGCGCTCGATCTCGCCCATGTCGCCTCCGGGCGCTATGACGGCTTCTGGGAAAGCGGCCTGCAACCCTGGGATGTGGCGGCGGGGATATTGCTGGTGCGCGAGGCAGGGGGCTTCGTCACCGATTATCGCGGAGGTGATCAAGCGATCGAGCGCAAGGAACTGATCGCCGGCAACGACGCGATCCACTCCAAGCTGCACAAGCTTGTTGCAAGTGCGCTGCGGTAAATCTTTTTGTAATATCGCTCCCCTAGAGGCGATTGGGCAGCTTTGATTTTTCCGGGTTAACAGCCTTGTGTCTGGCCGCAGGGCATATATTTTCTGCATGTCGCAGTGCAAAATCTATGTTGATCCTGAGAACGGAATGGAAAAGGAACAGGCTGCACACACAGCGCAACGGGGCTATCCGGTGATCGACACAAAAACATTGACCCATCTTGAGCGGCTTGAGGCCGAGAGTATCCACATCATGCGCGAGGTGGTGGCCGAGGCTGAGAAGCCTGTCATGCTCTATAGCGTGGGCAAGGACAGCGCGGTGATGCTGCATCTGGCGCGCAAGGCATTTTACCCCAGCCCGCCGCCGTTCCCGCTGCTTCATGTCGATACGACATGGAAGTTCAAGGCGATGTACGAGCTGCGCAACCGCATGGCGCAGGAAAGCGGCATGGAGCTGCTGGTCTATCAGAACCCGGAAGCGGCCGAGCGGGGCATCAACCCGTTCGATCATGGCCCGCTCCACACCGATATGTGGAAGACCGAAGGCCTCAAGCAGGCGCTTGATCTGTATGGCTTCGATGTTGCTTTTGGCGGCGCGCGGCGCGACGAGGAAAAGAGCCGCGCCAAGGAGCGCATCTTCTCCTTCCGCACCGCGACCCATGGCTGGGACCCGAAGAACCAGCGGCCTGAGCTGTGGAACCTCTATAACGCCCGCAAGAAGAAGGGCGAGAGCATCCGTGTCTTCCCGATCTCGAACTGGACCGAGCTGGACATCTGGCAATATATCCATCTGAACGACATCCCCATCGTACCGCTCTATTTCAGCGCCAAGCGCCCGACGGTGGAGCGCGATGGCATGCTGATCATGGTCGATGATGAGCGCTTCCCGCTGAAGCCCGGCGAAACGCCGGTCGAGCGCTCGATCCGCTTCCGCACCCTGGGCTGCTATCCCTTGACCGGTGCGGTCGAGAGCGAGGCGAAGACTTTGCCGGAAGTCATTCAGGAAATGCTCCTCACCACAACGTCAGAGCGGCAAGGCCGAGTCATCGACAAGGATGGCGGCGACGCCAGTATGGAAAAAAAGAAGCAGGAGGGGTACTTCTGATGTGCCGGTCCCGTCTCCCTCATCGTCACCCTGAACTTGTTTCAGGGTCCATCTTTCCCCATGCCCCCGCATCGCCGAAGGCGCGATGGATGCTGAAACAAGTTCAGCATGACGGAGTGAACTGATGTCCGACATGGCAGACCCCATTTACAAGACCGACGCGCTGATCTCTGAGGACATCGACGCTTACCTCAAGACGCACCAGCACAAGAGCCTGCTGCGCTTTATTACCTGCGGCAGCGTGGACGACGGCAAATCGACGCTGATCGGGCGGCTGCTCTATGACAGCAAGATGATCTTCGAGGATCAGCTTGCAGCGCTGGAGGCAGACAGCAAGCGGGTGGGCACGCAGGGGCAGGAGATCGACTTTGCGCTCCTCGTTGATGGCCTCGCCGCCGAGCGTGAGCAGGGCATCACCATCGATGTCGCCTATCGCTTCTTCACCACCGAAAAGCGCAAATTCATCGTCGCGGACACGCCGGGGCATGAGCAATATACGCGCAACATGGTGACAGGCGCGTCGACAGCGGACCTTGCCGTGATCCTGATCGACGCGCGCAAGGGTGTGCTCACGCAGACCCGCCGCCACAGCTTTCTCGCCCACCTTATCGGCATCCGCAACATCGTGCTGGCGGTGAACAAGATGGATCTGGTGGACTATAGCCAGACGGTGTTTGACGATATTGTTGAGGATTATACCGCGTTCGCCACCTCTATTGGCATTGAGAGCTTCACGCCGATGCCGATTTCCGGCTTCAAGGGCGACAATATCACCGCCAACTCGCCTAACACACCGTGGTACACCGGCAAGCCGCTGATCGAGCATCTCGAAACGGTCGAGCTGGATGTTACGGCGGATCAGGGCAAGCCGTTCCGCATGGCTGTGCAGTGGGTCAACCGACCGAACCTCGATTTCCGGGGCTTTTCCGGCCAGATCGCGACCGGCCGCGTTGTGCCGGGCGATGCGATCCGGGTTCTGCCTTCGGGCAAGACGAGCACGGTCTCGCGTATTGTGACATTGGATGGCGATCTGGATCAGGCCGTCGCTGGCCAATCGGTCACGCTCTGTTTTGCGGACGAGATCGATTGCTCGCGCGGCGATGTGATCGCCATTGCCGATACCCCTCCCGAAGCTGCCGACCAGTTTGAGGCAACCTTGGTGTGGATGTCTGACGATGCGCTGCATGTCGGGCGGTCTTATTGGATGAAGCTTGGCACCCAGATGGTCTCCGTCACGGTGCAGGCGCCCAAATATGTCGTCAATGTCAACACGATGGAGCATCTCGCGGCCAAGACGCTGGATCTGAACGCCATTGGCGTCGTGGAGCTGGCCACCGACAAGCCGGTTGTGTTCGAGGCCTATGCGCAGAACCGGACACTGGGCGGGTTCATCCTTGTGGACAAGCTCACCAACAACACGGTTGCGGCGGGCATGCTGCACTTCTCGCTACGGCGGGCGCAGAATGTCCACTGGCAGGCGCTCGACATCAGCCGCGATGCGCATGCCAGCCTCAAGAACCAGAAGCCCGCCGTATTGTGGTTCACCGGCCTTTCGGGCTCCGGCAAATCCACCATCGCCAATCTGGTCGAAAAGAAGCTGCACCGGATGAACCGGCACACCTTCCTTTTGGACGGCGACAATGTGCGCCACGGCCTCAACAAGGATCTGGGCTTTACCGAAGCGGACCGGATCGAGAATATCCGACGTGTCGGCGAGGTGGCGAAGCTGATGGCGGATGCCGGCCTCATCGTCATCACCGCGTTCATCTCCCCCTTCCGCGCGGAGCGGGAGATGGTGCGCGCGATGATCCCGGAAGGCGAGTTCTTCGAGGTCTTCATCGACACGCCGCTCGCCGAGGCCGAGAAGCGCGACGTGAAGGGCCTCTATAAGAAGGCGCGTTCGGGCGATCTCAAGAACTTCACCGGCATAGACAGCCCCTATGAGGCACCGGAAAGCCCCGAAGTGCGGATCGACACCACGGCAATGGACCCCGAAGCCGCCGCTGATGCGATCATCGAGAGGCTGCTGGGGTGGCACTGAGCGACGCGGAACTCGCAGCCCGGCTTGCCGATCATGCAGGCCGCATCCTTCTCGCTGTGCGGGATAGCGGGCTGATCGCGGCAAAGGCGCTGGGCAAGGCAGGCGATCAGACGGCGAACCAGTTCCTTATCGCGGCCATTGCGGAACACCGCCCGGATGACGGCCTGCTTTCGGAAGAGAGCAAGGATACGCCGGAGCGTCTTGGCAAATCCCGTGTCTGGATCATCGATCCGGTCGATGGTACGCGCGAATATGGCGAAGAACGCACCGACTGGGCGGTGCATGTGGCGCTCAGCATAGACGGCAAGCCTGAAATCGGCGCTGTGGCGCTGCCGGGCCTCAATGAAGTGCTGCGCTCCGATCAACCGCGCGCCCTGCCTGCGGCGGGAACGCCTTTGCGCATGGTCGTTTCGCGCACTCGTCCCGCCGCCGAGGCGCTGAGCGTGGCTGAAAAGCTGGGTGCGGAGCTGGTGCCTATGGGCAGTGCGGGCGCGAAAGCGATGGCCGTCATTCGTGGCGAGGCTGACATCTATCTCCATTCCGGCGGTCAGCATGAGTGGGACAGCTGCGCACCTGCCGCCGTCGCACTTGCCCACGGCCTCCATGTCAGCCGTATCGACGGCAGCCCGCTTGTCTATAACCAGCGGGACGTCTACATGCCGGATCTGCTGATCTGCCGCAGGGAACACGCCCGCCCGGTACTTGATCTGCTGATGGATGCGGCTGCCTGATGGATTTTCTGCACCCCCTGTCGGGTTTTCTGGTTGGTACGATGGTTGGCCTCACCGGGGTGGGTGGCGGTTCACTGATGGCGCCGATCATGATCCTGCTGCTTGGCGTGGCACCGACGACTGCGGTGGGGACAGACCTGTGGTTCGCCGCGCTGACCAAGATGGTGGGTGGCGGTGTGCATCACAGCCAGGGCCATGCGGACTGGCAGGTGGTGCGCCGTCTTGCCTATGGCAGCCTTCCGGCTGCGGCGCTGACTCTGTGGTTCCTCTCCGCCAATGGCGGCCATCAGATGAAAAGCGGCCTTGTGGTGCAGATGCTGGGCGCAGTTCTGATCGCCACGGCGGTCGTTACCCTGTTTCAGCGCAAGATTTATACGTCGGCGGTCACGATTGCGCCTGAGCGGATCACTGTCTATCGCAAGTTTTTACCGGTGCTTACGATCCTGTGTGGCGTGATACTGGGCACGATTGTGACGCTCACTTCGGTGGGTGCGGGCGCGCTGGGCGCGACAATGCTGGTAATGCTCTACCCCATCCGCCTGACGATGCAGAAGATCGTGGGCACAGACATCGTCCATGCGGTGCCGCTGACGATGCTGGCGGGTTTGGGCTATTTCTGGATGGGGCTGGTCGATCTGTCCCTGCTCGGATCACTGCTGATGGGTTCGATTCCCGGAATAGTGATCGGATCGCGACTGACGAGCAGGGTGAACCCGGCCTTTCTGCGGATCGCGCTGGCCATTATGCTCGTATTCTCCGGCGCCAAGCTGCTGACGACCTGACATCTTCGATCAGCAAGCATTTTTTGATCCAATTTCATCGCCTGCCCCCCTTGCTTCGCTGTTGCAGCAGGCCTAAAGCCGCGCGATAAGTCTTAGGTTAATTGTGTCGCAGGGGGCGAACTTGGTCGATCTCAGCCAGTATCTGCCGATTCTGATATTTCTTGGTATCGCGCTGCTCCTGTCCAGCGCCTTCGTTTTCCTGCCGATGCTTGTTGGCCGCCTTACCGGGGCGCACAAGCCCAGCGCGGAGAAGCTCTCTGAATATGAGTGCGGGTTCCCGGCGTTCGAGGATCCCCGCAACCAGTTCGATGTGCGCTTTTACCTCGTGGCAATCCTGTTCATCATCTTCGACCTTGAGGCGGCGTTCCTGTTCCCCTGGGCGGTCAGCCTCGATCAGATCGGCTGGACCGGCTGGGCGACGATGATGATCTTCATCTTCGAGCTGGTGCTCGGCCTTGTCTATGCGTGGAAAAAGGGAGCACTCGATTGGGAGTAGAGCTAGAGCGGCCGCATACCGGGCATGCCCCAGCGCCCGGAACGCAGCCTGACCCGCACTTTTTCAATGCGCTCTCCACGGAAGTGCAGGACAAGGGCTTCCTTGTCACCTCGACGGAAGACCTGTTCCAGTGGGCGCGCACCGGCTCGCTATGGTGGATGACCTTTGGTCTTGCCTGCTGCGCGGTCGAGATGATCCACGTCAACATGCCGCGCTATGATCTGGAGCGGTTCGGCGCCGCCCCGCGCGCGTCTCCGCGTCAGTCGGACGTGATGATTGTCGCGGGTACGCTGTGCAACAAGATGGCTCCGGCGCTGCGCAAGGTCTATGACCAGATGTCGGAGCCGAAATACGTCATCTCGATGGGCAGCTGCGCCAATGGCGGTGGCTATTACCACTATAGCTATTCTGTCGTGCGCGGGTGCGACCGCATCGTGCCGGTCGACATCTATGTCCCCGGCTGCCCGCCTACGGCCGAGGCGCTGCTCTACGGCATCATGCAGCTCCAGCGCAAAATCCGCCGCGTAGGGACGATTGAGAGATGAGCAGCGTTCATTCCGCCCCCCGCATTGTGAACGCAGAGACTGCTGCGGGCGAATTGCGCGCGCTGGTGGGCGCCGATCTGCTGGATCTGGTTGAGGCGCATTTCGAGATCACACTGGTGGTCGCGCGGGACAGTATTGTGCGCGTGATGGAAAAGCTGCGCGATAGCGCGCAGTACCAGCAGCTCATGGAAATTGCGGGCGTTGACTATCCGGAGCGGCCAGAGCGGTTCGAGGTGGTGTATCACCTCCTTTCGGTCACGAAGAATCATCGCGTCCGGGTGAAGCTCAGCACCGATGAGGCGACGCCGGTTCCCTCGGTAACGGGCCTGTGGCCGGTTGCGGGCTGGCTGGAGCGCGAAGTGTTCGACATGTATGGCGTCATCTTCTCCGGCAACACGGATCTGCGCCGCATCCTCACCGACTATGGCTTTGCCGGCCATCCGCAGCGCAAGGACTTTCCGCTCACCGGCTTTGTCGAGCTGCGCTATTCCGAGGAAGACAAGCGCGTCGTCTATGAGCCGGTCAAGCTGGCGCAGGATTTCCGCAATTTCGATTTCATGAGCCCGTGGGAAGGCGCGCCATATGTGCTGCCGGGCGATGAGAAGGCACATGCGCAGGCTCCCGGCGCGCCGACGCCGGTGCCCGCCGCTGCGCCGCCCGCGCCCGCCGCAAAGCCCTCTCCGGTGGTCGAGACGAAGAAGACCACGGACAAGCCGGAGGACACCGGCGCTGGCAAGGCGGCCAACGCTGCCGCCACAGAGCAGTCCGCCGCCGTTAAGAAGCCGCGCGCCCCGCGCAAGACCGCCGCGCAAAAGCTAGCCGAGGCCGGTGCCAAGCCCGCACCCAAACCGCGCGCGACACGTAAAAAGAGCGAGGATAAGGCATGAGCGCCGAAACACTCGAACAAGCCGCTTCCGCTTCGGAAAAGCGTCAGGTCGTCGTCGGCGTCGATGAAGACGGCATCCAGAACTATACGATCAACTTCGGGCCTCAGCACCCGGCTGCACACGGCGTGTTGCGCCTAGTCATGGAGCTGGACGGCGAGATCGTCGAACGGTGCGATCCGCATGTCGGCCTGCTCCATCGCGGCACTGAAAAGCTGATCGAATACAAGACCTATATGCAGGCGCTGCCCTATTTCGACCGGCTGGATTACTGCTCGCCGCTCGGCATGGAGCACTCTTACGTGCTGGCGATCGAGAAGCTGCTGAACCTCGAAGTGCCGCTCCGCGCCCAATATCTGCGTGTTTTCTTCGCGGAGCTGACGCGCATCTGCAATCATATGCTGAACCTCGGCAGTCATGTGATGGACGTAGGCGCGATGACGCCCAACCTTTGGCTGTTCGAAATCCGCGAGGATTGCCTTAACTTCTTCGAGCGAGCGTCCGGCGCGCGGATGCACAGCGCCTATTTCCGCCCCGGCGGCGTGCATCAGGATGTGCCGCTGAAGCTCCTCACCGACATCGGCGACTGGCTCGACACGCGCCTGCCACGCCTGTTCGAGGACGCTATCTCATTGGTGGTGGACAACCGCATCTTCAAGCAGCGCAATGTCGACATCGCCGTCGTTAGCAAGGAAGACGCGCTCAAATGGGGTTTCTCAGGCCCGATGATCCGCGGCTCAGGCATTGCGTGGGATATCCGCAAGAGCCAGCCCTACGATGTCTATGACCGGATGGAGTTCGACGTGCCCGTAGGCACCAATTACGACTGCTATGACCGCTTCATGGTTCGCGTCGAGGAGGTCCGCCAGTCCGCGCGTATCATGAAGCAGTGCCTGCAACAAATGCCCGAAGGCCCGATTGCCTCGCTCGACCGCAAGGTCGTACCGCCCAAGCGCGGCGAGATGAAATCGAGCATGGAAGCGCTGATCCACCACTTCAAGCTCTATACCGAGGGCTTCCATGTGCCCGCCGGCGAGGTCTATGTCGCCACCGAAAGCCCCAAGGGCGAGTTCGGCGTCTATCTGGTCAGCGACGGCAGCAACAAGCCCTATCGCTGCAAGATCCGCCCGACGGCCTTCAGCCATTTGCAGGCGATGGACTTCATGATGAAGGGCCACATGCTCGCCGACACCACCGCCGTCTTAGGCGCGATGGACATCGTGTTCGGGGAGTGTGACCGGTGAGGGGTGGGGCATCCATGGTGCTCGCCGCGAGTCTAGGAGCCTGTGGTCAGGCTTCCGTGGGGGGCAACGATAGCAGCACAGAACTGCCAAATACAGCGCTGGCAGTGAATTCTGCCACAAAAAATGTTATTTTGAGTTTTGCCCCGCGCAGTTTTGGTGAGCTTAAGCGCGAAGACTTTGTGCCAAGCGAGCGCCGAGTCATTGGTATGACATCGCCAACTAACCTGCCCAACGGAGCGATCGCAGAAGGCACGCCAATTATGGGCGTTTTAATGAGTAAAGGCGCCGAGCAGTACGAATGTCGTGAGCCAAGTGCGCAATGGCCGCACGGGAATGTATCGGAGGCAGATATGACAAACTGGATGTGTAGTAAGATCCGTGGCTGACATCTCCCTCCTCATCTCATCCTCCGAGCGTCTCGCCATCGCCGAGGCGATGATCACCGCTTATAACGCGCAGGATGTGGACACCTATGTGTCCTACATGACCGACGATGCCTGCGAGGCGAATTATCGCGGCGCTGTGGTGCGCGAGGGCAAGGAAGGCACGCGCTCCGGCCTCGCCGCCGCCTTCGCCAAATGGCCGCAGAACCGCGCGGAAATCCGCGAGCGTCAGGCCATCGGCGATTATGTCCTGTTCCGCGAATATGTGACGCGCGGCCCCGCGACCGATGGCTCCGAGCTGGTCGAGCCGTTCGAGGTCATCGCAATCTATTCCTTTGAAGGTGACAAGGTGGCTAGAGTGGAGTTTTTGCGGTGATGCGCCGGGTCATCCTCCGCGCCGTCATCCCAGCGCAGGCTGGGATCTCAGGCGGCATCGTGCAAACTCATGAGACCCCAGCTTTCGCTGGGGTGACGGGGAAGTAAATGGCTGACGCACCCCAAATTCCTGATGAAGCCGAAGTCCGCGCCCGCTGGGGCGGGTTCGCGTGGACGCCCGAAAACGCGGCACAGGCCGAAAAGGTGATCGAGCGCTACCCCGCCGGGCGGCAGCATTCTGCCATCATGCCGCTGCTCGATCTTGCCCAGCGTCAGGTCGGCGCGGAGACGAATACGCAGGGCTGGCTCCCCGTGCCGGTGATCGAATATGTCGCGGCGCAGCTCGATATGCCCTATATGCGCGCCTACGAGGTCGCGACCTTCTACACCATGTATAACCTCGCGCCGGTCGGCCGCTATCATGTGCAGGTCTGCGGCACGACGCCGTGCATGCTGCGCGGGTCGGACGACGTGTTCGCCGCGTGCAAGGCGAAGGGGCTGCACAAGGGCGGCACCACGGCGGACGGGCTGTTCACATTGAATGAGGTCGAGTGCCTCGGTGCCTGCGCCAATGCGCCGATGGTTCAGATCAACGACGACAATTACGAAGACCTGACCTTCGAAACGATGACCGCGATCCTCGATGACCTTGCGGCGGGCAAGCAGCCGAAGATCGGCCCGCAGATCGACCGGCAGACGAGCTGCCCCGAAGGCGGCCCGACGACGCTGAAGGAAATGGTCAGCGAAAACCATGATTATCGGGGGGCTTGGTGATGGCTTTCTACACTCCCGTCACCCCAGCGAAGGCTGGGGTCTCAGGCGAATGTGCGCAGAGGCATGCGATGCCAGCCTTCGCTGGCATGACGTGTGGAGGCCGCGCATGACTGACGCCACCGCACCCGCCGCGCCGCCCGCCTTCACCGGCCCGCTGGCCGACAAGGACCGCATCTTCACCAACGTCCACGGCTTTCAGGACTGGGGCATAGACGCGGCGATGAAACGCGGCGACTGGGACAATACGAAGGCGCTCCTCGCGCTGGGCCAAGACGCGATCATCGAGATCATGAAGGCATCCGGCCTGCGCGGGCGCGGCGGCGCGGGCTTCCCCACCGGCATGAAGTGGAGCTTCATGCCCAAGGAATCGAAGGACGGCCGCCCCAGCTTCCTCGTCATCAACGCCGACGAGTCTGAGCCGGGCAGCTGCAAGGACCGCGAAATTGTCCGCCATGATCCGCACAAGCTGATCGAGGGCGCTCTGGTCGCTGGCTTCGCGATGCGCGCGCGCGCCGCCTATATCTATATTCGCGGCGAGTTCATCTACGAGGCTAAGGTGCTCTTCGCCGCTGTCGAGCAGGCTTATGCCAAGGGATTCCTCGGCAAGAATGCCTGCGGATCGGGCTATGATTTCGACGTGTTCGTCCATCGCGGGGCGGGGGCGTATATCTGCGGCGAGGAAACCGCGCAGATCGAGAGCATCGAGGGCAAAAAGGGCCAGCCGCGCCTCAAGCCCCCATTCCCGGCGGGCGCGGGGCTTTATGGCTGCCCCACCACGGTCAACAATGTCGAGAGCATCGCGGTCAGCCCCACGATCCTGCGGCGCGGCGCGGCGTGGTTCAGCTCCTTCGGGCGCGAGAATAATCGCGGCACCAAGCTGTTCCAGATTTCCGGCCATGTGAACAAGCCCTGCGTGGTCGAGGAAAGCATGAGCATCCCGTTCCGCGAGCTGATTGACCGGCATTGCGGCGGCATCCGCGGCGGGTGGGACAATCTGCTTGCCGTCATCCCCGGTGGCTCATCAGTGCCGCTGGTCCCCGCCAAAGAGATCATGGAAGCGCCGATGGATTTCGATGGCTTGCGGGCGCTTGGCTCCGGCCTCGGCACGGCGGCGGTGATCGTGATGGACAAGAGCACGGACATCGTGCGCGCGATTTCCCGGCTTTCCTATTTCTACAAGCATGAGAGCTGCGGCCAGTGCACCCCGTGCCGCGAGGGCACCGGCTGGATGTGGCGCGTGATGGAGCGCCTGCGCACTGGCGAGGCGGACATTAGCGAGATCGACATGCTGCAACAGGTCACGAAGCAGGTCGAAGGCCACACGATCTGCGCGCTCGGCGATGCTGCCGCCTGGCCGATCCAGGGCCTCATCCGCCACTTCCGCCCGGAGATCGAGCGGCGGATTGTTGAGCGCGGCGGCAGCGCAGGCCCGATGATGGAGGCAGCGGAATAATGCCTAAACTCACCGTAGATGGCGTAGAGATCGAGGTTCCGCAGGGCGCGACTGTGCTGCAGGCGTGCGAGCTGGCGGGCAAGGAAATCCCGCGTTTCTGCTATCATGAGCGCCTGTCGATCGCCGGCAATTGCCGCATGTGCCTGGTCGAGGTCGCGCCCGGCCCGCCTAAGCCGCAGGCGTCGTGTGCGCTTCCCGCCGCCGAGGGCCAGACCATCCGCACCGACAGCGAGATGGTGAAGAAGGCGCGCGAGGGCGTGATGGAGTTCCTGCTCATCAACCACCCGCTCGATTGCCCGATCTGCGATCAGGGCGGCGAGTGCGACCTGCAGGACCAGTCCGTCGCCTATGGCAAGGGCGCGAGCCGCTTTGCCGAAAACAAGCGCGCCGTGACCGAGAAATATATGGGCCCGCTGGTCAAGACGGCGATGACGCGCTGCATCCAGTGTACGCGCTGCGTCCGCTTTGCCGAGGAAGTCGCGGGTGTGCCGCAAATCGGCGCGATCTATCGCGGCGAGAACATGCAGATCACCACCTATCTTGAGCATGCGGTCAAGAGTGAGCTTTCGGGCAATGTGGTCGATCTCTGCCCGGTCGGCGCGCTCACCGCCAAGCCCTATGCGTTCGAGGCGCGTCCGTGGGAGCTGAAAAAGACCTTCGCGATAGACGTGATGGACGCGCTCGGCACCAATATTCGCCTCGACAGTCGCGGGCGGCAGGTGCTGCGCGTGCTGCCGCGCGTCAACGATGACGTGAACGAGGAATGGGCGTCGGACAAGACGCGGCATCATGTCGATGCGCTGGTGCGCAAGCGCCTGGACAAGCCCTATGTCCGCAAGGGTGGCAAACTCGTCGCGGCCAGCTGGGACGAGGCGTTCGCGGCCATTGCGGCGGTGAAGCATGGTGGCTCGGTCGCCGCAGTTGCGGGCGACATGCTCGATTGCGAGACGATGTATGCGGGCCGTGAACTGGTCCGCGCATTGGGCGGCACGATGCTCGAAGGGCGGCAGACCGGCCTAGCCTATGATGTGTCGAGCCTCTCCGCCGTCAATTTCAACAGCACCATTGCTGGGGTCGAGACGGCGGACGCGATCCTGCTCGTCGGCACCAACCTGCGCTGGGAAGCACCGCTCATCAACACGCGGGTGCGCAAGGCGATCAAGCGCGGGGCGAAGGTCTATGTCATCGGGCCGCAGCACGATCTCACCTATAAAGTTGAGTGGCTGGGCAACGATGCCTCGCTACTGGCAAAGCTGCCCAAGGCGGTGATCGGCACGTTCCTGAACGCGAAGCGGCCGATGCTGATCGCGGGCGGCGGTATCCTCGCCAAGGACGGCGCGCATGGCGACACGCTCGCGCTGGTCGAAACGCTCGGCCTGATCAAGGATGGCTGGAACGGCTACAACATATTGCACTTTGCGGCTGCGCGCATGGGCGGGCTGATGCTCGGCTTCGCCAGCCAAGGCGGCATCAAGGCCATCGCCGCCGCTAAGCCCAAGCTGCTGTTCTCGCTGGGCGCGGACGAGGTGGACTACGGCCAGTTCGCGGATAGCTTCAAGGTCTATATCGGCCATCATGGCGATGCGGGCGCGCACGCGGCGGATGTGATCCTCCCCGGCGCCGCCTACGCCGAGAAGGCAGGCACCTATGTGAACCTTGAAGGCCGCGTTCAGCGCGGTGACAAGGCAGTCTTTGCCCCCGGCGACGCACGCGAAGACTGGGCGATCATGCGCGCGCTATCACAGGTGATGGGCAAGACCCTGCCGTTCGACTCATTCTCCGAACTGCGCGCCAGGATGTTTGCCGATGTGCCTGCCCTCAGCACGGAAGGGCTGGTGGACTACGGATGGTCCGCTCCGAAGCTCCCCACCGGCGCGAGCGGCGAATTTGGCTCGCCAATCAAGGATTATTACCTCACCAACGCCATCTGCCGCGCCTCGCCCACGATGCAGCGCTGCTCGGCGGAACTGCTGCACGGTGAAACATTCGCGGAGGCTGCGGAATGAGGGTTGTTCGCACCTACGCCGTCACCCTGAACTTGTTTCAGGGTCCATCATGCCTCCGGGCGCAGTGCTTCAAGGAAGAATGGATGCTGAAACAAGTTCAGCATGACGATTTGGGAGAGGGACAAGCCGCATGACCGCCTTTTTCCAATCCTATGGCATCCCCTTCGAGGCCGCGTGGCTGCTCTCGACCGTGATCGGCATATTGCTGATCGCGCTGCCGCTGATGCTCGCCGTGGCGATGATCATCTATGCGGACCGCAAGATCTGGGCGGCGATGGCGCTGCGGCGCGGGCCGAACGTGGTCGGCCCCTTCGGCCTGCTGCAAAGCTTTGCGGACGGCCTCAAGGTCTTCCTGCAGGAAACGATCATCCCCAGCGCGGCGAACAAGGGGCTTTTTCTTATTGCCCCGATCATCACCTTCACCGTCGCGTTGCTGGCGTGGGCGGTGGTGCCGTTCGATGTCGGTGTGGTGCTGGCGGACATCAACGTTGGCCTGCTCTATATCCTCGCGATCTCCTCGCTCGGCGTTTACGGCATCGTGATCGCGGGATGGGCGTCAAACTCGAAATATCCGTTTTTCAGTGCGATGCGCGCATCGGCTCAGATGATTTCTTATGAAGTCTCGATCGGCTTCATCCTCATCTGCGTGGTGCTATGGGCAGGCAGCTTTAACCTAACCACCATCGTCGAGAGCCAGAAGGGCTATTACGGCTTCCTCAACGGCAACGGCTTCAACCCGCTGCTGTTCCCGATGGCGGTGATGTTCCTGATCAGCGCGATGGCGGAAACCGCGCGCGCACCGTTTGACCTGACCGAGGCGGAGAGCGAGCTGGTCGCGGGCTACCAGACCGAATATAGCTCAATGGCGTTCGCGCTCTACTGGCTCGGCGAATATGCCAACGTCATCCTGATGTGCGCGCTGAACGCGATCCTGTTCTGGGGCGGCTACCTGCCCCCGGTAGATTGGGCGCCGCTCTATATCGTGCCGGGCATACTCTGGCTGTTCGCGAAGATCCTGTTCTTCTTCTTCGTCTTTTCCTGGGTCAAGGCGACCGTGCCGCGCTATCGCTATGATCAGCTGATGCGGCTGGGCTGGAAGATTTTCCTGCCCGTCTCGCTGTTCTTCGTGTTTCTGGTAAGCGGCTTCCTCATGCTGACGAGGTATGGGGGATGATTGAGTTAATGGCCCTAATTGCCAGCCTTCCTTCGTTGGGAGGGCTTGGATTTGACGATGGCATAGTTTTTAGAGCCAGAATCGACTGTGACGTAAAGGCGGAAGATGGGAAGAGCCGTTTGAGCTTTCTATTTCCTGAGCCAGATGTGCCGCTGGCAGTTGATCTCGAGTCCGATATTTCGACAGAGGCAAAATTCGCCGTATTGGTGTTGAGTACCGCGTCTGACGGCAAAAGTTTTGCATCATGGACTACGGCAAGCGATGTTGTGCCAAGGCCGATCATTCAACCAAAGGACAGCAAACTTCCTGCTCCGCCGATTTTCAGACCTTTGATCCAATTCGGCAACGGATCGTTTGAAAATTTAACTCCGAAGGACGGTCGGGGAATGCGTTGGTCTTACTATCACAATTCGATTTCATCCCATGGCATTTCGTTTAAATCCCGAGGGCAATGCAAGCTAACCAATTACATGGAGGGTCTATGACCGCCATAGCCCACTACATCAAATCCTTCACCCTCTGGGAGTTCGTCAAAGCCCATTGGCTGACCTTGAAATATTTCTTCAAGCCCAAGGCGACGATCAACTATCCTTATGAGAAAAACCCGATCTCGCCCCGCTTCCGCGGCGAGCATGCGCTGCGGCGCTATCCCAATGGCGAGGAGCGCTGCATCGCGTGCAAGCTGTGCGAGGCGATCTGCCCGGCGCAGGCGATCACGATCGAGGCGCAGCCGCGTGATGATGGCTCCCGCCGCACCACCCGCTACGACATCGACATGACCAAGTGCATCTATTGCGGTTTCTGCCAGGAAGCGTGCCCGGTCGACGCGATCGTCGAGGGGCCGAATTTCGAGTTCGCGACCGAAACGCGCGAGGAATTGCTCTACGACAAGGCAAAGCTGCTTGAAAATGGCGACAAATGGGAGCGGGCAATCGCGGCAAACCTTGCCGCCGATGCGCCCTATCGTTAAGGCCGCACGCAGGGGGATGAACATCCAGTGATACAGGTCTTTGCCTTTTATCTTTTCGCGGTGCTGATGATCGCGGCGGGCGCGCTGACGATCTTCGCGCGCAATCCCGTCCACAGCGTGCTGTGGCTGATCGTCGCCTTCTTCAACGCGGCCGGGCTGATGGTGCTCGTCGGCGCGGAGTTCATCGCGATGCTGCTCGTCATCGTCTATGTCGGCGCGGTTGCGGTGCTGTTCCTGTTCGTCGTCATGATGCTCAACATCGACTTTGCCGAGTTGCGCGCCGGGTTCGTCAGCTATCTGCCCTTTGGCGTGCTGATCGCGCTGGGGCTGCTGGCGGAAATATTGCTGGGGTTGGGCGTCTGGAAGGCCGGGCCGTTGCAGCTCGCCCAGCGCGCCGCGCCGACGCCCGCCGATGTGCCGAACATCAAGGCGATCGGGCAGGTGCTCTATACCGATTATATTTTCCTGTTCGAGGCCGCGGGCATCATCCTGCTGGTCGCGATGATCGGCGCGATCGTGCTGACCCACCGCGCGCGCACCGGCGTTAAGGCGCAGAATATCGACAAGCAGAACCGCCGCCGGCCGCAAGACGCCGTGGTGAACGTCAATCAGCCCGTGGGGCAGGGGGTGGAGCTGTGATTGGCTTGTCGCATTATCTGGTCGTGTCCGCCATCCTGTTCGTGATGGGCGTGCTCGGCATCTTCATCAACCGCAAGAACATCATCATCATCCTGATGGCGATTGAGCTGATCCTGCTCTCCGTAAACCTCAACCTCGTCGCGTTTTCCGCCTATCTGGGAGATCTCGTCGGCCAGATCTTCAGCATGTTCGTGCTGACCGTGGCGGCGGGCGAGGCGGCAATCGGCCTTGCCATTCTCGTGATCTATTTCCGCTCGCGCGGCACCATCGCCGTAGACGACGCCAACCGGATGAAGGGGTAAGCCGGTGCATCCTATCCTGCTTATCGTTTTCCTCCCGCTGCTCGCCGCGATCATCGCGGGGCTGGGCAACAAGGCACTGGGCAAGCTGCCCGCGAAACTTATCACCACGGGCGCGCTGTTCGTCTCGTGCGCGCTCTCCTGGCCGATTTTCCTGAGCTATGTAGCGGGTGACGCCGGGCCGACGGTCGTGCCGGTGCTGCACTGGCTGTCATCGGGCAGCTTCGAGGCGGCGTGGGAGCTGCGCGTTGACGCGCTCACCGCCGTGATGCTGGTGGTGGTGACGAGCGTGTCCGCCCTCGTCCACCTCTACAGCTGGGGCTATATGGACGAGGAGCCGGATCAGCCGCGCTTCTTCGCCTATCTCTCGCTCTTCACCTTCGCGATGCTGATGCTGGTGACGGCGAACAACCTGCTGCAGATGTTCTTCGGCTGGGAAGGGGTGGGCCTCGCGTCCTACCTCCTCATCGGTTTCTGGTTCCGCAAGCCCTCGGCCTCGGCCGCCGCGATCAAGGCATTCGTGGTGAACCGAGTGGGCGACCTCGGCTTCATGCTCGGCATCTTCGGCACCTATTTGGTGTTCGATACGATTTCGATCCCAGATATCCTAGCCGCCGCGCCGGGCATGGCGGGCAGCACCATAGGTTTTCTGGGCTATCGCTTTGATACGATGACGGTGCTGTGCCTGCTGCTGTTCGTCGGTGCCTGCGGCAAGTCGGCGCAGCTTGGCCTGCACACCTGGTTGCCGGACGCGATGGAAGGTCCGACGCCGGTTTCCGCGCTGATCCATGCGGCGACGATGGTGACGGCGGGCGTATTCATGGTCTGCCGCCTCTCGCCGATGTTCGAGACGAGCGAGACGGCGCTGGCCGTGGTGACTTATGTCGGCGCGGCGACCTGCCTGTTCGCAGCGACGGTCGGCACCACGCAGAACGACATCAAGCGCGTGATCGCTTATTCCACTTGTTCGCAGCTCGGCTATATGTTCTTCGCGGCGGGGGTGGGCGCTTATGGCGCGGCGATGTTCCACCTGTTCACCCACGCCTTCTTCAAGGCGCTGCTGTTCCTCGGCGCGGGCAGCGTGATCCACGCGATGCACCACGAGCAGGACATGCGCTATTATGGCGCACTGCGTAAGGAAATCCCGATCACCTTCTGGGCGATGACGGCGGGCACGCTGGCGATCACCGGCGTCGGCATCCCTGGCACGCTCTTTGGCTTTGCGGGCTTCTTCTCGAAGGACTCGATCATCGAGAGCGCCTATGCCGCAGGCGGCCCCGGCACGACCGCGTTCCTCATCGGCATTACGGCGGCGCTGCTGACGAGCTTCTACAGCTGGCGTCTGGTGTTCCTCACCTTCTTCGGCAAGGCGCGCTGGGCGGGCAGCGAGCATATCCAGCACGCGGTTCATGACGCGCACGGACATGACTCCCATGGTCATGACGACCACGCGCATGACGATCACCACGGGCACGATGCCCATGCCATCGGCACGGCGGGCTATCATCCGCATGAAAGCCCGCTGGTCATGCTGATCCCGCTGATCGTCCTCTCCATTGGTGCGGTGGCGGCAGGTTTTGTTTTCCATCATGCCTTCATCGATGCCGAGGGCGGTGCGCAGTTCTGGGCGCCCTCGACCCTCGCGTTCGATGCGCATCTGATGCATGCGAGCCACGAGGTGCCGCTGTGGGTCAAGTGGTCGCCGTTCGCGGTGATGGCGACCGGCCTGATGATCGCCTACATGGCCTATATCCGCCATACCGATTGGCCGGCGAAGTTCACCGCGCAGTTCCATGTGCTGTATGACTTCCTGCTCAACAAATGGTACTTCGACGAGCTGTACGACATGCTGTTCGTGAAACCCGCCTTCGCCATCGGCCGCTTTTTCTGGAAGCGGGGCGACGAAGGGACCATTGACCGCTTCGGCCCCAATGGCATGGCGGCGCTGGTCGTCGCGGGCGGGCGCCTCACGCGCAGGCTCCAGTCCGGCTATCTCTACACTTATGCGCTGGTGATGCTGCTAGGCCTCGCCGCTGCGGTAACCTGGGCGATCACAGTATCATGAACGAGCTCGGCTTTCCCATATTGTCCCTGATGATGGCAGTGCCGATGGCGGGCGCGATTGCCTGCCTCTATGCGGGCGCGTCTGGCGCGCGATTGATCGCGCTGGTCGCCACGCTGGTGAACCTCGCGCTGGGCATCCTGCTGTGGCTTAACTTCGATCAGGGCGCGGGCCATGCGCAGTGGCAGTTTCAGGAATATGCGCCGATCTTCGGCCGCTTCGCATGGGCGATGGGGATAGACGGCATCGCGCTAACCCTGATCGCGCTCACCGTGTTCCTGATGCCGATCTGCATCCTCGCCAGCTGGGACAGCATAGAAGAGCGCGTCGGCGAATATATGGCCGCGTTCCTGTTCATGGAAACCCTGATGATCGGCGTGTTCGCGGCGCAGGATCTGTTCCTGTTCTACATCTTCTTCGAGGCAGGCCTGATCCCGATGTATCTCATCATCGGCATCTGGGGCGGCGTGAACCGCATCTACGCCAGCTACAAGTTCTTCCTCTACACGTTGCTCGGCTCGGTGCTGATGCTGATCGCGATGCTTTGGATGGCGCGCGAGGCGGGCAGCACCGACATCCCGACGCTGATGGCCTATAACTTTGATCCGCATGCGCAGACCTGGCTGTGGCTCGCCTTCTTCGCCAGCTTTGCCGTCAAGATGCCGATGTGGCCGGTACACACCTGGTTGCCCGATGCCCACGTGCAGGCGCCGACCGCAGGCTCGGTGATATTGGCGGGCGTGCTTCTGAAAATGGGCGGCTATGGCTTCATCCGCTTCTCGCTGCCGATGTTCCCGGAAGCGTCCGCGCAGTTCGCGTGGCTCGTGTTCGCGCTGTCGATGGTCGCGGTGGTCTACACCTCGCTCGTTGCGCTCGTGCAGAGCGACATGAAGAAGCTGATCGCCTACAGCTCGGTCGCGCACATGGCGATCGTCACCGTCGGCCTGTTCGCCTTCAATCAGGCGGGCATCGAGGGCGCGATGATGGTGATGCTGGGCCACGGCCTTGTGTCTGGCGCGCTGTTCCTCTGCGTCGGCGTGATCTATGATCGGCTGCACACCCGCGAGATAGACCGCTATGGCGGCCTTTCGATCAACATGCCGAAATATGCGCTGCTGTTCATGCTGTTCACGATGGCGGCGGTCGGCCTGCCCGGCACCTCAAACTTTGTAGGCGAGTTTCTGGCGCTGATGGGTGTCTATGAGGCGTCGAGCTGGGTCGCTTTGGTCTGCACCACCGGCATCATCCTCGGCGCGGCCTATATGCTCTATCTTTATCGCCGCATCTGCTTTGGCGACCAGAAAAATGCCGATGCCGCAGCCATGCCGGATCTGACGGCGCGGGAACTGGCGATGCTGGTGCCCATCGGCCTTTCGGTGCTGTGGATGGGCGTCTATCCTGAAAGCTTCCTCAGCCCCATGCGCGCCGATGTGCAGGCTTTGGTGGCGCGCATTGCGCCCGCCAAGCCGGAAGGTGACGCAAAGCTGACGGCGGGCAAGCCGCAGCCTGTGGCGGCTCATGGCGCGCACGAAGGTGGCCATAAGGCCGAAGAAGTACATGCAACCGCTGGGGAGGCGCACTGATGTTGGATACCGCTTCCCTGATACTGGCGCTGCCTGAGCTGGTGCTGACCGCCGCCGGGCTGATCCTGCTGATGATCGCCGCCTATGCGGGTGACACCAGCGCGAAGATGATTGGTTGGCTTGGCGTTGTGGCGCTGGGCGTGGCCGCTTGGGCGCTGTGCCCGGCGTGGACGCAGGGTGGCGATGCGTTCGGCGGGCTTTACCGCGGAGATGCGTTCGGCGCCTTCGCCAAGGGGCTGATCTATCTGGCGGCCGCTGTCTGCATCCTCATTGCGCCGCGCTTTTTCGAGGCGGGCGGTGCGAATGGCGCGCGCGCGATCCGTGCCGAATATCCGATCCTGATCCTGTTCGCCTGCGTCGGCATGGGCATGATGGTGTCTGCCGGAGACATGCTGACCCTCTATGTTGGGTTGGAGCTGAACAGTCTCGCTGCCTATGTGCTCGCAAGCTTCATGCGGCAGGACGGGCGCAGCGCGGAAGCGGGCCTCAAATATTTCGTGCTCGGCGCACTGGCGAGCGGCATCCTGCTCTACGGCATTTCGCTGCTTTATGGCTTTACTGGCTCGACCAGCTATGCCGGCATCGCCGCCGCCATGGCAGACGGGCTGTCGCACGGCGAAACCTTCGGTCTGGTGTTTGTGCTGGCGGGCCTCGCGTTCAAGATCAGCGCCGTGCCGTTCCACATGTGGACGCCGGACGTCTATGAAGGCGCGCCGACCCCCGTCACCGCGTTCTTCGCCAGCGCGCCCAAGGTGGCGGCGATGGGCCTCACCGTCCGCGTCGCGATGGAGGCTATGGGCAGCGCGGCATCAAGCTGGCAGCAGATCGTCGTGTTCGTCGCGCTTGCTTCCATCCTGTTCGGCGCTGTCGCGGCGATCGGCCAGACCAACATCAAGCGGCTTTTGGCCTACAGCTCGATCAACAATGTCGGCTTCGCGCTGATCGGCCTTGCGGCTGGCACGGCGGAAGGCGTTGCTGCCGTGATGAGCTATCTCGCCATCTATGTGGTGATGACGATTGGCAGTTTCTTGTGCGTCCTCCAGATGCGCGACAGCCAGGGCAATCCGGTCGAAGACATTGCCAGCCTTGCCGGCCTGTCGCAGAGCCGCAAGGGGCTGGCCGCCGCCTTCGCGATCTTCATGTTCAGTCTTGCGGGCATCCCGCCGCTGATGGGCTTCTGGGCCAAGTTCCTGGTGTTCGATGCCGCTGTCGCTGCCGGGATGACCGGGCTTGCCGCCTTCGGCATCGCGATGTCGGTCGTCGGTGCGTTCTACTATTTGAAGATCATCAAGACGGTCTATTTCGACGAACCCGCCGCCGAATATGCGCCCGCTGGAAGCCGTATGGAAAGCGCGCTGATAGCGGTGAGCGCCGCGCTGATCGTGCTGGGTTATCTCTTCAACCCGCTGCTCGACACGATGAGCGCAGCGGCGGCGGCGGCGCTCCACTGACCGACATGACGCAGCCCGTCCGGCTTGTCGGCGAGACCGGATCGACCAACGAAGATATGAAGGCGCTTGCCGCTGCCGGGGAACCGGAGGGCGCATGGCTGCGCGCCGAAGTGCAGACCTCTGGCAAGGGACGTATGGGCCGCGCATGGCAGGGCGATGTCGGCAATCTCTATGCGTCCACTCTGGTGCGGCTCGGCCCGCTCGATCAGCCCGCGCATAGCCTCGCGCTGGTGATAGCGGTGGCGGTGCATGAGGCGCTGTCCGAGTTTGTTGGCGCAGGCGTACTCAGCCTGAAATGGCCGAATGACGTTTTTGCCGGTAACGCCAAGCTGTGCGGCATGCTGCTGGAGCGGGTGGGGGATGCGATTATCCTCGGCATTGGCATTAACATCGTCAGCGCGCCCGTGTTACCAGACCGCGAAACGACCTGCCTGCGCGATCTGGGTGCCGCATCCTGCGATGCCGCGCATGTGCTGGAGCGGGTTGCTGAGCATTTTGCCAATAGCCTGGCACAGTGGCGCACCTATGGGCTGGAACCGCTGATCCGCGCGTGGCAGGCGCGTGCGCACCCCCCCGGCACCGCGCTGGCGGCACAACTTCCCGATGGCGAGCGTATATCGGGAGCTTTTGAGGGGCTGGATGCGCACGGTGCGCTCATCCTTCGCTTGGCGGATGGCTCCAGACGTGTCATTCATGCTGGTGATGTGTTCCTGCTGAACCCCTGACCGACTGCGGAGAGATTTGAGCCATGCTTCTGGCGATTGATGCTGGTAATACCAATATCGTGTTCGCGCTGGTGGAGCCGGGGCAGGGGGATGCCCCGCCCACCATCCGCACCCGCTGGCGTATCGCCACCGATGCGCGGCGCACGGGCGATGAATATGCGGTCTGGCTCAACCAGCTGTTGATGCTCGAAGGCTTCACCATGGCAGATGTGAACGCAGTGATCATCGCCACCGTGGTGCCACGCGCGCTTCATAATCTGCGCACGCTCGCCAGCAAATATTTCAAGGTAGAGCCTCTGGTCGCGGGGGAGGCTGGCGCGGAATGGGGCATAGAGCTGGATGTCGCGGAGCCTGAGTCTGTGGGCGCGGACAGGGTGATCAATGCCATCGCCGCACATGCGCGTGAGCCGGGCGACCTCATCGTCATCGACTTTGGCACCGCGACCACGTTCGACGTTGTGGATTATACCGGCGCCTATAAAGGTGGGATCATCGCGCCCGGCATCAACCTCTCGCTTGATGCGCTGGTGAGCGCGGCGGCCAAGCTGCCCCGTATCGCTATCGAGGCGCCCGCATCCAGCTCGGTCATCGGCCGCACCACCGAGGAACAGATGCACATCGGCGTCTTCTGGGGCTATGTTGCGATGATGGAAGGGCTCGTTGCCCGGATGCGTGCCCAGATCGGCCGTCCCGCCAAGATAATCGCGACCGGCGGCCTCGCGGTATTGTTCAATGATCACACCAGCTTGTTTGACCGGATTGTCTCTGATTTGACCATCGAAGGCCTGGCAATGTTGTATAGCAGGAGCCAGCACGGCTGATGACCCCCGGTAATGAGTTATTGTTCCTGGCCCTTGGTGGGTCGGGCGAAATCGGCATGAACGCCAATCTCTATGGCTGTCGCGGCAAGTGGATTTTGGTCGATCTCGGCGTGACGTTTGCCGATCCCTTTTATCCGGGCATAGACCTTGTGATGCCGGACCTCGCCTTTATCGAGGAACGGCGCGAGGATCTGCTCGGCATCGTGCTGACCCACGGGCATGAGGATCATATCGGCGCGCTGCCCTATCTCGCGGCGGACCTTGGTGTGCCGCTTTATGCCACGCCTTTCACCGCTGGCCTGATTGCGGGCAAGCTGGAGGAAGAAGGGCTGCTCGGCCAGGTGGAGCTGCGCACGGTAGAGCTGGGCGGAGCCATCAAACTGGGTGAGTTCGCCATCCGCTATGTTGCGTTGGCGCACAGCATCGCCGAGGGCAACGCGTTGCTGATCGATACACCATTTGGCCGCATCTTCCACACCGGCGACTGGAAGCTGGATGAGGAACCACTGATTGGTGAGCCTGCAACCGAAGCGCAATTGCGCACCATTGGTGACGAAGGCGTGCTGGCTCTGGTGTGTGACAGCACCAACGTGTTCAACCCGGAGGCCAGCGGCTCTGAGGGCGGGGTGCGTGACGGGCTGCTGGAAGTCGTCAGCCAAGCAAAGGGCAGGGTGATCGTCACTACCTTCGCCTCCAACGTCGCGCGGCTGAAGACGCTGGGCGATGTCGCCCGTGCCACCGGGCGGCAGTTGTGCCTCGCGGGGCGCTCGCTTGACAGGATCACCTCTGTCGCGAAGGCGAATGGCTATCTGCGTGATCTGCCGCCGCTGATCGACTGGGACAGGGCGATGGATCTGCCCGCGCGGGAGGTGATGATCATCGCGACCGGCGGGCAGGGCGAGGCGCGGGCCGCGCTGGCCCGCATGGCCGAGGGTACGCACCCGATCAAGCCAGTGACGGGTGATCTGATCGTGTTCTCCTCCAAACAGATACCCGGCAACGAGATTGCGATCGGCCGCATCCAAAACGCCTTCGCCGCGCAGGGCGTCGAGATGGTGACGGAGAAACAGGCGCATATTCACGTCTCCGGCCATCCCGGCCAGCCGGAACTGCGCGCGATGTATGAATGGTTGAAGCCGGAGATCCTGCTGCCCGTGCATGGCGAGATGCGGCATATGCAGGCGCAGGCGCGGCTGGGGCTGGCTCATGGCATCCCCCATGCGCTGGTTCAGAAAAATGGTGACATGGTCCGTCTTGCACCCGGCAAGGCAGCGGTGATCGGCCATGAGCAGACCGGCCGGCTGGTGCTGGATGGCGATGTCATCCTGCCCGCCGATGGCGGCACGCTGAACGAGCGGCGCAAGCTCTCGGTCAATGGCCAGATCAGCGTCGCGGTGGCGCGAGACGGCAAGGGGCGGCTGGCGGGTGCCCCACAGTTGCGCCTGCAGGGCGTGCCGCTGGAGGAAGACCGCGAGGCGTTCCTCTCCGAAGCTGCCGAGGAAGCCACCGCTGCGGTAAGCGCGCGTGGCTCGGAAGAGCTGGAAGCAGTGCGCGAGCGGGTGCGCCTTGCCGTCCGCCGTGTCGCGACGCGCTGGACCGGCAAAAAGCCTATCGTTGACGTGCTCATCATCGACATCTAGCGCGCGCGCCGCTACAAGCGCGGGCATGAAAATAACCTCGATCCTCGCCATCTACTTGCTGTTCTGGGTGATGAGCGCGTTCATGCTCCTGCCGGTCGGCGTCAAAACGCCGCACGAAACCGGTGAGGCGCTGGTGCCCGGCCAGGCGGATAGTGCGCCCGGTAACTTCCGGCCCAAGCGCATTGCGATCCGCGCGACCGTTCTCTCCGCGGTACTGTTCGGGCTTTATTATGCCAATTATGTCAACGGCTGGATTGGGGTAGACAGCCTCGACATCACCCGCTGGATCGCCCACTGAGGGGGCGAGCGGTTCAGTCCTTCAGCCTGTCGATCGCCTGTGCCAGCGCGACATAGAGCTTGCCGATGTCTGATGACAGCAAGGTGACGGCGATGGAGCTGCCATCGCGCGTCGGCAAAATTGCGCGCAGCATCGCTTCGAAGTCATGGATATAGCGATTGACGCCGTCATGGAAACCCGCGTCGCGCTGATAGAGTGCCCAGATCTGTTGTGCCTGCGCAGTGTCGATCAGCCGCACCGCGCGGCGCGAGAATACGCCACGGTCGCCTTTGAGATAGGCCGCCCACAGGGTGTCGCTCACCTCGCCGGAGAGGATTTTCGTCACGTCGATGGCGATGCTATTCAGCGAGTCGATGAGTGTGGCGGACTGGTGAGAGAAGCTGTCCTGCTCGCGCTTTTGCGCCGCTTCGTCGGCCTCGGCGATCCGCTGCTCTATCGCGGCGGTGGTGTCGGCAATGGTGATGAGCTGGCGCATCAGCCTGTCAGACGCCGCATGGGCGGCTTGCACCGCGCGCTCCGCCACGTTGCTCACTTCCTCTATGCGTGCGCGGAAGACATCGCCCAGCCGCTCGTTCATCGCCTGCTCGCTGGCGTCGCCGATCTGGCTGCCCGCC
Source organism: Sphingobium fluviale (assembly GCF_004122115.1). GTDB lineage: Bacteria > Pseudomonadota > Alphaproteobacteria > Sphingomonadales > Sphingomonadaceae > Sphingobium > Sphingobium fluviale. The sequence goes on from NZ_SBKP01000003.1 coordinate 294,731, forward strand.
TCGGCAATGGCATTGAACAGCGCTTCCTTGGCGCGCTCGCCCGCCTGCTCTGCTGTATCCTTGATGCGCAGCAATGTGGCGACCATCTGCGGCCCGGCGCTGTCTGACAGACGCCGCGCGCCCGTATCCGCCGATTCGATCGCGAGGTTGAGCGCATCGACCTGCTCCCGACACCCGGCGAGTGTGTTTTCGCCGCTGTGGAGCAGCTCGCGCAGCTTGCGCTGCTGGCCGCTCAGCAGCTCCTCGGATTCGCGCGCATGGCCGAGCACAGAGGCGGACATCGATTCCAGATGCTCGATCTCCGGCATGATGACGCTGAGCAGGCGCTGGCTGCTGTCGATCTTGTCGTTGAGGCGAGCCAGCGCAGCGGGGTGGCCTTCATCCATCTCGCGCACGCTGGCATCGAGCGCCGTCAGCAGCCCTTCGGTGCGGGCGATCATACCCTCGGCGGCCCTGTTGCCAGACTCCAGCGCCTCATCAAGCTTCTGTGTGCGGTTTGTGAGGCTCTCCATCGCCTCTGCCATCCGCTCAGAGCTGGTAACGCCGACCGACTGGAGCTGTGCAAACTCGTCGCTTAGCGTTTCGATGCGCAGCGACATGGTGCGGGTGATATCGCCGATAACTTCTGCGCGATCCTGCACCAGCGTGTCCAGCTCGCGCAGTCGCGTCTCGATCTGGGCGATGCTCTCGCCATAGGCCAGCACCGCCTGCCCGCCAATCGCGCCCAGGGACGAGCGCGATTGCTCGACCAGCATGTTAAGCTCGGTCGAGCGCATATCGAGCGCGACTCCGGCCTCGTCTATCGCCCTGCGCGCTATGTCTATCGCGGCATCGATGCGGTTGGCGCTGATGTCGGCCATGCCCGTCACCTCTTCGGAGGCGGAGCGGGTGGCATCCTGTATCCGCATCAATTGTGCGGTGAGGCTCTGGGTGGTGGTGGTGGTGCGGGTGCGGGCTTCGTCCAGCATGCGGCCAAGCGAATCGAGCCGCGCTTCCAGCCGGTCGACCTTCTCCTCCAGCGTATCGCTACCCAAAGACAGCGCGGATGCGACACGGTTCGTGCGTGTCTCTACATCGGGCATGGCATCGACCAGCCGGCCAAACTGGGTGGCAAGGCTGAGGCCTGCGCGCTCGATGATCTCTGCTTGCTGTGCCGATGTGCTGGCATGCTGGGTCAGCGTACGCGCTGCGGCCTCCAGGTTCTGGCTGGCCGCGCCGCCATATTCCTCCAGCAGGCTGGCCTGATCGCGCAGGGTTTGCCGTGCGGTATCAAGCTGCTGGTTGACGATGGCGAGGCGCATGTCGAGCGCGTCGGCCTCCGTGCGGAGTTGTGTCGAAATGCGGGCAAAGCGATCCGCCTCACCCATGCTCCCGCGCACTAGGATGAGATAGAGAATACCCAGCAGGATGAGCGGGGTGGATATGCCAGCCGCCGCAAGCGGTATCTGCTCCAGCCCTGGCATCCGAAAGCCGCGCTGCACGAGCAGATAGGCCGCAAAGCCGATCCAGCCCAGCGCAAGGGCAATAATCGCGAACCGTCCCGCCTTGACCCAGCTCGAAATGGCCGAAGGTTCGGGGGCATATTCCGGCTCGATCAGCGTATCATCGGCATAAGACGCGAAGCCCGCGCCTTCGCCAGCCTGATCCAGATCTTCGCCGAATTGTTCTTCGCGCCTCAGGCCCACGATATCATCCCCGTTTCAGCCCCGGACTGTAGCAGCTTTTTTCGCGCAGCAAATGCCTATTTGCAACTGCTTGTTAACCGCGAACCATTAGGATCGTCCAATGGCTTTTGAAGGCGGAAACCTCAATATGGCACTGGCCGCGGCGGTGGGCGATGACGCCAGCCTTGTCCGCGACCTGCGCCGTGCGTTCCTCGAAAGCGCCGATCGGCAGATCGATCTGCTGTCCCGCGCGGGCGATGAATCGGCATGGCATCTGGCGCTGTGGCGGCTGAAGGGCCTGAGTGGCAGCTTCGGCGTGGTTCATATGATCGCTCTGATCGATGAGGCGCAAGGCTCTGCTCCGGGCGACGCGAAGATCGTGCGCCGCCTGCGCTCCGCACTCGATATGCTCTCGGCGGACTGACTTTACTCAATAGTGCCGGGTGAGGTAGGCGCGATGCGAAGCGCCTCTTGCATATCGCGCGCCATGTTGCGAAGGTTGCCTTTCACGAAAAGCAACCGGGTTCCGCACAATCTATGCCTCTCGCCGCGATCCTCTCCGCCATGGCGCCATCGACTGACCGGCCCGGCGTGCCGCGTGCCCAGATTGTGTTCGCGGCGCAGACGCTGATCGAATATCAGGCGCGGCAGGCGATGCAGGCGGGCGCGAGCCAGATCTTTGTGATGGTGGAGGCGGTGACGCCATCGCTCTCGCGCATGGTCGATCAGTTCGCCGCCACTGGCGTGCAGGTTCATCTCATCCGCGATATGCCGAGCCTTGTGCGCCAGCTCCCGCGCGAGAGCGACGTGCTGTTGTTTGCCGATGGCGCCGTGATCGATCAGGCCTATGTGGCGCAGGTCGGCAAGGCGGAGGGGAACGCGCTGCTGGTGGCGCAGGATGACACCGGCACCGCGCATCTTGAGCGGGTGGATGCACAGCACCGCTGGGCCGGGCTTGCGCGGGTGTCTCCGCGCACCCTGTTCAATACGCTGGATCTGATTGGCGACTGGGACGTGGTCCTCACCCTGATGCGCGCGGTGGTGCAGAGCGTGCCGCAGCGCGTTGTGGTGGAGCCTGCCGATATAGCGGAGGGCCGCGTCGCGCTGGTCGAGCGGCAGGATACAGCCGATCTCATAGGCCGCGCACTCGTTGCGGTGCCAGTCGGCGGTAGCGCCGGGGCCGAGCATTATCTGCTGCAACGCCCGGCGCGCATGGCGGCGACGCATCTGCTGCGCATGCAGATTTCCGCCGCACATATAGGCATTGGCGCGCTGGCTATCGCGGCGCTGGGGCTGCTTGCCATCGTTCCGGGGTGGACGATATTGGCGCTGCTGCTGATGCTGATCGCGCTGGCGGTGGATATGGTGGCGCGCCAGGTGGCGGCGATGGGGCAGCACGGCGTGAATAGTGCTTTAACGGCGCTGGCGCTGCCGATCATGCTCTCGCTCGGCATGGTGTGGCTGGGCGCGCGTCAGGGTGAGTGGTCCAGCGGCCTGCACCTCGCGATTCTGAGCCTTGCGGCGGTGATGTTGATGCGGCGTGGGCGGATTTCGGGCCTGCCGCTCTGGGCGTGGATGACGCCGGGCTCGGCATTGCTGCTGCTGCTGGGCGGCGTGATTGTCGGCCAGTTCGGCGCGGCGCTCGCTCTTGCGGCGCTGCTGGGGCTGCTTTCGCTGGTGGCGATGCTGCTGAGGGACAGTCGGCAGAGCGGATAGCATCACAGTTTAGCCTATATTTACTGCGTTGCGTTACATGCTGGATCATGAGCGCACCATTGCCGGAGGAAAACCGGCTCAACCCCCTCTGGCACAGCGCCTTGCCACCCGGCACCCTGGGTGGCGAGGGCGATGCCATGCGCCATGCGCTGTTTCTGCACCGCTGTTTCGATGGGCGGGCAATGCGCTGGAGCGAGGCCATGGTGGCGCGGACGCGGCGGCACATTGGCGGCTGCCTCTCTGCCGTTGAACTGGCGCTGAGGCTGGAACTGGGCGCAGAGATCGAGGCGCGTCTGCCTGATGCGGTGTGCTGGGCGCGGGTGCAGGAAGACCCTGCGCTGCTCAGCCCGGCGCTGCTGGCGGATATGCGCGATCGCGCGGCCATCGGCCTGATGGCGCAGGATAGCATGCTGGCCGATCAGGCTGATGAGACAGACAATATCTCCTTATCCGCCGAGCAGGCCGATCTGCTCGCCGCACTCACGCTGGCGCAGTCCGGCTGGGCTGATATCGGGCCGGATGACCGCCCGATGCGCGCCGATTTGCCTGCCGAGGCGATGCCGGAGCTGGTATGGACCGCGGGCGCGCTCCTCGCCGGTGCACTGATTGGCGGGGATATGGCCGCATCGGCAGCGAAGGCGATAGACCGGGCGTGCGCCGCGCTGCTCACCCGGCATGACGAGCAGCATATGCCGTTTGCGCAGGCGGCGCTGCTGGCGCACCGGCTGCGTGGGGCGGGCGACAGTGCGGAAGCGCTGCTCTACCTCGCGCGCCGCCGCCATGTTCTCGCGCTGCTTGCCCTGGCGGCGGATCGGCTTGCCGTCGATCTGCCCTGCCTTGCCCGCCATGTGATCGAGGGCGAGGAGCGGGCGCTGTTCACACTATGCCGTGCGGCTCAATTCCCGCGTGAGGTTGCCGTCCGCCTCGTGCTAGGGCGCAGGAGCGTGGCGCGGGGAGTGGATGATTCGGTGCTGGTCGAATATGCCGACGACTATGACGGGATGACGGTGGACGCAGCGCGCGCGGCGACGAGCGTGCTGGGCCTTTCCGCGCCGCTGCGGGCAATGCTGGCGGCGGTTTCGGCGCGGCGGTCGCTGCGCCATGGCGCCTGATATGCCCAGGAGCGGCGCCCTCCTGCTGCGCCTTGGCCCCGCAGACCATATTCTCAGCGCCGATGACGCGATCCTGATGCTCCAGGCTCAGGCGGGCGGCGCGTCTGATGGCCGCATCGCCGTGCCGCAGATCGCGGCCGTGGCGCGGCTGGCCCGGCGGCTGAACATCCTGATTGCGCGGCCGTTGCTGATCGGCGGGGATCATAGCGATATCCGCCTGTGGGTGCGCGCCAGGCCGGTCGAGGGCGGGGTAGAGCTGGGTTTTTCCGAATGGCAGGAGGTGCCGCACCTTCCGTTGAGCGAAAACGCGGCGTTACGCGCGGCGGAGATCGCGCTGGCGGCGGATGGCGCCGAGTGGCGCACCGATGCGCAGATGCGTTTCCTCCATGCGGGGGATACGCTGGAGTTTGTCGCTGCCGGAGACGAGTTTGCAGCAACTTTTCCTGAAAGCGCGGGCGGGGAGCACCCGCTCGCCGCTGCCATTGCCGCGCATCGTCCCTTCTTCGGGCTGGAGGCGCGCGGCGGGCCGGACGCGCGGCTTATCGCGCTTTCCGGCCATCCGTTGTTCGATGCGGACGGCTCGTTTCTGGGCTATCGCGGCAAGGCGAGCAGCGTTGAGGAAACGCAGCGCACCGTGCTGCCCGATACCTCGGCCCACACGTCGGCTGCACAGCCACTGCCAGCAGGCCCCACGATCCCCGATTTCGGCAAGCGGCTGGACCTCGCGCTGCGCCAGCCGCTCACGCGCATCATCGCCAATGCGGAGACGATCAAGAGCCGGGTCGAAGGGCCGATCCGGGGCGATTACGCCGCCTATGCCGCCGATATTGCCGATGCCGGGCGGCATCTGATGGAGCTGGTCGATGACTTGGCCGATCTGCAGGCGATAGACCGGCCCAATTTCACGGTCGCGCAGGAGGATATAGACCTCGCCGACATCGCACGGCGCGCCGCTGGCCTGCTTGGCGTCAAGGCGGCGGACAGGGGGCTGCGCATCGAAGCGCCCAAGGCCGATGAACACGCGCCCGCCATTGGCGAGTTTCGCCGCGCGCTCCAGATCGCGGTCAACCTGCTCGGCAATGCCGTGCGCTATTCGCCGGAGCAGTCGATCATATGGCTGCGCGCGGAAACAGACGGCGGCGTGGCATCGCTGGTTGTCGCCGATCAGGGGCGCGGCATCGCGCTGGAGGATCAGCAGCGCGTGTTCGAAAAGTTCGAGCGGCTGGGGCGCGAAGATGTCTCCGGCACCGGCCTTGGCCTCTATATCTCGCGCCGCCTTGCCCGCGCGATGGCCGGAGACATTACGATAGACAGCGCACCGGGGCAGGGCGCGCGTTTTGTCCTCACTTTGCCTGCTGCTGGCACCCCCGAATAAGAAAAGGCGGACCATCCGGCCCGCCTTCCCAAAACATCGCTATGTTCGCAATTACCGCTTGTCGACCGGCACATAATCGCGCTGGGTCGGCCCGGTGTAAAGCTGGCGCGGGCGGCCGATCTTCTGCGCGGGGTCCGAGATCATTTCATTCCACTGCGCCACCCAGCCCACGGTGCGGGCAAGCGCGAAGAGCACGGTGAACATGTCGGTCGGGAAACCGATGGCCGAGAGGATCACGCCCGAATAGAAGTCCACATTGGGATAAAGCTTCTTCTCGATGAAATAGGGGTCGTGCAGCGCGATCTGCTCCAGCTCCTTCGCCACGTCGAAGATCGGATCTTTGACGCCCAGCTTCTCCAGCACGTCCTTTGCGGTCTTCTGCATCACGGTGGCGCGAGGATCGTAATTTTTATAGACGCGGTGGCCGAAGCCCATCAGGCGGAAGGGATCGTTCTTGTCTTTGGCGCGGGCGATATATTCGGGGATCTTGTCCACGGTGCCGATCTCGCGCAGCATGTTCAGCGCGGCCTCGTTTGCGCCGCCATGCGCCGGGCCCCACAGGCAGGCGATGCCCGCCGCGATGCAGGCAAACGGGTTCGCGCCCGAAGACCCTGCAAGGCGCACGGTCGAGGTCGAGGCGTTCTGCTCATGGTCGGCATGGAGGATGAAGATCTTGTCCATCGCATCCTCGATAACCGGATCGACGACATATTCCTCGGCGGGGACAGAGAAGGTCATGCGCAGGAAATTGCCGGTGTAGGACAGGTCGTTGCGCGGATAGACGAACGGCTGACCGCTCGAATATTTATACGCCATGGCGGCGAGCGTCGGCATCTTCGCGATCAGGCGATGGCTGGCAATGCGCCGCTGCACCGGATCGTTGATGTCGGTCGAGTCGTGATAGAAGGCCGAGAGCGCGCCCACAACGCCGCACATGATCGCCATTGGGTGCGCATCGCGCCGGAAGCCGCGATAGAAAGTGCTCAGCTGCTCATGCACCATAGTGTGGCGGGTGATCGTGGTCTTGAACGTGTCCAGCGTTTCCCGATCCGGCAGCTCGCCGTTCAGCAGCAGATACGCGACCTCCATAAAGCTCGATTGCTCGGCGAGCTGGTCGATTGGATAGCCGCGATGAAGCAATATGCCTTCGTCGCCATCGATATAGGTGAGGCCTGAGTCGCAGCTCGCTGTCGAGGTGAAACCGGGATCATAGGTGAACATGCCAGTATCGGCATAGAGCTTGCGAATGTCGATGACCTGAGGGCCGACCGATCCGTCCAGCACCGCATAGTCATGCGCGCCGCCGCCTACCTCGATTTTTGCTGAATTGCCCGCCATAATATGTCTCCCTGTCTTTACCCCTGAACGCCCAGTGCAGCGGCGTCTTCAAGCCTTGCCAAAACCTCTTCCTTGCCGAGCAGGAACAGGACATCGAATATTCCGGGGGAGGTTGTGCGCCCCGTGAGGGCCGCACGCAGAGGCTGCGCTACCTTCCCTAACCCGATTTCCGCCGTTTCCGCAACCCCGCGTATGCGTTCTTCAATCGACGATACAGTCCAATCGTCAATATTTTCCAACGCTCTCGCACATGTGATTACCAGATCGGTTCCTGCCGCGTCCAGCAGGGCCATGGCCTTGTCGTCTGGCACCAGGGGCCGTTGGGCGAATAGGAACAGCGCGCCGTCAGCAATTTCATCGAGTGTCTTGGCGCGCGGCTTGAGGCCTTCCATCGCCGTGGTGAGCAGCGCCGTGTCCGCTTCGCTCAAGGCGCGGCCCGTCAGAGCGGCAATGCGCGGGGCGACCAAGGCGGCAAGGCGGGCGTTATCTGCCTCGCGGATATAGTGGCCGTTGAGGTTTTCCAGCTTCTTGATGTCAAAACGCGAGGGCGAGCGGCCAACGCCTGCCAGATCGAACAGCTCGATCGCCCGTTCAACTGTGATGATCTCCTCGTCGCCATGGCCCCAACCGAGGCGCAAGAGGTAGTTGCACACCGCTTCGGGCAGCATGCCCAGCGCGTCGCGATAGGCATCGACCCCCATCGCGCCGTGGCGCTTGGAGAGTTTTGCCCCGTCTGCGCCGTGGATCAGCGGGATGTGGGCATAGACCGGCTCTTCCCAGTTCATCGCCCGGATAATGCAGAGCTGGCGGAAGGCATTGTTCAAATGGTCGTCGCCACGGATCACATGGGTGACGCCCATGTCCCGGTCATCCACCACCACGGCAAGCATATAGGTCGGCGTGCCATCGGAACGCAGCAGGATCATGTCGTCCAGCTCGGCGTTACGCACAACGACGCGGCCCTGCACTGCATCCTCGATCACGGTTTCGCCCTCGCGCGGAGCCTTGATGCGGATGACGAACGGCTTGTCGCCGCCCTCCGCAGGGTCACGATCGCGCCAGCGCCCGTCATAGCGCATCGGCTGCTTGGCCGCGCGCTGCTGCTCTCTCAGCTCCGCCAGCTCTTCAGGCGTGGCGAAGCATTTATAGGCGTGACCGGCAGCGAGCATCTGATGCGCCACCTCGGCATGGCGCGCCGCGCGGGAGAATTGATAGACCGGCGGCGCATCGCTCGAAAGGCCCAGCCAGCTCAGCCCGTCAAGGATCGCGTCAATCGCCGCATCGGTGGAGCGGGCGCGGTCTGTGTCCTCGATCCGCAGGAGGTAGGTGCCGCCATGATGGCGCGCAAACAGCCAGTTGAACAGCGCGGTGCGGGCGCCACCGATGTGGAGATAGCCGGTCGGCGAGGGCGCGAACCGCGTAACGACAGGCTTTTTTTCTCCGGTTGCGTTCACTCAGCTTTTCTCCGACAATCCTCATTCCGGCTTGGTGCCGGTTTTCTGCGACAGTGCGACCCTGCCCCAAGGATTCTGGCGCCCCTAGCATGGCTTCCTCTTTACTACAAACTGATGTTGCACTGCACCCTATTTTAACGGGCCGTGCTCTCGTCACAAAGCTGGAGAGCTGGCTGGAGGCAGAGCGCGAGCGGATCGGCCTGTGGTTGCCCGTGGCGTTGGCTGCGGGAATAGCCTGCTGGTTCGCGCTGCCATCGCCGCCTTACTGGCTGGGGTGGATCATGCTGTGTTGCGGCATGGCGCTGGCGGCGCAGTTGCTGATGCCGGGCGGCAGAGCGCGGGCGGCTCTGGTGGGGCTGGGGCTGGTGATGGCGGTGGGCTGCGTGCTGATCTGGGCGAAGGCGTTGACGCTCGGCCAGCCGCCGCTGGAACGCGCTGTCTTTGCCGCCTTTCGCGCGCGCGTGATCGCGGTGGAGCCGCAGCCGGCGCGGGGGCGCACGCGCCTCTTGCTCGCGCCGGAATCCGGGGCCAGCGGCCTGCCGGAGCGGGTGCGCATCAATGTGGCCGACACAGACATGCCCGCGCGCGACCAGATCGGGCCGGGCGCGGTGATAAAGGTGCGCGCGCGGCTGATGCCGCCAGCCCCGGCTGCGGTGCCGGGCGCCTATGATTTCGCGGTGCAGGCCTATTTCTCCGGCATCGGCGCGACCGGGCGGGCGCTGCCGCCGGTCCGCGTCATCGAACCTGCGCGGCCAAATGGCATCGCCGCGTGGCGCGACAGCCTGTCGCGCCATATCCGCGCGCGCCTGCCCGGCAGCGAGGGGGGCATCGCCGCCGCCCTGGCGACAGGAGATCGCGGCGCGATCAGCGAGGCGGACGAAGAGGCAATGCGGCGCAGTGGTCTATCTCACCTGCTCTCGATCAGTGGGCTACATGTGTCGGCGCTGATCGCCGCGGTGATCCTGATCACATACCGCCTGCTGGCGCTCAGCCCGTATCTGGCGTTGCGGTTGCATCTGCTGCTGATCGCGGCGGGGGCGGGCGCGCTGGCGGGCATCGGCTACACGCTGTTCACCGGCGCGCAGGTGCCTACGGTGCGCTCATGCATCGCCGCGTTGCTGGTGCTTGGTGGGCTGGCGCTCGGGCGTGAGGCGATCAGCCTGCGGCTGGTGGCGGTGGGTGCACTCGTGGTTCTCGTCTTCTGGCCGGAGGCCGTGATTGGTCCCAGCTTCCAGATGAGCTTCGCGGCGGTGACGGTGATCATCGCGCTCGCTGAATCGGGCTGGTTCCGCGCAAATTTTCAGGCGCGGGAGGAGGGGTGGCCCTCGCGGGCATGGCGGCATGTGGCGGCGGTCCTCGTTATCGGGCTGGCGGTGGAGGCCGCGCTGATCCCAATCGCGCTCTATCATTTCCATCAGGCGGGCGCGCTCGGCGCCTTTGCCAATATGATCGCGATCCCGCTCACCACCTTCGTCATCATGCCGGCCGAGGCGGCGGCGCTGGCGCTGGACAGTATCGGGCTCGGCGCGCCGTTGTGGTGGGTTGCGGGACAGGCATTGGGCGCCTTGCTGGCGCTGGCGCATGGGGTGGCGCGTTCACCCGCCGCGCAATGGGCCTTGCCGCATTTTGGCGCGGTTCCGTTCGCCATGGTTATACTCGGCGGCCTGTGGTGCATCCTGTGGCAGACGCGCGCGCGGCTGCTGGGGCTGGCGGTGCTGGCTGCGGGTGGCGCGATGATGGCTCTGGCTTCCGCGCCCGATCTCCTGATCACCGGTGACGGGCGGCATATGGCGGTGCGGCAAGCGGATGGCACGCTGGCGCTGCTGCGCGGCCGCGCGGGCGACTATGTGCGCGATATGCTGGCCCAATCGGCGGGAGAGGGAGACACACGGCCAAACAACGGCGCTGAAGATAAGGCGTTTCCTGCAATCGCCGAAGCGTCCAACGCCCGGTGCAGCCGCGATCTCTGCTCGGTGCTGATGCGCGGGGAGGGGCGAGACTGGCTGATTGTCGCTACCCACAGCAAGGTGCGGCTACCTTGGGCAGCACTGATCGCGCTGTGCGCGCGGGCGGACATCGTGGTGAGCGACCGCCGCCTGCCTGCCGCCTGCACGCCGCGCTGGCTGAAGCTCGACCGCGCGCGGCTCAGCAAAACGGGCGGGGTGGCGGTGTATCTCGACAGTGGGCGTCGGGTTTCCGTTCGCGCCACAGGAGATCGCCACCCTTGGGTCGTCCGTCCATCGACGCCAGTCCATCGCGCCGCCTATAGGCAGGCGCCTGCCCCCTGATCGGGCGGCGTGCGCTCAATTATACCGGCGCAGCAACCCCGCGAGCTTGCCCTGAATACGCACCTGATGCGGGTCGTAGATTTGCGGTTCGTAGGCCGCATTGGCGGGGTCGAGCCGCACCCGTGGGCCTTCCCTCCGGAAATATTTGAGCGTTGCTTCCTCGTTGTTCACCAGCGCGACGACGATCTGGCCTTCGCGCGCCACCTCGGTGCGCTGGATCAGCGCATAATCGCCATCGAGTATCCCGGCATCGACCATCGAATCACCCGATACCTCCAGCGCATAATGCTCGCCCGAACCCAGCAGCGCGGCGGGCACCGGCAGCATCCGGTCGCTCTCCATCGCCTCGATCGGCACACCGGCAGCGATGCGGCCATGCAGCGGGATCTCGATCACATCGTTGGCGGCGATGGGGATCTGGCGCGCCGGCGCGGCGGGTGCGGTAACGGCAGGCGCAGGCTTCGGTGCGGCCTTCACTACGCCATCGGGCAGTTTCAACACCTCCAGCGCGCGGGCGCGATTGGGCAGGCGGCGGATGAAGCCGCGCTCCTCCAATGCGCTGATCAGCCGATGAATACCGGACTTGGACCGCAGATCGAGCGCGTCCTTCATCTCGTCAAACGAGGGGGATACGCCGCCTTCCTCCAGCCTGCGCTGAATGAAAATCAGAAGTTCCTGTTGCTTTGCCGTCAGCATCTTAAGCGCCTCATTCTGGAACGAATAAGGAACGTATAGGAACCAAGCATGAACATGTCAAGCCCGCTAAAGCGTTATGATCTCCGCGTCCTCGCCCGCTCGCGCCGCCCCGCTGCCCGCCGCGCGCCGGATCAGGCAGTTGGCCTGTGCGAGCGCGAACGTGGCCGCGCTATCCTGCGAAACGACGGGTGTGGCAACGCCATCCGTTAGCTCCGCGCGCACATAGTCATCCCGCCCGCCCACGGGTGGCATAGCGGCTCCCAATCTCGCGCCAGCCATCTGCGGCAGCGGGGTGGGGCACCCCGCCATATGCCGCACAATCGGTAACAGAAACAGGTGGGCGGTGACATAGGCGGATACCGGATTGCCCGGCAGACCGAGGAACAGCGCATCGCCCAACCTCCCGGCAATCAGCGGCTTGCCGGGGCGCATCCTGATCTTCCAGAAGTCTATGCTTCCGCCCGCCGCCTCCAGCGCGGGCTTGACGAGGTCATGATCCCCCACCGATGCGCCGCCGGTGCTGACAATGATATCATGATCGCGCACCGAGCGCATCGCCTGCGTCAGTGCGCCCAACTCATCGGTAATGATACCGAGGTCTTCGACAACGCAGGGAAGGCCGACCAGCATCGTCGAGAGCATCACGCTGTTGGAGGCGGGAATCTGGTCTGGCCCGCATGCGGCGCCCGGCGGCACCAGCTCCGCGCCGGAGGAGAGGATCGCGATGCGCGGCAACCGGGGCAGGGCGAGAGCGCCCCATCCCGCCAGCGCCGCCAGCGCGATATGCCGGGGGGTTAGAGCTGTGCCAGCTGGAATGAGCGTCTGGCCCTCACGAAAGTCTGACCCCGCGCGGCGGATATGCTTGCCCAGAGCGCCCGGCCCATCGCCCGTGAGGGTGATGCGCCCATCCGCGCTGGTGATATCCTCCTGCACGATCACTGTATCGGCGCCATCGGGCATCACCGCGCCAGTATAAATGCGCACCGCTTCCCCCGGCTTTACCTCGCCACCAAAGGCCGCGCCTGCCGCGCTTTCACCTATGACGCGCCACGGGCCGGGCATGTCGGCATAACGGATCGCATAGCCATCCATGGCGGAAAGGTCGCTTGCGGGCTGGGTGCGGCGGGCGGCAATATCAGAGGTGGTCCAGCGTCCCGCAGCCTGCGCGATGGCCACGGATTCATCAGGCAGCGGCTGCGCCATCGCCAGCAGTCGCCCCTGCGCCTCTGCCACCGGCAGCAGGCTCATGGCGCTTCGGCCCGCCAGTCGCCAGACTTGCCGCCCGTTTTTTCGATCAGGGCAATCGGTCCTATTATCATGCCTTTATCGATTGCTTTTGCCATATCATATATGGTGAGCAGCGCGACGGATACGGCAGTGAGCGCCTCCATCTCCACCCCGGTCTGGCCCGTGGTGCGCACAGTGGCGGTGCCTGTGACGCCTTGCTCGTCCGCCGTGAGATCGAGCGTGACCTTGGCCAGCATCAGCGGATGGCAGAGCGGGATCAGCTCGGATGTCTTCTTCGCCGCCATGATCCCCGCAACCCGCGCAACGGCGAGGACATCACCCTTCTTTGCGCTGCCCTCGATGATCGCGCGCGCGGCGTCGGCGCTCATGCTGATCCGCCCGCGCGCCACCGCGTGCCGCGTGGTCTCGGCCTTGGCCGACACATCGATCATGTGCGCCGCGCCCGCCTCATCGACATGGGTGAGGCGCCCGCCCGTCATGCCGCTGTGCCCAGCAGCGCGCGCGTCGCGCCTTCCACATCCTGCTGTCGCATCAGCGCCTCGCCAACAAGGAAACAGCGAACGCCATGCGCGGCCATTTCCGCAAGATCCGCGTGGCCGGTCAGGCCGCTTTCCGCCACGAACGTGCAGCCTTCCGGCGCGTGGGCGATCAGCTCATAGGTGCGGGCAAAATCCACCGTGAAATCGCGCAGGTCGCGGTTGTTGACGCCGATAAGGCGCGAGCGCAGGCGTGATGCGCGCTCCATCTCATCCCGGTCATGCACCTCGATCAGCACATCCATGCCCAGCCCCAGCGCAGCGTCCTCGATCTCCGCCATCTGCGCGTCGCCCAAGGCAGCGACGATGATGAGGATCGCGTCCGCGCCAATCGCGCGGGCCTCCAGCACCTGCCACGGATCGACCATGAAATCCTTGCGCAAAACGGGAAGCGAACAGGCCGCCCGTGCCGCAATCAGATAGTCTTCATGACCCTGAAAATAGGGTGCGTCTGTTAATACCGAAAGGCAGGCCGCGCCGCCGCGCTCATAGGCAGCGGCATGGGAAGGTGGATCAAAATCCTCTCGTATCAAACCCTTGGAGGGTGAAGCTTTCTTCACTTCTGCGATCAGGCCGAAGCCCGTCTGCGCCGCCGCATCCAGCGCGCGCCGGAATCCGCGCGGCGGGGTTTGCCCAAGCGCGCGCGCCTCCAGATCAGCCAAAGACGCAGCCGCCTTTCGGGCCTTAACCTCACCGCGCTTGGTGTTGCAAATCTCGATGAGCTTGTTGGTCATTTCCACGCTATCCAGCAGTTGAGCAGCGCATTGGCAAGCCCCTTGTCAATCGCCTCAGCCGCTTCCTCGACAGCCTCTTCGCCGTCCTCCGCTTCGCCCGCCACGATCAGCGCCGCCGCCGCATTGAGCAGCACCGCGTCACGATAGGCGCCCTGTTCCCCCTCCAGCAAGCGGCGCAAAGCAGCGGCGTTGAAGGTGGCATCCCCGCCCCGGATGTCTGACAGCGGATGCCGGGGCAGGCCCACGCCTTCGGGCGCGATGATGTCATGCCCCAGGTCGAACCCGATTGATGCAAACCGGCTGACCCCGCTGATCGACAGCTCATCCAACCCTTCCTCGCCAGAGACGATCATCGCGCGCTCCACACCCAGCCGGTCGAGCGCCTCCGTATAAATCGGCACATAGTCGGGCCGCGCGATGCCGATCAGCTGCCGTTTGACCCGCGCAGGGTTGGCGAGCGGGCCGAGCAGGTTGAAAATCGTGCGCTTGCCGATGCTCTTGCGGATCGGCGCCATGCGTTTGAGCGCCGGGTGATGTGCCTGTGCAAACAGGAAGCATATGCCGAGGTCCGCGAGTTGCGCCTCGGCCACCTCTGGCGCGATATCGAGCTTCACGCCCAGCGCTTCCAGCGTATCCGCGCCGCCCGCCTTGGAGGACGCCGCACGGTTGCCATGCTTTGCCACCGGAACGCCGCATGCTGCCACCACCAGCGCCACGGCGGTGGAGACGTTCAGCGTATGCTGCCCATCGCCGCCCGTGCCGCATACGTCGATGGCATGGGGCGGAGCGTCGATGGCGATCATCCGTTCGCGCATGGCCATCGCCGCGCCTGCGATCTCGTCTGCCGTCTCGTCCCGCTCGGTCAGCGCGGTCAGGAAGGTGGAGATTTCCTCGTCCGTACCCGCGCCATCCAGCATCGCGCCAAAGACGGCATGCGCCTCGTCAAGCGCCATCGGGCGGGCAGGATCGGGAAACGCGCTCACTTGGCTCAGGCCCGCTCTTTGACCGGAAGTCCGGCAATCCTCATGAAATTGGCCAGCATGTCGTGCCCATGCTCGGTGGCGATGCTCTCCGGGTGAAACTGCACACTGTGGATCGGCAGGCTGGCATGGCGAAAGCCCATGACAGAGCCGTCCTCCGCCGTGGCGTTCACCAGCAGGCAGTCCGGTATGTCCTCCACGATCAGCGAGTGATAGCGCGTCGCCGTGAACGGCGAGGGCAGGCCCGCGAACAGCCCGGTGCCGTCATGGCTGACCGGAGATGTCTTGCCGTGCATCAGGCCGCCGCGCACCACCTTGCCGCCGAAATATTGCCCGATCGACTGGTGGCCAAGACACACGCCGAGCAACGGCTTGCCCGCATCCGCGCACGCACCCACCAGATCGAGGCTGATCCCCGCCTCATTGGGCGTGCAGGGGCCGGGCGAGAGCAGAAACGCCTCCGCGCCGGAGCTGATCGCCTGCCCCGCGCTCATCGCGTCATTGCGGACAACCTCCACTTGCGCCCCCAGTTCCATCAGATAATGGACGAGGTTCCAGGTGAAGCTGTCATAATTGTCAATCACGAGGATCATGGTTTGCTTTCATAGGAAGCAGAGAGGTGGTCGGCAACAGCGTCGACGATACGACCCGCATCATTGAGATGCGCCCTGTCAAAATAGACATCCGCGCCGAGATCATACACCTTGATGGACATCTTGCATATTGTCAGTAGCTGGCAGTCGCCTATATAGCGCACGTGTTGGGGTGATACGCCAAAGATGGTGTACAGTGCCTGCAATTGTTGACGAGGCTTTCCTTGCATGTCCTCAGCCTCATATATGTGCATCTCTCCAGGCTTCAGTTCTGAGGGAGGATGAAGTTTGCTTGTGGGCAGGGCATCCCATGCTCGCCCGCCATTCGGTGAACCAGTGTGTATCGTGATATTGTTGCCACTGGCATGGGGCGGATCGCAAGGCTCGTCACGAAGTTCAAGCTTTGGGTATGTCAATTCCGCAGAATAGGATTTGTGATCTCGGCCATAGGCGCATCGACCAGCATAAACCTGAAAGCGAAACCGGCCTTGAGGCGTGTTAAGTTCGACATAACCGCCGCGCCGCGCGATTTGGGCTTTGTAACGCTCAAACTCCTCTTTAGCCTTTTGTTCGCGATCTGCACTAGTTTGGCATGACGGCAGAATGGATGTAGCTAAGGCAATTCCCGCCCATGCTCTAAAACCACGATAGGGCATTTCTTTACTGCCCATATCCGGCTTGTCGGCTGAGCGCCACCGCCTCTTTCGCCGCCGCCATCAGCGCGCCGGCCTTGGCCTCGCACTCGCGCTGTTCATATTCGGGCGTCGAGTCCGCTACGATCCCCGCGCCTGCCTGCGCATGCATCACGCCATCCTTCAGCACGGCGGTGCGCAGCACGATGCAGCTGTCCATATTGCCATCGGGCGCGAAATAGCCGACGCCGCCCGCATAGGCGCCGCGCGTTTCCGGCTCCAGCTCGGCGATGATCTCGCAGGCGCGGACCTTGGGCGCGCCCGAAACCGTGCCTGCCGGGAAACCCGCAAACAGCGCATCCAGCGCGTCCTTGCCGTCACCCAACCGCCCCACAACGTTGGAGACGATGTGCATCACATGGCTGTAGAACTCGACCGTGTAGCTGTCCGTCACGCTGACCGTGCCCGCAGCCGCTACGCGCCCCACGTCATTGCGGCCAAGATCGAGCAGCATCAGATGCTCGGCGCGCTCCTTGGGGTCGGCGAGCAGGCTGGCCTTGTTGGCGGCGTCTTCGCTTGCGGTCTTGCCGCGGGGGCGCGTACCCGCAATCGGGCGGATCGTCACCTCGCCATCACGCACCCGCACCAGGATTTCAGGGCTGGAGCCGATCAGCGCAAAGCCCGGCATGTCGAGGCAATAGAGGAAGGGGGACGGGTTGATCCGCCGCAGCGCGCGATAGAGTGCGAGCGGCGGCAGCGGAAACGGCGCGGTGAAGCGCTGCGCCAGCACCACCTGAAAGATATCGCCCGCGACGATATAATCCTGCGCGCGCAGCACCATGTCGCGATACTGGCCGGGCTTCAGAACTGGCGCGAAGGTCACGTCATCCGGCGTTGCGATCTGTGGCGCGGATGGCACCGGCCCGGCAAGCCGCGCTGCGGTGGCATCGAGCCGCTCTTGCGCCGCCTCGATTGCGCGTGCCGCGTCGGTAAACGACCCAGCCCAGATCGGCGCGACGAGGAACAGCGCGTCCTCCAGCCGGTCGAACACCAGGATCACCGACGGGCGCACAAATAGCATATCCGGTATGGCGAGCGGATTGGGCGCGGGGCGCGGCAGTTTCTCGACCAAGCCGATGGTTTCATAACCGAAATGACCCACAAGACAGGCGAGCGCCGGGGGCAGAGCGGGGTCCATCTCCGCCCGGCACTCGCGCACCAGCGCGCGCAGGGCGCTGAGTGCGCCGCCCTCCACCGGCGCAAACGCCTCCCGGTCAGTCATCCACGCCCGGTTGATCTGCGCGCTGTCTCCTTGCGCGCGAAACACCAGATCTGGGTCGATCCCCAGAAGGCTATAGCGCCCACGCACCGCGCCGCCCTCAACCGATTCGAGCAGGAAGTCCCCACGCTCCGGCTGCATCAGCTTCAGCGCGGCGGAGATGGGCGTTTCCGTATCGGCGATCAGCTTGCGCCACAGCAGCGCCGACCGCCCGGCATCGAGCGCGGTGCGGATGGCGTCTGGCGTGGCTGCGGCGGCGGTTCCCATCATTGGCTCAGGGCTGCGCGGGCGCACTGCCATTGGCATCGCGCAGCGCCTTGGTGACGTTCACGACCGTCGCTGCATTGCGCTTCACGCCCAGCTCCCGCTCTGCCGCGCGGGCGAATTGTTCGGTATATTCGTTGCCGACAAGCCCTGACAGCTCGGTGCGTACCGTATCGACCAGCCCCGGCACCTTGGCGGCATCGCCCTGTTTGATGGCATTGAGCTGGATCACAAAGCTGCCCTGATCGTTGGGGATAGGCATCATCTTCACGCTGCTCGGCGCCATTGCGAACAGGATCGAGATATGCGCGGGCACCCGCTGATCCTGCCGGAGCAGGTCGGCGCGGCGGCCCTCGATGGTCTGCACCGGCGGCAGCGGGACACCAGCCTGCGCCAGCGCCTTGTCAAGCGGCATACCCTTCGCGACATCGGCCTGTATCTTCTGCGCCAGCACCTGCGCCTTTGCCGCGCCCTGGTTCAACAGATACTGCTGCGCCACGATCGGCCTTACCTGCGCCAGCGGCGGCGGCGCGGCGGCAACGATATCGCCCACCCGCACCAGCGCATAGCGCTCGGCCTGCGCAATCGGCACCATTTGCGGGTCGTCATCCGCCTCCATGCCAAATGCCGCCTTCAGCATCGGCGCGATTTCGGCAGAGGGCTGATAGGCGGGATCGTTGATGTTCTGACCCGTGGCGAGCAGCGCGGGGGTGGTTGCGGTGGCGAGGCCATTGTCCTTCACCACCTCGTCGAACGTGGCGCCGTTGGCGATGCTGTCTTCTGCCTTGGCTACGAAATCGCTGAGCAGCGCGGCGCGCTTTTGCGCTTTCAGCATCGCGATGATCTGCGGCTTGACCGAGGCCAGCGGCTTTTCCGCGATTGTCTGGATCGCGCCGGTCTGGATCAGCGCCCAGCCCAGCGCCAGCTTCACCGGGCCCACGATCTTGCCCTGTGGCGCGGCGAAAGCGGCGTCCGCGGCGGCGGCGGAAGCCGATTTGGCATAGTCTGCCTTCGATACGGCCTTGAGGGTCAGCGCCTCCAGCCCGTTCGCCTTTGCGGCAGCAGCAAGCGATACGGACCCTGCCGCAGCCTTGGCCGCGCTTTCGGTGGGCAGGATCAGTTGCTGAATGTCGCGGGTTTCGCGCGCGGCAAACTCCGCCTTGCGGCTGGCATAATAGCTGGCAATCTCGGATTCGGTCGGGGTCGCCGCCGTATCAAACCGGCTGGCGTCGACAATCGCATAGCGCAGAGAGCGCCGCTCCGGGATGGTATAGCGCCCCGCGTTGCGCTTGTAGAAATCCGCAAGCTGCGCATCGGTCGGCGCGGCGGCGGGCGGAAACGCTGTCGATGGGATCGCCGCGATCCGCCCCTCGCGCGCTTCGAGCAGCAGCGAGGCATAGGGCAGCACCAGGCTGTCCGTCATCCGTGCGCCAAAGCTTGCGGGCGTCGCGACGATGCGACCGCTGATCTGCTGCGCGATGTCCTTGCGCAGCGCATCCTCGCTCACGCCCTGACTGGTCAGCATCTGGTGGAAAGTGGATTGGCTGAACTTGCCGGTGGCGTCCTGAAAGGCGGGGATATTGGCAATCTCCGCATCGATCATCCGCTTGCTGATATGGATGCCCTGCTTGCGGGCAAATTCCTCCAGCGACAGCGCCGTGACGAGCTGGCCATAGACGCCCTCAACCGCGCCCAGCTTGAGAAAATCGTCGATCTTCATGCCCGGATTTTCGCGCCGCTGTTGCTCGAACGCGCGCTGGACGCGCGACTGCACTTCGGTGTCGGGCAGGCTCTCGCTGCCAATTTTCGTGGATGTCCCGCCGCCTATGAGGTTGAACGAGCCATAATTGCCGCTGGTCACATCCCCCGCGATGAAGGCGAACGCCACGGTCGCCAGAAACAGCAGGGCAAAGACCGCACCAAATTTCGATCCGATGATGCGCCGAATAAAACCGATCATGTGTCCGTCCTGCCCAAAACCGCCCTCATGCGGGCGGCGTGCGTAATTAGAAATTCTGTGCCGCTTTAGGGGGAGAGGCCGTTCGCTTCAAGCGGGGACTGGACTTTGCAGACTTAGACGCTAATCGCGGCTCCATATCGGGAATAGCTGGAAAACGGAGGACCTATGAGCCGCAGGATGCTTGTTGTCGGCAACTGGAAGATGAACGGTCTGCGCACGCAGCTTGGTGATGTCGAGGCGATTGGCGCGTTCGCGGCTGATCACCCCACAGTAGAAGTCGGCCTGTGCCTGCCCGCCACGCTGATCGGCGCGGCGGCGGACAAGGCGGGCGGGGCGTTTATCGGCGCGCAGGATTGCCACGCTAAAACCAGCGGCGCGCATACTGGCTGCCTCTCCGCCGCGATGCTGAAGGAGGCGGGCGCATCGTGCGTCATCGTCGGCCATAGCGAACGCCGCACCGATCAGCACGAGAGCAGTGCGGACGTAGCGGCCAAGGCGCTGGCGGCGAAGGCGGAAGGCTTGCAGGTCATCCTGTGCCTCGGCGAGAGCCTGGAAACACGCGACGCGGGCGAGGCGCTGCCGTTCGTGCTCGGCCAGCTTGCCGATTCGCTCCCCGCAGGCGCAGGGGCCGACTGGCTCTCCATCGCCTACGAACCCATCTGGGCGATCGGCACCGGCCGCATCCCGACGATGGAGCAGATCGCCGAGATGCACGGCGGCATCCGCGGCAAGCTGGCAGAGCTGGCTGGGCCGGAGGTCGCCGCCGGCATGCGCGTCCTCTATGGCGGCTCGGTCAACGCCGACAACGCGGCCGAAATCTTCGCGCTGGAGGATGTCGACGGCGGATTGGTAGGCGGCGCGAGCCTGACGGCTGCGAAATTCGGCCCGGTGATCGCGGCAGCGGGATAGACCTTGCACGATTTTTGACCGAGATCAAAATTGCAAATCGTTCGCAATAAGTATTGCAAACGATTTGCAGTATCGGCATAGCGACCCCTAATTATTCGAATCGGGGGTTATATCGTGACTGCGCGTGTAATGTTGGCTGGAGCTTTGGTGGCAGTTTCATCGGTAGCGATGGCCGCAGAAGCGCCCGATAATTCCGAGAGCGACATCATCGTCATCGGCCATTCGGATGGCTATGTTACCCGCAATTCCATCACGGCGACCAAGACGGACACGCCGCTGCTCGATGTGCCCCAGAGCATTTCGGTCATCACGCGCGAGCAGCTCGATGATCAGGCCCAGCACAGCATGGCCGATGTGCTGCGCTATATGCCCGGCACCACCGTGGGGCAGGGCGAGGGCAACCGCGACCAGATCACCCTGCGCGGGCAAAACACCACGGCGGACTTCTTCCTCGATGGCGTGCGCGACGATGTGCAATATTATCGCAGCCTTTACAATATCGAGCGGGTCGAGGTGCTGAAAGGCCCCTATGCCATGATCTTTGGTCGCGGTGGTGGTGGTGGCATCATCAACCGCGTGCAGAAAACGCCGCAGCGGGACCGCACCCTGGTTGCGGGCGGGATGAGCATCAACAGCTTCGGCGCGTGGGATGTTTCGGCCGATGTCAATGTGCCGCTCAGCGTCGGATCGGCTCTACGGGTCAACGGCTTCTACGAGGAGCTGGGCAACCACCGCGACTATTATGATGGCGAGCGCTATGCCGTAAATCCCTATGTCGCGCTGGAGCTGGGCGCGGGCTGGCAGGCGGGCTTGTCCTATGAATATGTGAAGGATGACCGCGTAACCGATCGCGGCATCCCCTCGCTCAATTGCGCCGCGCCCTGTGTACGCGGGCCGCTGCCGGGCCACAGGGACAGCTTCTTCGGCGTGCCGGGCGTCAACCGCGCGGGGCTGGAGGCTCATATCGTCAAGACGCGGCTCGATGGCGAGCTGGCCGATTGGCTCGATTGGTCGACAACCCTGCTCTATGGCGATTTCGACAAATATTACACCAATGTCTATGCCAACGGCCCCGCGACCGGCGTCAACGGCACAGTGGCGCTGGCGGGCTATATCGACCCCACACAGCGGGAAAACTTCATTGCCCAGAGCAATCTCGTCGCCGATGTCGCGCTGGGCGGCCTGGACAATAAGATCCTCATCGGGCTGGAATATGGCAACCAGCAGTCGGCAAACCAGCGCTATAACGCGGTGCTGTCGTCCTCGACGTTGAACCTCGCGACCTTCGCTTATCCAACGGTGACTTTCCCTGCCGTCAGCCGCAGCACCCGTTCGGACGTCACCTTCCTCTCTGCCTATGTGCAGAACCAGATCAGCATAGGCGCGCATCTCGATATCATCGTCGGCGCGCGCTATGACCGGTTCGAGATCAAGGGCGTGGACATAGCCGGCAACAACCGCCGCTTTGCCCGCACGGATGAGAAAATATCCCCGCGCTTCGGCCTGATCCTGAAGCCGAAGGAAAATATCTCGCTCTACAGCAGTTACAGCCAGTCGTTCCTGCCGCGATCGGGCGATCAGTTCCTCACCCTTGCGCCCGCCTCCGGCTCGACCCCCGCGCAGCAGGATCTCGCGCCCGAAAAGTTCACCAACTATGAGGTGGGAGCGAAGTGGGACATCCGGCCCAACCTCAATGCCACAGCCGCGCTGTTTCAGCTCGATCGCAGCAACGCGACCACGCCCAACCCAAATGCTCCGGCCCAGACCATTGTCGCCGGCACCACCCGCACGCGCGGGCTGGAGCTGGCGCTTAGCGGCAAGATCACCAAGGCGTGGCAGATCAGCGGCGGCTACACCTGGCAGGACGCCTACATCAAGGGCAATGACAGCATCCGCGTCGCACAGGTGCCTAAGCACCAGTTTGCACTGTGGAACCGCTATGATTTCAATGCCATAGTCGGCGCGGGGCTGGGCGTTGTGCATCAGGCGAGCCAATATGCCGCGCTGCATAATCCGGCTGGCAACAGCTTCGCGACGCGCCTGCCCGGTTTCACCCGCGTGGATGCCGCGCTGTTTTTCAGCCCGTCAGACAAGGTGCAACTTCAGGTCAATATCGAGAACCTGCTCGATGAGACTTATTATTCCGACGCGCATAACAACAATAACATCTCCACCGGCGCGCCGATCAACGCCCGCTTCACCGCGCGGGTGAAGTTCTAAAGTCTCAAGCGGCTCCGACGGGTTGAACGCGCGGCCTATCCCGGCTAAGGGCGGGCAAGCAATGTTTCAGGATAACGCATAACCGATGTTCACATTCCTTCTCGTGGTGCAGGCGATTGTCGCCACATGCCTCGTCACCGTTGTTCTGATGCAGCGCTCGGAAGGCGGCGGCCTTGGCATGGGTGGCAGCCCAGGCGGCTTCATGTCTGCCCGCGGCGCTGCGGATTTCCTCACCCGCTCCACCACGGTGCTGGCGACGATCTTCGTTTCCTTAAGCATCGCGCTGGCGGTGATGGCCTCGGTCAAGCGCGCGCCGTCGCAGATCGATACCTCGCTTGCGAAGCAGGCCGCGCCGCTTGCCCAGCCGGGCGCGGCGGCTCCGGGCGCGGGCGATCCGCTGGCGAATGCCGCGCAAAGCGTGGGCGAACAGGGCGCTGCCAACGGCGCGGTGCCGCTCGCGCAATAATCACGCGATTCCTTCGTCAAGCCTAATTATTTTCAGGCGTGCATCATCGCGCGCTTGCCCTTTCTCATGAAACAGGATTAAGCCTTCACTCCCATGGCGCGGTATATTTTCATAACCGGCGGCGTGGTCTCCTCGCTCGGCAAAGGCCTGATGGCCGCCTCGCTTGCAGCACTGCTTCAGGCGCGTGGATATCGCGTGCGTATTCGCAAGTTCGATCCCTATCTCAATGTCGATCCGGGCACGATGTCGCCCTATCAGCATGGCGAGGTCTATGTGACCGACGACGGGGCCGAGACCGACCTTGATCTCGGCCATTATGAGCGCTTTACCGGCGTTTCTGCCCGTCAGTCGGACAATGTGACTCAGGGCCGCATCTATCAGACGATCATCACCAAGGAGCGGCGGGGCGACTATCTCGGCGCGACGGTGCAGGTGATCCCGCATGTGACGGACGAGATCAAGGCGTTCGCGCTGGCCGATACCGAGGGGCTGGATTTCGTGCTGTGCGAGATCGGCGGCACCGTGGGCGATATCGAGAGCCTGCCTTTCATGGAGGCGATTCGCCAGCTCCACAATGATCTGGGGCGCGGCCAGTCGATCTTCGTGCATGTGACGCTGGTGCCCTATATCGCGGCGGCGGGAGAGCTGAAGACCAAGCCGACCCAGCACAGCGTGCGCGAGCTGACCAGCTTGGGCATCCAGCCCGATATATTGCTCTGCCGCTGCGAACAGCCTTTGCCTGAGAGCGAGCGCGCCAAGATCGCGCTGTTCTGCAATGTGCGGCCTCAGGCGGTTATCCCCGCGCTCGATGCGCCGAGCATCTATTCTGTCCCCACGCAATATCATGCCGAGGGGCTGGACGAAGAGGTGCTGCGCGCCTTCGGCATCGAAGGATCGCCGGAGCCGGAGCTCAGCCGCTGGCTCGACATCATGGATCGCCACGCCAACCCTGAGGGCGAGGTGACGATCGGCGTTGTCGGCAAATATGTCGGCCTTCAGGATGCGTACAAATCGCTGCACGAGGCGCTGGTGCATGGCGGGCTCGCCAACCGGGTCAAGGTCAACATCCGCTGGATCGACGCCGAACTGTTCGAGCAGCCGGATAGCGACATCGCCGCGCGGCTGGAACCGATGCACGGCATCCTTGTACCCGGCGGCTTTGGCGTGCGCGGGTCCGAGGGCAAGATCGCGGCGGTGCGGTTCGCGCGCGAACGCGGCGTGCCGTTCTTCGGCATATGCCTGGGCATGCAGATGGCCTGCATAGAGGGCGCGCGGAACACGGCCGGGATAGCGGCGGCCTCCACCACCGAATTTGGGGAAACATCGGAGCCTGTCGTCGGCCTCATCACCGAATGGATGAGCGCGGAGGGCCTGCAAAAGCGCAGCGCCGAGGGCGACCTTGGCGGCACGATGCGGCTGGGCGCCTATCCTGCCAGCCTCTCTGGCAACAGCGTCGTCTCCGGCATCTATGGCGCCACCGAGATCAGCGAGCGCCACCGCCACCGCTACGAGGTCAACGCCGCCTATCGCGAGCCGCTGGAAAAGGGCGGTCTGCTGTTTTCCGGCATGTCACCCGATGGCACCTTGCCCGAAATCGTCGAGCGGCCGGATCATCCCTGGTTCATCGGGGTGCAATTCCACCCTGAGCTGAAATCCAAGCCGTTCGATCCGCATCCCCTGTTCGCCGGGTTCATCGAGGCGGCGGTGAAGCAGAGCCGGTTGGTCTAAAAACGCCAGTTGGTTTGACGCAAACAAAAGCCCCTCCCCTTGGGGGGAGGGGTTTGGGGTGGGGGCGAGCCTTATAAACCCGCCCCCTATCCAAAAAGCTCGGTTTACGCCGCGTCGCTCTGCTTGCCGATCTCGACGATCTGCCCGCCATTGATTGCGATCTTCTTCGGCTTCATCGCTTCGGGCACCTCGCGCACCAGCTCGATCACCAGCAGGCCATCGGCCAGCGCAGCACTCTCTACCCGCACGAAATCGGCCAGCTCGAAGCGGCGCTCAAAGCTGCGGTTGGCGATGCCGACATGCACGAACTTGGCGCGCTCGTCATTGCCCAGCTCTGCCTTGCGGCCTGATACCTGAAGCAGGTTCTGCTGGGCCACGATATCCAGCTCGTCCTCGCGGAAGCCCGCGACCGCAAGCGTCACGCGATACTTGTCGTCAGACAGGCGCTCGATGTTAAACGGGGGGTAATTATCGCCCTGAATGGCCCGCGCGTTGTTCTCGATCAGGTCGAAAAGGCGGTCAAAGCCCACGGTGGACCGGCGATAGGGGGTAAGGTCAAAACCACGCATAATCATATCTCCTCTATTGAGCGAGTTATCCAATCGCCGGACCCGTCATGGCATCCGGCTGAAAATGTCCGCCGCTACTGCGCCCGGACACAAGAGATTTAGGGAGAGGGAAAGCGGATTCAAGGGGGGTGAGTTTACACCATCTCCCCGGCCAGCAGCCGCGGCAGCGCGCCGCTTGTCCCGCGCGCTTCGTTCATAAAGCGGGATTTGAGCGGTCCGGCCTTCTGCACCGCCGCCAGCCCCGCGCGGCGGACCAGCGAGGGAAGCCGCCCCGGCACATCGAACAGGCGCACCAGCCCGCCCATCGCCATCGTGACCGAAAGCGTATCGAGGCTGCGCCAGCGCTGATAGCGGGTGAGAAGCTGCGCGTCGCCCGGCTCCAGCCCCAGCCGCATGCCATCCACGATCACCTCAATCAGCGCCGCGACATCGCGAAAGCCGAGGTTCACGCCTTGCCCCGCAATCGGGTGGATGCCGTGCGCGGCGTCTCCCGCCAGCGCGAGGCGCGTGTCGGTGATCCGTGCCGCGCGGTGATAACCCAAGGGATAGCTGGAGCGTGGCCCGGCCAGGCTGATCTCGCCCAGAAAGCCGCCGATCCGCTTTTGCGCCTCGGCCAGGAACCCGCGCTCGCCCAGCTTCAGCATGGCCGGCGCCTGAGCAGAGGGCACGGTCCACACCACAGCGCTGCGGTATTTACCCGGCACGGCGGGCTGCATCGGCAGCAGCGCGAACGGCCCGCCGGGGTAGAATATCTCATAGGCCGTGCCTGCGTGATCGACCTCATGATGAAACGCCGTGACGATGGCGACATGATCATAGGCCCATTTCGCGACCGTGATCCCCGCCGCCTCGCGCGTCGGGCTGGCGCGGCCCTCGGCGCCGACGAGCAGCGAGCCTGAGAGCTTCGCCCCGCTCGCCAGCGTCACGGAAACGCCCTCAAGGCTGCGATGCACCTCCACCGCGCTATCGGGTTGATAGAGCGTCAGATGCTCCGCCGCTTCGGCGCACTCGCGCAGGGCGCGGCGCGTCTCGCGGTTTTCGAACATGATGCCCATCGGCGTGTCGTCGTCTTCCGGTGGCGCAAAATCGAGCGTGCCCGGCTGCAACCCGTCGGAAACCCATATACGCTCGATCGCGCAGCCCTTACCCTCCAGCCGCTCCGCGATGCCGATCGCCTGAAACAGCTTCCAGCTCGCGCTGGAAATGGAGGACACGCGTCCATCGAAATTGGGCGCTAGCGTTGCCTCAGGCTGCGCAGGGTCAATCACCGCGCAAGAGACACCGTGGGCGGACAGGCCGATGCCCAGCGTCAGGCCCACCAGCCCGCCGCCCATGATGATGACATCGAAACTGCGCGCGTCCATCGCCGTCAGTTCCCCGTGCCGCCGACAGTCAATCGGTCGATCAGCAGCGTCGGCTGGCCCACGCCAGCGGGCACGCTCTGGCCCGCCTTGCCGCACATGCCGATGCCCTCATCCAGCGCCATGTCGTTGCCGATGCCGCTGATGCGGCTCATCGCCTCCGGCCCGTCGCCGATCAGCGTCGCGCCCTTGATCGGGTCGAGGATCTTGCCGTTCTTCACGCGATAGGCCTCGGTGCAGGAAAACACGAACTTGCCCGATACGATGTCGACCTGCCCGCCGCCAAAGCTCTTGGCATAGATGCCGTCCTTCACGCGGCTGAGCAGCTCGGCGGGGTCATCCTCGCCGCCCTTCATGAAGGTGTTGGTCATGCGCGGCATTGGTGCGTGGGCATAATCCTCGCGTCGCCCGTTGCCCGTGGGCGCAACGCCCATCAGGCGCGCGTTCAATCGATCCTGCATATAGCCCTTGAGAATGCCATCCTCGATCAGCACCGTCTCCTGCGTCGGCGTGCCCTCGTCATCGATGGAGAGCGAGCCGCGCCGCTCGAAGATAGAGCCATCGTCCACTACCGTGACCCCCTTGGCCGCTACCTGCTCGCCGATGCGCCCCGAAAAGGCCGAGGTGCCCTTGCGGTTGAAATCGCCCTCCAGCCCATGGCCGACCGCCTCGTGCAGCAGCACGCCGCACCAGCCGGAGCCGAGAAGCACCTGCATCTCCCCCGCCGGTGCATCGACCGAGCGGAGGTTTGTCTGCGCCTGTTTGATCGCCTCGTCGATCGCCCGGCGCCATGTCGTTTCCTCCATCACGCCGTCATAGAGATAGCGCCCGCCAACACCGAACACGCCGGTCTCGCGCCGCCCATTCTCTTCCATGATGACCGAGACGTTGAGGCGCACCAGCGGGCGGATGTCGCTGGCGGTAAAGCCATCGGCGCGCACGATGTCGATCACCGACCAGCTTCCCGCGAGGCTGACCGACACCTGACTGACGCGCGGATCGGCGGCGCGCGCCACCGCGTCGATCTTGGCGCACAGCGCAACCTTCTCGGCAAAGGGGACGAGTTCGAGCGGGTTGGCCTCGGTGTATAAATGCCGGTTGGTGCGCGCAGGCGGCGGGGCGGGGGCCTGGCTCGCCGGATCGAGCAGGCTCAGCGTCTGCGCCGCGCGGTTGATAGCAGCCTCGCTGATCTCGTTCGCATGGGCAAAGCCCGTCATCTCGCCGGAAACGCCGCGCAGGCCAAAACCCTTGTCGGTCGAATAATCTGCGGTTTTCAGCCGCCCGTCGTCAAAGCCGAAGCTCTCGGTCGCGCGATATTGCAGATAGAGCTCGCCATCGTCGCAGTTTTTGAGGGCGGCGGCGGTGAGGCGTTTCGCGCCATCGGGGTCAAGCATCCCGTCGCGATAGAGCAGGCCACGGGCATCGGTATATTGGGAGGTCATATCGGTCATGAAACCGATATAAGGGCAGCGCCGCGCTATGCCAGAGCTGATTTCAATGTCGCATCGCTGTTTGCGAAAAACCGGTTCCCACTTTTTCGCGCGACGCTCTTAATGCGCGTCGGCTGGCCCGCCGATCAACACAAACCGCCGGTCGCAATAGCCACATTCCACCGCGCCGCTTTCGTTGATCTCCAGCCACACGCGCGGATGGCCCAGCGCGGCAGGAATGTCGCCGGTTCCGTCGCAGCATACTCGGCGCTTGTCGGTGCGGATGGTTTCGGGCTGTGTGCTCATGCGCCAGCGCCTTAGCATCGGTGCGGGCCGCTATCAATATGGCGTTTGCTTGCCGCCTGTTCGCCGCTATGACGCAGCTATGACCGAGAGTATATCCAGCCAGAACGCCATCGAGATCGCGCACCTTTCCAAGGTCTATGCAGGCGGGAAAAAGGCGCTCGACGACGTGAGCCTCAACATCCCGCGCGGGCAGATATTCGGCCTGCTCGGCCCCAATGGCGCGGGCAAATCGACACTGATCAACATTCTTGCCGGGCTGGTGAACAAAACATCGGGCAGCGCGCGGATCTGGGGCTTCGACATCGATGTGAACCCGCGCAACGCCAAGAACAGCATCGGCATCGTCAATCAGGAGATCATGTTCGATCCCTTCTTCACGCCGTTTGAGACGCTGGAGAATCAGGCGGGCTTCTATGGCGTGCCCAAATCCGAGCGCCTCTCGATGGAGCTGCTGCGCGCGGTGCATCTGGAGGACAAGGCCAATGCCTATGCCCGCACCCTTTCCGGCGGCATGAAGCGGCGGCTGATGGTGGCCAAGGCGATGGTCCATTCCCCGCCGATACTGGTGCTGGATGAACCAACGGCTGGGGTCGACATCATGCTGCGCCAGCAATTGTGGGACTATGTGAGGGAGCTGAACGCGCAGGGCGTGACGATCGTGCTGACCACCCATTATCTGGAGGAGGCCGAGGAGCTGTGCGATCGCATCGCCATCATCAACCACGGCCGCCTGATTGCCAACAAGCCGACGCGCGAACTGGTCGATATGGCGCAGGAAAAGATCGTGATCGTCACCGTGGATCGCGATGGCGCGGGTCTTCCCTCTCACCCCTGTTTCGACAAGGTCGAGCAGACGGGAGAGCGCGTCTTCAGCATCACCTTCAACAAGGACCGCGCCAATGCGGGCGATGTGCTGGGCGCGGTGCAGGCGCTGGGCTTCGGCATCGTCGATGTCGCCACGCGCGAGCCGGATCTGGAGGACGTGTTCCTCAACCTGACGGCGGCTGCGTAATCGATGACCATTCGACCCTACGACGTCATCATCATCGGCTCCGGCGCGGCCGGGCTGACGGCGGCGCTCACCCTCGCGCAGGACAAGCGCGTGCTGGTACTCGCAAAGGGGCCGCTCGATGGCGGATCGACCAACTGGGCGCAGGGCGGCATCGCGGCGGTGCTGGATGCGGGCGACAGCTTCGAGAGCCATATCGAGGACACGATGATCGCGGGCGCAGGCCTCAATGATCGCGCCACGGTCGAGTTCGTGGTGTCCGAAGCGCCAGCGGCGATAGAGCGGCTGGCCGGGCTGGGCGTTCCCTTCAACGAGGGCGCGGCATTCGGGCGGCGCTGGGATTTGACCAAGGAAGGCGGCCACTCGCACCGCCGTATCGTGCATGTGGACGACGCGACCGGCGCCGCCGTGCAGCAGGCGCTGGTCAAGGCCGCCACCGCCAACCCCAACATCACCCTGATGCCCGATATGGTGGCGATTGATCTTATCACCTCCCGCAATGCGGAGCGCTATTCGGGCGATGGGCATGTCTGGGGCGTCTACGCCTTCAACCGCAAGACCCGCCGCGTCGACGCCTTCATCGGCCGCGCCACCATCCTCGCCACGGGCGGGGCAGGGCGGGCCTATCTCTTCTCCACCGCCCCGCGCGGCGCGACCGGCGATGGAATCGCGATGGCCTGGCGCGCGGGCTGCCGCGTCTCCAACATGGAGATGAACCAGTTCCACCCCACCTGCCTCTATAACCTTGAGGTCAAGAACTTCCTCATAACCGAGGCGGTGCGGGGCGAGGGCGGGCTGCTGAAGCTCCCCCCCGGCGCGCCCAATGGCGGCAAGCGCTTCATGGATCGGCACGACAAGCGCGGCGAGCTCGCCCCGCGCGATGTGGTGGCCCGCGCCATCGACCACGAGATCAAGCGCCTCGGCCTCGATTATGTCCACCTCGACATCAGCCACAAGGGCGAAGCCTTCGTGAAGGAGCATTTCCCCACGATCTACGCCCGCCTGCTCGATCTTGACATCGACATCACGAAAGAGCCGATCCCGGTCGTCCCCGCCCAGCACTATACCTGCGGCGGCGTGATCATCGACCTCGACGGGCGCACGGACCTGCCCGGCCTCTATGCGGCGGGAGAGGTGAGCGAAAGCGGCCTGCACGGCGCCAACCGCCTCGCATCCAACAGCTTGCTCGAATGTTTCGTGTTCGGCGAGGCGGCGGCCAAACATATCCGCGCGCACTGGGACGAACTGCCCGCGCCCCCCGCGATCAAACCGTGGGACGAAAGCCGCGTGACCGACAGCGACGAGGAAGTGATCGTCCAGCACAACTGGAAGGAAATCCGCCGCTTCATGTGGGACTATGTCGGCATCGTGCGCACCACCAAGCGGCTGGAGCGCGCCAAGCACCGCATAGACCTGCTCGCGTCAGAGGTGGACGAATATTACGGCAATTTCCGCGTCACGCCGGACCTCATCGAGCTGCGCAACCTCGTCGACGTCGCCCGCCTCGTCATCCGCTCGGCGCTGAAACGGCACGAGAGCCGGGGCCTGCACTATACGCTGGATTATCCGGAGATGCTGCCTAAGGCAGAAGACACCGTGCTGGCGCCTTGAGGATGGCGGATGCAGCCCTTTTTACCCACCCCGCTGCGACTAGCCGCGCCTGCGTCTTGGCAAGTCTCGCTCCCCTCCCGCTTGCGGGAGGGGTTGGGGGTGGGTCCTAAAACCCCACCCTGGCCGTCACCCGCACATCGCGCCCGCCAAGCGGCGCGTAGTCTTTCAAATAGCTCGCGTGCCGCCGTGCGGTCACGTCGAAGATATTGTTGGCCGATAGCGTGACACTGGTCGCGCGATTATTTGGTACAGGCCGCCAGGTTACCGAGGCATTGACCAGCGTGAACGCGCCCGTCTCGGTCTCGCGCGCGTTGACCCGCTTCTGCGCGAAACTGTGTTCCGCCTCGGCGCGCACCGTCCACACGTCATTGCCCAGCTCTGCGCCGCCCATCACGCGCAGCGGGGGGATGCGCGGGGCAGGGCCAGCGCCCTTTATCGTCGCGCGCACATAATCTGCCGAGGCGTCTAGGTTGAGCGCCGTCTCGCCCCAGCGCGCCGCCGTCACGCTCGCTTCCGCCTCAAAGCCATAGGTCCGGGCATTGGCCTGGCTGTAAGCGAAGCAGGGAAATTCTATCTCGGACAGGCCAGTCTCGGCGAGGCAGACACTTTCGTCCACCTCTGCGTCATAGATATAGCCGTCAAACCAGTTGTGATAGGCATTGAGCGCCACAGCATAGCCCGCGCCCGCGCCCTTGACGCTGCCTTCCACGCCCCAGCTCTTTTCCTTGCCGAAGGCGGGATTGCCCAGCTCAAACGCCTGCGTGCCCGCATGCGGCCCGCGCGCGAACAGCTCCTCTGCCGCCGGGGCGCGCTCGCTGCGCACGGCGTTCACCCCCAGTCGCCAGCCCGGCGCGGCCTCAAGGCTCGCCCCGGCTGAGAAAGACAGCGCATCAAAGCTGCGCTGCTGCGCCAGCACGCCAAGGTCCGCATCCTCCGCCGCGCTCACCCGCGCATGTTCAAAGCGCGCGCCACCCTCGATGCGCAGCTTGCCCATATCGAGGGATTGCAGAGTGAACAGGCCAAACTGCGTCGTGCTGTTTTTCGGCAGGAATTTCTCTTCGCCCACCACATAGAAATCGCGGGTGAAAATCTGGACGCCGCTCACGCCATCCCAGCCATCCCGCTTGGTCTGCACCAGCTCCGCGCGCCCTTCCATGCCCTTGGCGAAGAAGCGCGTACCGACAGTCCCGTCTTCCTCGATCTCGGCATGGGTATAATCCGCATAGCCTGCGCGCAGGCGGATGCGGTCCACAAAGGCGCCATCGGCGTGCAGTTCGGCGCGCAGGTCGGCGCGCGTTTGGCGTATGGCGAGGGTGATGTTCTCATGGCCGTGGCCATGTTCCTCCTCGCCCTCGCCCTCGCCCTCTTCTTCGCCTTCGTGATGTTCTTCTTCTTCAACCTCCAGACGAGCGGGCACGCCATATTTGTTGTCGATATGGTTGACCGAAAAGCCGATGTCGCCGCCGGTGCCGATATAGGCGAGGGCACCCGCCACTTCCCAGCTTTCCGCCGCGCTGTTGGGGAGCTTGCCCTTGAGCGTGGCCAGCTCGGCAATGTCCGGGTCGCCGCTCGCAAGGGCTTTGGCGCGCAAGGCGGGAGTGAGGATAAAGCCACCGGTGCGCAGATTGTTGCTCTTGCTCCAGCTGCCGTCAACATGCGCGACAAAGCCGCCGCCCAGCGGTGCTTCGGCCTTGCCGGAAAGGGTGCGTTCGTCTGCTGCGCTGCCATAAGTGGCGATGCCTTCGACATGCACGGCTTCGTCGGGGATTTTGTGCGGGATACGCGCATCGACCACGTTCACCACGCCGCCGATCGCGCTGGAACCATAAAGCAGGGCGGCGGGGCCGCGCACCACCTCGATGCGTTCTGCGGTTAGCGGATTGATCGCGACGGCATGGTCCACGGAAGTGTTGGAAACGTCGAAGCTGCCGATACCATCGGTCAACACGCGCACGCGCTCGCCCTGAAGGCCGCGCAGCACGGGGCGGGATGCGTTGGGGCCAAAGCTGGTGGCCGAAACGCCCGGCTGGCGGGACAGCGTCTCGCCGATGGTGCCGCGCAGCTCACGGGCGAGCTGATCGCCAGCAACGACCGAGACGCCGCCCAGCGCGTCCTCAAGGCTGCGGTTGACGAGGGCGGTGACAATGATGTCAGACGCCGGGCGGTCATGATAAGCGGGGGTGGGTTGCGGGGCCGGTGCCTGAGCCAGCGCGGCCGCGGGCGCGACGAGGATCGCGGCAGCCGAAGCGAGGAGAACGGGGGAGGGGCGGCGGGCGGCTATGGTCACGGGGCAGGCTCCGGCAAAAGGTGGGTGCGGGGTGTGCGTTCACTGCCTGCGGGCTCTACCGTGAATGATATAACATATCAATTGCAAAATGCAGAACCGCTTTCACCGTGGAAAAAGCCCTCTACTTCTATGCCGGATCAGCGGAACAGGAACTCCGCCAGCGCCTGCACCGCCGGGTCCTGCGCCAGCGCGGGGCGGATCGCCTGACGCACCTGCACCTGCGGCAAACCGGAGGCATAAGCCAGTCGCTCGATCCCCCGCATCTTCCCGAAATCCCGCGCCATCGGCCCGAAGGCCGGGAAGCACGCCGTGCCCTCCTTGAGGTGCTTCATGATGGCGTAGAGGTCGTCCGTCTCCAGCTCCGGCGCGGGCAGGGCAAGGCCGCTCTCGCTCAGCGCCTGCTCGGCCAGCAGGCGGGAGAGGTTCCCCGGCTTCAGCGCCGCATAGGGCAGCGCCGCTATCTCCCGCGCGCCCAGCGCCTCCTCGGCCGCCAGCGGATGATCGGCGCTGACGAACAGCGAGATCCGCTCGCTCCAGGCATAACGGCTGGGAAAGCTGCGCCCTTCGGCCAGCGCGTAATAATAAGCGATGTCGGCCTTGCGTTCGTAAAACAGCCGGGTGGCCTGTTCCTCGTCGATGCTCTCCAGCATCAGCGTGATGCCGATATCCGGGCTGGCATCCTCGAACGCCAGCAGCGCCTCCTGAAAATGACTGAAGATCGCGGGGTGCGAGGCGAGCGTGATCGTCTGCACCGGCGTGCGGGAGGGGGGAAGGCCGGCGGAGCGAAGCGCTTCCGCCTCAGGTTCCTGTGTCGGCGTCTCAGCGGCCGGGACGTCTGCTGGCAAAGGCGGTATGGCCAGTGGCCTGTGCGGACGGAAATGCTTGGGGCTGACGGGTGCATCCTCGTCCAGCGGCTCATAAGCGACTGTCTCTATCTCAAGCGCGTGCGGCCTTGGCTCATCAGGATATGGTTTGCCTGACATCGCCGGGCGGTTTTCCTCATCGGAAACGATCAGCGCTTCGGTCCAGTCACTCGCGCCATCGGGCGGCATTTCGCCCAGCGCGGCGACGATCCTGCGCCCAGCTTCCGTCAGTTCCACACTGCCATCCTCAATGCGGAATATCTGCACGCCGACCTTGTCTTCAAAGTCGTTCATCGTCTCTATCACGGTTGCGGGTGAAAGACGCAGCGCTTCCGAGCAGGCTGCAATATTTCCAGTCGCCACCAGGCGCGCAAACACATCGAACTGCTGTGCTATCTGTCCGCTCATCAGGCGAGGATAGGCCAAGCGGAGAAGGAGCGTAAGGGGCAATCGGCAGTGCCGCGTTTCAAAACGCATATTTTGACCGTGGACTGTGTAGAAAGCGGTATGCCGTGTTGACGAATGTGCCTTGGCCGTGGCAAGGGCTGCCCAGCGATAAGCGGGTATAGCATAGTGGTAATGCACTAGCCTTCCAAGCTAGCTAGGCGGGTTCGATTCCCGCTACCCGCTCCAATTTCCTGTCCATCGCTGTCCGTATCTGTCTGGACAGACTTCCTAAAAATCTAGTCTTCTGCCATTCACGTTCAGTGGCAACCGGACCTTTGTGGGGGGGGCATGATGGGGACCAAATTGAGCGTGGCCCAATGCGCTGGCTCCCAGGCGGGGCTATGGAGAAAGTAGAAAGGCGCCGGAATATGGCCCTTCCTGCCTCGAAAGCCTAAGCGCCGGCTTGCTCATGCGTGTTCGTTCGCCCGTGCCATCAGGGCGTGGCGTACTCGTCCGCCGGTCTGCGCGCCCGGTATCTCCTCTATCCGCTTGCCGATCTCCACCAGAGCCGCGAGGGTGATCCCGGTTTGCGCGGCCATCCCCTCGAACATCCAGACGGCATCTTCGGTGGCGACATTGCCTGTCGCGCCCGGCGCGAAGGGGCAACCGCCTAGCCCGGCGACGGAGGCGTCGAAGATTCGTACGCCTGTGTCCCATGCGGCAAGCATATTGGCTGTGCCAAGGCCATAGGTGTCATGGCCATGAAACGCCCACCGCACCGAGGCAGGGTAGCGGGTCATTGCTTCCGCAAAAAGGGTGCGGACCTGAAGCGGCGTGGCGCGTCCGGTTGTGTCGCACAGCGCGACCTCGACTTCAGGGGCCATCGGTATCAATAGATCAAGTAGAGCGAACACCTGCTGGCGATCGACGATGCCATCATAGGAGCAATCGAAAGCAGTCGCGACATTGAGGCGCATTTTCGTGTCCACCCCTACGAGAGTGAGGACACCGGCATATTCCCCGGCGCTCTCCGTAGGTCTGCGGCGTACATTGCCCCAGTTATGCCGCTCGCTCACCGACAGCACGAACACGAGATGCCGAGCCTCGGCGCCCAACGCGAGTTCGGCCTGACGCGCGGTCGGCACCAGCTTCCCGCGCGCCGAGATCTATATCCCGCGTTTAACCGGAGGCAACCAGCTCACCATTGGCGATGCGTCGGGTGATCCGCTGCCCCGTACCCCGGAGTTCAGCGGTAATGTCGGCCTCTCCTATGACCATAAGATGGGTGACGAGAGCCGCCTCTTCGCCAGTACCAATCTCTATGGCACGGATGCCGTCTTCTGGGCGCCGGGCGCGCGGGTGAAGACTGGCGGCTATGGTGTGCTTAATGCCACGTTGGGCTACGCCTTTCCACGCGATGTCTTTTCGATCGAGGCATTCGGCCGCAACCTCACCGACACGCGCTATGCCAATTATGTCGTGCCTTCCGCCAACGCGGATCGCACATCCTATGCCCAGCCGCTAACATATGGCGTGCGTTTCTCAGTCCATTATTGATGAAGGTCGAGGTGGCAGAAGGGCGGGGAAGGGACGAGCTGGTGCTGCGTTTTGCAGGGCTACCGGGTAGCTTGCGTCGCGCGTCATTCAACAGTGCGCTGCTGCGCGAGGCGGCGGTGCTGGCTCCTCCCCAAGCGCAGCTCGCCCTCTATGACGATTTGGCCCAACTGCCCCATTATAACAAGGATCTGCGCGAGGAAGGTGATCCTGCCCCGGTAGCGGATATGCGCGCCTTCTTTGCAGAGGCCGACGCAGCGGTGATCGCCTGCCCGGAGTATAATCGCGGCATGCCGGGAGTGCTGAAAAACGCGCTCGATTGGCTTTCGCGCCCGCCCGATCCGCCGCTTTATGGCAAATCTGTGCTGCTGATCGGCACGGCGACGGGCGGCATGGGCGGCGCCCTCGCGCACTATCAGGCGCGGCAGGTGCTGTCCGCCATGGGGGCAATCGTCCTGCCGGGCCGCGAGGTGGTGCTTCCCTTTGCGGCGGATCGCTTTACACCGGAACTCAGATTGCGGCAGGAAAGTGATCGAATCTTATTGCGCGAGGCAATGGAGCGCTTCTGTGCTCTAAAAGTGTTTAGTCTGGGGAATTGATGGTGCATTATTCATGCGGGAAAGGAAGGATGCACTATGGGGCAGGATCTATGCGGGAGGGCTGGGACGACTGAGGCAGTTGCTTGAGCGATACAGCATAGTCAAGAGAGCCTGAGTTGCCCGGAGGCGATCGACTGGACCAGCAAGCTCGTCTTTGTCGAACTGCACGCGCAACCTGAAGACGCTGCGCGGCCTCCCGTCATACGAATACATCCGCAAAGGCTCTACAAACCAACCTCAACGCTTCACCCTAAGCCCGAACTATTAAATGACCGGACTATACAAATAGGTTCAGGGCTCATTGATTGA
The DNA here is from genome assembly GCF_004122115.1 of Sphingobium fluviale. Lineage (GTDB taxonomy): Bacteria > Pseudomonadota > Alphaproteobacteria > Sphingomonadales > Sphingomonadaceae > Sphingobium > Sphingobium fluviale. The sequence goes on from NZ_SBKP01000003.1 coordinate 332,208, forward strand.
TCCAGAAGATGACGGTTGCGGCGATACAGATGGCTGACATGAAGATGCGCGCGTTTATAGTGTCGGGTATGGATGCGACGCCAGTCATTGAGCCTGCCTAACATGATCTCGATTTTGTGGCGCTGATGGTAGAGCGTTGGTTCGTGCGGGATCTGCACATAGCGGTTGGGACTGTCAGGATTTCCGTGTGTGGGCGGGTATAATGGGGAAGAAGGAGACCCACTATGTCCCGACGCAAGGAGCCGTTGATTCCGGCTGATTTACTCGACCAACTGCTCGCTGGCGGCGATGCCG